>CAJUNT010000029.1 GCA_910587735.1 uncultured Clostridia bacterium
AAAATTAACTGTATGTTTATTGTATATTAATGGATTATACTTAAGAACGATTGCTCGCTTACTTCATACTTCAGCAACAAGTGTACTAAGTTGGGTAAGAAAATTTGCACTAGAAAATTATGAAAAACTACAGACTTCTTCAGAAGCTGTAGTAATACAATTAGATGAAATGTGGCACTTTTTAAATTTTAAAAAACAAGCTTTGGATATGGAAAGTATATTGTGTTGATACAAGGCAACTCATTGACTGGGAATGTGGCAATTATGATACCAATACACTTTAAGAATTTATATTACAGATTATTGGAAACCATATACAGAAATTATACCAAAAGAACTGTTGCTACAAAATAAAAAGTATACACATTCTATTGAAAGAAATAACTCTTGTCAAAGACATTGGTTTGTATGATTTAGAAGAAAAATATGTGTTGTATCTCGCTCTTTAGAAATGGTAGATTTAACCATGGCTCTTTTTGCTAAGTTTCATTGTAATTCTTCTTTTTCATATATTTACCTCAATATTTTATGATTTATCTCCTACAAAGTAAGCGATATTCTTTTGGTGTTACTCCTTTATATTGTCGAAATTTTCGTATAAAGTAACTAAAATTATCAAAGCCAACAGAAAGAGAAATATCAGAAATAAACAAATCTGATTCTGAAAGCATTTCACAAGCCTTTTCGATTCGATATTCATTGATAAAAGTAATTGGTGTTTTTCCAATTTCCTGTTTAAAATAATAACAAAAATAATTAGGACTCATAAAGCAGATTTCAGCTAATGTTTGTAATGAAATTGGTTGCGTACTATTTTTATGAATGTATTCTATTACTTGTTTTAATTTATTTAAAGAATTATTTCCCTTAGAAGATAATGTATTTTTCAAAAAATAATTTTTTTGAAATAATAATTCTATCACCTGTAATAGATGGATTTTAATATTTAAAAAAGAACAATGAGAGTGTGTATGATAAAGCTCTATTATTTTCTGCATATAAAACAATATTTGTTTATGGTCTTCTGATGAAAATTCAGAAAAAGAGGTTGGAAATAATAAGTTACCATTTGTAATAGGTCGTATAAAATTATGCTGACATGCATCATATAATGCAAAGTTCAAAAGATTGGGGTGGAAAACAACTGCATGATGCAAGGATTCCCCAATTGATTTAATCTCATGCAATTCACCAGAATTAACAAAACAAAATTCTTCTGCATTTAATGTAACAGATTTTCCATGTATGGTTAAATGAAGAATACCATATTCTACATAAATCCATTCTAATTCTTCATGCCAATGTTGTGAAACAAAATAAAAACCATCTTTATCATAGTGAGAATATACTTGTAATTGGAATGTAGATGTTCCATGTACTCGATTTTCATAGTAAGGACGAATCATATGAATCAACTCCAAAATCGTAAAATTATGTTATTGTGTGGTAATATTATGCAAGAGAGAAACTGTTTTCTATAGTATACTAAATCCAACAAATAAAAACAAGAGGTGAGGTAATTATGGGAAAAGAAAAGTGGTGGAAACACAGTGTTGTATACCAAATATATCCAAGAAGTTTTTGTGACAGTAATGGTGATGGAATTGGTGATATTAACGGTATTTGCTCAAAATTATGGTATTTAAAAAAGTTAGGAATTGATATTATTTGGCTTAGCCCAGTATATCCATCTCCTAATGCTGACAATGGTTATGATATATCAGATTATTATGGTATATCGCCCGAATTTGGAACAATGGAGGATATGAAAAAGCTGATTCAAGAATGTGAAAATTGTGGTATTAATATTATGATGGATTTGGTATTGAATCATACTTCTGATGAACATCCATGGTTTATAGAAGCAAAAAAATCAGTAGATAATGATTATAGAGATTATTATATTTGGAGAAAAGGAAAAGGGAATATTGCCCCAAATGATATGGAATCTTGTTTTGGCGGAAATGCTTGGGAGTATTCGGAAGAAACTGGAGAATATTATCTTCATTTTTATCATAAAAAACAACCAGATTTGAATTGGGAAAATGAAAAAATGCGAACAGAAATCTGGAATATGATGAATTACTGGATTGATATGGGAGTAAAAGGATTCCGATTTGATGTAATAGATATCATTGGAAAAGTGCCCGACCAAAAAATAAAAGAAAATGGTCCAAAACTTCATGAATATTTGCAAGAAATGAATCAAAAAACATTCGGTAACAAAGATATGGTAACAGTAGGAGAATGCTGGGGGGCAGATACAGAAATTGGAAAATTATATTCCAACCCAGAACGAAAAGAATTGGATATGATTTTTCAATTTGAGCAAATGCAGGCTGATCAGATAGAAGGAAAACAAAAATGGGATTTAAAACCCCTTGATTTTATTTATTTAAAACATACTTTTGCAAAATGGCAAAAAGAACTAGAAGGAAAAGGTTGGAATAGTCTTTTTTGGAATAGTCATGACCTTCCAAGAATTGTTTCCCGATGGGGAAATGATAAACAATATAGAGTAGAATCTGCAAAGATGTTGGCGACAGTATTACATGGTATGAAAGGCACTCCTTATATTTATCAGGGAGAAGAAATTGGAATGACAAATTATCCTTTTTCAAGTATAGAAGATTTTGCAGATATAGAAGCAATCAATTTGTATTATGAAAGAAAACAGATAGGATATTCAGAAAAAGATATTATGAAATCTCTTTGTGCAAAAGCAAGAGACAATGCTAGAACTCCTATGCAATGGAATACTAGTCGAGAAGCAGGATTTACAAAAGGGACTCCTTGGTATCCTGTAAATCCAAATTACACACAAATTAATGCAGAAATGGAATTAGAAAATGAAAACTCTATTTTTTATTATTATCAAAAACTCATAAAACTTCGAAAACAAAATGATATATTCGTTCATGGAACTTTTGAATTGCTTTGTCCAGAAGATAAATCTATTTTTGCATATATCAGAGAGTGGAAAGGGAAAAAATGGATAATTATATGTAATTTTTATGAAAAGCCAACGCAATTTATTTATTCTGGTAAAGGAACAGTAATCTTATCAAATTATGAGCAACAAGCAACGATTTCTTTAGAGCAAATGCAATTACGTCCATATGAGGCAATCATTTGCGAGGTAACAATATAAAATAAGGGGAGGAAAAAGCTATGACAAAAGAAGAACGTTATCAGAAAACGGCAGAACAACTTTTAAAGCTGGTAGGAGGAAAAGAAAATATTATCAGTGCAGCACATTGTGCAACAAGACTTCGATTGGTTTTAAAAGATGAGGCAAAGGCAAATGTAGAGGAGATAGTAAAAGTAGACCTTGTAAAAGGTCAATTTGCAAATGGTGGTCAATTTCAAATCATCATCGGTAGCGGCACTGTAAATGAAGTTTACAAACGTTTTATTGAAACTGGTGGAATTGCAGAGTCGTCCAAAAACGATGTAAAACAAGCAGCAACACAAAAAATGAATCCTGTGTAAAGATTAGTAAAAACATTATCAGATGTATTTGTACCATTAATTCCAGCGTTGGTTGCAAGCGGTCTTATGATGGGATTAAATAATGTATTAACAGCAAATGGCTTATTTTTTGCAGGTCAGTCATTAGTGGAGGCATATCCAGCATTAGCAGATTTTGCAGCAATGATTAATACTTTTGCCAGTGCAGCGTATGCATTTTTACCAATATTAATTGGATTTTCTGCAACAAAAATGTTTGGTGGAAATCCATATCTTGGAGCAGTAATCGGTATGATTATGGTATCTGGGGATTTATTGAATGCTTATGCTTATGGTACTGCAGTAACAGAAGGTAATATTCCAGTATGGAACATTTTAGGTTTAGCGATTGAAAAAGTAGGTTATCAGGGAACGGTACTTCCGGTTTTGGCAGCTTCTTATATTCTTTCTTTTGTAGAAAAGAAATTACATAAACATATTCCGGAAATTTTAGATAACCTTTTAACACCATTACTTACTGTTATGATAACAGGTTTTATTATATTTACCATAGTAGGAGGAGTAATGAGAACAGCAGGCGATATGCTAACAAACAGTTTTGTTTGGATGCATGATACATTAGGAGTAATAGGAGGTATGGTTTTAGGTTTCCTTTATTCTCCTCTTACCATGACAGGTATGCACCATAGTCTGCTTCCGATTGACATTCAAATGGTATCTGCGGGAGGTTCTTTTTTACTTGCGATTGCATCCTGTAATAATGTAGCACAAGGTGGAGCAACTGTTTGTGCAATGCTTCGGGTAAAAGATAAAAAAATGAAAAGTGTTGCAGCTACTTCTGGTGTATCAGCAATGCTGGGAATTACAGAGCCAGCAATGTTTGGTGTCAATCTGAAATTAAAATACCCATTTTATGGTGCAATGATTGGTTCTGCTCTTGGTGGTGGATATGTAACATTAATGAATGTTTTAAATACTGCTCCAGGAACAGCAGGCATCGTTGGATTTGTATGTGTTCAGCCTAACAATATGTTAAGCTTTTTAATTGGCACAGCAATTTCTATTGTTGGAGGATTTCTATTTACCTATATTATGTCTAATATGAAATGCTTTAATAAAGAATTAGAACAAAATGCAACAGAAGAAAGCAATACAATAGAAGAAATGATAGAAGATACAATTTCAGTAACTGAAAAAAATGTAATTTACAGCCCACTTACCGGAAAAGCAGTTACTATGAAAGAAGTGCCAGATGATACATTTGCAGCAGAAGTACTCGGAAAAGGAATGGCAGTAGTTCCTAGTGAAGGAAAATTAGTAGCACCATGTGACGCAGAAGTTACAGCAGTTGTTGATACAAAACATGCTATTGGATTAAAAACAGCAGATGGTATAGAACTCTTAATTCATGTTGGAGTAAATACAGTTGAATTAGAGGGAAAATATTATACAGTTCATGTTGCACAAGGAGATAGCGTAAAAGCTGGACAACTTTTACTGACATTTGATATTGATAAAATCAAAGAAGCTGGATATAATGTAACAACGCCTGTTATTGTCGTAAATTCTTATGAATATCAAACAGTAGAAGGATTAAAAACAGGAGAAATAAAACGAATGGAAGCTTTAGCAAAAGTAGGTGATAAGATATGAAAAATAGAAAAATAATATTTTTAGATATTGACGGGACATTTACTGTCCCGTTAGAAAAACCAACACCATTAGCAATAGAGGCAGTTAGAACGGCAAGAAAAAACGGACATAAAGTATTTCTTTGTACGGGACGTAATATGCCAATCATTAGTCAAGATATTTTAGAAGTAGGTTTTGATGGCATTGTTGCTAGTGCTGGAAGTCATATTGAAGTAGAGGAAAATGTAATTTTTGATAGTCTTCTCCCAGAGGAAAGTGTACAAGAATGTATGGATATTCTCCACAAATTTGGTATTTACTGTCGTATTGAAGACCCTCATGGTATTTATATGGATTTAGAAATGGAACAACTTGTAAAACAAGGCATTCCAAACAAAACAAATTCAGAATTTATACGAATGAAAAAAGAATTAGAAACAGGTGTTGGTATACAACCCTATTCAAAATATTCCCAAATGGGGGCATATAAAGTGTGTTTTATTTGTATGGATTTGAAAGATGTAGAGAAAACAAAACCTTATCTGGAAAATAGATTTCATTATGTAATACATCCTTATGAAAAAGATGCGGTTTCTTTTAATGGAGAACTTATCCGCAAAGGTATGGACAAAGGGGAAGGTATAGAACGTGTCTGTAAGTACTATGGGGCAAAAATGTCTGATACAGTGGCATTTGGCGACAGTATGAATGATTATCAAATGCTCACTTGTGCAGGTACAGCAGTTGCTATGGGAAATTCTTGTAAAGAATTGAAAGAAATTGCAGATAGTGTTTGTGAAAGTGTAGAAAAGGATGGTATTTATTATGAATTGAAAAGAATGGGACTGATTTAATCATTTTTATGATACATTGTGATGGATTACCTTTAAGAAAAAGCATTGTTTAAGGAGAAAAGTTATGAAATGTACAGTAGATATTGATTCAAAGGAATATGAAGATAGATTCCTAAAACATTATGATGAGTTAAAATGGTTGTATTGTGAATTATATCAAAATAATATGACTGCTTTTGAAAAACTTTGTTATTCTATGTATGATTATTATAACAAGCGAAAAATAGAGCTAAAAAATATTGATAGAAAAAGAGAAAAAAATCCAAATTGGTACAAAGAGAATCAATTACTAGGTATGATGTTGTATGTAGATGCTTTCGCCAAAAATTTATCTGGAGTAAAAGAAAAATTAGATTACATAGAAGAATGTGGAGTAAACTATATTCATCTCATGCCCTTGTTGGATACTCCAAAGGAGAAAAATGATGGAGGATATGCAGTTTCAGATTTTAGAAAAATAAAACCGAATTTAGGAAAAATGGAAGATTTAGAGCAACTATCTGAAGAGTGTCATAATAGAGGAATTAGTATTTGTTTAGATTTTGTAATGAACCATACATCAGAAGAACATGAATGGGCAAAGAGAGCGAAAAAAGGAGAAAAAGAATATCAAGATAGATATTTCTTTTATGATAACTATGATATTCCATCAGAATTTGAAAAGACTGTCCCACAAGTTTTCCCTACAACTGCACCAGGCAATTTTACATGGCTTTCTGAAATTGATAAATATGTGATGACAACATTTTATCCTTATCAGTGGGATTTGAATTATCGTAATCCTGTTGTATTGAATGAAATGATTGATAATGTTTTGAATTTAATCAATAAAGGAATTGATGTCATTCGTATTGATGCAGTTCCCTATATTTGGAAACAAATAGGAACAGATTGCCGTAATTTGTCACAAGTTCATAGTATTGTCCGTATGATGAGAATGATATGTGAAATTGTTTGCCCAGGTGTATTGTTGTTGGGAGAAGTCGTAATGGCTCCAGATAAAGTTACTCCTTACTTTGGCACTATGGAAAAACCAGAATGTCATATGTTATATAATGTTACCACGATGGCTACTACTTGGAATAGTGTTGCAACAAGAGATGTAGGTTTGTTAAAACAACAAATGGATATTGTAAATTCTTTACCGAAAGAATGTATATTTTTAAATTATTTACGATGTCATGATGATATTGGATGGGGACTTGACTATACTTGGTTAATGCAGTTTGGAATAGGTGAAGTCAGCCATAAAAAATACTTAAATGAATTTTTTACAGGAAAATATCCAAATTCTTTTGCAAGAGGAGAATTGTATAATGCTGACCCAAAATCTGGAGATGCCCGTTTATGTGGAACAACTGCTTCTTTATGTGGCATTGAAAAAGCATTACATGAGAAAAATAACAAAGATTTGGAAAAAGCAATTTGCCTTGATATTATGCTTCATGCTTATATGTTAATTCAATCTGGAATACCAGTTATCTATAGCGGTGATGAAATAGGACAACTAAATGATTATTCCTATCATAATGTTGCAGGACATTGTGAAGATTCTCGCTATGTCCATCGTGGTAAATTTCAATGGGATTTTGCTTTAAAAAAAATAGAAAAGAAAAGCATTCAGGGAAGAGTTTTTTCAGGTATAAAAAACATAGCGGAAATTAGAAAACAATTTTCTGTATTTTCATCAAATGCAGATGTATGGACAATTCATACAGGAAATAAATCCGTTTTAGGAATCGTTCGAGCAAATAAAAATGAAAAACTAATAGCATTATTTAATTTTAGCGAATATGACAAAACTGTTTGTATTGATGAGGATGATGTTGAATATATAGAACTGATTTCTAAAATAAAAGTACAAACGAATAAAATAAATATACCAGCTTATGGAGTATATTGGTTATTGAAAAAATGAGGGTACTAGTATCATACTATTAAAAAAGTATTATAAATTATTGAAAATATTCTTGCTTTATCTGTTGATTTTGCTATAATAAATATATGTCAACAATTTGGCAATAAAAAATCAGTAAGTCAGAATAAAATATGGAATTGAGAGAAAATATCGGCAAAAATAATACAGAAATTAAGCTGAAATAATTAAGTTCTGTTTGAGTTTGCCGAGTAATATTTATTTTGTAAATAAATTATTTGTGTAAAAATGGAAAACTCTTGAAAGTACAAGACTTTCAGGGGTTTTATTTTTTTGTGATTTGTGAGGATAGTAATAAAAATAAAAAATGAAATAGAAAAATATCATCACGAAAAATGGTGTGTGGCTCTAATTTGGCTCTATTTTTTATTATTTTTAAATTGTTTTTCTAAATATTCATTTTTTAAGTTTGTCAAAATAATTTTATATATTTCCTTTATCAACCCAATATTCTATTTCATTTATATTTTATATTTTTTCCAAAACATTCATGTTCTTTTTTATTAGTTTGTCATAAGAAAAACGAAGCTTTCCATAAAAGTTTTGCCTCGCTTTGGGGGAAGCGAGTGAGGTTTGGAGCAACGCTCCAATGTTTTAACAGAAGAATATTGTTTTATTTGCAGACGCTGTCCGGTCTACGCTTCGCTTCGGTCGGTGCTGAGTGTCCACCAGACATTCAGCACCCTGCAAACTTTCTTAAAAGAAAGTTTGATAAAGAACTTTATCTTTTGCAAACACAATGATATCGTTATTTAGAGAGCAAAATTCTCAATGTTTTAAATGCGCATTTAGCCACTCCCATAAGTTATTAAAAGATTGACAAAAAAAGACTATTATAGTTTAATATATGAATGAAGCTAAAGTATAAGTGACAGTTTTGAGTAAAGAAGGTGTTAAAATGAAATATTTTAAAAGACTATTATATATTTTAATAGCAATATTTTGTATATTTATTTTTGTAGGATATACGATTCCTCAAAAAACGAATATAGAAAAATCTTTAAACTGTTTTGATGAAGTTTCTAAAAAAAAAATTATGGTAACAATTTCTGGTACATATTATAGTTATTTTTTAACAGATGATGTGTTTAAAGGTATCATTATAGTGGAAGGAAAAAGAAGTCTTGAAAGAGAATATACACTCAGAGATGATTTATATACAAATTTTGTAGATGAATATGGTCAGCCAGAAGGTATGATATTACAATTTAAAAAATTTAGTTATATTAATATTTATGATTTAGACTATTATTTATATAGCGAATGGGATACAGCATGGACAAAAGAATTTAAACAAAAAATGAATTGGTAAGTTTTAAAATAAATACGATTTGTACTCTTGATAATACTTGTTATATATACTATAATAATACTATTAACATTATTAGGTATAAAAATTAGGTGTATGAAAAGAGGAATTTGATATGAAAGTAAAAAATGTTTATTATACTTTTTTTATATTTATTGTTTTAGCAATACTTTGTTATCCTATTATTTCAACATATGCTTTTGAAAATAAAAAAAGTGATATTTATAAAAATGCTATAGAATATAATTGTTCAGATAATATAAATAATTATTTTAAATCAAAACAAGCCTATAAGACTGGAATAAATGCTTTAAACAGAACCATTTTTATAGATACAGAAAAAGCATTTGAACAAGCTATGATAGATTTTAAAAATGCTTGTGATTATTTAGAAACAGAATTGCAATTTGGTACAGTAAAACATAATTGGCAGATATATGCACAACAAAGAGCGTGGAAACCAGATTGTGAAAAGGAATTACAAGAAGAAATAACATTATTATTTTCTTTTTTAGATATATATAAAAATAGCTTTGATTCATTTTATTGATAAATATATTGAAAATGATAAAAAAATCCCCTCTATAAATAATAAAGAGGGGATTTTTTTAATATAATAATGATAACAATGTTTGTATTTCTTGTGTAATAGAAGCATTACTTTTTATAGTACTTAACCATTCTTTGCACTGTAATATTGCTTGATAGGAATAATAATAAATATTGTAAGCCAATTCTTCTGAAAACAGTTCCATAATTTCTTCTATAAGAGCATCTTCGTCCTCTTCATTATATTCATTAGGAAGTAAATATTCTTCCAATAGTATATCATAGATATCGGAAAATATTTTAATATTCTGCTGTTTTATAAAAAACATTTCATAAGCATCATGAAAACATTCTGCTATTACTTCAAAAAATGAAAGTATTTCTTTTACAATAAAAACTGCAATAGCATGATTATCCATTTCTTGATAGGTATGTTTTAATATATCAACTAAAAAAACAGTAGCAAATGGTGTTACAGGCAAAAGTGTGCTTTGATGTTCTACATTTGATATTATTTCAGACAGTGCATTTTTTACTTGTGTACTGTTATCCATATCCCATAATATTTTAAAATATTGTGGAAATTCTTTTGCTGTACCATAAGTTGTAATGATTCTATGCCATGATATAGAATCTATATCTAAACTGTATTGATTCATACGACAACATATCCTTGTAAATAATGTATTTTGTGAATTAAGCTAATATCATTTTTGTTAAGTCAATAGGATCTACAATAACACCATCTTTATATACACGCATATTACCTGATGCAATTTCATCAATTAATATGACTTCATCATTATAGTAACCGAATTCTAATTTGATATCATAAAGGTCTAAGCCTTTTTTGGATAATGTATCTTTAATGATTGTGCAGATTTGTTTTGTTTCTGTAACAATAGCATCAAATTGAGCAGGTGTCATAATGTTTAATGCATCCAATCCTTCTTTTGTGATGAGTGGGTCACCTCTGCCATCATCTTTGCATGTTACTTCAACATAAGCATCTAAAGGTGTACCATCTTCAATATAATTTCCATAACGACGTATAAAGCTGCCTGTTGCCTTAAAACGGCATATAATTTCTAATCCTTTACCAAATACTTTTGCAGGAAGTACTTCCATAGTAGATGCATTAACATCAGCACTGACATAGTGTGTTTTTACACCAGATTGTTTTAATATTTCAAAAAAATAAACACTTGTTTTTAAATTTTCACGTCCAATACCTTCAATAGATAATCCTACAGTGTTTGCACCTGGGTCAAATACACCATTTTCGCCTGTTACATCATCTTTAAACACAAGCTGAAAGTTGCCATTATCCAATTTGTATACATCTTTTGTTTTACCTTGATATATTTTTTCCATGTAAAAACCTCCTAAATTTTGATATATTTGTAGTATATCATCGAAAATAGGAGGTGTAAAGAGTCTAACAATATTGTAATTTGTATTAATCTGATAAAAAACAATATAAAATTATAAAAATACTAATACTTGTTGTAATAAAATAGAATTTTTTGTGAAAAATTAATCTTTAAGACAAGCAAGTTTTTCCAAAAGTAAATTACTTCTGTCAATAAATGCTGTCATTTCTTCAGAAGATAATGTTTTATGGCTCATAAGTGCCAAATCATATACTTGACGACAAATCAATTCTAAATCCTCTTTTTTATCAGCATTTTGTTTCCATTTGCATATCAATTTTACAAGTTTGTTATTGCTATTTAATACAAGTGTTTCATCTGGTGTTGCTGTAGCAAAAAGCATTTTCATTTGTTCATTTTCTCCGTATGCTTCTTTCATTTCAAGCATTCTACGAGATTCTTCTGTTAATACAATCATGCCAGAAACCTGTTCTGCTTTTAGAGGCTCTGCTTTTACTTTAAGTGTTTCGCTGTTCAATATGCCTCTGAAAAGATTTTGCAGTTCTTCATTTTGTGTTTGTTCTGCTTTTTGTGTTTCTTCATCTTTTTCCTGCTCTTTTTGCTGTAATGTATCACTGATATCTGCGTCAATTCTTTGTATTTTTACACCAGCATTTTTATATTCTAAAAATGAAACAAAAGGTTTATCAATAGGAGAAGAAAGTATTGCTGCCTCTAGTCCTTGCTCTTTAAAAAGACGTATATATTGTGCTTGTTGATTTTCATCAGATACAAAAAATATTTTATTTTCGTGTTTTTCTTTATTTTTTTCTAAATATTCGCTTACTGTTTCATAAACACCATCTGTTGTTTTTAAAAGTAAAGAATCCTTTATTTTATCATAAAGTTTTTCTTCTTTCATACAGCCGAATTTAATAAATATACTGATGTTATCCCAGAAGCTTTCATATTGTTCTCTTTCATTTTTAAATAATTGATTTAATTTATCTGCAACTTTTTTAGTAATATAATTTGACATTTTTTGAGCATAACCATCATTTTGTAATGCACTTCTGGAAACATTTAAAGGTAAATCAGGACAATCCATAACACCTTTTAAAAGTAAAAGAAATTCAGGAACAACTTCTTTGATATTGTCAGCAATATATACTTGATTAGAATATAATTTAATTTCGCCATCTGTAATATCCATTTGTTGGACCAATTTTGGAAAATACAATATTCCTTTTAAACGGAAAGGATAATCCATATTCAAATGAATCCAAAATAATGGGTCATTCATATCCATAAATACTTGATGATAAAATGTTTTGTAATCTTCATCTGTACAATCTTTAGGCTGTCTCTGCCAAAGAGGATTTGTTTCGTTTAATGGTTTTGGTTCTTGTTCTTGTTGCTTTTTCTCTTCCGCTATTTTTTTTGCTTCTTCTGGTGAAAGATGTATCACGTTGCTGTTTTCTTCTGTATCTTGTTCTATCATTTCCTCTTGTTCTTCTTCTTTTTCAATGTGTATGAATATTGGTACAGGCATAAAAGAACAATATTTTTTCAAAGCATTATATAATGTGCTTTCTTCTAAAAATTCCTTACCATCTTCACCTAAATATAATGTAATAGAAGTTCCTCTTTCTGTTTTTGTACCTTGTTCCATTTCATAATCAATACCGCCTGTACAAATCCATTTTGCTGCTTCTGCATCTTTTTGGTAAGATAGTGTATCAATTTCAACTTTATCTGCTACCATAAATGCAGAATAAAAGCCTAATCCAAAATGACCAATAATTTCATTATCTTCTTCTGCTTTTTCTTGAAATTTCTGTAAAAAATCTGTTGCTCCAGAAAATGCAATTTGATTGATATATTTTTTGATTTCATCTGCTGTCATACCAATACCATTATCTGTAATAGTAAGTGTTTTTTGCTGTTCGTCTAATGTGACGTTGATTTCAAATTTTTCATCTTCCGTAATATCTGCTTCTCCCATAGAAGACAGTTTTTTTAATTTTGTAACAGCATCGCAACCATTTGAAACCAGTTCACGAATAAAAATGTCTTTATCTGTATAAAGCCATTTTTTAATTATAGGTAAAAAATTCTCACTGTTAATAGAAAGATTTCCTTTTTCTTGTGTCATGAAAATATGCCTCCTTATATTTCACAAATCATAGTAGTAATATAAAAAATAAAATAGTATCTAAAAAATATTGTAACACTGAAAATGAAAATGTCAATAAAAAATTAGCACTCACTTTAAATGAGTGCTGATATTATTGTGTTATGATAGCAATTTTTAGCTTTTGAAATAGTTCTAATACCCACTTATCCCACTCATGTTCTGCTGTTTTGTCCATAGAAAATTTTAGCAGAGAACAGCCTGTTGTGCAGGTAATTGTATTATGTTCAAAACTAATATTCAGAAAATAATTTGCTGGAGTAGCACAAATCATTTCAGTTTTATTTTGAGGTATAGAAAATATGATTTTAATCTGTTTGGGTAATTTTTGTCCTTTTATAATTTCAAAAGCATAATGTCGTATTTCTTTCCAAAAACAATAATTTTCTGTTATTAATTCTTGCTCTGCTGGTGAAAAATACGCTTTATTTTTATAACCATCTATTTGAAACAAAGCAAATGTTGTGATATCCATTCGATAAATGCAAAAATTATCAAATGTATTTTGCTTTAATAGTAAATGCATAAATTCTTTTGTATCATGTATTGTAAAAGAAATCATAATAGCAATCCTTTCTGTATAAAAATGATTCGCTTTTATTTTACAATGAATGATAATATATTACAATAAAAAACAATATAATTTTATAAATACATTTTTTCAGTTTGTATGTAGAGTGTATATGTGGTAAAATAGTTTATAAAATGTGTAAAAATTATTATTTAAGAAAAACAGTAATCATGATAAATAAATCAACAATAAAAAATATGGAGGTATAGTATGAATTTGAAAAATACAATTGTTAGAGTGTTATTTTTTGGTGTATTATTAGGTACATTGATGATGATTGTAGGGAGAGTATTCCATTTATCTAAATGTTCATTATTTATGACGCTGATTATATCCTATATTGTATTTATTATAATAATGATTCCTTATCAAATGAGAAAAAGGAAACTATTAACACATAAAATGGGAGCTTTATTACGAAAATTAGATAAAGGCGATATTGATAATTATATTATAGGCATGAAAAAATTATTAAATGAAACAGAAGATAAATATTTAAAATCAATGCTAACAATAAACATGGCGATAGGATATACATTAAAGGGGGAATTTGCACAAGCAAATACGTATTTAGAATGTATTGATGTAAATAATATTGATAAAAGAAGTCAAATGTTGCTTTACAATAATATAACTTTAAATATCTTTTGGGCAGGGGAAACAAAAAAAGCGTGTGTTATAATGGAATGTCATAAAGATTTTTTAAAAGAAGGTTTAAAATTACCCTATTTTAAAAATAGTTTTGGTGAAACATTTGCATTATGGAGTTTTGCATTGGGAAAAAGAGAACAAGGCTTTACATATTTAGAAAATATTATAAAAGAAGAAACAGCAAAATCTATGGAAAAACAATCTGCACAAGTATTATGGGCAAAAGAAAAAATTGCAGATAATGAAATCACAGAGGCAGAAAAATTATTAAAATATATATTTGACAATACACAAATACCTTATATTAAAAAAGAAGCTGAAAATATACTTCAAAAATTAAATCAATTATGATTGTTTATAGTATTAGAGGTGCAATATGTTATTTAATTCCTTTCATTTTATATTATTTTTTATTGCTGTGGTAATATTATATTATATGTCACCCCATAAATTCCGTTGGATACTTCTTTTAATTGCCAGTTATTATTTTTACATTTGTTGGCGTCCTAAACAAATTATATTTATATTGTTAATTGTATTTTCAACATTTATAAATTATATTTTTTCTTTGATTATGTATAGAGAAAAAAATAATAAAAAAAGAAAAAAATATTTAATTATAACACTGATGATTAATTTTAGTTTATTGTTTTTATTTAAATATTCTGTATTTGTAAATGAAACAATTATGGCTGTTTGTTCTAAATTTATAGAATGGTATTACAATAGTTTAGGAAAAGAGGAAGCATTTGCAAAAGCAAAAATGTTTTTAGAACAATATCCTGCAAAAGATTTTGATATAATACTACCTATGGGTATATCATTTTATACATTTCAAGCTACCAGTTATAGTATAGACGTTTATAGAAATAAAATAAAACCAGTTAGACATTATGGTATATTTTCACTTTTTATTACATTTTTTCCACAGCTAGTAGCAGGACCTATTGAAAGAAGCAGTAACTTATTACCTCAATTTTATAAAAGGCATAAATTTTATAAACAAAATGTTTTAATAGGATTAAAATGGATGCTTTGGGGATTTTTTAAAAAAATTGTTATTGCAGATAGAGCTTCTACTGCTGTCAATACAATATACAATAATGTAGGAAGTTATAATGGCTTTTATTTTGTATTTGCAACAATATTATTTGCATTTCAAATATATTGTGATTTTAGCGGATATTCCAATATTGCATTAGGAAGTGCTAAAGTGCTAGGGTTTGATTTGATACACAATTTTGATAAGCCATATCTTTCAAAAAGTATAAAAGAACTTTGGAGAAGATGGCACGTTTCATTGTCTACATGGTTTATGGATTATATTTATATTCCTTTAGGGGGAAATAGAAAAGGAATAATAAGAAAATGTATTAATTTGTTTATTACATTTTTTGTAAGCGGTATTTGGCATGGTGCAAACTGGACATTTGCAATATGGGGTGCTTTGCATGGTATTTATTTGGTAATGGGTGTATTAACAGAAAAAGTAATGAAAAGGATAATACGTGTACTCCATTTAGAGCATAATGTTATTTGGAATTTTTGTAGTATTATCACAACATTTTTACTTTTTTCTATCAGCTTAATTATATTCAGAGCAAACACTATAACAGATGCTATTTATATTTTTAGGCATTTATTAGATGATGTAGGGCAATGGACAAGCATACAATACATCTATGAAATTATTACAAGTATGGGTATCAATTTATATGAATTGATTGTAATTGTACTATCTATTTTATTTTTAATGTTTGCAGAAATTGCAACAGGAAAATATCATGTAATAGATGGTATAGAAAAAAGAAATTGTGTTGTTCGTATGGCTTTTTATGTTTTTGTGAGTGTTTGGGTACTTTCTAATGGTGTTTTCAGCAATTCAGGAGAATTTATTTATTTTCAATTTTAAAGAAAATTTAATGAAAAAAATAATATAGATTACAGAAAACAATAAAGGAGCTTTTCTATATGAAAAAAAAGTTCGTTTCTAATTTAAAATGTATTATCAGTATTATCATTTATGCATTTTGTGTATTGATATTATTTCAACAAGTTGGTTTTCGCTACCAAAAAGCAGCAAGTCATAATGTTATAAATGCTTTTACACAAAAGCGTTTTGAAGATTTTTATAATTTACCTAAAAATAGCTTGAATATGGTTTTTATAGGTTCATCACATTCTTACTGTACATTTGACCCCGAAAATTTTGATAGCTATTTTAATATATATAGTTATCAAATGGGTACACCTTTACAGCATTTAGATACAAGTTATTATGAATTAAGAGAAATCTATCATACACAAAAGCCAGATGTAGTTGTACTTGAAATATATTGGGACGTATTGGACGATACTTTTGAAATGAAACAGGCAAATTCTTTTTTTGAAGTACTTCAAAATGAGAAGTTAAAAAAGGAGTATATTAAAAAAGTATTTCCATTAGGAGAAAAAGTGAAATATTATTTATTACCTATGAGATTTCAACAAGATTATTTTGCTTATGAGGCGAATCAAATAGAAAAAAAATTAGAGGAAAAATATGGATTGAAAAATAAAAAAATAGAATATCAAAAAGGAGAAGAATATTATCGTTCAAAGGGGTATGTATACTGCAATATGGGTATGCTTCCAGGAGAATATAACGAAACGAATCAGTTTAAATCATTAGATGGTAGGTATTGGGAACTAGATGATACACAATCTAGTTATGTTAAAAAAATTGCAGAGTTATGCCGTGAAAATGGTAGTGAGCTTGTTTTAGTAACAGCACCTATTGCATTAGTTTCTATGGAATATATTAAAAATTATGATATGATTCATAATAAAGTGGCAAAATTAGCAAAACAAATCGGAGCAAATTATATTGATTATAATATTGTGAATCAACAAACACCTATGTTGACAAATGATAATTTTAGAGACGATGCTCATTTGAATGATAGTGGTGTGCAAATTGTAGATAAACATTTTAGAAATTGGTTAACAGAAAATACAACATATTTCAGCAAATATAGACAGTAAAAGTATTGCCTTGAGCAAAACACTATATTATAATAAAATATAAAATTATTGTTTAAATTGGAAATAAATGGGTATTATAATGATAACACAATATGTTATGAAAATATAGGAGGTATTTTTTTATGGAAGAAAAAAAAGAAAATGCTTTAAGCAACACAGGTAACTTTATACATAGCTATGTGCAGGAGGATTTGGAAGGAAAATTAAATAAAATACATACCCGTTTTCCTCCTGAACCCAATGGCTATCTTCATATTGGACATGCGAAATCAATTTGCTTAAATTTTGGCATGGCAAAATTATATGGCGGAAAATGCAATCTTCGTTTTGATGATACAAACCCTACAAAAGAAGATACAGAATATGTAGAATCTATTAAAGAAGATGTGAAATGGTTAGGTTTTGACTGGGAGGACAGACTTTATTTTGCTTCCAGTTATTTTGAAAAATATTATGAAGTTGCAGTGAAACTCATAAAAGAAGGTAAAGCATTTGTATGTGATTTAAGTGCAGAAGAAATGAGAGAATACAGAGGTACTCTAAATACACCAGGAAAAGAAAGCCCTTATCGCAACAGAAATATAGAAGAAAATTTGGATTTATTTGAAAGAATGAGAAAAGGAGAATTTCCAGACGGAGCAAAAACATTAAGAGCAAAAATTGATATGTCTTCTCCTAATATCAATATGAGAGACCCTGTATTATATAGAATTGCTCATGCAACACATCATACAACAGGAGATGCATGGTGTATTTATCCTATGTATGACTTTGCTCACCCTTTAGAAGATGCTATTGAAGGTATTACACATTCTATATGTACTATGGAATTTGAAGACCATAGACCGCTTTATGACTGGGTAGTAAAAGAGGCAGGATATACTAAAAATCCACCAAGACAAATTGAATTTGCTCGTTTAGGTTTAACGAATACAGTTATGAGCAAAAGAAAATTAAGAGCATTGGTAGAAGAAGGACTTGTTGATGGTTGGGACGACCCTCGTATGCCTACTATATCTGGTTTACGTCGCAGAGGATTTACACCAGAGTCTATAAGAGATTTTTGTGAAAGAATAGGTGTTTCAAAAGCAAATAGTGTTGTAGATAGTGGCTTATTGGAATACTGTATTAGAGATGATTTAAAAGCAAAAGCAAAAGTGGTTATGGCAGTATTGCACCCATTAAAATTAGTGATTACAAATTATCCAGAAGGACAAATTGAATTGATGGATATAGAAAATAATCCAGAAAATGAACAGTTAGGAACAAGACAAGTTCCTTTTACAAAAAATCTTTATATTGAACAAGAAGATTTTATGGAGGAACCTGTTAAAAAATTTTTCAGACTTGCTCCTGGAAAAGAAGTTCGCCTGAAAGGTGCTTATTTTGTAACTTGTACTGATGTAATAAAAGATAAAAATGGAAATATTACAGAGGTACATTGCACATATGACCCAGAAACAAAAAGCGGAAGTGGTTTTACAGGCAGAAAAGTAAAAGGTACATTACACTGGGTAAGTGCTGACCATTGTGTGAAAGCAACAGCAAGATTATATGATTATATGATGCTGGATAATCCAGAAAGTGAAAACGGCGAAATGATAATGAATGAAAATTCATTAGAAGTAATAGAAAATTGTTATATAGAGCCTGCTATAGAAGAAGCAAAACCAGGTGATAAATATCAATTTATGAGAAATGGTTATTTCTGTGTAGATACAAAAGATACCACAAAAGAACATTTTGTATTTAATCGTATTGTATCATTAAAGAGTTCTTTTAAATTGAAATAAAATAGCATTGTGAATAATATTTTTGAAAAAAACACCCAATGATTTTTATAAAAATCATTGGGTGTTTTTCTATAAAGCAGTTAAATTTGCATAGAAAATATTATTTACCATTGCTGACAAGTGCGCTGAATATTGTTCCATATAAACGACTGACATTATTTTTCCAGTTGTTGCAAATGATTTGTGCTTGTTCTTTTGTAGCAACTGGTACACTGATTTCCATAAGATTGGTACCATCATTATCACACAAACTACATTTTACAATGTAATCATATCCGTTATTTGATTCTAAAAAATAACGTGCTGTCACTTCATGCTCTGTGTGTATGCGCTTTTTATTTTGTTGTACATAAGTATCAATTTCTTGTTTTGTATTTTCTGCAATATGTTGTATAAAATAATTTATAATTTCTTTTCCCTCTGTTGTCAGTGTGTAACGAGTATGATTTTTATGTTTATTTTTTTTCAGCAAATGCGCTTCCACTAACTCCGAAAGATATTGCTGTACAGAAAAATAATCCATATAATTTTTTTCTAATGAGAACTGACAAATTTCACTGTTTGAAAGGGCAAGACCCATTTTTTCAACCAGATATAGTATAATCAGCTTATTTTCTGCTAATCGGCTGACGGAATAGTCCATTTACTGCCCACTTCCTTTCAAAATTTGTAATATAAATTTAGTATATATGAAAAAGACAATAGAAACAACCATTTTTTACAATGATAAAATATATTTATATCAATATTGTTATACAAATCAAATAAAAAAAGAAAGTAGTATTATTTTTCATTAGATTGATATTTTTTTCCTTGAAAAGAATTTCTTTGTTTTAGTGTTTTATGTATGGTATTTAATACAAGTCTTTTTTGTTTGCTCCATAAAGGTGCAATTAATTTTTCGCTATCTCCATCACCTGTTAATCTATGTATTACAATATCAGGGCGTAAATATTCTATGCAATCGCAAACAATATCTACATACTCTGTGAGCGATAATGTGCTGAAATAGCCACTATGATAATATTCTGCTAAATCCGTATCTTTCAGCACATAGAGCAGTTGAAGTTTTACACCATTTATAGGAAGTTGGTTAATATAATGTATGGTAGAAAGCATATGCTGTTTTGTTTCATGAGGTAGTCCTAATATAATGTGTACTACAATTTCTATATTATATTGAGAAAGCTGATAAACAGCTTTTTCAAATACATCATTTTGATAACCACGACGAATGAATTTGATAGAAAAATCATGTATTGTCTGTAATCCTAATTCTACACATAAATACGTTTTTTGATTGATTTCATGTAAAAGGAAAAGTATATCTTCTCCCAAACAATCAGGGCGTGTAGCGATGGAAATACCAACAATATCATTACAAGACAGTGCCTGCTCATAAAGAGATTTTAATTTTAAAACAGGTGCATATGTATTTGTAAATGATTGAAAATAGGCAATATAGCAGGGAGATTGTCCCTGCCATTTTTGTAACTTTTTGCCATTTTCTATTTGTTCAACAATGGTATTCCCTTTTGCTGTAAAATCTCCAGAGCCTTTTGCACTGCAAAATATACAGCCTCTTGTATCTAGTGTACCATCACGATTTGGGCAAGTGAATCCACCGTCTAATGATATTTTAACAGTTTTTTTATGAAATCGCTCTCTATAAGCATAATTTAAACTATAATAACGTTTCCCATCAGCATAAATCATATTTGTTCCTTTCTTTTCTCAGAAAATATCATACGATTTTTTTTTCGTAATTCTTCACAGGTTTTTAATATATGTTCCCATTGTATTTCATCATTAATAAAATATAAATGAAATAAAAAATCTTTTTTACAGCTTTCTATAAAACCACGTCTTAATGCTTCCATTTTTTGCAAGTTGTCCGCTTGAGAGGAAGAAAGAAAAAGTGAAAAACTATCATCTGTTAATGCAAAAGGAATACATTGCTCTAGTTTATTTAATATATCGCCTATAGTTTCACCATTTGCACAATATAATTGATTAAGGTATAAAAAGAGGGATTCTTGATTAAAAAAAACAATATTATTCCATTTTTGTTTTGATTCATATAACGCTTTTTTAATGTCATATAATTGTTGTGACAATTCCGTTTCTGTAATCATGTGATGCAATTTTTTGCCCCCTTTCATTTTATTAACATGGTGATTAATATGCTGCATTTTTTAAAAATTATGAAAAAACTTTTTACCATTTTTAATATTATTATTCTATCAATATTTTTAATTCTTCAAGCAATTTGGTATTTTGTTCAGGCATACGAATACAAAAACGTAAAAAAGTATCATCTAAAAATGTAAAACTGGAGGCATCTCTAATTAATAATTTTTTTTGTATCAATTTCTCAAATAATGTATGAGAATCAATCATATTTGTTTTCAATTTCAGTAATATAAAATTAGAACTGGAATGATAAACGGTAATATTTTTCCATGTTTTTAATATAGATATACAACGATTTCTTTCTGAGAATATCAATTCTTTTGTTTGCTCTATAAATTTTTTATCAGAAAAAAGTAATTCTCCTGCAAAAGCTGCAATACTGTTTACACTCCAAGGGTCTTGATTTTGTTTTAATGTTTCTAAAAATGTAGTATTGCTTGAAATGCCATAACCTAAACGCAGTCCTGGAGCTGCAAAAAATTTTGATGTACCACGAATAACAAATAAATTATCAAATTGCTTTACCAGTGAAATAGCACAGCACTGCTCTAAATTTTGACAAAATTCCATATATGTTTCATCTATCATAACGGAAATATGATATTTTTGACAATGCTCTAATATTTTTTGAATATCAGAAATTGTGGCGATTGTTCCAGTAGGATTATTGGGATTGCAAAATATAAAAAGTCCAATTTCTGGAGTCAATGCAGTTAATAATTTTTCTGTATGAAAACAAAAATTTTCTTTTTCTTCTAAAGCAGTATAATTGTAATCACTGCCACAAAGTGATGCCTCTCTTTCATATTCAGAATACGCAGGACCTAAAATTAATGTTTTTTTTGCATGACAATTTTTAATAAATGTAGAAATCAATTCTGTAGAACCATTTCCTACTACAATATGATTGATATCTGCACCAGTATAGTTACTAATTGCTTTTTTTAATGCAATATAATTTTTGTCAGGATATACAGAAAGAATATCTAAATTTTCTGATAAACATTTTTTTACACTACTAGGAAATCCTAAAGGATTGATATTTCCACTAAAATCTATAATTTCATTTTTAGGTATATGATATTGTTTTTGTATGGCGTCTAAATCTCCGCCATGTTGATGGATTAATGTACTCATAATTTTTCATTGCCTTCTTTCTTAATTAATGTCAAATGATTCTGATTTTATTTCTGAGCTTTGTTTTCTCAACCGTGGATATAATATAAAAGGAATTTGCTTTTGTTTTGGCAAAAACTCTAATTTTAATTGTTTGTTGATATCTTTTTCTGGTGTAAAATAAAGAATATCCCCCGATGAAAAAGAAGAAGGTAAAAAAGGAGAAGGTTTTTGATTTTTGTGTTTTAAAGGACTGCCTTGGAAGAAAGGAAAACTGTTTTTATGTTCTGCTGTCACACTGTAAGTAGAAATATTTACGAAATCAAATACAGAGCAAATTTCACTACATATATCATATAATGAGGCATTATCAAGCATTTCAATAATTTTCCATTGTTCGGGATGATTGACAATAGAAATTTTAATAGGGCATACAGCAATATCTGTATCTTGCTGTGAAAGCACATCTTCAAATAAGTGACTTTCAGCATGGCGGATAATACCTTCTAATATATAATAAAAGTCTAAATGAACAGGCAATGGCTGTTTTTCTTTCTTTATATCAAAACCTTGTAATACTGTTTCTCCTATTACGGTTAAATCATATACAGAACAAGGGGAATACAATTCTGCCTGCAAAGGAAATTTTGCCACAATTAGATTTGCAATGCGATTTAATGTACTGACAAAATAAAAAGGTAAATAATAAATTGGCTGTATAATTTGTAAAAAATCCCCTAATGGTGTTAAAAACCATTTATCTAGTAATATACCCATAAAAAAGAATGATGACGCAATAGCAGCTTCTTCTTCTGAAAAACATTCTGCTGAAGGGATTTCCCATATTTGTGTAATGTCAATACCAATACTTTTATAAAGAGTTATAAATATATCCTCTGTATCCATATTGTTATTTAAAAATTCAAAAAATATATCAGCAGAAAAATATTCTGGGTCAGCTCCTATCGCTTCTGACATTTCATAAGAGGCTGTTTCCAATACAGCTTTTACAATATGAAATAATATTCGTTCTGGAGGGCTTTGAAAAAATTCTATTGCATACTTGCTAGGCTGTATACGTATTGTGTGTATAGATGCTAAAGGAACAAGAAGTTCCATATTACATAATATAAGTGTTAAATAGTGTAAATAAAAGTGTTCTTTTCTTGAAATTTGTTGAAGTAATGTTTTTTGGTCGTTTTCTAAAAATTCTCCTTGTTCTGATAATTCACAGTCTGGTGTGCAATAGTTTAATATTATTTTTAAATCCTCTATAAATGGATGTTTCTGTAAAGAGTATTCTAAAATATGGTATTGAAATATTGGTTTTTCATTCTCTGTTTTATCTAAAGTCATAATATAACTATATACGTTTTCTGATGAAAGTTTTTTTGAAAAATCAATGCGAAAAGCCACAGAGGGAGATAATGTTGTTTCTGGAATTAAAGCAGAAACATACCATCTGCGGAAAAGTATTGGTGCAACCTCTAATAAAGTTGGTTGTACTTCTTTATCCATGTTGTTATATACTTCAAAGAAACTTTTACTAAAAAATTCTAAAAGTTGTTTATGATTTTTTTGAAAAGGTGAATGATTTATCATAGCAATTCTCCTATTCTGTTTAGAAATCATTATGATTCTAATTTATAATTGTTAGTATTGTAGTATTATATCAAAAAAAAGGTGATTTTAAAAGAAAAGCGCGAAAAAAAACATAATTTTGTGTATTTTAGTAGTGTAAATAATGCATTATCGTGTATATCGCATATACATATCAATGTTTTTCAATATAAAAAAATTTTGTATGTTATGGACATAGCATTTGCAGTTATATTTTTTTTACTGTTTCCATAAAGTAATAAAGAATGAACGAATAAAGGAGAGAAAGGATATGAAAAAAGCAATCTGTGCATTATGTATTGCGTGTTTTTCCATAGCATTTGCAGGGTGTAATAAAATGACAGAACAAGCGCAAATGACAGAAATGGAAAAAATACAAAAACAATTAAATGAAATGGAAAATTATCAATGTAGTGCTACAATGGAACGCTTTTCAAACAAAGGCAATAATACATATGAAACCAATCAGTATTTTAAATCAACAGGAGAATATCGTTTGGAACTGACAGCACCAGAAACGGTTGCAGGAAATTATACTGTATTTGATGGAGAAAAAATATGTCAGTTTAATCCTCGTGTATCCTCTAAAATTGTGAAACAAGTACCTGAAAGTCAACAGAGAAATGAATTGTTTTTAGGACAGTTTTTAAAAAACTATATGCAGTCAGAAGGAGTTACTGTAGAGGCGGCGGCATTAGATGAAAGTCGTTGCACTGTTTTAGAGGCAGTGATACCAGGAGGAAATGAATATACTGCAACAGAAAAGCTATGGGTAGATAATGAAACATTAAAACCAGTACAGTTTATTATTTATGACAGTAAAGGAAATGAAACATATCACTTGAGTTATCATACATTTGAATATAATGTGGAATTAGATGACAGTTTGTTTCAAATTATAGAATAATGATAATAAGTATAAAATCACCGTCTATGGGACATACTTTGAGTATACCGAAAAGCAGGCGGTGATAGTACATAATAAAAATGAGAAATAGTAAAAACGCCTGACGGCTCGGTAATCCAAGCCATGAACAGCGGAGAGTGAGCCATATTGATTGTAAGAAGAGGAGATATTTATTATGCAGATTTAAGCCCAGTAGTAGGCAGTGAACAAGGTGGAATTAGACCAGTATTGATTGTACAAAATGATACCGGAAATAAATACAGTCCAACTGTAATATGTTCTGCTATTACATCACAAATTAATAAAGCAAAATTACCAACACATATTGAATTATCAGCGCAAAATTATGATTTAGCAAAGGACTCTGTTATACTTTTGGAGCAGATTAGAACGATTGATAAAAAAAGACTTCGTGAAAAAGTCTGTCATTTAGATAGCTGTGTTATGCAAAAAATCAATAGAGCACTATTGATTAGTTTGGGGCTTTGCTAAATGTTTTTAAAAAGGTACAGATTTCTCTGTACCTTTTTTTATGTTTTAAAAATATTTTATAATATTCTACAAAAAAATAGTGTATCTGCATAATTATTACAATTTTATTAAAGTTTTGTGAATATAGATGAAAAAATGTAAAAATTATGTTACAATAGTGCGGATATGTTCATTATAGATAAAAAGAAATGACAACAAGGAGGAGTATTACACATGAGAAAAAAACATTTTTTCATGAAAAAAATAACAGCAATTGTATTAGCAAGTATTATGTTTTGTTCTGCATGGAACATACAAATATTTGCAGCAGAAATATTATATGACCAAGTGACAACAGAAACCATTACAAAAGGTGTTACATATGAAAAAAAGCATAGACTGGCAAAAGAAGGCTGGCAAGATATTCATGTTTTAAAAATTGACTTAAATGATCCAAATTTATCATTGCAACCAATAGAATCTCAAACAGAATATGGATTAAAAGAAACACTTTTAAAAATGGTAAATGATACTGGTGCGACAGCAGCAGTAAATAGTGACTTTTTTGGTATGAAAGGAAGTTATTCCGCTTCATTTGGACCAGTAGTA
>CAJUNT010000030.1 GCA_910587735.1 uncultured Clostridia bacterium
GAAACATCATAGGTATCCATCATTTGCTGATGATTGCAGTAATAATGTATTAGAACCTTTCAACAAAACTTTTAAAGCTTGGTACAAAACGAAAAAAGGATTTCATAGTTTTGATTCTGCTATGGATATGATTTCAAATTTTTTGTTTTATTATAATTTTATACACAGTCATTCTTCTTTATCAGACCAATCACCTGCTTGTGTTGCAGGTGTTCTATATTCTCAGGAACAAGCGAATCATTGGTTTTTGTTTTAAAAAATTTTTTCAGATATTCGCTTTTGTTTGTGTGCCTTTTTTTGACTGTATTTTTAAAAGTCTTTTCTGTATTTTTATTTTCATATTAAGTTAACAAAACCTATGATATTAAAACATAACAAACACTGTTTCATTAATAATATCGTCTTTTTTATAAAATGATTAATACTGTTTTAACAGAATACCTACCATATTTATACAATTAATGGGTAGAATATCATAAATATGATATTTTTAACAAAAACTATGTATAAAATTAAAAAATAACTTGCTAATTATTTATTTTTGATATAAAATAGCATTGTATATTTTGATAGGAGGTGTATTTTCAATGGCTCATAAAATTGGTTCTGAATGTATTGGCTGTGGTGCTTGCATGAGCGAATGTCCAACAAACTGCATTTACGAAGATGGTGGTGTTTACGCTATCAAAGAAGCAGAATGTATTGACTGTGGTTCTTGCGCTGGTGTTTGTCCAGTAGGCGCTCCAAAAGCTGAATAATTTTGGAAAAAGCAGGGTATATCCTGTTAAGGCTGTCGGCATTTTCGACAGCCTTTTTCATATTTTGATGGATAAACAAAAACGGTTGATTTTTTTAATAAACATAAAGAAATCAACCGTTTTACTTTTTATAATGATTACAATGATATTAGCCTTGTGTTTTACCTGCCATTGCTTTTTCTTGTGCTTCAATCATTTTTTTAACCATATAACCGCCTACATAACCATTTTGTGCAGAAGTCAAGTCACCGTTGTAGCCTTTTTTTAATGGTACACCAATTTCATTTGCTACTTCAAACTTATATTGTTCTAAAGCTGCCTTTGCTTCTGGCACATTAATTTTATTACTAGATGTTTTATTTGTTGCTGACATAGAATATGTCCTCCTTTAAATGCAATTTTATTTGTATTACATTTCTAGTATGACACAATATTGCGGTTTTATGTAGGAATATGTTACCAATGATATTTTTAATATTGTTCTTTAGGAAGTACAGCCCAAAGTATAATATATATAATAATGAAATATATACGAAAATATAATGCTAAAAGCACAAATATAATTCTGACAATAGATGGTTCAAAGTGAAAAAATTGTGCAATACCACCACATACACCGCCTAATTTTTTATTTGTGTCAGACAAATAAATACGCTTTTTCATAAAAACACTCCTTAAAAAGCAAAAAGTTTTACTATAATAAAAATAATTTTTGTGAAAGGGAAAATATATATTTTCCCTTTCACAAACAAATATACGTTTTAATATGTTTATTTGTCTGTTATCATAACAATTTGTCAATTTCTGCCCAAAGTTCCGCCACACCTGTTTTTGCTGTACCTGAAAAGGCTATCAACTTATCTTCTGAAGATAAATTTAATGTTTTTTTGATAATACTTAGATGTTTTGGTATTTGACTTCGATTTAATTTATCTGATTTTGTTGCAGCAATAATAATGTCATAACCATAATGTTTGAGCCAGTCATACATCATAATGTCATTTTTGCTGGGTTCATGGCGAATATCAATAAGTAATATAATGCCTGAAAGACATTCCCTTTTTTGAAGATATTTTTCAATCATAACACTCCATTTTTGAATATCTGTTTTAGATGCTTTGGCATAGCCATATCCAGGTAAATCCACAATATAGATACTGTCATTAACATTGTAAAAATTAATTGTCCTTGTTTTTCCAGGCTGAGAGCTTGTACGTGCCAATGATTTCCTATTTAACATGGCATTAATGAGTGTAGATTTTCCTACATTAGATTTTCCCACAAAAGCAATTTCTGGTTTATTATCATTAGGATATTGCTCAAATTTCACTCCCACAGCTTGTAAAGAGGATTTTTTTACTTCCATATTTTTTCTCCTTCTGCTAAAGCGTTTTGTATGACATCTTCCATTGTTTCCGCTAATACAAATTCTAAACCTTGTTTAATTTCTGATTCTATTTCTTTTAAATCTCTTTCATTTTGTTTAGGCAATATAATTTTTACAATACCTGCTTTTTTTCCAGCAAGTATTTTTTCTTTTAATCCACCTATAGGCAATACTCTACCACGTAATGTAATTTCACCTGTCATAGCAACATCATTTCTAATTTTTGCATTTGTGAGTGCAGAAAGCATGGCAAGTGCCATAGTAATACCAGCAGAAGGACCATCTTTTGGTATGGCACCCTCTGGTATGTGTATATGGATATCTTTTTCTTTATAAAAATCATCATCTGCATTTAAACGCTCACATTGAGAACGAATATAACTCATTGCTGCCTTTGCAGATTCCTGCATTACTTTTCCCATATTGCCTGTAAGCTCAAATTTGCCTGTTCCAGCCATGGTATTCACTTCTATTGATAATGTTTCACCACCGAATTGCGTCCAAGCAAGTCCCCTTACAATGCCTATTTGAGGAGTATTATAGATTTTATCAGTATGATATTTTTTTGCTCCAATGTAATCCTCTAATTGTTCAGGTGATATCATTACCTCTGTTTTTTCTTTTGATAATATCATTTTGACTGCTTTTCTACAAAGTGTTCCAATCATACGCTCTAATTGTCTGACACCTGCCTCTTTTGTATAACTTTCTATAATATCATCTATTACACCATCGCAAAGTGTTAACTGATTTGGCTTTAAACCATGACGTTTTTTTTGTTTTTCAACAAGATGTTCTAGTGCAATATGTTTTTTCTCTTGTGATGTATAACTGGAAAGCTGTATCATTTCCATTCTGTCACGTAAGGGCGCAGGTATGGTATCTGCTGTATTTGCTGTGCATATAAAAAATACTTGTGATAAATCATAAGGCAACTCAATATAATGGTCACGAAAAGTACTATTTTGCTCTCCATCTAATACCTCTAATAATGCCGCCGCAGGGTCACCATTGTAAGATTTATTTAATTTGTCTACTTCATCTAAAAGCATGAGAGGGTTAATTGTGCCAGCTTGTTTCATGCTATACATAATACGTCCTGGCATAGCACCTACATATGTTTTGCGGTGTCCTCTAATTTCTGCTTCATCTCTGATACCGCCTAATGACATTCTAACATATTTTAAATTTAATGCTGATGCAATGGATTTTGCAATAGATGTTTTGCCTACACCAGGTGGTCCAACAAGACAAAGTATTGTGCTGTTGCCTTTTGGAGCAAATTTTCTAACAGCTAAATGCTCTAATATTCTTTCTTTTACTTTTTTTAAGCCATAATGGTCTTGTTCTAATATTTTTTCTGCTCTTTTTAAATCAAATTTGGATTTTGTTTTTTCATTCCATGGTAAAGCAAGTACTGTTTCAATATAACTTCTTGATACATTATATTCTGGAGAAGAAACGGGAATTTTTAACATTCTTTGTATTTCTTTTTCCACTGCTTCTTTTACTTCTTGAGGAGGATTTTTTTGCTCTAATGCTTGACGAAATTTTTCAGCATCTGCTTCTGTACCATCTTTATCTCCTAATTTTTGCTGTATTACTTTCATTTCTTCTTTTAAAAAGTAATCTTTTTGTGTTTTGTCCATTTTCTGGCGCACATCTGTTTCCAAACTTTTTTTGATTTTTAGTATTTCAATTTCATAATTTACAGTTTGTATTACCATACGTAGTCTTTGCTCTGGTGCTACTAGTTCTAACAAATATTGTTTTTGTTCTTCATTAATGTCTAATATACCCGCAATTACATCTGCTAACTTTCCAGGTTGTTTTGCTTCTGCGGCTTCTGTTGCAGCTAAAAGCAATTCAGTAGTATTTCTGTTTCTTGTAGCAGTAACATATTCTCCAAAACAATCCATTGCTATACGCATCAATGCATCTTCTTGAGGCGAGATATCACCTTCAAAATCTTGTTCAATTTCCATGACATTACCATAGTCACATTGTTCATCTGATACACATTGTATTAATTTTGCACGTTTTTCTCCTTCTACAATCACATGATTTAGATTACCAGGAAGTTTTAATACTTGTTTTACTGTTGCAATGGTACCAATATCATATAAATCTTGTCTTTGAGGGTCTTGCACAGCAGCATCTTTTTGTGTAATTAAAAATACAGGCATTTTATGTTCTGTTGCATATTCTAATGCCTCCAATGATTTTGTACGACCAATAGGAAGGCTTGTAGTCATATCTGGAAATACGGTTAAACCCCTTAATGGAATTAAAGGCAGTTTGATTGTCATTTTTTCTTCCATAATTGTTTATGCTCCTTTGTAATTGATGTTTTATATTCATTTTATTATAGATTATAACGAAAAAGGGCAATCTGGTCAATTTTATTATGTAATAATTGTAATAGGATAACTTTTATTGGGAATATATATAGTAAAAAGCATTATGAATGAAACGATATGATTATTTTATATAGTATCAGTATGCAAAATACAAATGAAAAGTGCTTTACCAATATGATAAAGTATGGTACAATATTGCGAATAATAGTAATATACTTGCTATACGCTTCCTACAAGCGTTTTGATAAAAAGGAGGAAATATACATAAGCGCCAGAACTCATGTAGGGTAGTTGACGAGGAAGAAGAGTATCGAAATATTCGGCGGATGCTTCTCGCCCATTTGTACAGGGACGCAGGTTTTCCACAAAATAAAAAGAGGACTTTTTATACAAAAAGAAAACAACGTACAAATAAAATAACTGGAGGTAAAAAATTATGTGTGGTATTGTAGGATATATTGGAATGAAAGAGGCAGCACCAGTATTGCTGCAAGGACTTGAAAAATTGGAATACAGAGGATACGATTCAGCAGGTATTGCTGTATATCAAGACGATATTTTTACAATAAAAACAAAAGGTAGACTACATGATTTAAAACAGAAAATTGAAAAAATGGACACTAGTATACATGGGAGTGTAGGTATTGGACATACAAGATGGGCAACACACGGCGCACCAAGCGATGTAAATAGTCACCCCCACAGCAGTGAAAACGGCAGAATTTCAATTGTGCATAATGGCATTATTGAAAATTATATGGAATTAAAATTATTTTTACAGCAAGAAGGTAGAAAATTTGTTTCTGAAACGGATACTGAAATTGTAGCACAACTTTTTGATTATTATTATCAAGGTGACTTAGTGGATACTATGATAAAAGTAATTGATAAAATAAGAGGTGCTTATGCTTTGGGTGTACTTTGTAGTGAACATCCTGACGAAATTGTTGCAGTAAGAAAAGATAGTCCTTTGCTTGTAGGGATAGGACAAAATGAAAATTATATTGCTTCTGATATTCCAGCACTTTTGGAATATACAAGAGATTATTATTTATTGGAAGATAACGAAATTGTTTTATTAAAAAAGGATAGTATACAACTTTTTGATTTGAATAGAAATGAAATCAAAAAAGAAATATTTCATGTTACTTGGGATGTTTCCGCAGCAGAAAAAGATGGCTATGACTATTTTATGATGAAAGAAATTATGGAACAGCCTGAAGGTTTAAGAAAAACAATATTGCCAAGAATAAAAGAAAATGAAATACAATTAGATCAAATTGAATTGACAGCAGAACAAGTAAATAATATTAACAGAATACACATTGTTGCTTGTGGCAGTGCTTGGCACGCTTCTATTGTGGGAAAATATATTATAGAAAAATTATCAAGAATTCCTGTTGAAGTAGATTTGGCGTCTGAATTTAGATATCGCCAACCTATATTACAAAAAAATGATTTATGCATTATTGTAAGTCAGTCTGGAGAAACAGCAGATACACTTGCCGCATTAAGAGAAGCAAAAAAACATGGTGTAAGAGTACTTTCTATTGTAAATGTAGTAGGAAGTTCTATTGCAAGAGAAAGTGATGATGTTATTTATACATGGGCTGGTCCTGAAATTGCTGTTGCTACCACAAAGGGATATAGCACACAATTATCTGTTATGTATTTATTAGCATTGTATTTTGGAAAGGCAAGAAAAACAATTACAGAACAAGAAATGACAGATTATATTCAAAAATTGAAAAAAGTACCTGATGATGTACAAAAACTGCTTGAATTTGAAGATAGAATAAAAGTATTGGCAAAACAATATGCACATTCAAAAGATGTTTTTGTAATTGGTAGAGGAATTGACTATGCAGCAGCTTTGGAAGGTTCTTTGAAATTGAAAGAAATTTCTTACATTCATAGTGAGGCATATGCAGCAGGAGAATTAAAACATGGTACAATATCATTAATAGAATATGGTACACTTGTTGTTGCTGTGGCTACACAACAAGCATTGTTTGAAAAATTAATTAGTAATATCAAAGAAGTAAAAGCAAGAGGTGCAAAAGTGGTAGCGATTGCCACCGAAGGAAGCACAAGTATTGAAAAAGTAGCAGATGAGGTGTTTTATATACCAAAAACAAGCGAAATGTTTACAGCATCTGCAACAGTAGTTCCTATGCAATTACTGTCATATTATATTGCAGTAGAAAGAGGCTGTGATGTAGATAAGCCAAGAAATTTAGCAAAATCTGTTACAGTAGAATAATGAATATAAAAAAGCGACAAATTATATTTGTCGCTTTTTGTTGTATTGATATATAGATTTTTATTGTGTATTTTGTTTTGCTAATTCGATTGCTTGTTTGCCACTGATATGTTCAATATTAAGTTCTATCATACAAAGCTGTTTCAATTCTCTATCAATTTCTTTTAAACGTCCCTCTTTTTGATGAGGAGAATATTTTTCAGCAAGTATTTCAATAGCAGTCCGTTTTTCTGATTCATTTTCTAATATGTGTACTGTTCCAAATACAATCACACTTTTAAAATAAGTGGTATACTTTTCAGGTATAATATTATCTTGTTCAATTATACAAAATGATACTTTATTATGTTTTTTAATTGCATCTATTTTATGCCCTGTTTTAGCACAATGGAAAAAAATTTTATTGTTATGATATACATAACTAAGAGGAACAGCATAAGTATAGTTGTTATCACCTAATAATGCAAGTGTGCCTGATGTTGCTTTTTGTAGTATAGCAATGTTTTCTTGTTGTGATAATGCTTGATTTTTACGTCTCATTGTTCTAAACATGATGAAACCTCCATAAATAAAAAGTAATTTATTATGATGATACAGATTCAAAAAAGCGCCATGGTTTTAAAGTATATTCTTCTGCATAATCAATATTAATACGAGGACTGGTAGAAATAATAGGAGGCGCCTCTTTTTCTTTTTCAAATATAAAAAAATCATTTTGAAGTAAACTACACTTATTTTGCTCTTTTGTAATAGCGAGTGCTTTTGCTAATTTAGCAGGACCATTTGAAAAATTCTTTTTTTGATAAGTAGTAAGACTGTTGTAATTTTTTCCATATCTTTGCTGTGAGAGGCTGTCTAATGGAGAAATGGCTTGTCCTCCTCTTAATAATACAGCACAAGGAGTACCTTGCTGTTCTGTTACGACATTCATACAATAGTGCATACCATAAATTAAAAAAACATAAGAATGACCGCCAGATAAATAAAGTGCCTCTGTACGTTCTGTACGACGATCACCATAAGCATGACACGCTTTATCATGTATTCCAGTATATGCTTCTGTTTCTGTAATACGACAGATAAGTTGTTCATTATTTATAATATGACAAATATATTTTCCAATTAGTTCTTTTGCAACAGTGAGTGTATCCCTTTTGTAAAATGATTCAGTTAGTTTTTTCAGAATATTCTCTCCTTTCTAAATGAATGTAAAATATAAAAAATTGCCTTAACAAGTAAAGTTTTTTATACAATTTTTTTATCAATAATGTTAATATATGTAGATAGGATTCACACAATGATGATTGATGTTATTATATCACAATGAAAAGAACATTGACAATAAAAATGCTTACGTATAAAATAAACAAAAATCACATTCATATTTTATGGAGGAAAACATGAAAAAATACATTATAATAGTGTTTTGTGTTTTGCTTATGCTAATAGGGTGTACACAGCAAAAAATATCAGAACAGCAAAAAACAATCACAATAGTTACATCATTTTATCCTATTTATGTATTAGCAAAAAATATAACAGATGGTGTAGAAGGCATTACACTGCAAAATATGGCACAGCCTCAAACGGGTTGTTTGCATGATTATCAAATTACAACAAAGGATAGAAAAGCACTGGAAAAAGCAGATTTATTGCTTGTGAATGGTGCTGGAATAGAATCTTTTTTAGAAGGTATAAAAGAACAATATCAAAATTTGCCTGTTGTGGATACTTCTATGGGAATCACACTGATTGAAATGCAACAACACCATCATCATAATGATGAACAGATACAACATGATGAAAAAGAATACAATGGACATATCTGGTTATATTCTGAAAATGCACTGAAACAAGCAGAAAATATTTGTAATGCTTTATGTGAAAAGGATAGTACACATAAACAGCAATATACTAAAAATTTAGAACTATTTCGACAAAATATAAAAGAATTCCAACAAAATCAACAACATTATTTTGATAATAATAAAGCTGTTATATTTCATGAAGGATTTGATTATATTGCAAAAGAATATGGATTTACAGTACAAGAACAGATATTTGTAGAAGAAGAAAAAACGCCTTCTGCAAAAGAATTAGCGGAAATGATAGAGCATATCAAACAGGAGAATGTTACAATATTTTTTACTGCTGATGATAAAGGAAAAAGTTATGCAGAACTGTTAGCAAAAGAAGTAGAGGGAAAGGTATATCTATTAAATCCCATTACAGCAGGAGCATTAGAAAAAGATGCTTATTTGCAGGCAATGAAGCAAAATGAAAGCATAATACAGGAGGCATTAAAATGAATGTTCATAACAGTTGCGGTTTGTGTCGTGTAGAAATTGAAAACCTTTCTGTTAAAAGCAGAAAAGATATATTGTTAGATAATGTGAATTTGGAGTTTCATTGTGGACAGCTTACTGCTTTAATTGGAAGAAATGGTGCAGGAAAAACAACACTACTAAAAGCAATATTGGGAGAAAAAAAATACACTGGAAAAATTCATTATGAAAAACATGATGGAAAAGAAATGAAAAATATTATAATAGGATATGTACCTCAGCAACTCCTTTTTGATAAGAGTATGCCTGTCAGCGTAGCAGATTTTATGATGGCAACAAAAACAAAAAAACCAGTTTGGCTGGGATATTCTAAACAACAAAAACAAAATTTAAAAAATAGATTGCAGGAAATGGATTGCGAACATATTTTAGATAGAAAATTAGGGGATTTATCTGGAGGAGAACTACAAAGAGTATTACTCACAATGGCAATAGAACCTATGCCAGATTTGTTGATATTAGATGAACCTGTTTCTGGTGTAGATGCTACAGGGCTGGATTTATTTTATAAAAAAGTAACCTATTTAAGAAACACATATCATATTGCTGTACTTCTTGTCTCTCATGATTTGGCTTTAATACGCCGTTATGCGGATAAAGTAGTATTGTTAGATAAAACAGTTGCAGAGCAGGGGGATGCAGAAGATGTTTTTCAAACAAAAGCATTTCAACAGACATTTGGATATTTTGCAGGGGAGGAAAAAATATGGAATTAATATATGAGTTATTGGAAAAAATCCCCTTTTCATTTTTGCAGTATGATTTTATGAAAAATGCTTTATTAGCGGTACTATTTTTAGCACCTTTGTTTGCATTGCTTGGCACTATGGCAGTAAACAATAATATGGCTTTTTTTTCTGATGCATTAGGACATAGTGCTTTAACAGGAATCGGTATCGGAGCAGTATTAGGATTAAGAGAACCATTACTTTGTATGATTGCATTTGGTATATTTCTAAGTATTGCCATTACAAAAGTGAAATGTGCTGATAGACTTTCTTCTGATAGTATTATTAGTGTATTTTCTTCTACTGCTATGGCTTTAGGTATTGTCATATTATCACAACAGGGAGGTTTTGCAAAATATTCTTATTATTTAATAGGAGATATATTGACAATTACACAAAAAGATTTATATTTGATTATTATAACATTAATTATTTGCTATATTGTATGGATATTGTTGTATAATGATTTACTTCTTGTGAGTATAAATCGTTCTTTTGCTGTAAGCAGGGGCATCAATGCTGTTTTTACAGAAAATGTATTTGTAATATTGGTAGCAATTACTGTTATGATTTCAATAAAGTGGTTAGGAATATTGACAATCAATTCCCTTTTAATACTACCAGCAGCAGCAGCAAGAAATATTTCCAGAAATGCAAAAAGCTATCATATTATTACAATGTTTATTGCATGGATTGCTTGTTTGGGTGGTTTGTTATTTTCTTATGAATGGGGAACGTCAGCAGGTGCTTCTATTGTTTTGATAGCAGCAGTGATATTTTTTATTACATTTTTTATATCTGCAAATAGTGCAATATGAAAAATATCATATGTTTCTGTATAGACTTTATGAGGTATATTTGATAAAATAATATAAAAAGCAAATAAGTATTATATTAGGAGGAGAATAATATGCATATAACATATGATACAAAGGGAATTTGTGCAGTAAAAATTGACTTCGATATAGAAGAAGGAAAAGTATATAATTTGAAATTCCATAATGGCTGTGATGGAAATCATAAAGGATTAGCGAAATTGGTGGAAGGTATGCCAGCGGAAGAAGTAGCAAAAAGATTGAGAGGGGTTACTTGTGGTCCTAGAACTTCAAGCTGTCCAGACCAGTTAGCACAAGCTTTAGAAGGTTATTTGAAAAAACAAAACTAATTCGTCTTTTTATGAAGGGAAAAACATTTTTTAAACGATTTAGAAAACTGTTATTATGGACATTTTTATTTGCTGTAATATATTGTTGGAATAAACCTCAAACATATTCTGTTTTAGTGATTATATATATGATATTTTTAATATTGAATAGATATTATAGTTATTTAGAAGAACAAGAATGTGAAAAAGAGCGTTTAGGAAAAAAATTTCAAAAAAATAAATTTTATGAGCAATATAGGAAAGAAAAACAAGCATTGATTAGAATGGAAATGATGATAATTATAATGCTTTTGTTTCTTTTGCAATTTTATAATAAAACATAGAAAAATAAAAGGCATATTGTACAATACAATATGCTTTTTATATGATAATGAAAAGGGTAGAATGAGCGCAATATTTACAAACAATGACAATCTAATATTTTTTTTAATGCACAAGAACTGCTACTATGAGAACGTGCTACTGTGATATTGTTTTTATTTGCCTCTTGTAAAGCACCATTTACCATAGTATGGGATACTGTACTTGTAAAAAGTACTAATAAATCAGCATGACCAATTTTTGATTTGAAATTACTTGGCAAATGAGTAAATATTTTTGCCTTGCATTTATAATTTTTACAGATTTCTTTGTATTGACAGACCATACGATCATGCCCACCTATAATCACAACACTCATAAAATAACAGCTCCTTTCTGATTGGTTAGCTTAAACTAATTTATGTTATCATAATATCACTAATATATTACTTTGTCAATAAAATTTTAGAAAAATGCAAATATCTTTATATTAATGCTGTTTTGTTGATTATTATAAATGAATGTGATATGATAGTATTCATATATTATGGTATAATGTAAAAGTGTGGTGAAATAATATGAAATTACAAGAATCAGGAGAAAATTATTTAGAAACAATATTGATATTAGAAAAAAGAAATGGTATTGCTCGTTCTGTGGATATAGCGAACGAATTAGGATTTTCTAAGCCTAGTGTAAGTCGTGCTATGTCTGTGCTGAAAGAAGCAGGATATGTAAAAGTGGGACAAATTAATCAGCTTGTATTAACAGAAACAGGGCGAGAAATAGCAGAAAAAGTATACCATAAGCATTGTGTACTGAAATCATTTTTAATGCAGATAGGTGTAGAGGAGGAAATAGCCTCAAAAGATGCTTGTCGTATGGAACACGTAATTAGTGAACAAACATTAGAATGTATATTAAAACATATGGAAGAAGAGTAAAATAGAATCCCGTTTGTGGCTGGGAAAACGAAGTTTTCCCTTTAAAGTTTTGTCCAACTTTTTTAAAAAGTTGGCAAGAGTTTGAGAGCAGAGCTCTCAATATTTTTTATGTTCTCAAGCGTGTTTTTGAAAAGATTTGGGAAAACTTTTTCACTTGTAAGAAGTTTTCCCAATATTTTTTTATGGATGATGTAAAAAAGAATCTTGTTCTGAAAATATTTCTGTAGCCATAAGTATGCCTAAACGATAGCCTCTAATAAAATTTGCTTGTGCATAGCAATAGCTTTCATCAAAAATCACTTCTAATAATTGCTCTAATAGTTCATTGTCTTCAGAATTTAGTTTTTGTTCTAGTTTGCTATGAAGTTCATCACTTTTTTCTATTAGTCTTTGACGTTGAGGACTTCGTTTTTCAATTACTTCTGTTGTATAAAGTTCGTTTTCTGCAAATGCGTCTAAAATTTTTCCCATGTTTTTCGTCCTTTCTATATTTTATTTACATACTTGCAAGGACAAGCTACACAGTGTATAATATTTATGTAGCTTGTTTTGTTATGTGTAGCTACGAAAAGTGACGCAAATAATATTGTCGGTGATGCGTCACTTTTTTTATTATAATTTTTCGAGTGCTTTTATACCATCTCGTAATCCTTGTGGACGTTTTACATTTTTTCGTTCACAATAATCGTCAAGAATTTTTAATTCTTCTTTTGTTACTCGTATATCTAAACGAATATTTTTAGGATTTTTTTCAATGGGTCGCCCTCTTTTTTTTGCTAGCATATTCACCTTGCTTTCTTGTCGGTATATATAGTATAATTCATTACCGACAAAAAATCAATGATTATTTACCGACAATTATATTAATAATTGATTAAGTAAGGAAAATATACTACAATAATACATAATAACAAAGTTTTTTCTATTAGACTTTGAAAAGCATAAAAAACTTAAAATCTTGAGGCTTTGCCTCAAACTCCACCAACTTTTGAAAAAATTGGACAAAACTTTAAAGGAATTTTGGTGGGTAATTTTTGTACAAAAATATTTTTGAATGGTATTGACAACAAAAAAGAGTTATGATATTCTGTTTATCAGAAAGACGAAAGTCTTTTTTTTATGCAGAAAATTCAACCAATGGAGGTGGAAGTTTTGAGAACAAGAATTACCTTAGCTTGTACAGAATGTAAACAAAGAAATTATAGCACAACAAAGGACAAAAAAACAATGCCTGACAGAATGGAACTGAAAAAGTATTGTAAGTTCTGTAAATCCCATACATTACACAAAGAAACAAAGTAATGAGGGAAATTACTTGTTTTTAAGGAAGTGAGCAGTATGGAAGAAAACAACACCACAAACCCAAGCGAAAAAAACGAATCAAAAAAACAAAAAAAACAGCCAAATAAAAACAGTAAGCCTACATTTTCAGAAACTATAGCGGATTATAAAGCGGAATACAAAAAAATTGTATGGCCTACAAGACAGGATTTGGCTAGAAAAACAGTAACAGTAATTCTTACTTCTCTTTTAGTAGGAGTAATTGTTTCTTGCATGGATATGGTATATTCAGCAGGATATGATTGTATATTGAGTTTGTTAGGATAATTCAAGTAGAAAAAGGATGGTATTATGTCTGATGAAACAATAAGACCAGATGAAGTAAAAGCATCAAATGAAATGAAATGGTATGTTGTGCATACTTATTCTGGATACGAAAACAAAGTAAAAGCCAACATTGAAAAAATCATTGAAAACAGAGGTATGCAAGACCAAATATTAGAGGTAAGTGTACCCTTACAAGATGTTGTGGAAATAAAAAATGGTCAGAAAAAAACAGTGCAGAGAAAAGTATTTCCTGGATATGTATTATTAAAAATGATTATGAATGATGATACATGGTATGTTGTAAGAAATACAAGAGGAGTAACAAGTTTTGTTGGTCCTGGTTCAAAGCCTGTTCCTTTAACAGATGAAGAAGTATTTGCTATGGGTATTAGCAGTTCTATTGAAAATATAGATGTAGAACTAGGTGATGCTGTAAAAGTTATAGCAGGTCCTTTTGCAAATTCTGTTGGTGTTATCAGAGAAATTAATACTAACAAAAAAACAGTTGTTGTAAAACTGTCTATATTTGGCAGAGAAACACCTGTTGAACTTGATTTTGGACAAATTGAAAAAGTATAATGATACTGTTAATAAATACCTGTGAAGATAATTTCAAATAAACAGGAAGCCCATTGTTTTAGTACAATGGGTAGTTCATAAAATATTCGTTTTTGCACAGCCATTAAAGTAAGAAGTGAAAAAGGGCTTGTGCGTGGGAGGGCAAAATTCCCGTTAATTACCACATTTATAGGAGGTGCCGAAATGGCAAAGAAAGTTACAGGTTATATCAAATTACAAATTCCAGCAGCGAAAGCAACACCAGCACCACCTGTTGGTCCTGCATTAGGTCAGCATGGTGTTAATATTATGGGTTTCTGTAAAGAATTTAATGAAAAAACAGCTTCTCAAGCAGGACTTATTATTCCTGTTGTTATCACAGTATATCAGGACAGAAGTTTCACTTTCATTACAAAAACTCCACCAGCAGCAGTACTTTTGAAAAAGGCTTGCGGTATTGAATCCGGCTCTGGTGTGCCAAATAAAACAAAAGTTGCAAAAATTTCAAAAGCAGAAGTAATGAAAATTGCTGAAACAAAAATGCCAGATTTGAATGCAGCATCTATTGAAGCAGCATACAGCATGGTTTGCGGTACAGCAAGAAGCATGGGCATTACAGTAGAAGAATAATTATTAAAATAGAGTTAGTACGCTCAGGCAAGTGGGAGGGGCTTCTCCCGATATTACCACATAAGGAGGTCACGAAAGTGAAAAGAGGAAAAAAATATATTGAAAAAGCAAAGTTAGTTGATAAAACAATGCTTTATGATACAGCAGAAGCGATTGATTTGGTACAAAAAACAGCATCTGCAAAATTTGATGAAACCGTAGAAGCGCATATTCGTTTAGGTGTTGACAGCAGACACGCTGACCAGCAAGTACGTGGTGCTGTTGTTCTTCCACACGGTACAGGTAAAACAGTTCGTGTGTTAGTATTTGCAAAAGGCGATAAAGCAGAAGAGGCTTTAGCCGCTGGAGCAGACTTTGTAGGAGCAGAAGATTTGATTCCAAAAATTCAAAATGATAACTGGTTTGGATTTGACGTTGCAGTTGCAACACCAGATATGATGGGTGTTGTAGGTCGTTTGGGACGTGTATTAGGTCCTAAAGGTTTAATGCCAAACCCAAAAGCAGGTACTGTTACAATGGATGTAACAAAAGCTGTAAAAGATATTAAAGCTGGTAAAATTGAATATCGTTTGGATAAAACAAATATTGTTCATGTTCCTGTAGGTAAGGTATCTTTTGGTTCTGAAAAATTAAGTGAAAACTTCCAGACTCTTATGAGTGCATTAATAAAAGCAAGACCAGCAGCAGCAAAAGGACAGTATATGAAGAGCGTTGTAATTTCTACAACAATGGGTCCTGGTGTAAAAATCAACCCTGCTAAAATTACAGAATAAAAATAAAAAGCAGTTGCTATTGCAACTGCTTTTTTGTTAGGGGAAAAGAAAAATGACAGTACAGATGGAAGACCTATTTTTATGGAATCATGAAGAATGGACATTTCTTAATGATAGATATAGTGACAGATTATTTGGATTCTATGAATCAAAAAAAATATGAGCTGTTTAAAACTGAAAAATATGGTTTAAATATAAAAATGTTTAGTACTAATTGCAGAAAAGGCTTTGTAGTAGCATTTGCTGTGAAAGAAAATAATTTATTTTTGGAAAATTTATGGATAAATTGTGAACCAGGTATATATCCTAAAATAAATGGAATAGAGGCAAAGTATATTGATGATTTTGACAAAAAAGAAACCAGCAATTATGCAGGATTTCATGTTTATAAAAATATTTCAGAAAGACTGTATTTTTCAGAAACGGTTATAATTGGAAAAGAGCCATATAAAGGATATTTGGGCAATACATTTGCTTTTTATAAATATAATCAAGTTTTTGAGTTAGTTTTTGAAAATGGTGTATTACAGAATTTTTCTGATATATCAGATACATATAAGGAATCTTAATTTTATATATTTTATAAAAAAAGGAAAACTTTTTATTTATGAAAAGGCTTCCTTTTTTATCGTTTAAATTATAATAGGTCTAAAGTTTGTTTATTCATATAAACATTTGAATTTTTTATAGCAAGTGCTGAAAGTGCTTTTCCAATACTAAAACTATATATATCATTTTTAGAAATTTTCTATGTAAATTTATAATTTATAATATTTTTTTAGTCACTCTATTTTTTGATAATTTGATGTTAAGGTATTACAATTAAATTTGTATGAAATTCACTTGATTTCCATGCTCTTTTATTATATTAATCAAATCATCTATATTCAACCATACTGTTGCTGTGTTATCGTTTGGATGAACACCAATAATACATGGAGATTCTTTGAAATCTTTATCAATAAATACATTTACTTTTAGTTCTTCATCATTTAATATACCAAGTGGCGTTACAGAACCTGGCAATAAATGCATAATATTCATTAAATCATTTTCTGATGCAAAACTTAATGCACGTGTGTTATTTTTCTGTCTAAATTCTTTTAAATCTACTCTTTTATTTCCTTTTACTGTGATAAGATAATAATTTCTTTTTTTATCATCACGAACAAATAAATTTTTTGCATCACATTCTGGATAGGGAATATCAATTTCAGAAAGCTCAGCCATATTATAAACAGCTTTATGCTCTGTAATTTCATGCCAAATATTTTTTCTTTTTAAATAGTCATAAATTTCATTTTTATTCATACTACCATCTCACTTTCATATTACAATAACATGAGTATACTATATTATTTTTGTTTCGTCAAAAATAAAGAAATAAGTAGTAAATACATAAAAAATCATGATATCATTATAAAAATGTATTGACATTTTATATACGATATGCTATACTACAAAAGTTGAAAAAAATATTGCCGTAGACAGCAGGTGCGAGAGCGTAAATCCTGCCGAGGAAAATATGTAAATCATACTCTCTTTGTCTGCGTGCAGAGAGTTTTTTTTATGAAAAATATTTTTATTTGTATATAGTATTAAGGAGGTGTAAAGAAATGGCAAAGGTAGAACAAAAAAAGGTTATAGTAGACGAAATCAAAGAAAAACTGAATAGAGCATCTTCTGTTGTTATGGTAGATGCAAGAGGTTTGACTGTTGAACAAGACACAGCACTTAGAAAAAGTTTAAGAGAAGCTGGTGTTGACTATAAAGTATATAAAAATACAATGGTACGTTTTGCAATTCAAGGTACACAGTTTGAAGGATTAGACCCATATTTAGAAGGTCCAAGCGCATTTGCATTCAGCTATGAAGATGCAACAGCAGGAGCAGGCATATTGAGCAAAGCTGCAAAAGACTTAAAAGTATTAGAATTTAAAGCTGGTGTAGTAGAAGGTATCACATATGATGCAGAAGGTATGAAAGCGATTGCTGAAATTCCTTCCAGAGATGTATTACTTTCCAAACTTTTGGGCAGTTTCAAATCTCCTGTTTCTTCTTTCGCACGTGTTATCAAGCAGATTGCAGAAAAAGATGGAGAAGCAGCAGCAGAATAATATCATTTATAATGTTTTTGTTTAGAGCATATTGCTCTAAATACTATAAACAAATGAGTTTACTCATAATTAATTAAAAAATAATAATTTGATTATCGTATAAAAATTTATGGAGGTGCTTTAACATGGCAAAATTATCAATCGAAGAAATCATTGCAGCAGTAGAAGAATTGACTGTATTAGAACTGAATGAATTAGTAAAAGCAGCAGAAGAAAAATTTGGTGTTTCCGCAGCAGCAGGCGTTGCAGTAGTAGCAGGTGGTCCAGCAGCAGGTGGTGCAGCAGAAGAAAAAACAGAATTTGATGTAGAATTGACAGAAGTTGGTTCTGAAAAAATTAAAGTTATCAAAGCCGTTAGAGAAGTAACAGGACTTGGCTTGAAAGAAGCAAAAGAAGTTGTTGACAATGCTCCAAAAGTATTGAAAGAACAAGTTTCTAAAGAAGAAGCAGAAGAAATCAAAACAAAACTTTCTGAAGTTGGCGCAACAGTAACATTGAAATAATTAATATAAAAAGCAAGTCCTAATTTGATTATATGTTATTAGCAAATGCTAGTAACATATAATCAAAAAATTTCAGCTAAGGTAACTTTTATATGTGCTTATTCTATGGAGGTATTAATTATGAATAGAAAAGCAATGGCAAAAGAAACCTTGGAAATTATAAAAAAGGGATACTATGAGCCTGTGGCTAAAAATGAAAACAGGCAAAAATCAGAAAAAAGGCAGATTGCAATAAAAGAATGTATAGAACAGTCCATTAAACATAGTATATTAATTTCTCCTATGGAGGGAAATAAAATTATTGAAAAATATAATGTATATAAAAGCTGTAACAAGCCAGAAACAAGAGTTGAAAATATTTCCACGGTAGAGGCTATTCGTATACTTACATTAGAAGAAAAAACTGCTATTGGTGTATTAAACTTTGCAAGTGCAAAAAATCCGGGAGGCGGTTTTTTGAATGGTGCCAAGGCACAAGAGGAAAGTTTAGCAGTTTCCAGTACACTTTACCCCACATTGATAGCACACGAAGAATATTATAATGAAAATCGTACTCATAGGTCTATGATGTATTTGGATTATGGAATTTATTCCCCAGATGTATTATTTTTTCGTGATGAAACATTTCAATTAACAGAAACACCTGTAAGGGCTTCTGTACTGACATTACCAGCAGTCAATATGGGTCAAGTGCTTTTAAAAGGGGAAAATGTAAAAGAGGCAAAAAGTGTTATGCGTCGAAGAATGAAATTGGCTCTAGGAATATTTGCAGAGCAAAAAGCAAAACATATAGTACTTGGTGCTTATGGATGTGGCGTATTTCGAAATGACCCCAATGAAGTGGCGATTTGGTGGAAGGAACTTTTGAAGGAAGGAATGGGACAGTATTTTGATTCTGTGTTCTTTGCTGTTTTAGATCATTCTAAAGGACAACATTGTATAAAAGCCTTTCAGAATGAGTAGATATTTCTTATATCTAAATTATGAAAGCGAATTGGAAAAAAATAGAAAAAACGGTATACTTTTAAAGTATGCCGTTTTTTAGTATTGTAAAATATAGGAGTTATTATAATGAAATTTGAAAAGTTTGAAAGCGAAGACATCAGAAGTATGTATGATTTAATGGAAAAGGCATTTCCACCCGAAGAAAGACGTATTTATGAAAATCATAAAATATTATATGATAAGGGATATTTTGATGTTTTTGGGAAAAAAGACCAGCAAGGAAATGTGATTGCATTAATTAGTATATGGAAATTGGATAAAATACGCTATATAGAACATTTGGCAATAAAAAAAGAATTAAGAAGGAAGGGTATTGGTGGAGAACTTTTACAATTTGTTTTTCAACATGAAAATGCACCTTTTGTATTGGAAGTGGAATTACCAGACAATGAAACAGCAATAAAAAGAATACAGTTTTATGAAAAACAAGGAATGTTTTATAATGAATATGAATATTTACAGCCACCACTACAAAAGGGACATGGTATGCTACCTTTGAGGCTTATGACATACCCTCAAAAAATTGATGAAAAAACATATCAAATATATAAAAATATGCTTCATGAAAGAGTATATTTTTATTTTAAAAAATAATAATATAAAAGGAGTTATGAATGATTACAATCAGAAATGAAAAAGAGTCAGATTATAAAAAAGTAGAAGAAATAACAAGAAAGGCGTTTTATAATTTATATATTCCAGGCTGTGTGGAGCATTATTTAGTTCATATTATGAGAAATCATGAGGATTTTATACCAGAATTGGATTTTGTAATAGAAAAAGATAATGAAATTATAGGAAATATTATGTATACAAAATCAAAATTGGTAGAGGAATGTGGTAAAGAAAAACAAATTATAACATTTGGTCCAGTTTGTATATTACCAAAATATCAAAGAATGGGATATGGTAAAATGCTTTTAGAATATTCTTTTACAAAAGCATTAGAAATGGGATATGATGTTATAGTGATATTTGGAAGCCCAAGTAATTATGTAAGTGTTGGTTTTCAGTGCTGTAAAAAATATCATGTTTGTGCTGAAAATGGAAAGTATCCTACTGCAATGCTTGTAAAAGAATTAAAGCAAAATGCTTTACAAGGAAAAAAATGGATTTATTACGATAGCCCAGTAATGAATATTGATGAAAAAGATGCAGAACATTTTGATGAATGTTTAGAAAAAATGGATAAAAAATATCAAACAAGTCAAGAGGAATTTTACATTTATAGTCATTCTTTTGTGGAATGATGTTTTAATGTAAAAAGTGCATAATATTGATATAGAAATATTGTGTATAAAGTACAAAATATACCGTTTTAAAAAAAAGCTGTAAAAAAAGAAGGATTTTACTATTTTTTATAGAATATTTAACACTATAATGAAAATACTATAATTAAATTAGTATACAACATGAAAATATAATTGATAAAAATCATAAAACCATATTAAGGGGGAGATTGCGATGATACAGATACTGATAGGAGAAAAAGGTGAAGGCAAAACAAAGCGTTTGATTGATATGTCAAATGAAGCAGGAAAATTATCAGATGGACATATTGTATTTATTGATGATGATAATAGACATATGTATGATTTACATTACAATATTCGTTTTGTAGATACAACAGGTTTTGTTATGGAAGACCAGAGAATATTCTTTGGATTTATATGTGGTATATTATCTCAAGATGGAGATATTGAAAAAATTTATATTGATGGATTGAATAATATTATAAAATATATGACAGATGATGATTTATTTGCCTTTATTAATGAATTGGAAAGATTATCTGAAAAAGCAAATGTTGATTTTATCATGACAATTAGCCGCAACAAAGAAACTGTCCCAGAAGCAATTAAAAGTTATCTGATTTCCTAAAAATATGGAAGAATATATTTATAACCGATATGCTGTTTATTTAAAAGAACATTATGGACAGAAAGTTTATAAGTTGCCTGTTCATATTGCTGTTAATTGTCCAAATCGTAAATATAACAGTTATGGTTGTACCTATTGCGGAGAAAAGGGCGCCGGATTGGAACAAAAATCCGACGCTTTTTCTGTGGAAGGACAACTAAAATATAATATGGAATACATTTCAAAAAGATATAAAGCACAAAAATTTATTGCTTATTTTCAAAGTTTTACAAATACTTATTTGCCTCCAGAAAAGTTTAAAAATTATATGGAACAAGCTGTACAGCAGAATATTGTAGAAATTGCTGTTTCTACAAGACCCGATTGTATTAGAAAGGAATATTTAGATATATTAAAAAGTATTTCTGAAAAAAATAATATAGAAATTACCATTGAATTGGGACTGCAAACAGCAAATTATCATAGTCTTGAAAAAATAAATAGAGGGCATACACTAGCAGAATATATTGAATCTTCTTTGTTGATAAAACAATATGGCTTTCATTTATGTACCCATTTGATATTAAATTTACCTTGGGATAATCGTACTGATGTAATAGAGAGTGCAAAATTGATATCTGTATTAAAAAGTGACTATGTGAAATTGCATAGCTTGTATATTGAAAAAGGCACAAAAATGGCTGAAGATTATAATAATCATCTATTTGAAATTTGCTCCATAGAAGAATATAAGGAAAGAGTAAAATTGTTTTTGGAATATATAGCGCCCACTGTTTGGATACAAAGGTTGTTGGGCAGAGCACCAGAAAAAGATACCCTTTTTGTAAATTGGGGGAAAAGCTGGTGGAAAATAAGAGATGAAATAGAACAAGAGATGATAATAGAAAATAGATATCAAGGAAAAAATTTTCATTATTTGGGTGGAAAATGTGTAAAGGAATTTTTTTTATGAAAAGCTGGAATTTTCTATCAATTTTTGATAAAATTGATTTGTAAAATTTTCCCCAATTTTACAATATAATTTATATTTCCCCAAAAAACTGTAAATGAAATATTTTAAAGGAGGCGTTACCAATGGGAAATCGTTTTGAAGAAATGTATAAACAAAAATTAGCAAGCCCTGAAGAAGTAGCAAAATATGTAAAATCAGGATTTATTTGTGCTTGTCCTACTGCATTAGGTGAACCATCATCTATTATACAGGCAGTGGGAGAAAGAGCAAAAAAAGGTGAAATTGAAAATGTTTATCATCACGCAATATTGTCTGTAAAACCAGGTTCTGCTTTTTTAGACCCAGAATTAAAAGGAAAATATGATTATGTTTCATGGTTTACAAGTGGTCCAGGAAGAAAGGTAATACAACAAGGGCTTTATGACTATATACCAAATCATTACAGTACAATGCCTTTGTATTGGCGTGAAGTTATGCCAAGATTAGATGTATTTTATGCTGAAGTTTCTCCTATGGATAAACATGGTTATTTTTCTTTTGGTATGTCTGGTGCAGAAGTACCAGCAATGCCAGAAAGAGCAAGCATTATACTTTTAGAAGTAAATAAAAAAATGCCAAGAACATTTGGTAATAATTTAATACACATCTCAGAAGTAACAGCAGTATGCGAAAGCGACAGACCTTTATCAGAACTACAAAATCCTCCTTTATCTGAAAATGATAAAAAAATTGGTGGTATGATTGCTGAACTCGTACCTGATGGCGCAACATTACAGTTAGGTATTGGTGGTATTCCTAATGCAGTTGGTATATTATTAAAAGATAAACAAGATTTGGGTATTCATACAGAAATGTTTACAGATAGTATGGTAGATTTATTGGAATGTGGTGCTGTTACAAATAAAAGAAAACCTATCAATAAAGGAAAAACGATTGCAACATTAGCATGGGGTACACAAAAAATGTATGATTATGTAGACGATAATCCTGCTTTTGAAATGCACCCAGTAGATTATACAAATAATCCTTACATTATTGGACAACATGATAATTTTATTTCTGTTAATGCAGCAGTAGAAATTGATTTATTTGGACAGGTTTGTGCAGAAAGTTTAGGCACAAAACATTACAGTGGAAGCGGTGGACAGCTTGATTATGTAAGAGGTGCAAATTTATCAAAAGGCGGAAAAGGATTTATTGCAATGCAGTCTACGGCAAAAGATGGTGCAATATCAAAAATTAAACCAACATTGACACCAGGTTCTATTGTAACAACAGGTAAAAATGATGTGGATTATATTGTTACAGAAAATGGCGTTGCACAATTAAAAGGTAAAACAGCAGGAGAAAGAGCAAAACTTTTGATTTCTCTCGCAGCACCACAGTTTAGAGAAGAATTAACATTTGAAGCTAAAAAAATGAATTTGATGGTATAATAAATAAAGCGGAGAAGTCCCAAAATGGTGATTTCTCCGCTTTTGTAAAAAAGAAAGGAGAAGTATTATGCGCGCAAGTTGGGACGAGTATTTTATGCAGATTGTAGAGGTAGTAAAAACAAGATCTACTTGTTTAAGACGTCAAGTAGGAGCAGTTATAGTAAAAGATAATCGTATTATTACAACAGGCTATAATGGCGCACCTTCAGGATTGAAACATTGTACAGAATTGGGAGGGTGTGAAAGACAAAAAATGGGTATTCCTTCAGGAGAACGCCATGAGTTATGTCGTGCGCTTCATGCTGAACAAAATGCTATTATACAAGCTGCAAAATTAGGCAACACAACAGAAGGTGCAACATTATATGTAAATGTACAACCTTGTGTGATTTGTGCAAAAATGCTTATTAATGCAGGTATTGTTAGAGTAGTATATAAAGGAGATTATCCTGACGATATGTCAAAAGCAATGCTAGAAGAGGCAAATATTGAATTAGTAAAAATGCAAGAATGAAATCTCATCAAAAAAGCCCTTTTATTAAGGCGCTTTTTTTGAAATGATTTCAAAAAAAATATTGACAATCTAACGAAAAGTTAGTATTTTGTAATTATAAAACAATATGATTGATACTCAAACTATTTGTTAGGGAGGCAATATGGAAATTAATACTGATTTTTTAATACGATTTTTAAATAATATTGCTGCTTTATTTGGAGATGGTTGTGAAATTGTATTGCATGATTTTACAAAGGATTATGACAGCACTATTATACATATTGTAAATGGGCATCTCTCAGGTAGAAAAGTAGGAGATTGTCCGAGCAGTTTCTTTTTTGAGCATTTAGTAGACGGTGAAATTAAAATGGACGACAAGCCAGTTTATTTTAATACAACACAAAAGGGAAAAATGTTGAAATCTTCTACCACATTTTTGAGAAATAAACATAATAAAATTATAGGCTCTGTATGCATCAATTTTGATGTGACATCATTTTTTGATGCACAGTCTTTGCTAAATCACTTTTTAAATTATGAAGAACAAAAAATACAAGAAAATGAAATATTGGTCAGCAATGTTGGAGAACTTTTAGAGTATTATTTAATACAATGTGAAAAGGAAATTGGAAAGCCTGCTGTTACAATGAATAAAGAAGAAAAAATGAAAGCATTAGAATATTTAGACAAAAAAGGGGCTTTGCAGATTTCAAAAGCTAATGTGCGATTATGTGAATTTTTTCAAATATCTAAATTTACGTTATATCATTATTTAGAAGAAATTAGAGAAAATAAGAAGGGAGTATGATATTTATGAAGTGTTTTGTAGTAGATGCTTTTGCAGAAAAAGTATTTGGAGGCAATCCAGCAGGAGTTTGCGTGTTAGAAAAAGCAATATCAGAAGAAATTATGCAGAATATAGCGAAAGAGAATAATTTATCTGAAACGGCTTTTGTATATAAAGATGACAAACATTATTGTTTAAGATGGTTTACTCCAGGAGGAGAAATTGATTTATGTGGTCATGCGACAATGGGTACAGCTTATGTTATTTCAAATTTTATAGATAAAAATGCAGACAGTATAGAATTTCATACCAAAAGTGGTATATTGATAGTAGAGAAAAAAGGAAATTTATTTGAAATGGATTTTCCTTCTCGTATGCCTGAAAAAATAGATGTCATAGAGAAAGTGCAAGAAGTGATAGGAGTAAAACCATTAGAAACGCATTTATCAAGGGATTTGGTGGTTTTACTTGAAAATGAAAAACAAGTAAAAGAATTAAAGCCAGATTTTGTAAAAATGAGAGCATTGAATGTAGGTTTAGGCGTTGTTGTGACAGCAAAAGGAGAAAAAGAAGATTTTGTTTCAAGATATTTTGCACCAGAATTAAATGTTAATGAAGACCCTGTAACAGGCTCCTCTCATAGCAGTTTAATACCATTTTGGGCAAAAAGACTAAATAAACAAAATATGATAGCAAGACAACTTTCTGAAAGAGGTGGTATACTCTATTGCCAAAATGTAGGAGAAAGAGTTAAAATAGGGGGCAGTGCTGTATTATATATGACT
>CAJUNT010000031.1 GCA_910587735.1 uncultured Clostridia bacterium
ACCTAATATATAGATTTTGATGTTTACTCTTGTATTCAGTTTTGAAGGTGCAAAAATTCGCTAAATGGGGACATACTCAATATTAGGTTAATCCTCGATAGCTCAGCGGTAGAGCATCCGGCTGTTAACCGGAGGGTCGTAGGTTCGAATCCTACTCGGGGAGTCAATTTTGTCACTACCGTGATAAAGGGGTATAGTTCAGTTGGTAGAACGTTGGTCTCCAAAACCAAATGTCGAGAGTTCGAGTCTTTCTGCCCCTGTTAATTTTATATGGCTCAGTAGCTCAGTTGGTTAGAGCGCCGGCCTGTCACGCCGGAGGTCGAGGGTTCGAGCCCCTTCTGAGTCGTTTATATGGGAGTTTAGCTCAGCTGGGAGAGCATCTGCCTTACAAGCAGAGGGTCACAGGTTCGAGCCCTGTAACTCCCATATTTTATATTATAACTACTATATAAAAATCGATAATTTGGCGGAGTAGCTCAGTTGGCTAGAGCACGCGGTTCATACCCGCGGTGTCAGGGGTTCAAATCCCTTCTCCGCTATGATAAACACAGTATTATAGGTATTGTGTTTTTTTATTGTTATTTTATAGAAAGGTAAAGTATGAATATTAAAAAATTAACAAACAAAATTTATTATTTCCCTCATGAAGTGGAAACAGACCGCCCTATGATTGCATATATAAAGGGGAAAAAGTATTCTCTTGCTATTGATGCAGGATATTCTGAAAAACATATTGATGATTTTTATAATTCTTTAGAAAAAGTATCATTGAAAAAGCCAGATTTTACTGTAATAACACATTGGCATTATGACCACACATTTGGTATGCATTATATACATGGAATCAGTATAGCACATAAAAAAACAAATGCTTTTTTGAAAGAAGAACAGAAAAAAGCATATCAAGCGCAGTATATAGACGTTTTAAAACAAAATGACGCTTGTTTTGAAAAGGAATATCATAATGAAACAAAATTAAATATTGTGTTGTCTGATATTCAATTTGAAAAAGAAATTTACTTGAATTTAGGTGAAATCACTGCTCATGTATTCCATACAGAATCACCTCATAGTGAGGATACAGTATGTATATATATTCCAGAGGAAAAGGCATTATTTTTAGGTGACGCAACAAGTGAGGATTTTTTTAATAATGGATATATGGATAATATGAAATTGCAAAATTTAATTAGAATGATTGAAAAGACAGATTGTATATATTGTATTTTAAGCCATACAAAGCCGTTAATGAAACAAGAATTATTATATTATTTATATGGCTTGATAAAAAATAATAAAGTATAACATATAACAATGTAAAAGACAATATAATAAGAGAGGAGGGGAGTGACTAAACACGCATTTAAAACCGTGAGAATGTTGCTTTCTAAATAGAGACATAATTGCTTTCACAAAAGATAAAGTTTGTGGATGTAGGTGAAACCCGCAAATAAAATAATACTATTTTATTAAAACATTGAGAGCATTGCTCTCAAACTCTCGCTCGCTTTTTTAAAAAAAAGGCGAGGCAAAAACTTTTATGGAAAACTTTGTTTTCCTGATAATAAACAGAAATAAAAATTACTTTTAAAACTAATCTTTTTGAACACTCCTAGAAAGGAATGATAATATGAGAATTGGTTCAGGGTATGATGTACATAAACTGGTAGAAGGTAGAAAACTGATATTAGGTGGTGTACAAATTGATTTTGATAAGGGATTGCTTGGACATTCTGATGCAGATGTGCTGACACATGCTATTATGGACGCCCTTTTAGGAGCGGCTGGTATGGGGGATATCGGAAAGCATTTTCCAGATAATGATGATAATTATAAAGATATTTCAAGTATGAAATTGTTGTATCAAGTTTTATACTTGCTTAAAAAACAAAATTATAGTATAATTAACATCGACGCTACTATTATAGCACAAAAACCAAAATTATCAGCTTATATGAACGCTATGAAAAAAAATATAGCTGATGTATTGGAAATAAATGAAAGTCAAGTGAATATCAAAGCAACAACAGAAGAAGGACTCGGCTTTACAGGGGCTGGGCTTGGCATTGCTGCAAATGCAGTGTGTTTGATTGAAAAAATAGCATAAATTAAAAGTATTGATGGAAAGAGTAATTTTTAGGGCATCTGACAGAGAAAAAGGGTCGTTATATATGTGGTGTATATAATCGGGTGGAAATCCTAAACAGAAGGAATAAAAATGAAGTGCATTCCTGAACTGTACAGGCGAAAAATAGTAATCTATTCAGTAGTTTGTAGCCGATAACAACGTTATAGTTAAAGAGTGAGAGGGATTGCTGTGTCAATTCGTCTAAGTGGAGTGGAACCACGGAGTATGATTAGCTTCGCCTTTGCTATATTAGCAAAGGTGAGGCTTTTTTTGATTTTTATGATAAAGTGGAAACAATGTTATTGACATAGAATATATTAAAAAAGTAAATAAGCAGTGTGGAATTGTAAAATTCCCTGTTTACAATTTATAAATAGTATAATCATTTTATTATAGGAGGAACAAAAAATGTTAAAAGAATTGATAAAAGTTGTAAAAGAAAAAGACCCCGCAATAAAAGGAAATTTGGAAGTATTATTATATCCAAGTTTTTGGGCAACTATATCCCATAGAGTAGCGCATCACTTTTATAAAAAGAAACATTATTTTATTGCAAGATTGATTTCTCAAATTTCTCGCTTTTTAACTGGAATTGAAATTCATCCTGGCGCAAAAATAGGAAAAGGCTTTTTTATTGACCATGGTATGGGTGTTGTAATAGGTGAAACTTGCGAAATAGGAGATAATGTATTATTATATCAAGGTGTAACATTAGGAGGTACGGGAAAAGGAAGTGGAAAACGTCATCCAACAGTAGGAAACAATGTTATGGTTGGAGCAGGAGCAAAAGTATTAGGACCAGTTGTAATTGGTGATAATGCAAAAATAGGAGGAGGCTCTGTTGTTGTAAAAGATGTTCCTCCTTATATGACTGCTGTGGGCGTACCAGCAAGATGTACTGCACAGGAGGAGGAAGAACAAAGAAGAAAACCTTCTGATGAACTTGACCAGTTGAGATTATCTGACCCTGTTTCAAGAGATTTGAGGGAAATTTCGGAAAGAGTGAAAGTTATTGAAAAAATGCTTTTACAAAATAGTAAAAACAATATACAATAGTATGGAAGGTTCTTAAATAAACACGTAATATAAAATAAGAATGAAATTAAGTAATTTACAAAAAAGTATTTGTAAAATTTTATTTTTATTATTACAAATGAAATATGATTTATTTTTTATTAAATTAGCACTTACAAAAGTATTTTATAATAGGAAAGGAGTACAACATGAAAGTTTATAACACACTGACAAGACAAAAAGAGGAGTTTATACCACAACAAGAGGGAAAAGTTAAAATGTATGTTTGTGGACCTACTGTTTATGATTACATTCATATAGGAAATGCAAGACCCTATGTCGTATTTGATACGGTAAGAAGATATTTAGAATATAAAGGGTATGATGTAACATATGTTCAAAATTTTACAGATGTGGACGATAAAATTATAAATAGAGCAAACAAAGAAAATAGCAGTATGCAGGAAATTTCAAACAGATATATTGAAGAAGCTTTTCGTGATGCAGATGGATTGAATGTAAAACGTGCAACGGTACATCCTCGTGTAACAGAAGAAATGGACCATATTATTGAAATGATACAAACACTTTTAGATAAAGGTTTTGCTTATGAGGATAATGGTACAGTATATTATGATACAAAAAAATTCCCTGAATATGGAAAATTGTCTAAAAAAAATTTAGATGAATTGATTGCAGGAGCAAGTGAAAGAGTTTCTATTGATGACGCAAAAAAGAATCCTACGGATTTTGTACTTTGGAAACCTCATAAACCAGGTGAACCAAAATGGGACGCACCTTGGGGAGCTGGCAGACCTGGCTGGCATATTGAATGCTCTGTCATGGCAAAAAGGTACTTGGGAGATACCATTGATATACACGCAGGTGGAGAGGATTTGATATTCCCTCATCATGAAAATGAAATTGCACAGAGTGAAGCTGCAAACGGTAAACAATTTTCTAAATATTGGTTGCATAATGGTTTTATAACAGTAGATAATGAAAAAATGTCTAAATCATTGGGTAATTTCTTTACAGTAAGAGATATCGCTTCTCATTTTCCTTATGAAGTAATTCGATTTTTCATATTGGGTGGACATTACAGAGGTCCTATCAATTTTAGTGATGAATTGATGAAAGATGCACAAAACGGATTGGAAAGAATTAAAAACTGTAAAAAGGATTTAGCATATTATGTTGAAAATTGTCCAGAATGTTCATTAAAACAAAATGAAAATGCAGAGGAATTAAATAAATTTAAAACACAATTTGAAACAGCTATGGACGATGATTTTAATACAGCAAATGCTATTACTGCAATATATGAATTGGTTCGTTTTACAAATAAAGCAATAAAAGAAGATATGTCAAAAGAACTTGCTTTAAAAACACAAGATATGTTAAATCATCTTTGTGATGTATTGGGTATTGCAGAAATGAAAGAATCACAACAGGAAGATACAGCAGAAATTGAAGAATTGATTGCAAAAAGGACAGAGGCAAAAAAGAATAAAGATTTTGAAACAGCAGATGCAATTAGAGAACAATTAGCAAATATGGGCATCACTATAAAAGATACACGTCAGGGCGTACAATGGTTTAGAGGATAATTATTATGAATAAGCCTTTAGAAGATGTAAAGGCATTGCTGATAGAAGGTGTGCAAGGGGGTATTGTGCCGAATGAGGTTTCTCCTCTTGCACTTGCCTATATTGGAGATGCAATTTACGAAATATTTGTTAGAACAATGGTATTGTCAAAAGGAAATGCACCTGTAAATAAACTGCATAAACAATCAAGAGAATATGTTAATGCAAAAGCACAGTCTGATATGTATCATGTGATTGAAGAGTATTTGACAGAACAAGAAAAGGCAGTTTTTCGCAGGGGAAGAAATGCAAAGTCTTTTACGAAGCCTAAAAATATGGATTTGTCCGATTATCGTTATGCAACAGGTTTAGAGGCATTGTTTGGCTTTTTATATATTAGTGGTGATATGGAAAGAGCATTGACATTGTTTCAAATTGGTGTAGGAGAAGAATCATAAATTGTAAAAGTATTTTTAATGTAAAAATTAAAGTTTTTTATTAAACTTTCTTTTGAAAAAGTTCGAAAGTAGCGAAACAACATTCCATAAATAAAAAATATTTTTTTATTAGAACATTGAGAGTGTTGCTCTCAAACTCTTACTCGTTTTTTGAAAAAAGCGAGGCAAAAACTTTCGAGGCAAAAACTTTTAAAGAAAAACTTCGTTTTCCTAGTTGCAAACAGTATTTTATGTAGTTTTTTATTTTGAGTAAAATGAATATTTCATAATGTAGGGAGATTTTTGTTGATATCAATAAAATTTCCCTACATTTATATTGTAATATATGACATACTATTTATAATATATAGTATCAACATGATGAATAATAAGGAGTGTATATTTTGTATAAAAATGAAAATCAAATTGAGGGAAGAAATGCCATATTAGAAGCACTCAGAAATAACAGAGATATGGAAAAGCTTTATATTGTAAAAGGCAATACAGAAGGAAGTGTTAAAAAAATTGTTGCACTTGCTGCACAAAATAATGTTGTAATACAAGAAGTAAGCCGTCAGAAATTGGACGAGCTATCTCAAACAAAAAATCATCAAGGAGTCATTGCTATTGCGTCCGCACACAATTATGCTGAAGTAGATGATATATTGCAATATGCAGAACAAAAAGGAGAACCTCCTTTTATTGTGATATTGGATGGCATTACAGACCCTCACAATTTGGGCGCAATTATTAGGAGTGCAGAATGTGCTGGAGCGCATGGCGTGATTGTTCCAAAACATCGTTCTGTGGGGCTGAATGCTACGGTGGCAAAAACTTCTGCGGGTGCAATAGAATATATGCCTGTGGCAAGAGTAACCAATATTGTGAAAACAATGGAACAGCTAAAAAAACAAGGTTTATGGTTTGCTTGTGCTGATATGAAGGGATTAGACTATTTTGATACAGATATGAAGGGTAGTATTGGTATTGTAATAGGCAGTGAAGGAGAAGGCGTAAGCAGATTGGTAAAACAAAACTGCGATTTTACAGTAGCAATACCTATGTATGGTAAAATATCTTCGCTGAATGCTTCTGTTGCTGCTGGGCTATTGTTATATGAAGTGGTACGTCAGAGAAAATTTTTAAGTTAAAGGTGGTTTTAATATTTTGCCAAGAGAATATTTACTTGTAGACGGTTATAATATGATACACGCATGGCAGGAGTTAAAAGAATTGGCGGAGGTAAGTTTGGAAAGTGCCAGACAAAAACTCTTGGATATGCTTTCTAATTATAAAGGAACACAAAAAACACATATTATTGTTGTGTTTGATGCATATTTAGTAAAGGGAAATGTTGGAAGTATATATCAATATCATAATATTTCTGTTGTATATACAAAAGAGGCAGAAACAGCAGACCATTTTATTGAGAGGGTAGTAAATCGCTTGCCTAAATATGATAAAGTAAGTGTAGCAACATCTGACGGGTTAGAGCAGATGATTATATTGGGAGAAGGTGGACAAAGAATGACTGCTCAAGAATTGCGTCAGCGTGTTTTGCAGGAACAAAAAGAAATTCGTAAAAAATACATAGAAAATAAACCGCCTAAAAATAATCTTTTAGCAGATAATATTGATAAAGATGCTTTAGATTGGATTGAAGCATTACGCAAACAGAAATAAAAGCGAGGAATAATGATATGGGACAAATTGCTTATAGTGGGCAAAAAGATGAGGAATTAGTGGAACTGGTGCAAAAAGGAGATAAAAGAGCGCAAGAACATTTATTTGATAAATATAAACCTCTTGTAAAAACAAGAGCAAGAACTTATTTTTTGATAGGGGCAGATACAGAGGATATTATACAGGAGGGCATGATTGGCTTGTATAAAGCAATGAGGGATTTTCAAAAAAATAAAAATTCATCTTTTAGAGCATTTGCAGAACTTTGTATCAACCGTCAAATGATTACAGCGATTAAAATGGCAACAAGACAAAAACATATTCCTTTAAATTCGTATATTTCTTTAAATAGACCTGTTTTTGAAGAGGAGTCAGAAGAAACTTATATGGATTTGCTTATGGGAGGGGAAATACTTAATCCAGAAGTGGTATTGATAGGTAGAGAAGATAAAAATTTTATGGAAGCACAAATGATTAAAATGTTGAGCGATTTTGAAAAAAGAATATTGCTTTTGTATCTTAGAGGAAAAACATATTATGAGATTTCCTGTATTGTAGGAAAATCTGAAAAATCGATTGATAATGCTTTACAAAGAGTGAAAAAGAAAATAGAAAAATATTTAAATGAAAGAAAAAATTGAAATAAAATGAAATAAAAAAAACTTGACGCATATAGTATTGTGTGCTACTATATAATGGTTGATGGGAAAAGGATATTTTCCTTTTTCTTTGCTGCTATGGCTCAGTAGGTAGAGCGTCGCCTTGGTAAGGCGGAGGTCACGGGTTCAAATCCCGTTAGCAGCTTAAGTAGATTGCTGTAACCCTTGTATTCTCAAGGGTTTATTTTTTTGTTTTCATGTTGCATAATGGTATATCGTAATATTGATGAATAAAAGAAAGTAATAAAAAAACTACCCATCATAGACTGACCGTATTTGATATAATGAAATGAAAAATATAAAGGGGGAAGATAAAAATGATAAACTTAGAATGTTTTAAAGACAAAATTTTTGATTTACTGAATGAAGAAGATATCATGAACATACGAGATATTGAAATAAATAACCAAGAAAACACTTTTTAAATATTTTTTCAAGATGGCAGTGCATTCGAAATAGAGTGTCATCAAATATTACAAAAAGAACAACCTACAAAAAATGGAATACATATTACAGAAGAAGAAAAAAAGAACTGTCAAAAAGTTGCAGACGCATTTACAGAAATATATGAATATTGTGACATAGTAGTTGTAGATATCGGAAAATATGGTTTTGCAATATTGCAATATATTAGAATACAATATGGTTTTGAACAAACTACAATTTTACAGACAGCAAACATTTATTTCATGACTTATGGAAAGAATGGCTCAATATACAACTCATGGATTTATCAAGAGGTACTTCATTGCAAGATATGGATTTAGAAGATATATTCCAATGCATACCAAAATGCAAATAATATGAACTTTTAAATAAACAACTCTATTTTGCAGAAAAAACAGGTATTGAAAATATCATTCAAAAATCAAAGAAATGTCTAAAATTTAGAACGATTTGATGAAAAAAATTGAAAAAAATGATAAAATATTAAAAATGAGTAAAAATAGTTTTTACTCATTTTTTTATATTTAAAAATTGATTTAATTTTTGTATTTTTTTTCATTTATAGGTGCAATATTGTGCGATTTTTGTTATAGTTTTGAGAGAGGAATAATATAAAAAATAAAATTTTTGTTATCCATAACAAAAATATACTATATAGAAAACGCAGTAAAATCAATTTTAAAAAGCTTGACAAAGAACTTTAATTGCCTACGGCAAGTGAAAATTGATTTACGTGTATAGAAAGGGGCAGAACATGGAAGAGAAAAAAGAACAACCTGAATGGCTTGAAAAAGCTAGGCAAAATGACATAAACGCATGGGAAAAACTTGTCAAAGAATATGAAAGCATGGTATACCATATTGCATATCGCATGATGCAAAATGAGCAAGAAGCAAAAGATATTTCACAAGAAATTTTTGTAAAAGTATATAGAAATTTATCTAAATTTGATGAAAAGTCAGCATTTTCTACATGGCTGTATCGTATTGCAGTAAATACTTGTATTGATGCACTCAGAAAAAATAAAACAAAACAAACCATTTCATGGGAACAGCATATAGAACAAAACAAAAATGAAACAGCAACTTATCAAACACCAGAAAATATTTATTTACAAAGAGAAAAACAAAACGATATTATGGAAACTTTACAAAATTTATCACCAGAACATAAGGCAATTATATTGATGAGAGATATGCAGGATATGACGTATGGAGAAATTGCAGAATGTCTATCGGTTTCATTGGGTACAGTGAAATCACGTATCGCAAGAGCAAGAGAACAGTTTAAAAAAGAATTTTTAGCTAAAAAGGAACTTTTTGCAATGCATACACGTCAAAAAAGTATATCAGATGAGAAGGGAGGGGATAGCTTATGAAATGTGATGTCAAACAACAGGACAGAGAGGAAAAAATTTCTCTTTATATTGACAGACAATTAGACTGGAAAGAAGAAAAAGAGTTTTTGAAACATATCAAACAATGTGAGGAATGTAATAAGGCATTACAACAGGCAAAACAAATAAGAGAAATGCTTTTAACACTTCCTGGTGAAGATATACCAGAAGAACTTCACAATGATATTATGAAGGCAATACAAAAAGAAATGACAACAAAAATATCCCCTGCCAAAAACAAAAAAAATATCGATTTTACTAAATATGGCGCTTTAGCTGCATCATTTTTAATACTTGCAGTGACAGGAGGGTATTTTTATAATCAAAATTTGAAAAATACTTCAGAAAGTATACCAGAATTGGCGTCTATGTCTATGAAGGAAGGTGTTACAGCAGAAACAGAAACTGGTGAAGTGTTGCCAGAAATTACACAAACAAGAAGTAAAAAAATACCAGATACATCAAAAGCATTACCAGCAACACCTGTATTAGGCTCTGGAGAAAATGCAGAAAAAAAACAAGAATCAGTAGAAACATTGGAAAATAATACAAGTGATGAACAAATTACAGAACAAAATGATGCACAAATTGCATCATTAAGTGAACAACAAGATGTTTTAACACAGTCTATACCAGAAGGGGAAACGCTATACAGCGACAAACAACAGAACGATACATTACTACAATCAGCAGAGGAAGAACCACAACAATATGGTGATGATACCACTATAAATGTAAAAAGAAGTATGCCTTCTAATATGAAATCAAAATCTATGGAAATGAAATTAAGTATAAAAGATGCTGATAAATTCGTTAAGGAAATTGAAAAAAGAACAAAATCTTTAAAAGGCGAAATTGTATCAGAATATACAGAAGGCAGTATGACCATTAAAATACCCCTTTTGGAATACAATAATATGACAAACTGGTTGGGTGAACAGTGCAAAGTGCTGGAAAAAAATGAGTTTATAGAGGATTTGGCTCAGCAATATAAAGAAATACAAAAACAAGCTGAAAATGCAGTATCAAAACAAAAACAGGCAGAACAAAAAGGTCAAACTAGAAAAGCACAAGATGCAAAAAAAGTACAACAAGATTGTCAAACAGCTTTAGAAGAATTGGAAAAAACAGCAGAATTTGCTACCATTTCTATTACATTTTCTGAATAAATGTATTATTGTTCTATCTGATTGTAATATCAATTAAAATATTTCATTATATCATTTAATATACAAGGGAGGTTTTGTATTATGAAAAAATGGTTAACAACAGTAGCAATAATAGCTATGACAGCAACAATTACAACAGCAGGTACGATTACAGCTTTTGCAGCAGAAACAACACAAACAGTAAATAAAACAATAGAGGTAAATGGCAAAGGTGTTATAACAGCAAAGCCAGATGTAGCAAGTATTTATATTACAGTGGATACAAAAGAAGATACAGCAGAACGTGCACAAGAAAAAAATGCGCAAAAAATGGAAGATATAACAAAAGCATTAAAAGCATTGGGCGTAAGAGATGAAAATATTATCACACAGCACTATTCCATAGATAAAAATGAAAAATTTAATTCCGAAAAACAAACTTGGGAGCCAGATGGATATAAAGCATATCACAGCTTTATTGTGAAAGTAAATGATGTTAGCAATGTTGGAAAATATATTGATGTGGTAGCAAAAGTGGGTGTAACAAGTATTAACTCTGTTTCATTTTCTATATCTGACCCCAATAAATATTATAAACAGGCATTACAGGCGGCTGTTAGAAATGCAAATGCTAGTGCAGCAGCATTATCTGAGGCATTAGGTACAACATTAGGTAGTTGTATTTCTGTTCAGGAAGTGAAGAGTTATAATTCTTATGAAAGAGAAGCAGGTTATATGACAGAAAAAAGTATGGCTATGGAAAATGTGGCTATGGATAATGCCGCACCAGCAAGTGGCGCAAATATAAAATATGAAGATATAGAAATTACAGCGGGAGTAATTATGACTTATGCATATTGAAAAAGAATATATTGATAATCATATAGAGGAATTGATACAAATATGGTTGCAATCCAATATAGATGCACATTATTTTATACCAGAAGAATATTGGAATAGAAATGTGCCATTTGTAAAACAAGCATTATCAAATGTTATGTTGTTTTGTGAAGGAAATGAAACGATAAAGGGATTTTTGGGTGTGTCAGATGGATTCATTGAGGGACTTTTTGTAGCAAAGAAATTTAGACGGAAAGGTGTCGGAAAAAAATTGATACAGGAAGTTAAAAAGCAATTTGATACATTATCATTGTATGTTTATGCAAAAAATGAAAATGCATTTGCCTTTTATAAAAATATGGGCTTTGTTGTGGAAAAAAAAGAAATACAACAAGAAACAGGAGAAATTGAGTATTTTATGACTTGGAAAAAATAAAATTATGAAGAAATTGCGTTCGTAAAAAATAAAGTTTTTGCCCCGCTTTTTTCAAAAAGCGGGTGAGAGTTTGAGAACAATGCTCTCAAAGTCTTAACAGAATATAATTATACTTTATTATGAAAAGTGTATTGTACTGTTTTAGTGAAAAAGTTTGATAAAAAACTTTATGTTATGTGAACGCAATTTCATCAAATTTTAAGACGAAAATGATACTTTTATTACTATGAATGATAACATTAATATAATTGACACTCATTCAAAAATACTTTTCTCATATCACATTTTAATGTGACACCCATTTCCGTTAACACATCTCCTAATGCAGCTAATGTTTGTGAGACATCTGGCACATTTGCATTTTCACCCATATGTCCAATACGAATTACTTTTCCAGCAAGCACATCAAAACAACCTGATATCATGATATGATATTGATTTCTCATTTTCTGAAGTAGTTCTTTATCTGAAATACCTTCTGGCAATACAATCGCTGTTACAGTATTAGAATAGCCTTCATTGATATATTGTTTTAATCCTGCCGTCTCTACTGCTTTTCGTGTTGCCTTGGCAATGATTTCATGTCTTTGAAATATTTGTGTATCATTTAAAACATTTTCTAATGCTTCACCAAAACCATATATATCACTAATGGGCATGGTATAGGGAAACCATTTTTTTTCATAATATCCCACATAATTTAATATATTGGCATAAAATGACGCAATAGGCGTTTTTCTATTTTGCATTGCTTGTATTGCCTTATCACTTACACCTAAAAATGTTAATCCTATGGGTGCGGAAAGTGCTTTTTGTGAACCACCACAAAGTATATCAATTTGTGATTTATCTACATTTAATGGTATGCCAAAACTTGCTGAAACACTGTCTACTACTGTTAATATATTATATTCTTTTAATACATTACATATTTTTTCTACATCATTCAGCATACCGCTTGGCGTATCACAATGCACAACTGTGGCATATTTGAAATTGCTATCTTTTTTTAAATACTCTGATAATGCTTGTGCATCAACAGGTTTTTTATCATCAACAGTATATAATACGGCATCTCCGCCATATATTTTTACAAAATCTGCAAAGCCTTTGCCAAATATACCATTATCAATAACTAATACTCTATCTCCTTTTTCTGTTAAAGAGGCACATGCTGCCTCAAGCCCTAATATTCCCTCTCCACTTAATATGTAAAATGTATTTTTTGTATGAAAAAATTTTGCTAATTTATCACAAATGGACTTGTAATATTCACAAAAAGCAATGTCTTCATCGGGGTTTGTTGTGACTCTGCTCCTTGCCATGCGTACATTTTCTCGTACTTGTGTTGGTCCTGCTGTCATCATTGTCATGTGATACATTATTCTATGCCTCCTATTTGTTTGAGTACTGTTTTTTTCAATGCTGTTATAATTGGTAATACAATGATACCTGCTGTGATAACTTGCACAACATTGCCAGGTATAGACGCTATGGGCGCAATACAATTAGAATATAATATCATTTCTGCAATATAATATCCTACAATTTTTATTATCAATGCTGCTATGATTGCAATAAAATACCAAAGTGGTTTGTTTTTTTCTGAAATTTTTCCCACAACATACCCCATAATACCCACTATAACAAATGTAAAAGGTGCCCATGCTATCCAGCCGGAAATTAGGTCAAAAAGTCCCATGCCCAAAGCACCTGCTATTGCGCCCGTTTTTTTGCCGAATATCATTGCAGTTAAAAATAAAGGAACATTCCCTAAATGTATCAGTCCACCGTTTGCCATAATGGGTAAGCGAATGTTAATAAATGCTGTGGCAACAAATGTTAATGCAATACACATAGCATTGATAGTTAATTTTTTTGTTGCTGTCATTTTGACTACTGTACTGTTCATATTTTTGCACTTCCTTTTGATGTATTTAAAAGATATCTTTGCACTATACTATAAACAAAAATTGCAAAATATGATAGAGTAATCTGTCGTTTTTTTGTATGATAAAGAGTACGTTTTAATATTGTACCCATACAATAAATAGCGTTAAAATAAAAAGGGAAAACGAAGTTTTCCCATAAAAGTTTTTGTTACAAAATTTAACTTTTGCAAACGCAATACTTATTTATATTTAAGCAACGGCATCAAAAAATTTACCTTTTTCTGCTGCCATAACCGTATCATGATTAGATTTATTTCTTGTTACAGTACGTGTTTCACCACCAGAAACATAAACTCTATGACATTCTGGACAAATGTTTGTACTATATGTTACGGACTGTGAAACAACTTCTCTATCTTCTTTCAATGCTTTCGCTTGTTCATTGAAAACGTGTTCCATTTCGTGATTTCTTACTGCCGCAGCTGCTCTATCTGGTGATATTGCTGTTGGCGTTTTAAATGATACACTTGGGTCGTTAGAACCATCTTGATATTTGCGATTTTCACAGGTTTGACATTTTTCAACAGTAGGCGAATCTTCATCATATTTTTGAGAAACATTTGACAATTCAACAGTATCAAAATTTTTATTGTTGTGTATAGATTTTGTATTATTATGTGGATTGATAATATTACTGTCATTGTCGTATTGATTGTTATATTGATTTTTTTCTATATTTGACATTGCCGTACTATTTTCGACATTGCCGTGTTTTTGTGTAAAATATGCTTTTGACATAGTTAATAATGAAATATTCATAAAATCCCCTCCTTGAGCCGACAGCCGAAAAATATTTAGCTATATTATAGCAAAATACAAATGATTTGTCTAGCACATCAAAAAACAGTTCACATTTGTGTTATGCCTTTTTGATGATGAGGGAAAACAATATATTATTTTAATTTGTTTTGCAGTTGAATAGCATCTTGAAAGCCATTTCTATAAAATAATACTGCTATAGTATGTAGCATTTCATTTTGTATTTCGTCATAATCCCAAAAAGCATTTAATGATGTTAATTGTGAATAAAGTTTCTTTTTTTTTGCAGTCAAATCTGAAATATGTGCATTATTTTTCATATAATATAGCAGTAAATCCGCTATATAGTTTTCTAAAAAAATATTTACGTTCTGTTCTAACAGTTCTTTTTTATTCATGAGCAATGCTCCTTTCTCTATATACAACACAAAAAAACTTTTAGACAGATATAAATATATTAAAAAATATAAAAAAATAAGAAAAATTATGGAAACAAATAAGCGCAAAATGTGACATAACAGAGATATTAATTCCATTTGCAATTAGTAAAATAAAGTTTTGAAAATAATAGTATTTTGTTTGTGGACGCTGTTTGCATCAGCAAACTTTTCCATTAAAAAGTTTAATAAAAAACTTTATCATTTGCAAACGGAATTGTCACAAAAATTTATACTGGCTAAAAGTTTCACGAAAAAAAGGAATGTCAAAGACATTCCAAGGGGAGCTTTTCTTATTTTTTTTGGTGGTCTAAAAAAGCAGTTATTGTTTTGACTGTCTGTAAAATCATTTCTTTTTCTTCCACCGTTCTATTTTTGGTTAATTGTTGCCAAACATTGCTTTGTTCCTCATCTCGGTCTAAATCCGTAGAATCCTGCAAAAGCGATGCAAGCGAAACATTCAGCACGTCGGCTATAGCAAGGAGGGTTTCCACAGTTGCATTGCGGCTGCCGCGTTCTATTAAACTAACATAGGATACAGAAATATCCAGTAATTCCGCAAGCTGTTCCTGTGTCAGATTCTGTTTTAATCTTGCTCTTTTTATTCTTGCGCCCATTTCTTTGCAATCCATAATATCACCCCATACTATAACTTTACTTTGTAAATCACTAAAGTGTAACAGACTAGCAGTAAATTTTTTTTACAAAAAGTAAAAAAGTACTTGACAAATTTTACAAATAGTATTATTATTTTTTACAGAAAGTAAAGTTTTTATTCTATCAGTAAAACAAGGAGGTTTTTTGTATGCTTTCACTTGGAAGGAATCCCGGAGAATATGTAGTGATTAATGGCAACATTATTGTGGAAGTGGTTTCTATAGATGGCAGTTTGAGACTCGCTATTGAAGCACCCAAAGAAATGCGCATTGAAAGGGGAGAGAATTATGAAAAAAATAATCCTGTTCCAGAGTGCATAAAAAGAACAAAATCACTATGTAAAAAATAATTATGGTTTTAATCTGCTTTGCAGATTGAAATAAATAAAAAAATATCACTATAGAGGAGTAAGGATGCTCCTCTCAAACATTCAAGGAGGTAGTATTTATGATTATTCAACACAATATTTCTGCATTAAACGCGTATAACAAATTAAGTGGTAACAACAAGGCATTGGCTGCTAACTTGCAAAAACTGTCTTCCGGTTACAAAATAAACAAAGCTGGCGATGACGCTGCTGGTTTGGCTGTATCCGAAAAAATGAGAGCGCAAATTACAGGTTTGGAAGTTGCTCAGAAAAACTCATTAGACGGTATTTCATTGGTACAAACAGCTGAAGGTGCTTTGACAGAAGTTCACTCTATGTTAAACAGAATGGTTGAACTTTCTAGCCAATCCGCAAACGGCACATATGACCAATCAAACAGAGAAAAATTACAGGCTGAAATTGAACAGTTGGAAAGTGAAATTAACAGAATCGCTGACGCTACAAATTTCAATGGTATTAAACTGTTAGATGGTTCTATGGACGGTGCAAACGTTGCTACAGCAAAAATATCTGGATTAGATGATTTGAAATCTACAGCAGGTGGCGGAAGCTTGGCAGCTGTTGGTAATGAATTTGCTGATGGTACAACACTTGGTACAAATACTATAGCACATAAAGATGATGTTCCAGCTAAAAAGACTTCATTTACTGTTGATTTGGGTAATATTGCTTTAGGTGGAGTAGATCAGTTGGATGCTGCTGATGAGCTTGAAATTAATGTTAAAATAGCAGGTACTGACAATAAAATAACATTAGATAAAACTGCACTTACAAACGCTGATACTGATGGTGATAACAAGCTTAGCACAGAAGAACTTGCTACAGCACTTCAGGCTAGTTTAATTAATGGTGAAATGAGTGTAACCGATGGTACAGGCACAGCAGATTTCAAAGTAACTGTAGGTGAAGATGGCAGATCATTAGTTTTTGAACAAAAAGCTGACCCTACTGTTAATACAGATGTCGTGCAAGCACCAGCTGAAGTAATTTCTACATGGACACCAGCAGATGCAACAAAAACTCCTCAGTTAGGTCAAGACTATACTGTATCTGTTACAGATGCTCAAACAGGTAATGTGGCTGCACCTGGAAGATTAGCAAGCCATGGTTTTGAATTAGACGGAAGCAAATTGCAAGATGGCGATGCTATTAAAATCGGAAATGAAACATATGTATTCAAAACAGAAGCAGACAGCAAATTGACACAAGAGGCACTTGGAGATGGTGTAAAATTAGTTGATATTTCTGATTTGAAAGATAAATTAGCAGCTGGTGACGCTGCTGCAAAACAGGAAGTTGCTGAAAGATTGACACAGGCTGCTGTAGATAATGATATGTTTACAGTTGGTGTTCAAAATGGTACATCTAAAATGACATTTACAGAAAAACCAGATTATGCTGCAAATGCTGGTAAAGATGCTGTTGATTTGTCAACAGGCGATAAAGTAAGAGAGCAATTCAAATTTGGTAAAGTTACTGTAACAGAGCCAACAGCTGAAGAATTGGCTAAAGCTGGAAAATCTTTGAGATTACAAATTGGTGACACTGCTGACGACTACAACCAATTGGAAGTAGATATTAAAGATTGTCATGCTGACGCTCTTGGTGTAGGCGGACTTGATATTACTACACAAGACGGCGCTGCAGAAGCAATTGCAAAAATTAATGCAGCTATTGACAAAGTTTCTAGCGTAAGAGGTAATTTGGGTGCTACTCAAAATAGATTAGACCACACAATTAACAACTTGGAAGCTACAACAACAAATATCACAGAGGCTGAAAGCCGTATCAGAGATACAGACATGGCTAAAGAAATGATGGAATACACAAAGAACAACATTCTTGTTCAGGCTTCTCAAGCTATGCTTGCTCAGGCAAATCAAGTTCCTCAGGGTGTACTTCAGTTGTTACAATAATTGCCAGAATGGGTTCTACAATTTTGGGTTTTACAAACTTTCTCTATATTACAACACAAAGACCGACATTTGTCGGTCTTTTTTGTTTTAAAAAATTATGTTCGCAAAGGGTAAAATAAAAATAACGAAAGAATGGCGTTCGCAAAAAGTAAAGTTCTTTGTCAAACTTTCTTTCAAGAAAGTTTGTAGGGTGCAGGGGCGAAGCCCCGAAAATAAAAATTATGTTCTGTTAAGACCTTGAGGCTTTGCCTCAAACTCCACCAACTTTTGAAAAAGTTGGACAAAACTTTACTGGGAAAACTTCGTTTTCCCTATCGCGAACAGGATTTTATAAAATTTTTTCAATCATTCATGCACACTTTTTTCGTACGAGCATAGTATGTACTATAAATAAAATTTGAAAGGGGAACAAAAAAGATGTGTGGATGTAATGGTTGTAACGGATGTAATAATTGTGGAGGTTGCTGCGGCTGCGATTGCTGTAACTGGTGTAATGTAGGCAGTGCGTATATGGACGCATGGTATGATTACTGGAACAGTCAAAGCTGTGGAAGTGGAAACAACGGTGGTTGTGGCTACGGACAAAACAATGGTGGCTGTGGTTGCGGACAAAACAACAGTGGTTGCGGACAAAACAACGGTGGCTGCGGTAATAACAACAGTGGCTGCGGTTGTGGACAAAACAACGGTTGCGGTTGTGGACAAAACAACGGTTGCGGTTGCAACAACTAATATGAAAGCAACAGGGCGGTCATTTGACCGCCTATTTGCTTTTTACTATTAAAATACAACTTTTTTAAAAAGGAGAGTGCTTTTATTGAATGTTTTCTGAAAATGTTTTTAATTCTTCTAAACTTCTAATATCTGAAGAATGTAAATTTACATTCCCTCTTGCTGCCTCAGACAGTTTTAAATAGTATTCTTTTGCATGAATATTGGAATTGATAAGGTCATTTACATTTTGTATATTTTTGGACATTTTTATCACCTCAATACTATATTGCCCCGTTTTTATTGTTTTATTCCTATATTGCATATTGCCGTTTTTTGGAGTATCATATTTAGGAAGGGAGCGTTGATAATCATGATAGAAAAGCAAATTTGTGAATTGGTAAATTATGGATTACAAAAAAATTTGATACAACAACAAGATGTTATCTATATTAAAAATCGATTTCTGGAATTATTTGGTATGGACGATTTTCAAGAATGTCAACCAGTGCAAAATGATGTTTGTTTAGAAGAAATATTGAAAAATATGCTTGATGAGGCTTGTAAAAAGGGTTTGATAGAAGATAGTATTGTATACAGAGATTTGTTTGATACTAAAATTATGGGCGTGCTTACTCCTCGCCCCAGTGACGTGATTAAAAAATTTTGGGAACTTTATCAGTGTTCTCCTCAGTCTGCTACTGATTGGTATTACGATTTTAGCCAAAATACAGATTACATACGCCGTTATCGTATTGTCAAAGATATGCGCTGGAAAACAAAAACAGAATACGGCGATTTGGATATTACTATCAATTTGAGTAAGCCCGAAAAAGACCCAAAAGCTATCGCTGCCGCTAAAAATGCAAAACAAAGTACTTACCCAAAATGTCAGCTTTGTGCAGAAAATGAAGGCTATGCTGGACGTGTAAACCACCCCGCTAGACAAAATCACAGAGTTATACCAATTACGGTTGGGGGCGGAGAATGGGGATTTCAATATTCTCCTTATGTGTATTACAATGAACATTGTATTGCTTTTAATAAAGAACATATTCCTATGGCAATCAATAAACAGGCATTTATAAAGTTGTTTGATATTATAAAGCTGTTTCCTCACTATTTTATAGGCTCTAATGCGGATTTGCCTATTGTGGGAGGCTCTATACTCTCTCATGACCATTTTCAGGGAGGACATTATCAGTTTGCTATGGCGTCCGCACCTATTGAAAAAACATATACTATACACAATTTTGAAGATGTGGAAGTGGGACGAGTAAAATGGCCTATGTCTGTGATTCGTATACGTCATAAAAATTCTGATAGATTGGTGGAATTGGGTGATGTGATATTGCAGAAATGGAGAAATTATACGGACGAACAGGCGTTTATATTCTCTCATACAAATGGTGAACCTCATTCTACTATTACTCCTATCGCTAGAAAAGTGGGAGATATGTTTGAATTGGATTTAGTGTTGAGAAATAATATTACAACAGAAGAATATCCTCTTGGTGTGTATCACCCTCATCAGGAATTACACCATATTAAAAAAGAAAATATTGGTTTGATTGAGGTAATGGGGCTTGCTGTGTTGCCTGCAAGATTAAAAGAAGAATTGGAAGCACTGAAGTATTGTATATTGAATCAAAAAGATTTGAGAAGTGATGAAAAAACTGCAAAACACGCAGATTGGGCAGAAGAATTTTTGAAAAAATATGATATTGTTACAAATCAAAATATTGATAGTATTGTGGAAAAAGAAGTTGGTATTGTTTTTGAAAAAGTGCTTAGTCATGCAGGTGTGTTTAAAAGAGATGAACAGGGAAATTTGTATTTTGATAAATTTGTTGCTTCATTGAATCAGTAATGAAAGAAATATGTTTTTAATACATTAAGGGACAAATGTCCCTTATTTTTTTAGTGCAGATTTTAGGAGTGTCCAAAAAGAGTGGTTTTATAAAGTAATTTTTATTTCTGTTCGTTATCAGGAAAATGAAGTTTTCCATAAAAGTTTTTGCCTCGCTTTTTTCAAAAAGCGAGTGAGAGTTTGAGAATAACGCCCTGCAAATTTTTCCCTCAGAAAGTTTGACAAAGAAATTTGTATTATGTGAACACAATGATGTAGAATAATGTGGTATATTGTATATAGCAGTCATGATGGTAAGCACCCTCTTACATACAAAGGGACAAGGGGGTGTAAAACAAAATATTGCCCCTTTTTCACTTTTTTGTGAAAAACCTTTTTTCCAAAAATGGAATAAAGACTTTTACAGTTTCTAAAATTTTAGAAATCACTCATACAATTATTATGAGCCTTAGCCTTTTTACTATTTCAAATCGGTAAATTGTGTTGCTTTCCAAATTTGGAAAGCAAGGGGCACGTTTCAAACGGATACCCTAAAATGCAACAGCAATATTAGCTACTTCTTAACAACCATAGGAAGAAAACTTTCTCTGCAAGTGTGGTTGTTAGTGTGTTTGACGAAATCAAATTAGTTGTTGCAATGGCTAAAAAAGGCTTAAATCTTACAAAGTTATCACAAGAAAGTGGAGTATCAAGACAAACGCTATCAATGATGAAAGCAGGAAAAGTTGTTGATGGAACAGGACAAGAGTATAAGCGGATTAGGCTTTATGTTTGGTAACTCCCCTTATGTGGGCATAGACATTGACCATTGTATTGTTAAAAGTAGCAAATGACGTATTGTATAATAGTTATTTTGGTCAAAAAAATCCTGCTTATATTATGACAAAGTATTATGACGCAAGCGATTTACATAGTATTGCTGAAGATTATATTGATAAGGCTTGTAAGGAGTTAGAAAATATATTAAATGATTGAAAGGAAGGGGATAACATGAACAAAAGACAAAAAAATTCCCCTTCAGCCGACCAAGCAAATAAGGGGAAAACATTAACCACTTATAGTATAAGGGGGAAAAAGTACAATGTCAATCAAAATTAATGCAAGTTTTACAGATGATAGTGAAAAGAAGATACTTGTTAGAATGTTTAAGCCTCTTGTAAGAGCTGGACATAAATGTAAAATTGTAAAAGGAGAACAATACAACCATATATATGTCGTGAAAAAAAGAGGAAATAACTTGAATATGCTGTCTATTCGTGATATAATAATATAAAATAAATAGCATAGAAAAGTACCACAGTATCATTTTGATAATGTAAGCTAATAAAGGCCTGGGAAAATATAGAGTAAAATCTCTATTGACCTATGCCTTTTTATTTTTAGTCATTTTTTAGTTTGCAATATTCTAAACAAGGGGCGAAATCATCCGTCACTATGCTCTTAAAATAGCTAATCCATGGCGTAAAATAGGAGGTAATACAATGAATATACAATTACAATACTTTGCAGAATGTGCAGAAGAAACAACACAGCCAGAAGACGAAAAAACATTTACACAGGAAGAACTAAACCACATTGTCAGTAAAAGGCTTGCCAAAGAAAAGCAAAAAAATGAAGCAGATATAGCAAAAAGAGAGGCTGAACTCAATAAAAGAGAATTTCAGTTACAAGCAAAGGAACTATTAAAAAAGAATGATTTACCAGATACATTACTTGATGTGTTAAAAGGTAATGATAAGGAAACATTAAATAAAAGTATCAACTTACTAAATGTCTATATCAATAAAAAATTTAAAATTACAACACATATAGAAGGTGCTGACAGTGGTGCAGGAAGAACAACAATATTTGGTGATAAAATAAGAAGTGCTATGGGTTTATGATAGGGGGATAATATGGCTATAGAATTAGTAAGTAAATTTTTACAAGCTAAATGCGAAAAGCCCACCCCTAAAGGGGTGGTATGAAAGCATTTTTTTTATTTCAATATTTGATTAGTATATGTTAATATTGCTTTTATGAACAAGAAATGGTATAATAAAACCATGAAAATAAAAGGTTTTGACGCGAGCCTTATACTATCGCTAATGGATACAATGGTATCTTTGATAGTGAAAGTCTTAATGAAGTAGATTAGTTTTATATGCTTTCGAGTATATTTAGAAGTTTATGTAATTAAGAACCCCATGCCTTTAGGCATGGGAGTGTCAGATATAAAGGCGAATGGGTGAGATAAAAATATAGTTAAGGGGGGCTAGTGTGGTTGTTCATTATCTGTTCTTTGCTTGTTCATTATAACTTGAGGTCGTTTTGCATATTTTAAAATGGATTGACTAAAAATGCAGTAAAATCAATGATTTGAGGTCGCTCAAATTTGTTTAAAACTGTTTGAAAGTAATAAAAAACTACCCATCATAGCCCTCAGAAAGCTTGGGTAGTTTTACTCTAACTTGAGTGTGACCACATTCTCGTGGTGACTGCGTCCCTTTGTAATTAAATTATAACACAATACTATAAAAGCTGGAGGCAATCAAAGAACACGGAAATACATTAAAAGACATTTACAAAGAAGGATATTACCGCACAGCTTATGAAATACAAAGGGCATCAGATATAGGAAGTGCTTTTAGTAGAATTGATGAAACAAAAATTAACAAAGTACTTGCGAAACCTTGGGCGCCAGATGGTAAAAACTTTTCTGAAAGGATACTGTGACAGGATAGGACACAACTGTTATATCAGCTTGAAAATAGATTCTCTCAAGGTATGATTAGAGGGGAATTTCCACAAAAAATAATAAAAGATATGCAAAAAGCACTCAATTCGTCAGAATATGCAACAAGAAGGTTGGTCATGACGGAAAGTGCTTTTTTTATGTCTGCGTCAAGAAAAAAAACGTATGATAAATTAGAAGTCAAACAGTACAAAATATTAGTGGTGCTTGATACAAAAACAAGTACCATATGCAGAGATATGGACGGCAAAGTGTTTGATGTAAAAGATTATCAACCAGGGCTGAACGCGAACCCTTTTCATGCGAATTGCAGAACCACAACAACACCATATTTTAATGATAAATTTGCACAACAGCAAGAGTGTAGTGCAAGAGATGAAAATGGTAAAACATATTATATCCCTGCCAATATGACATACGAAGAATGGTACAACAAAAGTGTAGAAAGTAATCAAAAAGTAAGTGCAAAAGACAATATATTATTGAAAGAACAAAAACAATCTATCAATCAGTCCATTGATAATGCAGAAAGTCTGCAAAAGCAACAAATGAAACAGTTGCAAAGTACAACAAAACCACAAAAACAAGCTAATTCAGATATAAAATATCATACAAATAAAAAATAACAGATACAAAAGCCAAATGCTATTGATGAAAATGGTAATTTACATTATAATAAAAATAATACTAGGACAGCAGGAGAATTACAGTCTAAAGCAAATGAAATGAAAATATTGGCTGAACAATATTCTGCAATACCTTCAAAATGGAGCGGTAATATTATTGTAGATAATAGTTTGCTTAATAAAAAATCGTATGGTAGAAAAGAATGGAGTTGTGATATTACATTAGTAGATTTTGCTGATGATGGAATCATACTACCATACTACATGAGATACTACACTCTTGTTCTTCTAGTCATTATCCCAAAGAAGTTTTTGAAATAATGTGGGCGCAATCCCATTAGCTTTATATGATGGGTTAAGCCCACAAAAGCAACGGTTGCCACAGCGTATATTTTTCTGATATAATTTACTTATAACACGGACATTGATAACTGTATATAGATGGTTGTGCTGAGAAATATTATGCGAAAACCAATCTTTCCTTCAGCACGTAAAATATACAAGGTACGAATGTACAGTATAAACCGTTATAGGGATGGTGCAGCCCGAATTTACGCCTGTGGAGATAGTAGGTTACAAGGTCTATGAAGCAGGTAGTTCACATGATGAATTTTATAGAAAATTTAGGTTCTGTTAACTTAACATGAAAATAAAAATACGAAAAAGACTTTTAAAAAT
>CAJUNT010000032.1 GCA_910587735.1 uncultured Clostridia bacterium
ACAGTCCTTTATTAATTGCAATACTTTTTTTCATTTTTTTCAAATTTTTTTCAAAATTGTTATAATACATTGATTTTTCAACAAAAAATCACATTATACTACATCATATAAATAATAGAAAAGTAACTTCTTTTCAGTGTTCTCCAAAAAGAAGTTACTTTACATTATGCTGTAAAAATCATTTTAAACAAATGATTTTATTCAACAATTAAATAATTAGTTGCTGTAATTGCTGTTTTTATTGCAGTTTTTTTCAGTTTTATTTGTTTTGTTAGTCTTTTTGCTTGTGTCAATGCTATATTCTTGCGCAAATTCTGTTCTGTTCATACCTTTTTGTGTATTCTTTTCTGCATTTTTATTTGTGTTTTTTTCCATTTTATTGTTCCTCCTTAAAATAATTAAATAAAACAAACGCTATAAAATATGCAAATCGTTATTGCACTATTAATATGACCCATATTTTTTATTTTATTCTTTTATAAGAGAAACATTTTTATTCCATTTTTTTCAAAAAACCAATTTGCTTACTGTTTATTGATTAAATATCTCTTTTTATATTTTCTATGGCAATATTTTAATATTTTATGATACACCATTACATTATATCCACTTCCTGTCACACCTACCAAAGGTATGCCTTGTATAAATTTTGCAATCAGCATAGCATTAGAAAATATTTCTGATGTTTTTTTTACTTCTTGTTTAAAATCATATGGTACGGCAATTCCTTTTTCAATATCTTCTGTTGTTTTCTCTACCAATTCATCACATTGTTGTTTTTGTTCTTGCTCTGCCATGGCACCACGCATCAATCTTAATATGTATATTTGTTCCCTTTTATCATTATAATCATAGCCATAATGTAACGCTGTTTCATAAATTCCCTTTAATATCACAGCCAAAAATATAGGAATATCAGGTAGTCCAATTCCCAAAAGTCCTAACCCTGCGCCTTCTACTGCTGTTACAGCAATATTCATTCTATTCGATTTGTTTACACATTTCTCTAATTTTTTAAATTGTTTTCTTTTTTTATTTTCGCAAAATTTTTTATCTTGAAATTGATATTCCCACAAAATTTTTTCTTTATCGTATGTTTTTTCTATCACATCTGTACCTTTTTCAAATATTACTAAAAATCCTTTATAAAATGCATTTTGTATACTTTTTCTTAATTTTAGTGGTATCTTTTGCTCTAAAGTATGAGAAAATGCTTTCTTTTTCTTTTGTAATGCATTTTCTTTTTGGTTTAAATATTTTTGTTCTTGTTTTTCTACTTTTTCCAATTGTTTTTTTATAATATCACTCATACTACACCTCTCATTCTGTTAAAAAAAATTTTTTTATATCATTACAGTTTTATCATTATCATTTTATATATTTTATATATAAAAAGATACCGATTTTTATCGGTATCTGAGCCTGTCAATAAAGTCCTTTTTGTGGACTTTGTCCTCACTTGCAAACTTTTTTGAAAAAAAGTTTGACAAAAAAACTTTACTGGAAAAACTAACGTTTTTCCGTTTAAAAGCAATATTTATTATATTTCCTTTTTAGGCATTACTTTCGTAAAATCTGTTTTACCAATATTATCTTTCATTGCAGTATCTGCCTGGACATTTTGCAGTTTATAATAATCCATAACACCCAAATTACCACTCCTTAATGCCTCTGCTAATGCCATAGGCACTTGTGCCTCTGCCTCAATTACTTTTGCTTTCATTTTTTCTACTTCTGCTCGCATTTCTTCTGCCTTTGCCACTGCTGCTGCACGTCTTTCTTCTGCCTTTGCCTGTGCAATTTGTTTATCTGCCTCTGCTTGTTGTATTTGTAAATTTGCTCCTATATTTCTTCCAATATCCACATCTGCAATATCAATAGACAATATTTCAAATGCTGTACCATTATCAAGTCCTTTTCCTAATACTGTTCTTGAAATAGAATCTGGATTTTCTAATACACTGCTGTGATGTTGTGAAGAACCTACTGTTGTAACAATACCCTCTCCTACTCTGGCTATAATGGTTTCTTCTCCTGCACCACCGACTAATCTAGCTAAATTTGCTCTTACTGTTACTTTAGCAATGACTTTTACTTCTATACCATCAATAGCAACAGCAGAAATCCAAGGCGTTTCAATAATTTTAGGTGTAACACTCATTTTTACTGCTTCAAAAACATTTCTTCCCGCCAAATCAATCGCTGCTGCTCTTTCAAATGACAAATCCAAATTTGCTCTATGCGCTGCAATCAAAGCATCTACAACATTATCTACATGACCACCAGAAAGTAAATGGCTTTCCAACTGATTCGCATTTACATCCATACCTGCTTTTTGTGCCTTAATCAAAGGACGTATAATTCTTGCTGCGCTAACTCTTCTCATTCTCATACCAATCAATGAGAATATACTTACTTTTACTCCTGCTGAAACTGCTGATATCCAAAGCCCTAATGGTACAAAACTTAAAAATATACTAATAATAACAATAATTGCAACAATCGTGACAACAACGCCTGCTCCTATAAACTGCATAATAAAACCTCCTTAATTATTTTATAAATATAGCTTATCTGTTACAATAAAATTTAATTCACTTCTTTTACAACAACTGTTTTCCCTTTTACTTGAATAATTTCAATCATTTTATTTTTTTCAATATATCCTCCTTCAGAACGTACATCTATTTGTATTCCTTCTACTTCCATTTTTCCATAAGGTTGTATTGTTGTAATACTTATACCTTTTTTTCCCTGCATATCTTGTAATATACTTTCATCAAAATCCTTTGTATTTAATACATCATTTAAAACAAATTTATCATATACTTTTTTTGTTTTGGCAAAACGTACAAATAGCAGCAGTAATATAATAAAAGTAGCTACCATAATTAGAAATACACCAAAACCATATTTTATACCCGCTATTACAGTAGAACTTATCAATGCAATACTTCCTGCAATGCCGAATATACCAAAACCTGGTATAAATGCCTCTGCGATTACAAGTACTAAACCGATTATACCTAATATCACAATCCATAATAACATTGTATTTCTCTCCTTTCCAAATAGAATTTAAACTATTATAATGAAATCTACTGCTATTTTGTATACTATCATTTTCATATAAAAATTCTCTATATTTATTGTCACCCACATTTTACAGAAAACATAATATCAATATATGGATACAAAAACACTTTTTAAACAAACAGCAAACAATATTGTTGCTATAAAACAAAAAAAATATCCTATTGATTTAACACTATATATTAATATTCCGTCAATATTCCTTTTGCAAAATCTTTTGCAAAATATGTAATAATCATATCCGCGCCTGCTCTTTTTAATGCTGTCAAGCTTTCCATTGCCGCTTTTTTACCATCTATCCATTGCATTTGTTCCGCTGCTTTTATCATAGCATATTCACCACTTACTTGATAAGCACATACAGGAACATGAACACTTTGAGAAACCTGCCACAATATGTCTAAATAAGGCAATCCTGGCTTTATAATTACGATATCTGCACCTTCCGCAATATCTTTTTCCACTTCCTTCAATGCTTCTTTTCTGTTTGCTGGGTCCATTTGATAGCTTTTTCTATCTCCGAATTGTGGTGCAGAGTGAGCTGCTTTTCTAAAAGGACCATAATAAGCAGAACTATATTTTGCACTATATGACATAATAGCAATATCCTGACAATCATTTTCATATAATGCTTTTCTAATATATTCCACTCTATTATCCATCATATCAGAGGGTGCAATACAGTCTGCACCTGCTTTGGCATAACTTACTGCTGCTTTTGCTAAAAGAGGTAGTGTTTTCTCATTATCCACAATACTGCCACAAAGTACACCACAATGTCCGTGGCTAGTATATTCGCAAAGACAGACATCTGCAATAATATATAATTCTGGTACAAATTTTTTTAATGCTTTTATTGCTCTTTCAATGATATTGCCTTCACAATATGCTGTTGTACCCATATCGTCTTTGTGGTCAGGAATACCAAAAAGTAGTACACCTTGTATACCAATCTCCAGCAATTCTTTTGCTTCTTCTATCAATTTATCAATAGAAAAATGATAGTTTCCAGGCATTGCGCTAATTTCTTGTTTTATATTTTCCCCTTCTACAATGAATAAAGGGTATATTAAATCCTCTAAATGGACTCTTGTTTCTTTTATATAATTTCTAATTGCTTTATTTTTTCTTAATCTTCTATAATCCATAATTCACCTCATATTATAATATAAAATTAATATGATTTTGTGTGATAATATCTATTGAATTATCAAAATATAAAATTTATATAAGTGTTATAAAAAACCTATTTATTCTATTTTATCATATTTATATTTTGTACTCAATGTATTACTTTCATTTGTAAGTAAAACTTAAGAATCTATGTCAAAACCATATTATCAATAATTTCTACAAAACAATACATCATATTATTATGACATATATATTTGTTTTATTTTTTCTGCTAATCCTTTTGCTGTTGCAATATCCGATTTTGCTGTTATAGTTGCTCCCATATCTAATATTGTTTGTTCTGTACTATCACCTATTGCAAAAAGCTGACATTTTTTAATGCTTTCTCCTGCTATCAAAAATAAATTTTTTGCTTGAGAAGAACTGAAAAATGCCACACTATCTACATTTCCTTTTTCAAATTCTCTTTTAATATACTGTTTTGCTGTTTCATCTGTGGGCATACAATTCAAATATGCTGTTACTCTTACCATTTCCACACCTATATCTTTTGCCTTTTGCTCTAAAATAGTACTTGCTAATTCTGATGCAGGAAATAATATTTTATCAGATTTATTTAAAAATCCTCCCATTTCCTCTGCTGCACATTTACTATTATAGTGTTGTGGTATTCTGTCCACAAAAATACCTCTTTTTTCCACTTCTTCTTTTGTTTTTTCTCCAATGCAATATATTCCTATTCCTTGTAATGCTCTGATATCTTTTTTCTGACTTTTCATAGCATTAAAAAATACCTCCACACTATGAACACTTGTAAAAAATATCCATGTATATTGATGTAATCTATTGATTTCTCGTATTAAATTATTTTCTTGTTCCACAATTTCAATAGCAGAAAATATTGTGACTTCCGCACCTTCCTCCTGCAATATTTTTTTTGATTGTAATGCACTTTCCCCACTTCCAGCCAAAACAATATGTTTTCCAAAAAGAGGTCTATATTTTTGCCAATCCATTTTTTGTTTTATCACATCTCCTATAATCACAACGGAAGGGTGTCCAATACCCTGTTGTTCTGCTACCTGAGCAATATCTTTTAAATATGCTGTTACACTTTTCTGTTTGCTTGTTGTACCCCATTGTATTGCTGCTGCAAGAGTATATTCATCTTTTCCTTGTTCTATCAATTTCTTGCTTATTAACGACAAATTTTTCATACTCATTAAAAATAGAAGTGTACCCTCTAAATTTGCTATTGTTTTATAATCCAGTTCTTCATTTTCTGCTCTATGTCCTGTAAAAACATGAAAAGAAGATGCATAATTTCTATGTGTTACAGGTATACCTGCATAGGCACAAACAGAATAAAAAGAGGAAACACCTGGTATCACTTCAAAATCAATTCCTACTTTTTGGAGTTCTTCACATTCCTCTCCTCCTCTGCCAAATAAAAAAGGGTCGCCTCCCTTCAAACGTAATACCTTTTTTCCCTCTTTTGCCTTTTGAATTAACACTTGATTAATTTGTTGTTGATTTAATGTATGATTTTGAGGCTGTTTTCCCGCATTGATTTTTTCACATTTTCTATCAGCATATTGTAAAAATCTTTCTGCTGCTAGTCTGTCATATACTATTACATCTGCTTTCTTTACTAATTCCATAGCATGCACACTAATTAAATTTTCGTCTCCTGGTCCTGCCCCTGCAATATATACTTTTCCTTTTTTCATGTTATGCACCTCTTTATAAATATCTTTCATTGTTGTTCAGCTTTTTATATCAAATCTACAATAAATATGATATATTTACATAAAATGAACAGAACTTTGTTTTTGTATCTGCATTGCTAATTTTTTTCCCAACTCTTCTGCATTTTGGATATTGTCATATCCTTCTGTCAGAAGTAATTCATCTGTATAAAACATTGCTTTCATGTATATTTTTTCATTTTCAATATTTGCCAAAGCTCCAGCAGGTGCATGACAGTCTGCTCCAATTTCATTTAAAAAAGCCCTTTCTGCTCTTTGACAGATATCAGCATGATTATCTGTTATATTTTTCATAACCTGTTTTAAAAAATCACTTCTTTTTCTAATTTGTAATGCTAATATTCCCTGACAAGCTGCTGGTACCATTTCATGTAATTGAAATATATGTGAAATTTTATGTTGTTGTTCTGTTCTCATTAGTCCTGCAACAGCCAACACAACAGCATCTAATTCTGTTTCTAATTTCTGAAGTCGTGTCATAATATTGCCCCGAATGGGAATGATATTTAAATCATTTCTTAAAGTTAAAAGTTGTGTTTTTCTTCTCAAACTTCCTGTACCCACTTTTGCTCCCTTAGGCAAATTTTCCCATGTCACATTTTTTGCACATACCAATGCATCCATAGGATTTTCCCTTTTTAATACTGCACCCAATTCCAAACCCTTTGGCATTTCATCAGGCATATCTTTCATACTATGCACAGCAATATCGATTGTACCATTTAAAAGCGCATTTTCAATTTCCTTTACAAAAATTCCTTTTCCTCCAATTTTATCAAGCGTTTTATGTAATATTTTGTCGCCTTTTGTTTTGATTGTTACAATTTCAATTTCTGTATCTTTTAATACTGTTTGTATTGTTTGTTTTGCTAATTCTGCTTGTTTTACAGCAAGTTGACTCGCTCTTGTACCAATTTTAATTGTTTTTCTCATGTATATTATACTCCTTTAATAACTGTTCCAATACTTTTTTACTTTCTTTTTTATCTTTTATATCATGCAATATTTTTTTTCTTTGTTGTCCTAAATATGCTAAATCATTTCCCACAGAAAAATCTATATTTTCGCAAATTTTTTTACCCATTAGTGGGAATAATCCATCTGTACTAACAGCAACCGTCAAATTGCCTTCTTTTTTATGATATGGTACTGTAAAATCTCCTGTTCCATCTGCCTTACAGCATAATATTTTTCGCTCCTGCGCCCATATTGCAATATCATTATTTATATTTTTTTCTGCCGCTGCAAATACAATAAAAACATTGTCCAAATCTTGTTGATTTATTCCTCTTTTTTCATAACTAATATGATATTCTTCTAATATTTTTTCTGTTTTCTGAGCATATTCTTTTGCAATCACATAAATATCTGCTCCTGTTTTTAATACTGTTTTGATTTTAATAAAAGCCGCATTTCCTCCGCCTACTACTAATATTTTTTTTTCTTTTAAATTAAGAAATATAGGGAGCGTTTTCATGGTATATACTCCTTTCATTACTATTATCGCTTTAGTATACTATTTTTATACTTTTATGACAATATAATAAGATATTATAAAATTTATTTTTTGTTATTGCAAATTCTATCAATATAACGAACATATATTTGATTTTATATATAATCTATGTTATAGTAATAACAATAATATGGTAGATATTATAAATAAACGAGGTGATTATTATGCAGGAGTTGTCAGCAAAACAACAGCAAATATTATCATATTTAAAATCAGAAGTACAAAAAAAAGGATATCCGCCTTCTGTTCGTGAAATTTGTCAAGCAGTTGGTTTAAAATCCACATCTACTGTACATGCTCATCTTTCCAGACTGGAAAAAAAGGGATACATTCGCCGTAATCCAACAAAACCAAGGGCAATAGAAATATTAGACCAAACTGATAAAAAAGATGTAGTGGAAGTGCCTATTGTGGGAACAATTACAGCAGGTACTCCTATACTCGCGGTACAGAATATAGAAGATACATTTCCTTTACCTGTAAATTTTTTGAATTATGACACAGATGTGTTTATGTTGCGTGTAAAAGGGGAAAGTATGATAGAGGCAGGTATATTTGACAGAGATTTGATATTAGTACGTCAACAGTCCTCTGCTGATAATGGAGATATTGTTGTAGCATTATTAGAAGACTCTGCCACTGTCAAAACATATTACAAAGAAAAAGACTATATTCGTCTCCAACCTGAAAATGCTACCATGTCCCCCATTATTACAAAAGATGTAAAAGTATTAGGTAAAGTAATTGGTTTGTTCCGTAAATTTTAATTATCAAAAAATATTATTTTAAATTTTATCCATTTTTTTATAGAGATGAGCAAAACTCAAAAAATAAAAGACGAAATAGCAAAGAAAATCAAGAAAAATCAAAAAGTGTCTCATAAAGGCACAATAAAGCAGACCTTCGTCTCAAAAGACAAAAGCCTATCTCAAAATATGAAATGAATCAGGTTAAGCAATACGCTTAATAGATTTAAGGCTGCGATAAAAGCATTTAGACTTAGTGATGACAGCAGTAAAAGCAACAGCAAGTAGAGCAATATGAGCAACAGAATTCAGATTTTGAACGGCGTTAAAATTATGTACCCACATACACTCCTGCCCTGTCTGCTTGAAACGTGCATTGTAACGTTCGACTTCTGTTCGCAGTGCGTAAATTTTCTTAAACGAAATACAGTCACGGTCAATGGAAAGTCTGTAATCATAGGGAAGAGTAATATATTTGGTGCATCCTCTATTTTTCTTGCCATTATTCCAGCATTTGTGATTGCACAGACAGCTTTTGTTTTTAGACTGTTTCAATGGGCAGCAGTATTTCTGCCAGGTTCTGTGATTGTCAAAAGCATTCGCATTTCATGACAATAAAAGCACAGAGCAATGCTCTTTTCGAGAAAGCATTTCTGCCTGTTTTTGCTGTAGGTTCTGGGAACTTGGATAAATCAAGGTTAACAAACAGCTTATCGTAAAACTGAGCTTTTGATGTAGAAGTGAATAATGCAATGTCCTGTAAAATTTCTTGGCGATAGATAACAGTCAACCCCTTTCGTGTGGTTTTCTTACAATTTAATAATACCAAAATCGGTTGGCTGTTTCTATATTTTATAGTGATAAATTTATTTATTATTTCTTGCAAAACCGCTTATTTGTTGGGTTTATGAGGTTTTGCTCAAGGCTAATTTTTTTAACAAAAGGAGTGATAACATTATGTATGGTTTTATTAGAGTGGGTTCTGCTTTGCCAAAATGTAAATTAGCAGACTGCATTTATAATACAGAGGAATTGATACAAATATTACAACAGGCAAATGAAAAACAAATACAAATACTTGTTTTTCCCGAATTATCTATTACAGCATATACTTGTGGGGATTTATTTTTTCAACATTCTCTTTTAGAATATGCCGAAAAGGGGCTTAACGATATTGTAAAAGCATCTCAAAATACTGATGTATTTGCAGTAGTAGGAATACCTGTTGTAATAGATAATCAATTATTTAATTGTGCAGTTGCAATTTATAAAGGCAATATTTTAGGTGTTGTTCCCAAAAGTTATCTGCCAAATTACAGCGAATTTCAAGAAAAACGCTGGTTTTCTCCTGCAAAACAGCTTTTATCAAATGAAATTGTACTTTGTGGACAAAAAGTACCTGTTGGCACAGATTTTATTTTTAAAGCAGAACAAATACCTTACTGTAAAATTGGTATTGAAATTTGCGAAGATTTATGGAGTGTCATCCCTCCTAGCAGTTATCAAGCATTATCTGGTGCTACCATATTATTAAATCCTTCTGCAAGCAATGAACTTGCCTCAAAATATGATTATAGAAAACAACTAATTTCTCAGCAGTCTTCACGTTGTATTGCTGCATATGTATATTCTTCTTCTGGTGTAGGAGAATCTACACAAGATATGGTATTTAGCGGTCATGGTTTGATATATGAAAATGGTACACTTTTAAAAGAATCTGAACGTTTTATAAAAGAAACACAATTAATATATGCTGATGTAGATTTAGAGTTATTACAAAATGACAGAATGAAAAATACTACATTTTCAGAAAATCAATATTGTCATACTGCTTTTAGAGAAATCACATTTTCTATGAAACCACAAACAAATATAGAGGAATTACAACGTATAGTAAAACCACATCCCTTTATACCAGAAAATAATGAATATTTGGACAAACGCTGTCAAGATATATTCAATATACAAGTTGCTGGGCTTGCTAGAAGAATAGAACATACAAAAGCAAAATCTGTTGTTGTAGGTATTTCTGGTGGTTTAGATTCCACACTTGCTTTATTAGTATCTGTAAAAGCGTGTGATTATTTAGGTATTTCAGCAAAACACGTAATTGGTATTACTATGCCAGGATTTGGTACAACAGATAGGACATATCAAAATGCACTTTCACTCATGGAAGCATTGGGCATACAAACTCGTGAAATCTCTATACAAAAGGCAGCTTTACAGCACTTTGAAGACATTGGACATGATGCTTCTATACATGACGTCACATATGAAAACACACAGGCAAGAGAGCGTACACAGATATTAATGGATATTGCCAACAAAGAAAATGGCTTTGTTGTGGGTACAGGTGACCTTTCAGAATTAGCACTTGGCTGGGCAACATATAATGGTGACCATATGTCTATGTATGGTGTAAATGCAGGTGTACCGAAAACACTAATCAGAGTATTAGTACGCTGGATAGCAGAATATGGTTCTCTTTCTCAAAAAGCAAATGAAATATTGCTTGATGTATTAGATACTCCTGTTAGCCCTGAATTACTACCTCCTGATGAAAAAGGAAATATTAATCAAAAAACAGAAGAAATTGTTGGTCCTTATGAATTACATGACTTTTTCTTATATTATGTTGTGCGTTTTGGCTTTTCTCCTTCCAAAATACTATTTTTAGCAGAGTATGCTTTTAAAGGAGAATATGAAAGAGAAACATTATTAAAATGGCTTAAGAATTTTTATCATAGATTTTTCATGCAACAGTTTAAACGCTCTTGTATGCCTGATGGTCCAAAAGTAGGTACAATATCACTTTCCCCTCGTGGAGACTGGAGAATGCCTTCTGATGCATTTAATCATGTATGGGTAGAAGAAGTAAATAAATTATAATATAAAAACCACCTTAAAAACATTGATTTTATAAGGAAAAACGTTAGTTTTTCCAGTAAAGTTTTTTGTCCAACTTTTTTTCAAAAAAGTTAGTAGGTTTGGGCAACACCCAATGTTTTGACTTTATTGACAGAATAAAACTCCCTTATTTTAGGGAGTTTTATTTTTTTGTATTTCTTTTTCATACCATATTATTTTTTGTTTTAAATTTTGCAAATATATCTCCCATTTTTTTGTTGCTCCACAACAAAATGATAATGTTTTTCTAACAATTCCAATCTTTTTAGCATTGTTTTTTCTCCTTCATAGCGAAGTAAAGCATACTTTTGTATTTCACTCAATTTCATGCCTGTTTCTTTTAATCTTTTTATAAATTGCACCCATTCAATATCTTTTTCTGTATAAACTCTCCTTCCTTTATCATCTCTCAATACAACAATTAGTTTTTTATTTTCATAATATCGTAATGTATATGTACTCATACCTGTTTTTTTTGAAAACTCTCCTATTGTCATAATATATCCCCCTTTGTATAAACTTTTATATTTTTTATTTTAACTAATTTTCTATTGACTTACAGTATACTCTAAATGATACCTTATCATTATAGCACAACATAAACATTATACTAAGGAGGTTTTTCATATGACACGTTATGAAAAAGGATTACAACAATTACAGAATATTGATGGGAAATGTGGTGAAGAGGTAATCACAAAATTAAGTAATATTTCTCCAGATTTGGGCAAATACATTATAGAATTTGCTTTTGGTGACATTTATACACGTAAAGGATTATCTTTAATAGAAAGAGAGATGATAACACTTTCCAGTTTACTTACATTAGGGGGTTGCGAATCACAATTACAGGTACATATACAATCTGCTATCCATGTTGGCATTTCTCAACAAAAAATAATAGAAATTTTTTTACAATGTATACCCTATACAGGTTTTCCAAGGGTATTAAATGCCATTTTCACAGCACAACAAATATTTGCTGATTTATAAACAACAGTATAAATAAAGTCAAAAAACTCCCTTTATTTAGGGAGTTTTTAATCATTTAGAATCATTTTTTATTATTCTTGCTCTGGAATACCAGTATAAATATAGCCTCTTTGTGGGTCTACTGTAATCAATCCATCATTTGGCATAAAGTCAATTACTTTCATATTGCAGGCAATCATAGGAATATTTAACGCTCTACAAACGTGTTCTGCATGACAAGTAGAAATATGGTCAGGATCTACCGGACCAACAATAACAGCAGATGCTTTTTTAATATAAGGCAACCAATCACTGTCTGTTGTTGTAGTAACTAATATATCTCCTTTTCTGAAATGAATTTCTGCCTCATTCAGCACTTTAATCACTCTTGCTGTTCCAGAAACTCTTTCTTTACCAAATCCAACACCTTTTGCTAAAACATCTCCTATAACATCTACTCTTAATGTATTAGTAGAACCTGTTACACCAAGAGGCACACCAACAGCAATTACAATAGTATCTCCATTTTTTGCTAAACCGCTTTTTACTGCTGCCTCTATTGCCACATCAAATATTTCATCATCTTTTGGTCTTTCATGATACAATGATTTACAACCCCAAACTAAATTCATTTGACGCCAAGCTCTTTCATTCATTGTACAACCTACAATAGGACAAGTTGGTCTATGTTTTGCAATCATTCTTGCTGTAAATCCAGATGTTGTTACAGTACAAATACAAGCTGTTTTTAATTCTGCTGCTGTAGTACAAGCCGCATAACTAATAGCATTTGTAATATTTTTAGCGCTTCCAAATGTTCTTGTTAAATTATGAGAATAGTTGATGCTGTGTTCTGTTTTTTCTGCAATTTTTGCCATCATCGCTACCGCCTCAACAGGGTAATCGCCTTTTGCTGTTTCTCCTGAAAGCATAATCGCATCAGAACCATCAAATATTGTATTTGCTACGTCATTTGCTTCTGCTCTTGTTGGTCTTGGATTAGAAACCATACTTTCCAACATTTGTGTTGCTGTAATAACTGGTTTACTTGCTGCATTTGCTTTTTCAATCAATGATTTTTGCACAAGAGGCACTTCTTCTGATGGAATTTCAACACCCAAGTCGCCACGTGCCACCATAATACCATCAGATACTTCTAATATTTCATCAATATTAATGACACCTTCTCGAGATTCAATTTTTGCAATAATATGAATATCATTTCCACCATTTTCTTCTAAAACTTTACGAATATTAATAACATCTTTTGCAGAACGTATAAAAGATGCTGCAACATAATCAAAGCCCATTTCAATGCCAAATTTAATATCCTCAATATCTCTTTCTGTTAATGATGGCAAATGTACATAAACATCAGGAACATTAATACCCTTATTAGAGCTGACAAAACCGCCATTTACAACAGTACAATTAATATCATTTCCCTTAATACTGTCAACATGAAGTTCAATCAAACCATCATCAATCAGCACTCTTGAACCAACTTCCAAATCGTTTGGCAAATCTTGATAAGTGACAGAAACTCTTTCTTGATTACCAACAATATCTTCTGTTGTCAATACAAATTTCGCATTTTTTTCTAAATAATATTTATCTGCATCAAATGTTTTGACTCTAATTTCAGGACCTTTTGTATCCAATATCAATGGTATTGGTGCATTTAATTCCTTTCTTGCTTGTTTTAATTTATTGATAATAACAGTATGTGATTCATATGTACCATGTGAAAAATTGATACGTGCACCATCTAAACCACTACGTATTAAATCTTTCATAATTTCTACATCATCTGTTGCAGGTCCTAATGTACAAACAATTTTTGTTCTTCTCACAACAAAGCTCCTCCTTACAGCATATAAATTATATTTTTATTATGACACAAAAAGAACCGCAATAGCCAAATAACTGATTTTAAAAATCAATTATAAAATATTATGTTTTTTGATATTGAAAACAATATATTTTATTTCATCTATACACTATTTACGGTACTTTTTGATTACTTTGTTATTATTTTGAAATTGCCAATGTTTTTACAATATCATACAATTCAGCATCATATCTCTTATGCATAGATAATGCTTCTTCAATATCCATTGTGCCATATTTTCCTTGATTATATACAACAACTCTTGTTCTTTCTCCATTCATTAATGCCTGCACAGCCTTATATCCCATAATAGATGCATGCATACGGTCAAGTGCTGTAGGGTTGCCTCCTCTTTGTAAATGTCCTAATATTGTTGCTCTTGTTTGTATACCTGTGATTTCTTGAATTTCTTTTGCCAATTTTTGAGAACCACCAACACCTTCTGCAACAACAATTAAATTATGACGTTTTCCTTTACTTCTATTTTCTAATATTTGCTGTATTACTCTTTCATTGTTTATCATATCTTTTTCTTCTGGAAGCAATACTTCTTCTGCACCACCAGCCATAGCACACCACAATGCAATATATCCTGCATCTCTGCCCATAACTTCTACAACAGAACATCTTTCATGAGAACTGGAAGTATCTCTTAATTTATTAATTGCCTCTGTTCCTGTATTTACAGCAGTATCAAATCCAATAGTATATTCTGTGCAATTCATATCCAAGTCAATTGTTGCAGGAATACCAATACAATTTACACCATGTTTTGCCAATGCTTGACAGCCTCTAAAAGAACCGTCACCACCAATAACAATCAAACCATCTAATCCAAGAACTTTATAAATTTTTGCTGCTTTTTCCTGTCCTTCTTCTGTCAACATTTCAAGGCAACGTGCTGTATGCAGTATTGTACCACCTCTATTAATAATATCAGAAACATTTTTGCCTTCTAATGTTTTAATATCAGCATTTAATAAACCATCATATCCCTTACGAATACCTACAACTTCAATACCATTGTTGATACCTGTTCTTGCAACCGCTCTGATTGCTGCATTCATACCAGGAGCGTCACCGCCGCTTGTTAAAACACCAATTCTTTTGAGATTATGTTCCATACTTCAATTCCTCCCAATCTTCATATTCTCTTTATTTTATAGCTACAAACAGTGCTATAGTAAAAACAAATCATAAATCATTTATTTTTTCTATATTATTAGAGCAATCTCTCTATTTTCTTAAAATACAAGAAAATTCTGCACTGTATATTTACTATATATATAACAACAACATTCAGCTTATCAAAATACTGTAATAAATAGTTTATCCACAAATTACTATTTCTTTAAAGTAAAGAAACAAAAAATTTTAAAAAACCAAATGTATTTGTTTATCACACTTTATATTTATTGTAAACGCTATATTGTTTATTGTAAATCATAAATTTATGCTTTTTTTTCCAATTATTTTGGATATTTTTATGAATACTATATTGCATAATTTCCATTTAAAACAATAGTATTGACAAATTTTATATGACATATTTATCATTTTTTAATTATTTTTTACAATTACATTTTCATTGCCTAAAAGTAATTCTAATTCTTGAAACAGCAGTTCATTTTGTTGTATCCAATAACGGCTGTCTGCTTTAAATTTTTGTTCCTTTTTTTTATCATAAATATACACTGGTATTCCTCCACGATATTTTGATAAAACTTTTATAACATCTTGTAATGAAACATTTCTTTGTTCTGTTAATATCAATCCTAATGTAGCTGTTTTTTTCTGTTCTGTGTTAAAACAATCTACATCTGAAGCAATCAATTTTACCTCTCCATCTGCGGATATGCTTGCTCTGCCTTTTACTATAACAACAGTGTCTTCTTCTATTTTATCCGCAACTTTTTGATATAAATTTGAAAAAATAACAATCTCTATTGTTCCATATAAATCCTCTAATGTTAAAAAAGCCATAGTGTTGTTTGCTCTGGTATGTTTTACACTCTTTCTGATAATCATACCGCCTACATTTACTCTTTGCCCATCAAATATTTTTGCATTTTGCTGTTCTTCTATCACAAAATCTTTGCTTGTGCAATTTGTTTTTCTTTTCAATATTGTTTCATATTCTGCAAGAGGGTGACCACTTACATAAATACCAATCATTTCCTTTTCAAATGAAAGTTTTTCTTTTAAAGTATATTCTTCTACATTAGGCAGTTCTTCTTTTTGATAAACCTGTTCTTGCTTTGTCATATCAAACAAAGACATTTGCCCCTCTAAATTATTTTTTCTGGATTGAGCAATACCATCCAATATATTTTGATACACCGCCATATATTGTGCTCGAAATCCTCCCAAAGAATCCAATGCACCTGCTTTAATGAGGCTTTCCAAACTTCTTTTATTTAGTTCTCCAGATTCCATACGATTGCAAAAATCCGTCAATGAAGTATATGCTCCATTTTTTTCTCTTTCTGCTACTAATGCTTTTATCGTATTTTTACCCACATTCTTTATTGCCGATAAACTAAATCTAATTTTACCTTCTGACACAGAAAAATGAGAAAATCCTTCATTGATATCAGGAGGCAACAATCCAATATCCATTTTTTTACACTCATCAATATATACTGCTACTTTATCCGTTCTATCCATAACACTTGTCATAAGTGCCGCCATAAATTCTACAGGATAATGCGTTTTCAGCCAAGCAGTTTGATATCCCACAACGGCATAACAAGCCGCATGACTTTTATTAAAAGCATATTTTGCAAAGTCTGTCATTTCATCAAATATTTTTTCTGCTGTTTCTTCTGGAATACCATTTTTAATACAGCCTGGTACTTCTTCTCCTATACCATATATAAAATTTTTTCTTTCTTGTGCCATAACATCTGCTTTTTTCTTGCTCATTGCTCTACGCACCAAATCACTTCGCCCTAAACTGTATCCAGCCAAATCACGCACAATTTGCATAACTTGTTCTTGATATACAATACAACCATATGTTGTTTTTAATATTGGCTCTAATGAAATATGCGTATATTGTATATTATTTTGTTCTCTTTTTCCTTTGATATACTTGGGTATAAAGTCCATAGGACCAGGACGATACAATGATATACCTGCTATCAAATCCTCTAAATTACTTGGTTGTAATTCTCTCAAAAACTGTTTCATACCAGGACTTTCTAACTGAAATACACCTTCTGTTTTGCCTTGTGCTATCAGTTGATATACTTCTGGTTCTTTTTGATTAATATTGTCAATATCAATGGAAATATCATGTATTCTTTCAATTTCTTTTACAGCATTTTGTATTACTGTTAATGTTCTCAAACCTAAAAAATCCATTTTTAGTATGCCCAACTCTTCCAATGTATTCATAGTATATTGTGTTGTAATTGCACCATCATTGGAATTTAAAGGCACATAATCCATTACAGCATCTCTGCATATCACAACACCTGCGGCATGAGTAGAAGCGTGTCTTGGAAGTCCTTCTAGTCTTTTTGACATATCTATTAAATATTTTGTACTTTCTTCATTGTCATATGCTCTTTTTAATTCTGTATTCATTTTTAACGCTTTATCTATTGTCATACCTAGTTCTGTAGGTATCATTTTAGAAACTCTATCTACATCTGCATAAGGCATTGCTAAAGCTCGTCCTACATCTTTTATTGCCGCCCTTGCCGCCATTGTTCCAAATGTAATAATTTGAGCAACATGGTCTTCTCCATATTTTTGTATAACATAGTCAATCACTTCTTGTCGTCTTTCATAACAAAAATCCACGTCAATATCAGGCATACTTACCCTTTCAGGATTTAAAAATCTTTCAAATATTAAATCATATGTTATAGGGTCTATTGTTGTAATAGATAAACAGTATGAAACAATACTACCTGCTGCCGAGCCTCTGCCTGGACCAACAATAATGCCATTATCTTTTGAAAATTTAATAAAATCCCAAACAATTAAAAAATAATCTACATACCCCATTGTTTCAATGGTATTTAACTCATAATCTAATCTATTTTTTAAATTTTCTGATGCATTAGGATATTTTTCAGCAAAACCTGCATAACATAATTCTCTCAAATACTGCTTTGCTGTTTTTCCTTCTGGCACATCAAAACGAGGCAATTTTAAATCATGAAATACAAATTCTACATTGCACCTGTCTGCAATATGTTGTGTATTTTGTAGTGCTTGTTCATCTTCTGGAAACAAGTCATACATTTCATCAATACTTTTGACATAATATTGACCGCCTTCATAACGCATTCTATTTTCATCATATATTGTTTTACCTGTTTGTATACACAATAATATATCATGAGGTACATTATCCTCTTTATAAATATAATGACTATCATTAGAGCAAATCATGGGTATGCCTGTTTCTGTATGTATTTTTCTCAATGCCTCATTTACTGTCTTTTGTTCTTTTAAACCATGGTCTTGCAATTCTAAAAAATAATTGCCTTCTCCAAATATTTCCTGATATTCCAAAGCAGTTTGTTTTGCTTTTTCATAAGAAACAGTTAATATATCTCTTGCGACTGCACCCGCAATACAAGCACTAGAGGCAATAATACCTTTATGATATTTTCTTAATAATTCCTTGTCTATTCTTGGCTTATAATAAAAACCATCAATAAAACCATATGATACCAATTTAATTAAATTTTGATATCCTTCATTATTTTCTGCTAAAAGTACTAAATGAGTATATTGATAAGCATTTTTATTATCTTTTACCAATCTAGAACCATTTGCTACATAAACCTCACAGCCAATAATTGGCTTAATATCTGCTTCTTTTGCTGCTTTATAAAACTCAATCGCTCCATACATTGCACCATGGTCTGTAATAGCAATACTGTTCATACCTAATTCTTTTGCTCTTTCCACAAGTTCTTTTATTTTTGCAGAACCGTCTAAAAGACTATATTCCGTATGAACGTGTAAATGGGTAAAAGGTCTTGTATCTGTTTGTTGTTGTTTTTGTTCCATATACTCACCTGACCTTTACACATTTTGATTTATATTTCTGTAACATTGTATCATAAAAAATAATAAGAATATATCCAATTTAAAATAATTCCCCAAAAACTGCCATTTTTCTGACAAAACTTATATTATATATACATTTCTATGACAATATTTGAAATTTTTTATATCATTTTTTTCAAAATTTATACAACATACACAAGCAAACTCTACCCATTTTTATTATTATTGTATTCTTTTTTTATCTATATTGTTTTTTGGCATTCTGATACAATATGATTTTTTTCTAGATAATCACTTCCCCAATGGCACATAATATCCAATATAGGTATTAAACTTTTTCCAAACTCTGAAAGAGAATATTCTACTTTTGGAGGAACAACAGCATAAACTTTTCTGTCAATCAGCCCATCTCTTTCTAAATCTCTTAATTGCTGTGTCAGCATTTTAGGTGTTACTTGAGGTACAAGTGTTCTTAATTCGTGAAAGCGTAATGTGCCTCCCATTAAATGCCATAAAAGCAGTGCTTTCCACTTTCCGCCAATCAATTCTAATGTTACCTCCATAGGACAATGATATTGTTTCATATTTTTTCTCCTTATCATAATTAACATTTGTTATATAAAACAATAGTATCTTTTTCCATACTATAATACTAAAAAGTGCGTACTTGTATTTTTTATCATAACTGATACAATTATATCATAAACAAAATTTTGTTTGCAATATATAGTTTTGTTAACAAAACATCCTATTGATATAGAAAGGAGATTTTTAAATGGATTTTTTAGAACTTGCTAAAAAAAGATATAGCACAAGACAATTTCAGAATAAAAAAGTAGAAAAACAAAAAATAGAGGCTATAATCAATGCTGCTCATGTAGCACCTACTGCTGCAAATTTACAACCTCAAAAACTTTTAATACTAGATTCTCCAGAACAATTATCAAAGCTTGCCCCTTATGCTAATTTTTACAATGCGCCTGTTGTTATAGTTGTTCTGGCAGAAACAGCTTGCTCTTGGAAAAGACATTATGATAACAAATACTTTGCAGAAATTGATTGTGCTATTGTAACAGACCATATGATGTTAGAGGCGACTTCACTTGGTTTAGGTAGTGTATGGATAGGAAACTTTTCTCCTAAAGATATTAAAAAGGAATTTTCAATTCCTCAAGATTTAGATGTGATTTCTATACTTGCCATAGGCTATGCAAAACAAAATACTGTACTTTCTTCAGAAAGACACAAACAAACCAGAAAACCAATATCAGAATTAATTTATAATACGGAGGATTTTTTATGATTCACATTATTGCAGAGGGTACACTTCCTCAAAAAAATAAAAATGCTTTTTTAGAATTAGCAAAACCACTTGTTGAAGCATCTCAAAAAGAATCAGGAAATATATTTTATCATTTGCATCAATGCAATGATGATACAGAAAAAATTGCTTTTATAGAATGTTGGGCTGACCAAACTGCCATTGACAGTCATAATATCAGTACACATTTTACAACAATATGCCCACAATTAAATAAATTACTTTCAGAAAATTTAAAAATTACAGTATATCAAACATTGATATAAACAATTACATATATTCTTCATAATATTATAAAAAATGTATTCAGCGCATCATTTTTATCAATACGCTGAATACATTTTACATTTCCAATATTCTTTTTGCTTTTTTATATTTTTCTATTCTATCAATATCTTTTTGTGTAATATTTTTTATTCTTTTTAAATTCATATTATCTTGTAAATCTGCTAATTTTACCATACGAGCAATATCATTTTGCTTTACTCTTTCAATATAATCAAAATAATTTTCACATTGCTTTTTTGTTAAACAGACTACTGCTTCTATAATATTTTTATGAAATCCAACACTTTGTAAATATTCCTCACTGATTTCAGTATCCTCCAAAACATCATGCAATACAGCTACAATTTGCTGTTCTTCCTTTTCAAAGCAAAGCATTACTCTCAAAGCATGAAGTATATAGCACACTCCTCCTTTATCTTTTTGTCCCTTGTGTGCTTCTGTTGCTAATATAATTGCCTTTTCTAACATACTTTTCCTCCTCATTGTGATATACTTTTTTAAATAATACACCATTTTACAAAAAAAAGTGTATAATAATATAAATATAGTTTTTATTTACATTTTGAATTGCTGTATATTTGTAATAAACTTGAATTTACATAAAAATTAAAATCATATAATACGAAAGAGGGAATTGATATGATATTTTACTTTTCAGCAACAGGAAATTCTTTATATACTGCTCAAAAGCTTGCATTATCTTTGCAAGAACCTATATGTAATATAATAGATTTTATAAATCAAAACAATTTTAATTATATATTAAAACAAGGTGAGAGATTCGGATTGGTTTTTCCTGTATATGCTTGGGGACTGCCAAAACCAGTTATTACCTTTTTACAAAACATACAAATTTCTTCCTTTACCCCTTACTATACATTCGCCGTTATCACTTGTGGGGAAAACATAGGTACTTCAATGAATACACTCAAAAAAATATTAAAAAAGAAAAATATATATCTAAATAGTGGCTTTTCTATTGCTATGCCTGATAATTATGTCATTCTATTTGACGTGATGAATAAAGAAAAAGAAAACGAAAAATTAGACCATGCTGACAAACAAATTTATAAAATTGCCAAAGTAATTACGTTACAAAAAAACAACTTTTTCCGTGTGGAAATGGGAAAATTTCCTTTTTTAAAAAGCACACTAATCAATTTTTTATTTCGCCAATATTATACAGATACAAAGCGTTTTTACACCACTGGTGATTGTATAGGCTGTGGAAAATGTGAATCTCTTTGTCCTGCAAATATGATACATATGAAATCAGAAAAACCTCATTGGGACGCTGGACATTGTTATATGTGTTTATCTTGTTTAAATCACTGCCCAAAGGAGGCAATACAATATACCAAACAGACAGAAAAACATGGTCGTTATCAAAATCCTCGTGTGCAATAACATAATTTAAAAATATGTTACTATTAAAAAAGTAAAACCTTGAAAAAATTCTTAATGTCAGTCTGTCAATAAACCTCTATTTGCAATTAGAAAAACACTGTTTTTCTTAAAAGTTTTTGGTCAAGCTTTTTTCAAAAAGCTTGTAGAGTTTGAGGCAAAGCCTCAAATGTTTTAATATTTTTCCGCTTACAAGGGTATTTTGTAAGGAGTTTGTGAAAACTTCTCAAAGGTGAAAAAAATTTTCCCAAAGACTTTAAACTTTCATTAAAATCCATAATAAAACTACTTTTTCAATAATCTGACATTGAGAAAAATTCTCAAGGTTTTATTTCGTTTTCACATATTATAAATCTAGTGTATCATTACCTGTATAATCTTTCCATGCAGACACAAAATCTTTTACAGCATATTCTGTATTTTTATTATATATCAATTTCTCCATCAAATCTGCACTAATTGTAACAGCATCAATACCATTTATCATAAGTTCTTTTACCTGCATCATATTTTTAAAACTTGCCGCAAGTACTTTACAATCTATATTTTGTTGTTTAAATGTTTTTTGTATTTCCAAAGCAGCTTTTACACCATCTATTTCTAAATCACAAATTCTATTTACATAAGGTGCAACATATGCCGCACCACAATTTGCTGCCATTAATGCCTGTTCTACAGAATAAATACCCGTTGCTAATGTTTTTATATTCTGTTCTTTCAATATTTTAATTGCTTTCAATCCATTTGGTGTAGCAGGAATTTTTACAATAATATTTTCACTTAAAGACATCAATTTTTTTGTTTCCTCTATAATGCCTTCTAACTCATCTGATATAACTTGTACAAAAAGCTCTTTGTCTTTTGGTATAACTTCTATCAATTTCATAATATCCGCTTTATCCTTTACAATAATAGTAGGATTGCTTGTTACTCCTTTTATATTGTATGCTTCTACATATTCCGTTATTTTTCCATAATCTGCACTATCTAAATAAAAATCCATATTGATAACCCCCTAATTTTATTTATAATTAACATATTATTTTTCATACAATATACTTTCTGCTGTAACACTATCTGTAATCAATACATTTATAATATTTGTAGAAATTGCTGTTTTAATTGCCTTCACTTTTTCCTCTCCAAAAGCAACACCTACTCTAATTGGTATATTTTTTGCTTGTTCCAGTGTTAGCCCTATCATTCTGTCATTCCATTCACTCTCTACTGTATTTCCATATTTATCGAATACTCTACCTAATATTTCTCCCACACCATTTTTTTTAGATAATTTTAATATCATATCTTTTTCTAATATAGCAATAGAAGAATTTTGTACTAAAGCACCTATTCCAAATATTCCAGCATGACAATTTTTTGCTTTTTGCATAACATTTTTAATTTGAGGTTCTTCTAAAAGCATTTTTTTTGTATCAATATCTTTTACATACATAGGAGCAGCAAAATAATAACTGATACCATTTACCATTTCCGCCAATTTAGATGACAATAAACTTGCATAACTCAAACGCAAATCAGAATTATCAGCCGTTTCTGGTGTCATTGTTCCTAAAAGAGGTACAACTTCTATATTTTTTGCTTTTATTTGACTGCCTACTTTATACATATCAAAAGCATCAATGATTTTTTTCATAGTATAGCCCCAAGCAATACCTATTATCATATCATTTTTTATCATTCTTGCAATATAATATGCTGCTTCCCTTGCAACAAGAATATCTCTATTATTGATATCATCTACTTTTACAGCAATTACTTCTTTTAAATGAAATTTTTTTTCCATTTCTTTTTCTAGTTCTATCATATTTTCTGCTGGAAAATCAATTATAATTTTAATATATCCTTCTTTTTTTGCTTTTGACAATGCTCTGGATACTGTTGTACGTGATACATTTAATTTTTTAGCAATTTCATCTTGTAGCATTTCTTGTTGATAATACATATCAACTACTCTCATTAAAAATCTTTCATCACTTTTCGCCACATATTCACCTCTTTTGCACATATAACACACTATGTAATTATGTTCATATATTATTATATATCCGTTATTTTATTTGTCAATGGTAATATTAATATTTATTAAAAAATTTCTTTTTTAATTATTTTACTTGTGGTTATTATTAGGAAAACAAAGTTTTCTATAAAAGTTTTTGTCTCGTTTTTAGCGAAAAGCGAGTGAGAATTTGAAAGCAAAGCTCTCAAGTTTTTAACAAAATAATATTATTTTATTTGTGGGACTTTGCCCCATATATGGTAACTTAAGAGAAAAAACATTTCATTAATGAAAAAATATTAA
>CAJUNT010000033.1 GCA_910587735.1 uncultured Clostridia bacterium
ATTTTTAAAAGTCTTTTCTGTATTTTTATTTTCATATTAAGTTAACAAAACCTAAAAATTCACTTAATATTCCAGTTCTGGTAATGTTGTACTTTCTATACTACAATTTTTCAATAAAACCATAATATTGGTATAAAAATCAAATTCATATTTTATTTCTGGAAGTGTAGTATACCCTATATTGTAGCTATTTGCTAACATTAATACATCTGTATGAAAATCAATATTATCTTTTATTTCTGGGAGTATTGTTTCTACTATGGGACGAAATACTGCACCTGCAATATGCAAGCTTTTTTCTGGTATAGCAATTTCTGACGCTGTTGCTGTATTTTGCTTTACTCCTTCTGGACGAGGAACAATATAGCCATTATGTACTAATTCCTTTTCTAATTCTGTTAAATTTCCCATTACAATGGCGTCCATTGACATATCTTGATTATCTTTGATATACAACTTATAATCTGGAAACAAATTTTTCCATAATGCATAAATACTAGGTATGGTGCCGTCCCAATGATTGATACCTATTTTTGCTCTAATCACCGTTCTATAAATATCATCTTGTAATATAGAGCTTTCATTTTTACTAGGCTGAAATGTCAATTCTCTTTTTGTTCCTACTAATTCCCCTAATATGTCAAGTTGCTTTCCTTTTGCATTATCCAAATCAAAACAAATGCATATTGTTTCTGCGCAATGTTCTATGTCGCTGATTTTTTCCAATATACAGCTTAGCCATTTTAAAAATTTAGGCTTTCTATGTTCTGGTACAATCAAATCCAAATATTTTTTATTGTCCATTTCACCACCTACAATACAATCACTTCAATATTTTCTTTTTTTCCTCTTGTTACTTTTTGAAATAATATATCAATATCTTGCGTACTTTGGTTTTGTTTTTCTGTACCTGCTGTTACTTCTACAATAGAAAAAGAAGGTATTTTTAAATCCTGCATAGCATAAAGTGCGACACCCCAAATAGCAGAAATAGATAAATCATCACCAATCCTTAATGCGTTTAAATATTCTGATATATTTTGTTTTATTTTTTCTCCCAATTCAACTGTATAACCATACAATGCTTTTATTGTAACGGTAACAAAAATATCTTTATAAACTGGTCTAAAAAATGAAATCACGGTTTCTTCTGGTTTTCTATAAAAATCAAGTGTTGTAACAATTATATTTTCTGTACCATATGTTCCCGTACCTGGTGTCTTTCTTAAATAAATTTCTCTTGCAATTTCCTGATTATCTCCACCTTCTGCTATAACAGCTATGCTATGCCCTGGTATACCGTTTTCATCTGGCATACTATCAAAATTTTCATATACTCTTTGTCTGGAAACACCGCTGATTTCAGCAATACCGCCCATTGTCCCCTCTAATACTGTTTTAGAAGGTTTACAAGTACTGATATTTTGTCTTGCCCTCAAATTTCCATCTGTTTCAAATGCCTGTCCTCTTATTGCCTCTTGCTCATTTATGACACTTTCCCAACCTGCTGTTGGTGTGCCAATTTTACAAATTTCTTTTTCATTTGCTGTATGGTCAAATTCCTGACACACAACAGTTACTTTGATACTTCCGCTTTCTGGTATCACAACAATATCTGGTAAGTCCCATTTTATCCCTTCTATATCTTCTGCAATTCCTTCTATAATCTGTGTTTTTGGTACACCTGTAATCAATACGTCACAAGTACTTTTTGTTTGTATTTTTCTTTTCATACCGTTTATTTTTACAACACTGTCTAATGCAGAACCGATTGCAGTTTTGGGGCTTCTGCTTTCATATACACTTTGTAATAATTCCATAGTGTCATATATTTTTGACGCTTGTGCTGATATCATTTCATAATCCTGACTATCATTTTCTAAATAAATATCTGCACCAAAAATGGACTTGGCGTGTTCCACCAAGTCCTCTACAATATCAACATATCTAGGAATATGTATTCCTTTTTCATCAATATAAGGTTTAAAATACAAAATAAAACCCTCCTATTGTACTTTTCCAATATCTACCGAAATCGTGCCATATATCGTTTCTACAATACAATTTGCACTATATACACGATTTTGAAATGTGCTTGTATAACTTTTGATTTCTTTTACATCTTTTGTATCTGCAATACGTTCTGTAATTAGCATATCTATCATTTCTTTGTGATTGCCATAACTGCCTAATATTTTTTCAAATAATGGTAAACCGTCCTCTGTATTTTCCCACCACTGCCCATAAAGCAATGCCAACCTTGTTTTGATTGCCTGTGCAACTGCCTCTTTGCCTTGTTTGATATCATTTTGTCCTAGTGTATAATCTCCATTTTTATCTAAAGCCCTATACTGCAACAAATTCACCGCCTTATATAGGTGTTTTTGTATTGTCATGTCCAGATACAACACCATTATGAATATGATTTATAAATGAAATACCACCAATGACCGCATTTTCTGTAATTTCTACATTTCCTTTTATAGTAGATTTACCATCTGTACCAATGTAACTACCATTTATCGTTGTATTTCCTTCTATTCGAATATTTTTCGATTTCAACAGTATGCCTTGTTCTGATAGCTGTATATAATCTGTACCGCTGTCATTTCTTAATTGTACCCCTTCCATACAAATATTTTTTAATGCTTTTGGTACACTTGTAATACCTAATATCGCACAAGCGTCTGACAAATCGTGTCGTCTTTTTTCTGCTTGATTTTGTACTTCTCCCAACTGCCACCAACTATCTATACACATATCAGAAAATACAAGTAAACATTCATCACCCGCTTTTACTGGAAATGTTAAACTGTATCCTCCTGCTCTTGGAAATTGTACAGGTACATCAGAAAGCTCTGGCAATGCTGTAGATTTTCCTTGTAATGTGTCCTTAATTGCTGGTTGTACAGATACCGTTTGTTTTTGTGAATCAAACTGCACAACGATTGCTGGTATTGCTACTCTTGCATTTTGAATATAATTTTCTGTCATGACTCTTAGTGCTTCCTCATTATCTCCTATCCATTCACTAATGTTCATATTATTTCTCCTATCTCATACAATTTCCTGTTACTGGAACGGCTCCAGTTTGTGCCACTGCTGTAAATTCTGTATACCATTCGTCGCCTCTTGTATCCCCTTTGTGCGTTAATTTAATGATTTTAAATATTCCAAAACCTTCTATATTTTTGACGCCATTCTCTTTATCTACCTTTTGACGCTGTATAGAGCTAAAATCTATTGAAACCATTTTATTTAAGTCTAGTAAAGGATTTAATAGACACGTTGCTTGTATACCCTCCTCTGTTTGCTCAGACATACCAATCAAGCCACTTTTGCTATTTAATTTGATTACTTCATTTGTAGGCAAATCCATTGCTTTTACAAATTCAATTTTATTGTGATTAATGTAAAATGCAGCCTGTTCACTTTTTGCAATTTGTCTAAAATAATCCCTTGTCAATCCAAAAAGTGCTTTGCCTCTTGGTAATGCTGTTTGACTTAAATTTTCAGATATCTGTCCTAACTCTAATGCATTAGAAGATTGTTTTGTCATGTTTTCTAATATATCCCTTGTTGTTTGTCCTGCTCTAAAAGACGCATTGATAATGCCTTTGTTGTAAAACAAATCTCCATCTTGTGATATCAATGTTAATGTATAAGTTGTGTTATCTTCCTTTCCTCTTAATGGCTGTACAATATCTCCTGAAAAAATAAGCCCGTACTGTTGATTTTGATAGCCAGCTTCCAATATAATTTTTGCTCCTTCTTTTATAATGCTGTTTTCTGTTTGTGCTGATAAATTGTATAGCACAATTTCTGAATAATTAGGCGTTTCAGATAACGATTTCTCTATATGAAATGTGCAACGTAATGCAGATATATCCATACCAATACCATTTATATCACTGACAATCACTCTGTATTTTCTTCCAAAAAGTACATTATCATGAAAATCACTCAATGGTGTCCCCCCAAACTAATATAAAATCAGCACCTAAATTGGTAACATCTGGATTTTCTTTTTTGATAGAATCATTGATTTTAATGACATACATAGAACCAATTTGCAAATAACTATATTGCTCTAAAACATTTGCTGCTGGATATTCACTTGCTAGTAGAGGTAATCCAGAAAGTATTATTTCTCCTGTATTGCCGTTTGCAATATCTATATTCCAATATCCCGCTTGACTATTGTATTTTATTGTTAGTAAAAAAGAAATGTTTTTGTTGTCAATGGGTACTTTTACATACATCTGTTGGTTTGGCTCTGTTGTTAGCGGTATCATACAGTAGTTATATTCTTGCATATTTTCACCAGCTTTCTAAATTCCAGACAGTACTTTTAGTGTTGACTTATTAATAACTTTTTCTTCTACTTTTGCTTGTACTGGTTTTGAAACATTCTTTTTTGGTATAGGCTGTATCGTTCCCTTTTTCGTTGTACCTGTTTTTTGAGGCTCTGCACTTGTTTTATTTTCTATTAGAACAGCTTGCGTTTTTGCTGTAATGATTTCTGTTAATGTCACTGTTGCTTTTAAAGCAAATAGTGTTGTATAATCATCTGGTGCAGTAATATTTTCAATCAACATATTTTTATACGTTTTTAGTCTTGTATGTACTGTTAAAGGTTGTCTTTCTGCTTGTAATTTTAAAAGAGTATCATAGGCACTGACAGAACGAGTATATTTTTGTTAAAACTGTCCAGATACATAACTAACACAAGCGTCACTCATACCGATTTCCATTGTAATTGTTTGAGGTTCTAAATAGGCGTGGTCTGTTATATTTGCCCCTTGTTCCACAGGGTGACTTGTCATTGTTAATTTGCTTGTGTGGTCTACTTTCAAAAATGCGTCAAAAAAATAGCTTTCTATATTTGTTTTGATTCCTATTAATTGCGGAATATCCTCCCCTCTATAAGGCGGCATACCATAAGAAGCCATAAAATCACCTCCATTTTATAACGCTCCTTGCAAATTTCTAATCCTCTTTTGTACTGTCCTATCAACCGCCTTTGCTGTTGATTCTGGTTTACCAGACGTATCATGTATAGTATACTTTGAAGTCATATCAATAAAATACTGGTTTGATACTGTTTGATTTGTGGTTTGATATGTTGTTGCTGTCAATCCTGTTTGTAATTTTGCCATATTGCTTGCTACTTGCTCTAACATTCCTTTTGTCTTTTGTATTTGCTTTGGTTGAAATCTTGAAAGACCTAAATAGTCTGCCCCTTTCTGCAAAAGTTGTTTTGCTCTATCTTTTTTTGTTAATGGTACAATCAATTCTGGCTGATTTCCTTCTGCAATTTCAGCTATTTGATGTTGTGTAACAAGTCCACCTTCTGCATAACCCTTTTCACTATTTCCGCCAAATACAAAATTTTTCACACCGCTTAATTTATCTCCAATACCATTAAAAGTGCTTTTTATTTTAGCAACTTTTGTTTCAAACCAATCCACTACAGGCTGAAAAACATTTTTAATATTATTTACTGCCTCTGAAAATTTTTGCTGTATATATTGAGGGATGCTTGAAAATTTATTTTTAATATCATTTACTTTGCTTTGAAACCAATTCACAATAGGAGAAAATACTTGTTTGATTACAGAAACGACTTTAGCAATGAGATTTTTAAAAAACGCAACAATGTTATTCCAAATAGCAACAACAGCTTGATATGCACCATCAAAATCGCCTTGTATCAAACTTTTTACAACAGAGAAAATTAACTTGATATTTCCCAAAGCATATGAAAAAAATCTATTATGATACTGATAAAATTTTCTACTGTTGTAGTGATTGCCTGCATGACTCTGCCAAAAAAGGAATCTGAATTTGCAAATTTATTTTTAAAATCCTGCCACTTTTGAAGTATAAAATTGACTGCTTCTGTCATAACGTCTTTTATTTTATTTCCAAATGCAATAAAAAACGCTTTTACTTTATCCCAATTTTTTATAACAAGTATTGCAATGGTAATGAGCGCAGCAACTGCCAATACAATCAATCCCATAGGAGAAGTAAAAAAACTGATTGCAGAACTTATTCCTTTTACAATGATAGAGCCTGCACTCTTTATTACTTTTAATGCTGTTTTTGCTATTTTTGTTCCATATTTTACAATAGCACTGACTACCTTTTTACTCGCACTTGCCATATTCTTTACAACATCAACTGAATGAGTCAATAAATTTTTAAAATCTTGCCATTTTTCTTTTAAATTTGTAATTTTATCTCCAAGTGACTGTATACCGTTTTTGATTCCTTTACCAATTTTCCAAGCTAAAAAAGCCACTCCAATACTTTTTATAATGCTTTCTGAATCACTAACTTTATTCAGCCATTGCAGAACAATTTTAACAGCACTTATCGCACCGTTTAATAAATCCAAAAGTAAAGGCAGTCCAACAGATATTGTCCATTCTAAAAATGTTTTTCCTTTTCCTCCAAAACTATCTAAAAATGTCCTGCCTATATTTTTTAAAGTATCTAATACCAAAAATAATATTTCTTTTAAATTTACAAATAATTTCTTTATTTTTTCAATAGAACTACTATTTTGAAATTGTTTAAAAAGGTCTTTTACCGTATTCTTTGCATTTAATATCCATTGTTTGATAGTTTCCATAGCGTCAATAAAGCATTGTTTAAACTTTTCTATTGTGCCACTATCCTTTAATGTACTATAAATATCAATCAGTTTTTGCCATAGTCCACCGAGTAAAGCGTCTTTTTCATCTATGTATCCAAAAAAGTCCTCTAATAAAAGTAATGCAGCTGTAATAATAAACATCAATTTTCTAATAGGTCCCGCTCTAATAAATAATGCTAATGCAGCCAATAACGCTGTTACTATTTTAATTTCTTTTGGTATCATATCAAATATTTTTTTAATAGCGTCAAATATTGCTTTTGCACCTCTTATGACAGTAAGCCCTAACCTCACAATAGAGGAGAGAAAAAAGCCTATACCTTTTGACCATTTAGGAATGTTTTTTAATATGACATCGTTCAAACTACCAAATAGTTGTTTTGTTTTTTCAAGTGGTTGCTGTAAATATTTCATGGTATAATGTCCTATCCATGTTAATGCAAGCATACTTTGTTGTTTTAGTCTTAAAAATTCTATTTTGATATCATTGACTTGCTGTACTCCTACAGACATATCAGGTATTTGTATTTTTTGAGCGTCCTTCTGCAATATTTTAAATTGTTCCTGCAATTCTTCGCTTGCTTCGATATCCTCCATAGATACACTCATAGCGTCAAGTGCCGCTTTTAATCTATATGCCTTCTCTCTGCTTTCTCCTATTTCCTCGGCATAGTCTGCTATTTCCTTTTCTGCATTTGCTATATGATTTAAAAATTTTGCAACGCCTATACTTGTTGCTCCAATAAGCGAAACCACTGCTGTACCTGCAACAGCAAATTTTTTAGCAAAACCTTTTACAAAACTGCTTACTTCTCCATCTGCTTCATCAAGTGCTTCTCCTAGCCTTTCAGAAAAGTTGTCTTGTATACCAAGTGATACAAGGTATTCCTTAATATATTCAGAAGCCGGCATTTTTTCTCACTTCCTTTTGCTGCTCCATATATTGGTATTCTCGTTTCTCATTTTCACTTTTGACAATCATGACTTCCGTTATATCAAGTAAATCATCAAGCGTATATGTTCCGTCCCATATTTCATATTGTTTCCAATAGCCTGCAATAACTGGAGCATATAGCATATCTTCTACATTTTCACATTTTGCTTGAATGTATCCACAATCGGACTGAACTTGGAACGCCAAAGGCTTACGTCGAAAAAACCTTCATAATTAAATAATAATACTTCTGTAACTAAGCGTAATGTTAATACAACGTCTGTATCCATATCTGCAACGCCATAAGTACCATCTGTATTTAAAACATTTGCTGCACCTGCTGGAAGTATTTCAGAACAATGCTGTAATGATGTATCAATTACTTTGTCTAAATCGTTATCTTCCAATGATTCCAAACAATTTTGTATTGCTAAAAACATATCATTTTCTTTTACTGTTTCTACTTTCTTTGTTTTTGTTTCTTCAAAAAATATAGAAAAAGCTGGCAACGACTTTGCTAATATTGTTTTTGCAAGCTTCAAACTTGATTTTACATTCATTTTTTTAATGATAAATGTTCTGTTATCTACTTGTATTGTTTTTGTATTTCCGTTCATATTCAAACACTCCTATCAATATTCTTGTAAATCTCCCGCTAAAAATGCCCATGAAATTTGTTGTCCTGTCTGTTGATATGCTCCATCTGGCTTTTTCTGAAATGACATATTGGTTGCGGTATGTGTCACGCCCATTACTTTACTTTCTGCCATTAACGATATTTGAGCCCATTCAGAAGATGGTGCTATGTATAAATAGTTAAACATTTTTCTTAAAAAAGCATTTGCTTGTGATGTTTGTTGTACAGATATGGTAACTGTACCATTTCCAGCTTTTATTTTTGATGTCATGACAGAGCCATCTGACGCTACATCATGTGCAGAAGAATCATTTGCCATAGCAAATGTAATAGAACCAAGTCCTGTACCTTGAAAAACAAACTGTCCTACCGATGGGTGAGATAATACAACAGATAAATCTTCAAATGCATATGTACTATAATTCATTTTGTTTCCTCCTTTACAATAAAAAAAAGCGCCTGCATTATAACAGACACTTTACAAAATTTCTTTCAAATGATATACTATATAAAACAAGGTGACCACCGCCTTTTCCCAGAAGGTGTTAAGCGGTCAGCCTCTTTTGGTGTTATTTGCTTAAACGAATAACTGCCCTTAGGCTACGGGGCAGTTATTTTTTTGACTTAAAGTCAAGGATTAAAACGACTAGCGTTGCAAACGCTATGCAAAGATATAACGCTTCATATGTAGTCATCATAATCAATCACCTCCTTCCAATATGGAGGGAGGCTGACTGCCCGTTATGGTCACCATGTTATGTATTATAGCATACTATACAACATCGTTCAACAAAAATTGATATCACCTATTTACATCAATCTGCAATACAACAGAATGTACTGCACCTGCTAATTTTAAAGGTGTATAAATAGGCGGTGCTATTCTAGCATCTCTATCTGCTTGACTTTGTTCTGAAATAGGCTCTGACAATATCATATATCCTTCTGGCATAGTATCGCCTTGTGACAATTCCAATATATCAGGACCATTCCATACGCCTGGAGCAATAAAGCCAATTTTGACAGCTTTGTCTAAATCCGATTTTATTGCCAATTTAATAGACAATATTCCTGCTTCTGTCTGTGGTATTTTGGGTCTGCTTTTTAATAAATCCATAATAGACATTTGCATATTGTTTGCAAGCATATCCAAATTCAATATTTCATCAAACCATGTACCATCTGACATAATACCATTTTCAAACATATTGTAATTATCATCACTTCCACGGCTGACATAATAATTACCATTATTTTTTACTAAATTTGTCACCTGCTGACTTGTTAAATCATCTGGTATCACACCAACCTCTGTTTTAAATTTTAATGTATAAGCACTATTTATGGTTGCTGTATTTGCTCCCATAGCATAGCCCATAATGGACATGACTGCATATGCCGTTTGAGAATATTGCCCTATACTTCTGCGATAGCTTTTTTGTTTCAATATTTCAAATACATTTCCTTCTGCTCCTTCTATGGTATCGCTATCACTTGTAGTAAAAAATTGTACACAACTTGGATATGCTGTTTCAACATAGCTAGCAATATCAAATATTTCTTGTTTTGTCGCATTGCAATAACTAACAGCATACCAATCTGTATTTTTTGCTCTGCAAGCCTGTAATGCTTGTAATATGGTTTCTGATTCTTTTATTTCTTCTGTTTCTCCTGTTGCTTTTGTTTTTTTAGGCTGATTCTTTAATTGATATCGTCTACCTACTGCTAAACGGCTTGGCTTTTTTTCTACTGAAAAATATATCTGTGCTGCTTGATATTCTGGCATATTTTCTGTAAATCCAGCCTCTGCCATTTCTTCTAATCCGCTAAATAAAACAACTCTTTGCTCTGTCGAAATCACATTGCTATCCCCTATTATCAATGCTACATTAAAACCCTTTCTGACTGCTGATTTAGGAGATAAATTGATTATGACTTTTACAATATCATTTAATTTCAGATTTGACACTTTTTGTTAACTCCTTTCCATTTGCTATTGTCATTGCTGTAATGCTTACACTTTCTATTGATTTGACTGTTTCTCCTCTTCTAACATATTCATAAAATACTACTGTCACATCTACCCTATTCCACCATTGTCCATTTACTAGTTCTGGAACTCTTTTGATTGCTGATATTGGCGGAACAACAAAAAAGTGATATTTTTTGAGGTATTCTCGTATTCTTTCTCTTTTGAATCCATCTCTAATATCTCTCGCATATTCATAAGCATTTGGTCCATAATTCGCAAATATTACAGTATGTATATCTGTATGCTCATCTACTTCTATAAAATCCCTTTTTGATTTATCTAACTCATAAGAAATATCACTTAAACTATTATAACTTCCGTCTTGAGGTAATTCATATATCAAACAAATATTTTCATTCCTTTTCCATGTTGGTACACTGTCTGACTGTTTGTTTTGTATATCAGACCCCCAAGGAAAACGGATTCTTTTTTGATTTTGTTTTGTATCTGGATTCATATGCCATATTTCAAATACTACATTACGGAATATATTTTCTATTTCTTCCGCTGTTTTAATATGCTCCATTTTCATCTACCTCCACAGCAAAAGCCCTACAATATCCTCCCGAGTGCAACCAATTTTTTACTTTATATCACTTTATAAAAATGACCTAAATATTCTATGGTATCCGAAAAGTATTCTTCTTGCCCATATTGTTGTGTCACAAATATTTCATTGGGGTAAGCAGACAAAAATTTCATGACAAATTTTTGTCTGTCCCCTATATCCAACTGTTCTAATTCCTTTTCACTTGCTGGCTGTATCACACCTATATATGGTATTGTCTGTTCTTCTGTTAAATGAAAACGTCCATTTTCCCAAACACCTTTTTTCCTATGTATCATATAATTTTCTGCAAAATCACTATCTTTTATCAATTCTGATACATCAATCATTTGTTATCCCTTCTTTTTTACAACATAAGTAATAGAATTTCGTAATTGAGCTGTATCAATTAACGGTCTACTACTTCCTTTTTGTTTTATGGTACTTTCTGAATTTCCCGCCCAATTATTTTTAGGATTCGTGAACCAACCTTTTGCAGCATTTTCTCCTTGTAATCCAGCTTTTTCCATACCAGCCATTGCACCGCCTGTATCTCCTTCTAATGCCTTCAATATTGCCTCTTTTATCAATGTACCTTCTTCTTTACTGTCTTGTATTGCTGGTTCTATCACTGGTCTAGGAGGTATGTTATTTGTAGGAGAACCATTCGTATGAATATAAAGTAATTCTGCATTGGTAACGCTTCCTTCTTGCCTATCTGTTTCTTCTTGTGGAATACCAATAAGTACATCTATTTTTTTTAACTCTTTAATACTCTTTTGAACAGACTGCAACTGTCTATTTGTTGTATGTACTTCTGCCAAAAATTCAAATACTTCTATCGCTATCACCTCTTATGGTACAATAAACATACCCTTACTATACAGTTTAGCAAGCATTACTAATTGTGTACCATAGCTAGTCATTGTCCAGCCTCCCCATTCAGACAACCCTTGTAACGCTATAGCATAATCATAACTGACAGAAACACCATCTACCGCTTTGCTTACTACAAGCCCTTTTGATTGTCCTGCATTAATAACAGACTGTGCTGTGGTATCGCTGAAAGACTGCAAATATAATGTACAAAAATGTGCTACAAAAAGTCCTATACCAATTTGAAAGCCATTTCTCCAGCGCTTGTATTTGATACAATGATGAGCAAAATCTAAATACATTTGTATGATTTTCTCTGGTAGTACTGTTTCAAATTGAGGATATATTTTTAAAAAATCAGCAAGTGTATAAGGCGGATTTTCTCCGCCCTTACAAATACATTTCATATAAAATCACCTGCTTTTATTGTGCTGGTATTTGTTCTGGTATTTCATTTAATCCCTGTTCCTCTTTTTCTGGTGATTCTTGTTGTTTTTCCTCTTGTAACTGTTTTTGTTTTTCTTCTATTTCTTTTTTCAGTTTAGAAATACCTAATGTTTGCCATTTCTTAATGTCAAGTTGTTTCGCTTGTTCCCTTAATTCTTTTTCCTCTTGTGTCATGCCATCATTTTCAAGTTCTTTTTGCTGTTTCATATCTGCAAGCACCTGTATAGAACCATCTTTTAAAGCTAACTCAAAAAGTAATGTATTTTTTACCCAATCTGGTACATCTTGAAAAGCAGCAGCTTTTGTAATGACTGGAGCTACATTTTGTTTTTCAAATTGGAAAGCCTTTTTTGTAAATATTCTCATGATTTTACCCCTTTCTGATTAAATACCATCAATATATTGTACTGGTTGCAAATATAAAAATTCTACTTGTCCAAATTGTGCAATAAATGCAGATAAATAAGACAACTGTGTAACAGAAGATTCCACTTGTGAGCGTGTCAAAGGTACTGTAATAGAAAATCGAACTTTATCTTCATCATTCACATAAGCCATCATTCTATCTGTACCGCCTGTACCTGCTCCCTTTAAAAACGGACAAGGACCAATAAAAAGTGTAATACCTTGTTCTTTTCCGATATTATTTTCTAACAAATAAGTCAATATTGATTTACTTGCGTCATTAGAAACTTTTCTTTCTACTAATGTGCTGTATTGTGCAGGTGGTATCAATATATGATTTGCCATACCAGATAAGTCATATTCTGAATTTATCCATGTTGCAGTAATCGCTCCGTTAATATCTGCTAATATTTCATCAGGTGTTTTTTTCGCCCATGCTGTTGTTGTGCCGTCTGCTGCTGTTTCTGCTGTTTTTGTAATGACATTAGGATTATTTACAAGTCCATATGTACCATATTCCGCAAAACCTTCATATACATTGATATCTAATGTTTTATCATACACTAATTTTAAGCCATTGTTCAATATTCCTTCTAAATCTCTGCCTATTTTTTGCAGTTTCTGCTGGTCTATAAAAGGTACTCTCAAAATATGTCCCCAATTAAATACTTTATATATTTCTTTGCTGATATCAGCCTGCATAATAGGTAATTCATTTGTTTCTCCTCCTATCATACCGTTGCTGTTACTACCTGTTGTAGCATAAGAAACATCATAAGCAGAAGTATATTCTACAAAACCGCCTCCCGTTTTTGCTACAATATCTCTAGCCCACCATGTACGAGAAAGTGGTTCTCTTAATTTTGGGTCTATCTTTTCAAGCTGTCCTTCTAAAAATGCCATACCTGAAGCAATAGAACTAGAATCTAATGTCCTTTTGCCCTTTACCGCCACTGACTGTTGTGGAAAATGATTTTTATTAAAATTCATCATAGTGCTAGTCCTCCTATATTCTTCTTGACAATATTGTAATTTCAGCAATATTGTTTTTGTCTATTTGTCCTGTTGTAAAAATAACATTTTCTAATGCTATATTACCTTCATGCTGTTCTGCCTCAAATTCTCCTACAACACCTGTATCATTTTCTTTTACTCTAACATATACTTTATTTCCTGCTTTTGGTGTACCAGCATTGCACTTTATTGTAGCAGTACCTCTTGTCAATATACTGCAAGTGTCACCAGAATGATATGCCCCTTCAGATGTAAAGTAATTTGTTGTTTGTTTTACTTCTCTTATTGCAATACCTATACATTGTTGCTGTGTATTGTCAGCACTTATTTTTTGTATTGTGTTATCCTCATTTAATACAACAGCTTGCCCAAATAATATATCTGTTTCTCCTTGTTTTACTACTCTTGAAATAATAACATTGTCTCTGTTTCTTGAAACATTTCCTGCATAACCAAAATCAAAATTTTTTCCGATTGCTTTTCCCAACATTGTTTTTCCTCCTTATTTTATAAATGAAAATATTTCTTATTTCTTCTGTTTTTCAATTAAAGTTTGTAATGTGGATTTCTTTTTTTTGCAATTTCCCTGCCTAATTGGCTATCATCATACATTTTACTGTCTTGTGTTATAAATTGTGTATTATGTTTTTGTTTTACTTTCATAATGGCAGCATATCCATTCTTTTTAGGTTTAGAAGGCTTTCCTAAAGCACTACGACCCAATTTCATTAAAGAATCTGTAACTACCTTTTTCTGTTTGTCATTTTTCATATTTGTTATTAGAGGACGTATAGTACGAATTAAATCTAACATAGCCTTTTTATCCGTTGCTGTTGTTGTAGCTTCTTCGTCTGTTGTTTCCACATCATTATCCTCTGTTATATCGTCGTCTTCTGTAATGTCCTCATCAGCCGTTACTTCATTCTCATCTGCTATAATATCTTCATCTGCTGTAACTTCATTCTCATCTGCTGTAATATCATCATCAAGAGTACTTTGTTCTTCGTCAGAAACCTCATTAAAAAGTTTTTTTTCTAATTTTGCAAGAGGGTCATTTTGCTGTTGATTTGCCATTTTTAATGTACTAATTTCGTCTTTTAGTGCCTTCATTTCTCCTAATATTTGAGAAAGTACATCATCATCTGATGTTGGTTTATTTTCAATTTGTTCTTCGTCTTGTGTTGTTATTTCTTCGTCCTGTACTTCATTGATAGCGGTCACTACTTCTTCAATTTCTTCAGGTGAAGCGTCTTTTGCAAAAGACGGAAAAAGTCTTGCAATAATTTGTTTTGTATTTTTCATTTTTGGCATATTTTTTCGCACTCCTTTATATTGTTTATTGTGGTCTAATATTTTTACGCTGTGTCCTGCTCTCCCTTCATCTACTAATGCAACATGATTTCCTGTAATGTTCACTTGAAATACATCACCATTTTCATCTACATTATAATCACAAGCATAACCACAGCTTATTTCCCTTTTTTGATTGTTTTCGATTTCTTCTATTACTGTTTTGTCATATACAATAATATCTGCAAGCAGTTTATCAGAAAAATCACCTTGTCCTCTTCTTACATTTGTAACATGACCTTTGACATATCGCTTATAATTTTCTGTTGTTACAAATTCTTCTTGTTCTGGGTGGTCATCTGTAAATGGTTTTCCTTCAAAACTTGCGATTGTTTTATGAGAAAATACTTCTTGTTCTGTCCTGACAACATTCACTAATACATTTTCATATCCTTCTAGCCCTAATTCTTCTCCTAAATACTCTTGTGTGCCTACTCTTGCAATCGGTACATTTTTGCATATTAAAAAGCCTTCTGGCGTTCGTATTCTGTTTTCGCTAATACGACTACCATAAAAGGCTTTTTTGTCTTTGCATATTTTATTTTTTAGTTGCAATATTTTTTCTCCTTTCTACATAATTTTTAAAAATTCTGACTTTTTCATTTTTATCATTCTTCCATTACAATACACTTTACAAGGAAATTTTACAAAACGAATATCAACAATAGGCTCTGCATAGCACCTACAATTAAATATTTCCCCTGCATGATATTTGCCATATTGATATTTTGATTTTGAAAGCTGTTCTGGTGAAGGTGGGTCTTTCCAACTCACAAGCACTCCCTCCATATCTTTATGGCTGTTTCTCACTCTTTCATCTTGTGATGTTCTCCAGATATACCATTGTATATTTAATATTTCTGCTCTTGTTCTTATCAGTGCAGATTGTGCTTTGCTGACTTCTGTTCTAGCAATACACATAGCATTTGCTTTTGTTTTTTCTGTAAACTTTATTTTTATTTCCTCTGCTAAATCCTCTGCTCTCCTACCCTTTGTCGTTTCTTTTTCAATATATTTTGTAATATCACTTGCAATATTGAAAGGTAATGTTTTGATTAAAGTAGCATTTTGCTCTATCAATTTTTGTATGACATTTTGCATAAAAATATTTTGTTTTTGTTTATTCAATGCCTCATAAATTTCATGTCCTTTACTATTTTGTCCTGCTGCTTTTCTCCAATTTCCTTCTGTTTTTTTGTAAACAGACGTTACCATTTGTAAAGCAATCTCCTGACAATACTTTTCAAAAGAATATTGTCTTGCAATGATATTTAATAAATTTATCATTTCATTTGGATTGTTTTGATTTGATATTGCTTGAAAGAATTGTTGTTGTATAACATTCAATATCCTTTCATAATTTCTTTCTAGCCTTTTGCTTGTTTTCCATACTGGTAAATACTTATTCTTGTTGTTCATATTCCGTTACTCCATTTTGTAAAAAAGAGGGTGGCTGTATCAAGTTCTCTGTTGGAAATGCTATTTCATCGCTTGCTTTTTCAATATCCTCATCTGTAATATTTGTCCACATTCCTGTATTTTCAGAGGATTGTCTTAATTCTTTTAATGCCGTTTTTTGACTAATTAAACCCGAATTATATACTTCTATTATTGCAGACGCTGTTTGTTGTGCAAGTGTTTTTCTTTCTTCCTCTGTTGGACGTCTGCAATTATTAAATTCTATTTCCAAATCATCTGGCACAAAACCAAATGCAGAAATACATAATATAGGTAATAACTTTTCTAATACAGGGCGCAGACAAGCCTCTTGTTTTTGCTCTATACTATCATAATAATTTTGCATATCGCTTTCACCGGTTGCATTCATACCAGCAGGGGAACGTCCAAACAGTTTTGTAACAGGCATTTCGGCTGCTCCAGCTACATCCATCATGAATTCAGAATAAATGTCAGATAATCCACTAAATGTATATTGTCTAGTATCAAATGTATCATTTTTTCCTATTACCTGCATACTGTTATTGTTCATCATTTCATTCATAAGCATAAGTGTTTTATATAAATCTCCCAACGCTTGCTCATCCATAAGTGCCATTTGTTCAAAACCGTCCATTTGATACACTTTTAAATTTGCCGAAAATATCAGTGTAGCAATATTCCAGCTTGTGTTATCTCTTTTTTTCAGTTCTTCGTAAATGTGTTCCAGTTCTGAAGCACCCCAATAACTTTCCATCAATTTCTCAATATAAGGCAAATCTCTGTTTATAAATCTTACTACTCTGCTATGATGTACTTTTATACCTGTACCAATAGCGTCAGAACGGATATGATAATACATAGGCAAACCAAAATCAATGTCATTACTATCTTCTACAATCTGTGTACCCGGATAAATACCATTCCATCTATCTAATATTAAAAGACCTTTAAAGCAGCCCGGCAAAAGAGTATCTAATTCTAAAGGCTTGTCAAGCATATCCTCTTGCCCTTGTATGATAATGACACCTGCTGCACCACCATATAATCTTGCCCATCTTAAACCTTCCAATGTTCTTGCTCTTAATTGCGTTCGTCTTTCTAATATATTTATTCTTTTAATATCACTAGGGGATATCTGTGATTTTATTTTATACCAATTTTTTACCATGTCCTCCGCCACAACATCTACAATACGTCTTACAATCCAATGTTCTCTATAAAGTATGTTGAGTAAGTTCCAATTAAAAGACAAGCGATTACTTTGATACTCTGTACCTTCTAACAAATTTGTTGTATTTTGTCCCATTCTTGCAGAAGTATTTGAAAAGCCGTCAAACATCATTTTTCTTTGCATTAGCTGTTCCAATAAAAATGTATTGATATTGTTATTTTTACTTGGAGAACGTATTGTATTTTTATTGTCATTTGTTTTGATTTTCTTTTTTTTACTCATTTTGCAAATCTCCTATTTGGTATCATTGTTTTTACAAAATATCTTGTTGCGTCCATAGCATGGTCGCCCATTTTCAAAGGTTCTTCTTTTCCATGTTCCTGTAATTTTGTATTCCATACATAACCTTTTATTTCTTTTAACCAGTTGACACATTTTACATTTACTTTTATTCTTCCTTTGTCTATCATTGTAGCAACAAGTCGTATTCCTTCTAATACACTATTATCAGCTGACTTTACTCTATAATGTCTATTTTTTAATTCTGTTTCAAAATTTACTGCTGATGGGTCTACAACAACCCAAGAAGGAGCAACATTTTCTAATGCTACAAATTTATCAAAATCATCACCATATCGGTTATCAGATTTCTGTACTTTTTGTATTCTGCTGTCATAATAATATTCATTGTCAATCCATATTGTTTCGCCATCATCCCATATATCCAAAAATACACATGGATTCATCGTACCATAATCACAGCTAATATATCTTCTTGCTTTCGTTTTTAAGTCATGCGGTCTGCTTTGGTTTGTATAAGTATTTCTTTCTTCTGAAAACATACTATATATTACACCATCAGCAAGCACCCATTTTCCCAGTATATAGCGTAAATAAAAAACACCTGCATACATATTTTGATATCTTTTTTTAATTTCTTCTGACAACGAAATATTATCTTCCATAGTAAAATGCAGATAAAATAAATTTTTTCCTTTCTCGTTATTTTCTCTTTTATCTATCCAGTTTGTTTTGAACCAATGAAAAGGTCCTTCTGGATTACAATTAAACCAAAATTTAGACCCCTTTTCGGAACATCTTCCTGTTGCTTGATTGACAAATGATTCTGGCATGAGTGCCACTTCGTCAAAAAAGACACTAGCAAGCGAAAGCCCCTGTATTAAATCCTGAGAGCGTTCATCTTTACCACCAAATATATAAAAATAATTTGTTACGCTATTTCTTTTTATTTCAATCATGTTATCCGCTCTATGTTCTTCTAATTGGTATCCTATTGTATAAAGCATACTTTTTAGTATCAATAGTACATTCCTTCTAAATGAGCCAATCGTTTTACCGCACATGGCAAAATTCTTATACTCAAAATTTTGCATGGCAAATATAACAAAAGACAATGACATAGATACTGTTTTTCCTGAACGAATTGCACCATCTGCTATAATCCCACTACAATCTTTGACAGGGGAATCAGGTAGCCACCAGGTTAGTACCTTTTTCTGTTTTTGTGAAAACGGCTGAAATGAAAATAATGCTCTATTCTGTATCATCTCTATCCTCCCAATTTAACTTTTTTGTTTGTTGTTTCAATGCCTCTATAAATCCATCATCTAAAATCATATTTTCTTTTTCATTTCCATTGTCTATAGTGCGATTCAGTCGTTCTAAATCTGTAACCATTTTAATAAACTCTTTAATATCTTTAGCTGACATTGTTTCTGATTCTAAATTGTTCAAAGCTTCCAATGCTTTTTTTTGGAGTTGTACTGCTATTTTAATATGTCTTTCTGTCATAGCATGATATTCTTTTACAGCCTTTGCTTTTGCCTGTTTTTCTAGTTCATTATCATAGCTTCTAGCACGTTCTTTCCAGCGCCAACGCTCTTTCCATCTATCAATTAAATTCCTACTTTTTACCAACCTTTTACCAACCGCTGTGATGGTACGTTCTTCCCCCATATCACGATATATTTTAAATGCTTCAAATGCTTTTTCGCTTTCTCCTTTTTGCCTTTCCCATGGTTTATTTGACATTTCCCTCCTCTCCTTTATCATTGTTTTGCATTTTTATATTTGTTTTGGTTCCGCTCCTACAATCCAAAAAAGAGCATTTTTTGTATTCAGATGATGGTCTATCAAATACTTCATGCTCTTAGCCTCATATTGTGGGTGCAATTTCACTCCTCCCACTATCAATTTTTGTTTTTTTTCATAAACAAATCCTTTTGTATGAAAAAGGTCATGATATATAAATTCTCTTGATACGCCAAAGCGTTTTAATGTTGTTTTTATTTTCTGCTGTCTGTCAAATGCAGTAGAAATTACATGAATATGATTGACTTTTTTATGATATTTCTCAATGCCAATTATCACACCGCTTGTTGTGATACCACTTCCGCAAGTAATATAAATATCGTTCAAATTATCAGGAATATTTTGTACTTGTTCCGCTACTGCACGTAAAAGTATTTCACCGTAATCATCAATATTGATACCATACTGCACGACAAATAGTTCTTTTGCGATACTCAATTCTTTCGCTTTTTGTTTTAATACATTGTGTCTACCACTTTTTGACACAATTTCAATATTTGCCCCATAATGCATAGCAAGTCTTGGCATACTTTCTGTAGCAATAGAAATTGTATTCGTCCCTCCATAAGCAATCACACAAGGCAAACCAAAATACTTTGCTACTGCTGCCGTAATAGGTGCTTGAGGGGAATGAATGGAACAATATGTCAGTATACCCTTTTTATCATGCTGTTGTTTTAATGCCGTTTCTACCAATAACATACATTGACGCAATTTCCCGCCATTTACGCCCCCTGCACCAAAAGGAGTATACAAATCTTCTCTTTTAAAATACATACCAGCAATTTGCTGTACTGGAGTTAATTCACATACTTTCATATTTTTAAACCAAAAAAGCGTTTATAGTAATCTGTTTTGTTGCGGAGTTCCTCTTGTGTAATGCCATAAAAAGATTGTTGTTTTATTTTTTTATTTACGCCAGCACTTTGATAAAGAGATTGATAACACATACCTGTACCTATTTGTTTCATTTTTTCTGTTGGTTTTGTATTTTTTCCATTGATAATCATACAAATATTGTAGTCATTCCCTTGAAATCCTTCCAAACCATCTATACCACAGCAACACATATCGTCACCCATTGTACGTAATCTATTTTCTCCAGCATAAAATTTCATACCATATTTGTGACATTCCGCTCTTATCGCTTCAAATTGGGGACGTAATACTTGCAGAGGATAACAAGTATCTGCGCCAACTTTCACCATACCTTTTTTATTTTTAAAAAATTTCATACCCTCTACTACCACACCATATACTCCTGCCTTTGCTAATTTCGGTATGTTGTTCATAACTTCATGAAAAACCTCAGGCATATAAGGCTGTATTCTTACAATTACTCTTTGTACTTTCTTAGAAAGTATTTCAGCCATATGCAAACGTTGTTCATAACAAGGTGCTCCTAATTCCAACTTATCATATGCACTACATACCATAGATATTTGTACCACACAATGACATTTTTCAAGCAGTTCTATATATTCTGGCTCTATTATCAATTTTCCTTTTGTACTCACAACAAAAGGATATTTTGTTTCTGCAAATAACTGTAAACACTCATAAGATGCTTTTACTGTTTTTTCAATAGGTTGAAAAGGGTCGCTCATACCTCCCCAATGAATGGGAATATCCCAATCACACCATGCTGTTTCTTGTGTTCTTTTCCCCTCTATAAAATAACGTAATGATTGTACTGTTCCATATTTTTTTACATGAGATATATTTTTTCTTTCTTTGTGCAAAACAATATTTACACTCATGACTGCAACCCTCATAAGTGTCAAAGCGTATAGGAATATTGCAAAGAACAACTTGCGTTCCACATTCACAACTCATGCTGTTTCCTCCTTTGCTTTTTGAATAATGACTTGTGTCAATGTGTCTTTTCCATAACTTTTAATATAACTTTTCAATGTTTCCTGCTCTGTTTTGTCAAATATAAGCGTAATATTAAAAGTATTTTCTATCTCTTTTAATTCCTTTTCTAAAGCGTCGTTATCAATTAAACTATCTATGTCATTTGTTAAACTGTCAATTTCTTGCTGTGTAAACCCTGTAAATATTGCTTCTTCTCCCAATTCTTCAAGCAATGTAATGAGCTTTTGTTCTTCCCAATCACCTTCTATTTTATTTAAAGCAATATGGAGTTGTTTTTCCTGTTTTTCGTCCAATTCTACAACAGATACTTCTACTTCTGTTTCGCCTTTATTTTCCAGTATAGTTAATCTTTGTTGTCCATTTATGACATGATTTGTATTTTTGTTCCAGACAATAGGAAGAATCATACCATATGTTGTAATGCTCCTGTCAATATCTTTGTATGCTTTTTCTTTTGGGGTCAGTTCTACTCTTGTATTGTATAAATTTCTTTCCATATCCTTTATTTTCTTTTTTTCAATATGCATACTGTTCCTCCTTTATTTTATTGATGATTTCCGACGCCAATATTGTTTTTGCATTTTTGGTATTTTTGATGTATCGCTCCACAGCTTCTCTTTCTTTTTCTGGTAGTGTAAATGTCATAGCAAATGTGTCAGATACATTTGTTTCAGAATATCCTGAAAAATCTTTTTCTAAAAGGTCGTTGATGTGTTCATATTGTATATTAAGACTTTCTAATTCCCATTCCTCAAAACCTGTTAAATCCATCATTTCACATTCGTTTAATTCCTGTAAAACATCTGTTAAACCGCTGATATTCCAATATCCTTTTGCTTTATTCAATAATATATTGAGTTTCTTTTCTTCTTTTTCATTTATATCTACAATAGAACATTCTACCTCTTTTTCTCCTTTATCTGTGAGTACTTTCAGCCTCTGATGTCCTCCTACTACATTACCCGTTCTTTTGTTCCATATAATAGGCTCTACCATACCAAATTTTTCAATACTGTTTTTGAGCTTTTGATATTCTGGCATATCTGGCTCTAATGCAATACGAGGATTGTATTCTGCAACATTCAGTTTTTCTATATTTATTTTTTGTATCATGCTATCCATTCCTTTCTAATATAAAAAAGGACAGCCATAATTGACTATCCTAATACAAAAGTTTTGGGGGGCTTTTGATAAAACTCTATGTTATTATCATAACACACATTTTTATAAAAAATTCCCGACTTTTTCCCAAATTGTCCCGTTTTTTTCCCATTTTGTTCTGTTTTTTTCCCAAATCGTTCCAGGTTTTTATATTTCTTGTTTATAATGCATTAGTTTATACAAATCTGTATAAGTATCACAAAGTAGCCTGCTGACACTTGATTTTGATAAATTCATAATATAAGCTATCTGTAACACACCCTTTTTTTGTTTGTGTTTGTATTCTAATAACATTTTGCTTTCTTCATTCAATAAATGTATGTAAAACTCTGTTTGTTTCCTTTCATCCTCCAGTTTTTGTATATTTATTTTTAACTCCAATATGTTTTGTTGTGTTTGCTCATAATTCCTTTCCAATCTGCTGTATATTGCCTCTATATTTCTGTCCATAAGGCTTTGTGGTATTCCTCCAGCATTTCCCCCAACATTATCATATCTTACGCCCTTCAAATCCGTACACAATGAAACAGGCATCAAGGGGCTGTTTCTGTCTTTTTCAATATCCTGCAAACGCTTTGTCAATCTTTCCAACTCTTTTTGATTCCACACAATCACCTTTTCATTATAATAATATCGCTCTATTTTATTTTTGACCGCTTCCATTTCTTTTTTATTTATCAAAACTTCCGCCCCCTTGACTGTATTTATAAAACATGGTATACTATTTTCAGTTCATATCGGGACGGAAGTTGTTTTTTAAGAACAGAAGTCCCTTTTTTTATCTCACCAACTCAAACCGATACTTCTGTTTTGCCTTCGGATACTTTACATTATCCACTTCAGACACAAACATATCATATGGTCTAACATAAACCCTACTGTTG
>CAJUNT010000034.1 GCA_910587735.1 uncultured Clostridia bacterium
ACCAACAAGCAAGGAAAGGGATATCCCTTTCCCCTGCTTGCACTCGGTGCAGACCTTTGTTTGTATACAGATTTTTAATATTACTAATTATTTTCAATTTATTTATTAACTTAAAAATTCTTTCTACTTTAATTTATAAATTTTATTTTTTGATATGATAGTTTTGCTAAAAAAGTTGAAATTATAAACATTAAATAATCTTTCAAGAATGCTATTAATTGATATATTTTATCTAAGTAGGGAATCTAAGTGGGTAAACTTTATGTAGATTTTAAAAAATAAAATACAAAGTTTAATTATATGAGTAAGTATGAAAAAGATAATAAGAAAACTGATTTTAATACTATTATAATTTAATATGAATTAACACTTTATATTTTTATATATAACTATCAAAATATTTGTCAAATAATTTAATAAATTATTTTTACTTGACAATTTATAGATTTTATACTAAAATTTACTTCATAAAATATCTGGAGGTGTTAGTTTTGGAAATAGGTATTAATAAAAAAAAGATTGTTTCTGCAATTCAAAAAGGCTTATCAGATACACAAATAGTAATGTCCACTAGTAATACTATAACATATACTCGTAAGTATATGGAAAAATGGGATAGAATTCATACTTCTATTAATAATTGTTTTTGTGATGATGAAAGATTTTCTATTATTCCACTTGATAGAGGATTATTTACACCAATCATGATTTTTGACAATATGGAACAAGTACTATATACAATAATGAGAAGAGACAATTTTAATAAAAAGTTAAATAGAAAATATTTGACAAAAGCACATTATATAGATGCAATGCTTGATTATAATTACCCGTTTCAAAAGTCTCCTGAACAATTGTCAATGTTTAATGAAGAAGATATGTTTTCAGAAAAAGCTAAGAAAGAAATAAATGATTTACATATTATTATTGAAAATCTTTTAGATACTGATAAAATAAGAAAGTATATAACAATTGTTGTTGATTTTAATGGTTATATGTTAACTAGTGTCGAAGCAATTTTGTGTTCAAAATGGTTAGAAATTATTGAAAAAGAAAATTGGAATGAATATATTGTACCTTCATTTGATGACATTGAAGATAATGGTAAAGAAAATTATGTTCATGAAAATGAGTTGAAATCGAAAATAATACTGAAGCCAACGATTAAAAAAAAGCTCAAAAACAAATTAAATAAGGAGGAATAGATATGACTTTTAATGGGCAGAGATTAAAAAGTGCTCGTATTTATAGAAATATGAATATGACTGAATTAGCTGATAAAGTTGGTGTAAAAAAACAAGCTATATCTCAATTTGAAAATGGTCTATCTAATCCAAAACCTGAAACAGAATTCTCTCTTATCACAACATTAAGATTTCCTAGAGCTTTTTTTTATCAAAAAGATAATTATTTGGAAATTAACAACACATTTTTTCGTGCTTTATCAACAACAAATGCATTAGACAAAAAAACGCAAGAAATTAAAACAAAATTAGTTGTACAGATATATAACTTTTTATGTGAATATCTTGATTTACCTACTTTAAATTTGCCTAAAATTAGCCATAATGAAGAGGATATTGAAACAATAGCATTATCTTTAAGAGCTCATTGGAATATTGGAGAACTTCCTGTTCGAAATATGGTCAATTTAATTGAAAATCATGGAATAATTGTTTCTGCTTTTGATGTAAACAGTGATAAAATTGATGCTTTTACACAGGTGCATAATATAAGTACATTTCCACAATATTGTGTTATTGTAGGTAATAACAAAAAATCTGCGGTTAGACGAAATTTTGATATAGCACATGAATTAGGGCATATCATACTTCATAGTAATATTGAAAATCTTGAAGAATTATCAAACGAACAATTGAAAGAATTAGAAAATGAAGCAAATTTATTTGCATCTGCATTTTTGATGCCTAGAAATGCTTTTTACAATGATTTGACAAATGCGAATGATTTACTTTCATATATTTCATTAAAAAAGAAATGGCATGTTTCTATTGCAGCTATGTTAATCAGAGCAAAATCACTTGGAAGAATCTCTATGAAAGAATATCAATCGTTGATGAAATCAATATCATATAAAAAGTGGAAAATTCATGAACCATTAGATGATGATTTAAAGATTCCTGTACCTACGCTTTTTTCAAGTGCTATTGATGTATTATTTGAAAATAATGTAATGACACCACAAGCATTTGTAAATGAAATTTCTAATTATGGTTTGGCAATGTATCCTGATGAATTAGAGAATTTGTTATCTTTGTCCAAGGGTACTTTATGTGTAAGAGATAATCAAGAATTAGCTACAAATCGTGTTATAGCATTAAAGAAAGTATTGTAATATATATTGATAGAATTTTTAGGTAATATATTTAGGTAATAATTTAAGAATAGATAAAAATAGACTATATTATTTACTATAATTCCTGTTATCTTTTTTTATTGATAAAGAAAAGTGATATATTACTATTAGTAATTTTTGATGGAGGGGATTGCATGACGGATGCAGAACAGAGAGCAGCCGCAAAACAATTTGTCAAAGATTGGAGTGGTAGAGGTTATGAAAAAGGAGAAAGCCAACCGTTCTGGATTGCTTTATTAAGAAATGTATATGGTGTAGAGCAGCCTGAAAAGTTCATTACTTTTGAGGAACAAGTACACCTTGACCATACCAGTTTTATTGATGGCTTCATTTCAGCAACTCATGTTTTAATTGAGCAAAAAGGCTTAGGAAAAAATTTAAACAAACCTATTAAGCAATCTGATGGGACACTTTTGACACCGTTTCAACAAGCAAAGAGATACTCTGCGGAGTTACCTTATTCTGAACGTCCTCGCTGGATAGTAACTTGTAATTTTAAGGAATTTTATATCTATGATATGGAACGTCCAACAGGAGAGCCTGAAATTGTACTTTTAGAAAATTTAGAAACAGAATACTATCGCCTGCAATTTTTGGTAGATACAGGTGATGAAAATATAAAAAAAGAAATGGAAATTTCATTACAAGCAGGAGAAATTGTAGGCACGCTTTATGACGCTTTTTTGAAAGAATATAAAGAACCTAATGACCCCGAAACGCTTAAAAATTTGAATGCCCTTTGTGTTAGATTGGTATTTTGTTTGTATGCAGAAGACGCAGGTATTTTTGGCAGCCATAAGATGTTTCATAATTATTTAAAAAGTTATTCTGAAAAGGAAAGTCGACAAGCACTTATCAATTTATTTAAAATTTTGGATACAGAAATAGAAAAAAGAGATATTTATTTAGATGAAGATTTGCTTGCCTTTCCTTATGTAAATGGCGGATTGTTTGCAGACGAAAATATTGTCATACCAAGATTAAATGAAACCATTATTAATTTGATTTTACATAAGGCAAGCGAAAATTTTGACTGGTCAGCAATTAGCCCCACGATTTTTGGTGCAGTATTTGAAAGTACATTAAATCCTGAAACAAGACGAAAAGGTGGTATGCACTACACTTCTATCGAAAACATTCACAAAGTGATTGACCCGCTTTTTTTGGATGAGTTAAAAGAAGAATTACAAAAAATCAAAGAAATTCAGACTATTAAAACAAGAGAGAAAAGGTTAAGAGATTTTCAAACAAAGCTATCAGAGTTGAAATTTCTTGACCCTGCTTGTGGAAGCGGAAATTTTTTAACAGAAACCTATATTTCATTGAGGCGACTGGAAAATGAAACAATAAGCCTTTTGATAGACTGTCAAAAAGGAATTGCAGAGGGACAAATTATATTAGGTAGTACAAATCCTATTAAGGTATCTATTAGCCAGTTTTAGGGTATAGAAATAAATGACTTTGCAGTGACAGTAGCAAAAACGGCATTGTGGATAGCCGAAAGCCAAATGATGAAAGAAACAGAAGATATTGTGCATATGTCGCTTGATTTTCTACCTTTAAAAAGCTATGCTAATATCACAGAAGGCAATGCACTAAGAATTGACTGGGAAAACGTCATACCAAAAAATGAATTACATTATATTATGGGCAATCCTCCATTTGTAGGTGCAAGAATTATGTCTGCTTCTCAAAAAAATGATTTGTTATCTGTTTTTGGAAAAATAAAAAATGTGGGAAATATGGATTATGTATGTTCTTGGTATAAAAAAGCTGCTGACTTTATGACAAACACGATGATAAGAACAGCACTCGTATCAACAAATTCTGTTTCTCAAGGGGAGCAAGTGGCAAATTTGTGGAAACCTCTTTTTGAAAGTGGAGTACATATTGATTTTGCACATAGAACCTTTAGATGGGATAGTGAGGCAAAAATAAAGGCTCATGTTCATTGTGTGATTATAGGATTTAGTAAAGCTGCTAACAGTAAAAATAAAATGCTATATGTAGATGATAGAGTGCAAGTAGTAGAAAATATAAATGGCTATTTACTTGACGCTGAAAATATATTTATTGAAAGTAGAAATAAACCAATCTATAATGTACCAGAAATTAGTATGGGTAATCAGCCAATTGATAATGGAAATTACTTATTTACACAAGAAGAAAAAGATGAATTTATAAAAAAAGAGCCAAAATCAGAAAAATATTTTAAACTATGGTATGGTGCTGAAGAATTTATCAATCGTAAACCAAGATACTGTTTATGGCTTGGTAATTGCAAACCAAACGAACTTAAAAAAATGCCAGAGTGTATAAAAAGGATAAATAATGTTAGGAAATATAGATTGTCAAGTAAAAGAATGGCAACATTAAAACTTGCGGATACGCCAACAAGATTTCAAACTGAAAATATGCCAAGTGAAACTTATATAGTGATTCCAGAAGTTTCATCTGAAAAAAGAAAATACATTCCTATAGGTTTTATGAATTCTGATGTTTTATGTAGTAATAAACTAAGGGTTATTCCAAATGCAAATTTATATCATTTTGGTGTACTTACATCAAATGTTCATATGGCATGGATGAGAGCTGTCTGTGGACGATTAGAAATGCGTTATCAATATTCAAATAAGATTGTATATAATAATTTCCCTTGGTGTAATCCAACACCAGAGAAAAAAGCAAAAATTGAAAAAACTGCACAAGCAATACTTGACGCACGTGCATTATATCCTGACAGCAGTTTAGCAGATTTATATGACGAATTAACTATGCCTCCAGAACTTCGTAAGGCTCACCAGCAAAACGATAGAGCAGTTATGCAAGCATATGGTTTTTCCATCAAAGATATGACAGAAAGTAAATGTGTTGCTGAGTTGATGAAATTATACCAAACACTTACAAAAAAAGATTAGAAGGGACTGTGTTGCAATAATGGCTGATGTTTATCAATTTAAAGTAAAATTGAAGGAGCTTCCTAAAATAATATGGAGAGATATTGAAATTACTTCTGTATCTACTGTGGCGAAACTTGCTTATAGTGTACTTGCAGCATTTGAGGCAGAAGCGACACACTTATTCGGCATAGAATTTAAGGGAGTTAATTATGAAATTTTTCCTGAAGATAATCAATATGAAAATTTAAAAAAACTTTGGGAGCAGCTTGACAAGAAAATTCCTATTGAAAATCTTCCAGTTTTTAAATCTATTGCAGACCCTACAAAAACAAAATTGTCTGATTTAAAACTTTCAAAGGGTGATGTACTTCATATGGAATATGATTATGGTGCTGGGTGGGAATTTTCTATTAAACTTATTCGTATAATAGAAATGAAAAAAGGTACTGGAACACATTATCCTTATATAGTAAATGGTCGAGGAAAAGGAATTATAGAAGATATGTTTCCTTTTGAGCTTGTAGAAATGATTAAAGAAACAAACGAAACAGGTAATCTTCCTAAAATTTATGATGCTTTTTCTGATGATAGAATAGAATGGGATTACAATGACTTTGATTTAGAATATTGTAATATGTCTTTTAAAGATAAAATTCGTGAAATTCAAAGCATATATGAGGAATAAAAGGAAGGTATGGCAAATATAGAAGAAAGCAGATACCATTTTAAAAAATTAACACCAATTAATAATGTTGATTTAAAAGTATATAAAAATGCAATAGATTATGTATTTAAACATTCAGATATCAAAAATATTGCTATTTCTAGTGCATATAGTACAGGAAAAAGTAGTATTTTAGCTTCCTATAAAAAACAAAATAACAATCTAAAATTTTTGCATATTTCTCTTGCTCATTTTCAGTCTCCAAACCAAGAAGAAGCAGAAGTAAAAGAAACTATATTAGAGGGAAAAATTCTAAATCAACTAATACATCAAATTCCGTCAGAAAAGATTCCACAAACGAATTTTAGAGTGAAAAAGAAAGTTCGTCTTAAAAGCGTTAAAATAAGAACAGCAGGGATTATGCTATTTTTTGTTTCCTTTATCTATTTTATTTGTTTTGATACATGGAAAGACTATGTAGATACTTTACCTAATAATTGGTTTAAATCTATATTATCATTCTCTACAAGTCAATATGCTTTAATACCAGATGGAATTTTAATAGTAATTATTGTTTTATTTATGATATATAAGATAATAATTATTCAAAAAAATAAAAATATTTTTCGCAAGTTGAATTTACAAGGAAATGAAATTGAAATTTTTGAAGAAAGTGATGATTCTTATTTTGATAAATATCTTAATGAAGTATTATACCTTTTTGAAAATGCAGATGTAGATGTCATTGTATTTGAGGATATAGACCGTTTTAATGCAAGCAGAATTTTTGAACGCCTTCGTGAAATCAATACACTTGCTAATATTCAACTTCAGAAAGAAAATAAAAAAGTCCTTCGATTTTTTTATTTATTGCGTGATGATATTTTTGTTTCAAAAGATAGAACAAAGTTTTTTGATTATATCATTCCTATTGTACCAGTTATAGATAGTTCAAATTCATATGACCAGTTTATCTCTCATTTTAAAAGAAGTGGTGTGTTTGAAAAATTTGATAAAAATTTTTTGCAAGGTTTATCATTGTATATTGATGATATGCGTCTTTTAAAGAATATTTATAATGAATTTATAATTTATAACAGTAGAATTAATACAACAGAACTTGATTGTAATAAAATGCTTGCTATTATTGTATATAAAAATTTATTTCCCAGAGATTTTGCCAATTTGCAACTTAATCAAGGGTTTATATTTACTATTTTTGATAATAAAGATAAATTTATAGCAGAAAAATTACACAGCCTAAGAAAACAAATTTCTGAAAAAGAACAAGAAATTGAAATAGCAAACAATGAACATGTTAAAACAATTGAAGAATTAAATATTATTTTTAATGAAAGAATACCTATAAATTATTATGGGGAACGTACAGGAAAATTGTCTGAGAAAGATAAAATTGAATATTCAGAACGTAAAAAAATAATTGAAAATAAATTAAATGATAGAATTACTACAAATAAAAATGAAAAAATTTTTCTTGAACAACAAATTGTTTCAATAAAGAATAAACAATTAAAAGATATTATAACAAGAGAAAATATTAATTCTATATTTAGTATTACAAGTGAAAATGAGATTGGAACAGTAAGCAATTTTAATGAAATAAAAAGTAGTGAATATTTTGACATTTTGAAATACCTTATTCGTAATGGGTATATTGATGAAAACTATGCAGAGTATATGACTTATTTTTATGAAAATAGTTTAAATCGTGTTGATAAAATTTTCTTACGCAGTATAACAGATAAAAAGGCAAAAGAATATACTTATCAATTAAAAAATCCTGAGTTAGTTGTTTCACGCCTTAAATTATCAGATTTTGATCAAGAAGAAATTCTTAATTTTGACTTATTTACATATTTGCTTCATACTTCATTTCAATTTGAATATATGAAAAGATTTATTACTCAGTTGAAAAGTACAAAGAATTTTAAATTCATAGGTACATTTTTAGATATGACAACTGAATTACCGAATTATATTAAATATCTTAATATACAATGGACTGAAATATTTTTAACAATTCTTAATGAACAGTCATTAACTGAAGAACAGATACGAAGATATTCTATTTTTTCTATTTATTATTCAGATGATGAAACTGTAAAATTAATGAATGAGAATAACTGTCTATGTAATTATATTTCAAACTCACGAGATTACCTTGCAATAGATAATCCTATTATAGATAGGCTAATCCATTGTTTTATTTTATTGAAAGTATGCTTTATAGGCTTTGATTATGAAAAATTAAATAAAGAATTATTTCAAGCTGTATATGAGAAGTCTTTATATGAAATCAATGTTGAGAATTTAATACTCATTCAGAAAGAAATTTTGGGTATAGAGAATGATGAAGATATTTTTCATAAAAATTATACAATTTTATATTCACATTCTAATTCTGCAATCACTCAATATATTAATCAAAATATTAATAAGTATTTTGATGTTATTTTACAAATGAGTAATGGTAGTATTTATGATGATGAAAATGTTGCTATTGCAGCATTAAATAATTCTAAACTTGCTATGGAGCATAAACATTCTTATATTTCTATGTTGCAAACAACCATTATTTCTATAAAAGAAATTGTAGATTGCTCTTTATGGTCATCATTATTAGACGCTGATATAGTACGATATTCGGAACATAACATCATAAATTGTTTTGATTCTTTAAAACTTGATGAAAGTGTTATTTCTTGTATCAATAGATGTAATATTGAATTAAATTTTTCAAATATTGAGTATAGTGATGAATTAAAAGAAGAATTATTTGATAATGTAATTATATGTGAGTCCATTGAAAATTCAAAATACAAACAAATTTTGACATCATTAAATTATCGTTATAGTAATTTTACTATTACCGATATTTCACAAGACAAAATGGATATTTTGATTGATACTAATATTATTAAAATGACAGCAAATAATTTAGAATTTATGAGAGAGAACTATCCAAATCAGAAATATTTTTTCATTCATAAAAACATAGACAATTATATCGATATAATGAATGATGATTTGTTTTTATTGGATGAATTATTAGAGATACTTATATGGGATATTAGTGATGAAATTAAAATAAAATTGATTAAATTTTCTAAAGATGAAATTTCTGTAATTGAAAAGAATTATTCTTCTACAGTATGTTTGTATATTCTTAATAATAATTTTATGAACTCTGATTTAATAGATTTATTTTCATCATTTGAACAATGGGATGAATCTATTCAATTAAAAATATTTGAATATGCAGTAAAAAATATAGAAAGTATTATCAATAACTCTAGTATTGTTTCTCATAAATTGATAGATAATCTTTTTCGTTCGGATAAATTGGATAGAGAGATTAAAATTGACCTTTTAATAGCAACAATTTCATATATTGATGAAAGTTATATGCAAAAAATTCTTACCTTATTGAACTTAAGCAACTATTTAAAAATATTTAATTATCGTAGCCAACAAAGGTTTAAGATTAATGATGAAAATAAAAAGTTACTTTCTGCTTTCAAAAAAATCAAGTTGATTAAGGATTATCAAGAAGATGTTAAAAAAGAAGAATATTACAAAATAATAAGATATAAAAATAGATAAAATTATTATCAGAAAAATTAAAAAAAGATATATAATATGGCGATATTTATTTGTAAAGAAGAAAAACTTTAAAAAGAACATAGTTAATTTTATAAATATTATTGATTTTTTTAATGACTTTGATATAATAAACATATGGCAACAATTTGGCAACAAAAAATCAGTAAGTCAGAATAAAATATGGAATTGAGAGAAAATATCGGCAAAAATAATACAGAAACAAAGCATATGTATTTAAGTTCTGTTTGAGCTTGCCGAGTGGGAGTAGTACCCAAAACTTCAGAAAGCCTTGAAATAGAAGGATTTTTTGAACTGTTTTACCCTCTCTGATATTAAAATGATATTAAATTTTAGATAGACCTTTTCGTTGATTTGTATAAAACGAAAGGGTCTATTTTTGTTTTAGGAATTTCTCCATTGTATAGATGGTGTAAATTTTCCACCACCATCACAAGTATAAGGAAAGTTTAACTTCCATTCAAAATATTCCTTTTTAGTAATTTGTCCATTTTTCAACTCTGTTTTTCTAGTGAGCCATTCTGCTAAAAATTGGTTGACTAAATTGTAGTTGAGAAAAATACCTATTGGTGCAGAAGCAGTCCAGTTGTCGGAGTTTTTATATTCCATTTCTGTGCTGAGTTCTGGATTTTCAGTCATTTGAAATAGATTGACTGTATTAGGATTTAACTCGTCCATCCAGAAAAAAGTTTGTATAATGTCTTCTGCACTTCCAGAAATGTCTACATAGAAATTCAAGAAATTTACATGAAGTGCTTCGGCAATTTGATTCAAAAGTTCTTTTTTAGGGGTACGATAGTTTGTTTCATATTGAGCAATACGGTTTTCAGTCAAACCAACTGCAATACCTAGCTCCTTTTGGGTCATTTCCCTAAAAATGCGAATTCGCTTTATTTTTTCTCCAACAGCCATAAGAGTTACCACCTTTTTTGTTATTTTATACTTAATTATAACTGATATTTAGAAAATAGTAAATAAAAAAATTAACAAATATGTGAAATAAGTATTTGCATTAACAAAAAAGATAATATATAATAAGTACAGAAATTTTAACAAATAAGCGAATAGTAAAAGGTGGTTGATAAGTATGAATAAAAATTTATTTATAAAAGCGGAAGAAATTGCGACAGAATTGGGTGTATCAAAGTCATATGCTTACAAACTCATACGAAAACTGAATGAAGAATTGAAAAACAGGGGTTTTATTACAATTTCTGGAAAGGTCAATAGACAATTTTTTGAAGAAAAAATTTATGGACTGAGAAAGGAGGAAAGTTATGTCAGCTTACAAAGATAAAAAAACTGGAAAATGGTTTGTATTTTTCTATTATCGTGATTGGCAAGGAAAAAACAAAGGCAAAACAAAACGAGGATTTCAAACAAAACGAGAATCACTAGAATGGGAAAGAGAATTTAAACAAAAGCAGGAAATAAATCTTGATATGAGTTTTAAAAGTTTTGTTGAAATCTACAGTAATGATATGAGGGCAAGACTAAAACTAAATACTTGGTTGACGAAAGAAAACATCATTCAAACAAAATTAATTCCTGCCTTTGGCAACAAAAAGATGAATGAAATTCGCCCTGCTGATATAATTGCATGGCAAAATAAAATGCTTGCTTACAAAGATGAAAAAGGCAATTCCTATTCAGAAACATATTTAAAAACAGTGCATAATCAGTTGAGTACTATTTTTAATCATGCTGTGCGATACTATGAATTGAAATCAAATCCTGCTGCAAAGGCTGGAAATATGGGAAAAGCTCAAACAAAAGAAATTGAATTTTGGACAAAAGAGGAGTATCTAAAATTTTCAGAGGCGATTATGGACAAACCATTGTCATTTTACGCTTTTGAAATGTTGTATTGGTGTGGTATTCGTCTAGGAGAACTACTTGCGTTGACACCAGCCGATTTCGATTTTGAAAAAGGTGTAGTGACTATCAATAAATCTTATCAAAGGCTTCAATGTGAAGATGTTATTACTGAACCGAAAACTGCAAAAAGTAATCGAACAATACAGATGCCTGATTTTTTGGTGGAAGAAATAAAAGATTACTTAAAACTGCTTTATGACTGTAAAGCTACAGATAGAATTTTTCCAATTACAAAATCTTATTTACATCATGAAATGGATAGAGGTGCAAAAGTAGCAGGTGTAAAGCGTATTAAATTGCACAGTTTAAGACACTCACATATTAGTCATTTGATTGACTTAGGATTTTCAGCTGTTGCGATTGCGGACAGAGTAGGACATGAAAGCATTGACATCACTTATCAGTATGCTCACCTATTTCCTACAAAACAGATGGAAATGGCACAAAAATTAAATGCAGAAAGAGGGTGAAAGAGATGGAGAAAAACTTAGACAAACAAGGCAGATGGCGAAATAAAACGGTTTCATTCAGAATGTCAAAGGAAGAAGTAATATTATTAAATAACCTAGTTGATTTATCAGGATTAACCAAGCAAGATTACAAGCTAAATGCGAAAAGCCCACCCCTAAAGGAGTGGGCTTTTCGCATTTAGCTTGTAATAATGCTTGCTTGTCAGCAAAAGCTGTTTAAAAATTGTTAGGGGATTGGCTGATGTCATTCCCCTTTTTATAATAAAAGGAGTGATAATAATGATTGAAGCAGTAAATACAGCAATACAAACAGTAGAACCAAATGGAACATTAGTTTTTAGTAGTACATCTGTAAATAGAGGTTGTACCGTTAGACATAGACAAGGGAGTGGCAGGTTTACGGCGTTAAAACCGGGTGTATATAAGATAAGTTTCCAAGCAAATGTTGCTATACCAACAGGTGGTACGGCTGGTGCTATTAGCTTAGATATTGTACAGGACGGCGAAAGTTTAGCAGGCTCCAGAATGATATCTACACCAGCAGCAGTTGATACTTATAATAGTGTTTCTGCTGTGGTATTAGCAGAAGTATATAGATGTGATAGTGCTAATATTGCTATAAGAAATACTTCCGGCGTTGCTGTGAATGTACAAGACGCTAATATTGTTATTGATAGATTATGCTGATTGGGGGTGGCAGTATGAATAAAACAATGAGACTTGCCATGTTGAACCAAAGCAACAGAAATAATAATAACAGAAATAACAACGATTATAGAGGAAATCAAATAGGTTTTCGATATGATGATGGTAGTTATAATACAAACAGACGAGAGTATGACAGATATATAGATTATGATAGAAATAGGGAATATGACAGACGGATGGAATCCGAACCGATTTATAGCAGAAGGCAAAGAGATGATAACGGACGTTATATGAGTAATATGCATTATGGTGACGAACATAATGATAATGTAATACCTATGCAGGGGTATGTTGGTATTGCTTATACTATGGATAATGCTGGTATGGGTAAAATGGATAAAAAACAGGCTGAAAATTGGACACGTCACATGAAAAATGAAGATGGTAGTACTGGTGCGAAATGGACATTTGAGGAAGTCAAAAAAGTCATGCAGCAGAATAATGTGGATTGTGACCCTGTGGAATTTTATGCTACTATGAATATGTTGTACTCTGATTATGGCAAAGTGTTTAAAAAACATGATGTCGCTACTATGCAATTTTATGTAGATATGGCTAAGGCGTTTTTAGATGATGAAGACGCTGTGAAAAATAAATTGGAACAATATTATAGATATGTTGTGAAGCATTAAATAAGAAGGGGAGTGAAAACTCCCTTTTTTTTGATATACCAAAACCACCCTATCACTTTATTTTTTTGTCCTTCTTTTGTCCTACTTTTTAAAAAAATTATAAAAATAATATACTGTTTTTTGAATGATATTTCATAGAAATAGCGATAAAAACAACAATCTACACAATTCTGAAAAATTATAAAAATTTATTTACATCAATCATGGCAAATTTTGTTTTGTATACAATTTTTATCATTTATTTGTCTATAGAAGTTTGGCAATTTAAAACAAAATAACTATAATAAAATTTAAAATAATTAATTATATTACATCATATTTTTGTAAAGAATAATAATAAAAAATATATCTTTTCTTTATATATAATGATATAATAAAAATAGATTATAATGAGTATTAATTTAAATATATTAGTTAAGTAAGATTTCACTAAAGTTTCTATAAAAAAGAGGTATGTATATGAAAATTAAATCGTTAATCATTGATGGAATAGGAGGAATACAACATTTAGAAATCAATTTTATTGATAGCATGAATGTTATTTGTGGTGCAAATGGTATTGGAAAAACAACAATATTAGAAATTATATCTGATGCTTTTATAAATTCTATGACACCATCAAAACTAGCAAAAAATGCTTTGTATAAAATAGGCAAATATAGAATTGAGCTAGAATCAAATGTTAACGGAAATAAGCAAATAACAAGTAAAGAAGAAGTAGTAAAAAAATTTGAACCGAAATTAATTGAACATCATAATGGATGGGGGCAATATTCTAAAGATTTTTTATATTTTGGAATAAATCGTAATATTGATTATATCAAGTTAAATGCTGTTAGTTCAGACCCACAGCGAGGAGAATATGAAAATAGTAAAATAGCTACAGAGGGAATAAAGGCAAATGATATTAAAAATTGGTTTGTAAATAGATATTTATTTTTAAATATAGAAGGAAGTTTGACAAAAGAACAATGCGAAAATGTTGAACTTGCACAGAAAATGTTTAGTATTTTAGATAATAAAGTTCACTTTAATAAAGTCATTCCTAGTTCGTTCGATATAATATTGACAGATTCAAAAGGAGAGATTTATTTTGAATATTTATCTGCAGGTTATAAAAGTTGTATTTATATCATTTTAGGTATTATAAAAGAGATAGAATATAGAAATTCAGAAAGCCCAATTTTAGTAAAAGATTTTGAAGGAGTTATATTAATTGATGAAATCGATTTACATTTACATCCTGTTTGGCAGTCAAAACTTTTAGGAGCATTAAAAAATATTTTTCCACAAACACAATTTATTTTAACAACTCATAGTCCTAGTATTCTTCAAACTTTACAAAAAGAAGAAATTATTGCTTTAGGCTATGATGAAAATGAAAATGTTTCTTTAAAAAAACTTAATTTAGGCAAATATGGTTTACAAGGTTGGACATTAGAAGAAATATTGAAATATATTATGGAAATGCCAACAACTACATCTGAACTATATCAAGAAACATTAGAAAATTTTGATAAAGCAATGAATGATGAAAATAGAGATGCTATTTTAAAATATTATGAATTATTAAAAGAGATGTTGCATCCTAATAATCCGTTATGCAAACTATTATCCATTCAAGTAGCAGAATGGGAGGATTGATTTGTTTGATAAAAGTTAATCGTATAGATAAGCCAAAAGAATTGACAAAGGAAGTACAACAGCAGTTAACAGATGAATTTAAAAAAGATAAGAATAAAAATGTATGGAATAAAAAGTATATAAGAGACCAGCTTATATTGGAATGTAATAGTAAATGTGTGTATTGTGAATGCTTTATTGGAAATGGACATAAAGAGATGCATATTGACCATTTTCATTATAAGAATAAATATAAAGATGAAGTTGTTACATGGGAAAATTTAAATCCCTCTTGCTCTACCTGTAATAAAAATAAATCTCAACATGATACATATGAAACACCAATTATTAATCCTTTTGAGCAAGAACCAAAGGATTATTTTTATTTAAAGAATTATAGATATTATAGTCGAAATGAAAAGGTTGATAAGATAGTACATGATACCATTAATGTATTAGGATTAAATGATACAGAAAATATTGTGAAGTTACGCTTTGAACAGGGAGAAACTTTAATTGATAAAATAAATGATATTTATGAGTTAGCAGAGGAAAATAAAGAAATTTTAAATAATAATATTTCCAAAAAAAATAGAGTTATGCGTGGATGTAAAAATATACTTAGAAAGGGAATAAAAGAAGCAGAATATTCAGCTTTTATGGCGACTATTATAAAAAATGATGAAAATTATATAAAATTAAAACAATTATTAATAAGATTAAAAATATGGAATGAAGAGCTACAGAGCTTAGATGAACAAGTAGAAAAAATAAAAATGCAAATATATCCAGATAGATTATATTGAAAAATCAATAAATATCTTTTAAAGTAAAAATAGTTTTATAAGTTTAATATTTGTTAACTTATAAAACTATTTTTATATTGTATTATTTAGATAGTGTCGTCATAAGGATAGAAAAGTGGTATCATTAAAGAAAAAAGAAAAGAGGAAAAAGAAATGGAAGATTATCATAAATATGATATTATAGCAATCCTACAAATTATCGCCTCAAACCAACAGCAGAAAACCAGCCAACACAATTAGATGATGTTATTTTTAAAAAAGCAGTTTTAATAGCATTTGTGAGCATAGAAATATCCCTTATTTTCATTGTACGTAAAACAGACTTTATCTTTGACCACATCATTTCTATTGGATTAAAATCTGGACTATATGCAGGTAGATACAGTAATGTCAAATGTTTTGGCGAACAATTTATGATTTTCGAAACTTCTTTCACATGATGAGAACGTATATTATCCATTACTACAATATCTCCTTCATGTAGTGTTGGTATGAGTGTATTTTTTAAATATTCTACAAATTTCTCCCCTGTTATTCCTCCTTCATAAGTGGTATATGCACTTTCTCCATTTATTCTTATCGAATATAAAATTGTAGTATTTATAGGTGTATTGAGTGGTGTCTTATCTACACAGCGAGTACCACCAAGAGAACGTCCATAAATTCTTGTCATGTTAATATTTACTCCACTTTCGTCCACAAATGCTATTTTTTCTGCATTATAATTGAGGAGATTTTTAGTCCAATTTTTTCTTTTTTCTTTCACATCGGGGACGTTCTCGTTCAGAAGTATAAAGAAATTTCTTTTTATAGACATATCCCATTTTTATAACTGCTTTGCGAACCGTTTCATTTGTAACATGTAAATCAAGTTTTTCAATGATTTCCTCTATTGTAATATCAGGCTGTTTCTGAATTGCTTTGTCTATATTGGATAAATCTTCTGATGATAGAGAAAGTTTTCTTCCTCGTTTATTTGTTTTAAGTTTTACGGAACCAGTTGCCTTTTTTTGACGATACAAACGATATACAGTACTTGTATCAACTCCAAAACATTCTGCTACTTCTTTTGCATTTTCTGTTTTTTCATAAGCTTTTACTAATAATTCTCTTGCTTCATTATGTAACATTTCTATCACCTCTACCTTTAGTATATCTCCCTTGTCAATAGAAGTGTTATTTTATTAGATTGCTATAGTACAACTTGCTGTGGCTTTAATCACAATACCAAAATTTCCCTCAATTGTTTAGGTTTACCCCCTAAAAGTTTCTTCAGTTTTAAAAATACAGTATCCTTTCTTTTTCCGAAAGTATAGGCTACTATTTCTCCTGTATCATGGTTTATAGCATACCATAACCATCTTTGATTCTTTTTATTTTTTACAAAACTCCATAGTTCATCTACTTTTATAATATCAATACAGATAGAATTTGTTTTTTCTTTCTGCTTTAGCAAATTAATATTTACATATTTTATATATTTTTCTTTTTTTTTATACAATTCATTACAGTTGTGGTACTTATTTTTAATACCCTTGAGATATCTCTGATACCACTACCATTTAAAGTCATAGGTATTATTTTATTTTTTACTTCAGGTTTACAAGCATTGTAAGTGTAATCCAATATAAAACTTGATTTATGGCACTGTTTATTATTACAGATATATTGTTGTTTTCCTACTTTTGATGTACCATTTTTTGATACATTTTCACTTCCACATACAGGGCATTTTACTTTTACTACAGACATTAAAAATCTTCTTCTCTTAACTTTTATTTCTGTAGTATTCCCTATTCACTTATTTAAATACATAACCAAAAATTTAATGATAGCTCTATTTTGGAAAATGAAATTTTTACAAAAAAGTATTATTTGCATATAAAAACTTACAAATTAATTATATTTAAGAAGTTATTTTTTTATTGTATTATTTTGAAAAAGAAATTATGATATATTCTAAATAAGTATAAATTAAGGAGAAAAGATATGAGTAAAATACTATTATTAGAAGATGATTTGAGTTTAATTACAGGACTGACATTTGCTTTAGAAAAAGCAGATTATGAATTAGATGTTGCAAAAACTGTAAAAGAAGCAGAAAATATTTGTGTTAGCAAAGAATATGATTTATTGATACTAGATGTAACACTTCCAGATGGTTCAGGTTTTGAAATATGCAAAAAAGTAAGACAATTTTCAAAAGTACCTATATTATTTTTAACTGCTTCTGATGAGGAAATTAACATAATTATGGGGTTAGATATAGGTGGTGATGACTACATTACAAAACCATTCAAATTAGCTGTACTGATGTCTAGAATCAATGCACTATTACGCAGAGCAAACAATTTTAATAGTACAGATATAGAAGTTAGTTCAAATAATATCAAAGTATTTTTATTGCAATGTCAAGTTTATAAAAATGGTATACTTTTAGATTTGACAGCAGCAGAATATAAATTATTATGTTTTTTTATGAAAAATCCTAATAGAATACTTCCAAAAGAGCAAATATTACATCAATTATGGGATAGTGAAGGCAGTTATGTAGATAGTAATACACTTACTGTTTACATTCGCAGATTACGTACAAAAATTGAAGATAATCCAAGTGAACCGAAAATGCTTTTAACAGTTAGGAGAATGGGTTACAAATGGAATGTAATAAATTGAGGTGACAACAAAATGAAACTATTTGCAAATAAAGAAATAAGATATTTATTTTTAACAATATCGTTATTGATATTATTTTTTTTAGCATTTCAAATATTTATTTTTACATTTTGTCAAAATGTTATGTATAGTATATTATCAATTTCTTTATTAGAAGGAGTTAGTATTAGTATTGCTTGTCTTTTTTGTTTTTATAATCAAAATAAAATTGTGGAAAAGGCAATCGAAAAAATAAACTATTTTATTGCAGGAGATACAGATGTTCGTATTGAATGTAATAAAGAGGGCAAACTATATCAATTATTTCATTCTATCAATACATTGGCAGCAATATTAAACGCTCATACAGTAAAAGAAGCAAGAGCAAAAGAGTTTTTAAAAAATACTATAGCTGACATATCCCATCAGCTTAAAACACCTATTGCAGCATTAAATATATACAATGGAATATTACAACAAACAGAAAATATTTCAGATGTAAAACGATTTATTTCATTGTCAGAGCAAGAAATTGACCGTATTGAAACATTGATACAAAATTTATTAAAAATAACAAAATTAGATGCAGGAACAATCGTATTAGAAAAAAATGAAGAAAATATAGCAGATATGATAAATGATATTGTCTGTCATTTTGCATATCGTGCCAAACAAGAACAAAAAAGAATTATATTTTCTGGTGATGACAGCATCACAATTTTTTGTGACAGAATTTGGATAATAGAGGCAGTTAGCAATATTGTAAAAAATGCTTTTGACCATACCAAAGCAGGTGATACCATTCATATAGAATGGAAAAAAATGTAGAATATGGTTCAAATTATTATAAAAGATAATGGGTGTGGTATTGCTAAAGAAGATATTTATCATATTTTTAAACGATTTTATCGTAGTCGTTTTTCTAAAGATACAAAAGGTTTAGGGCTTGGCTTATCTCTTTCTAAAGCGATGATTGAATTGCATGGAGGTAATATTACTGTAGATAGTATTTTAGAAAAGGGAAGTATTTTTACCATTACACTTTGAAATATTACAATATTGTAAGTTTCAATTCATATGAGAGTAGCAAATAGATGTTACAATATAACAAAAAAGAAGGAATTATATGAATTTATTAGAAGTAAACTCTATTTGTAAAACATATGGCATGGGAGAAACGGCGATATCTGCACTAAAAAATGTAAACTTTACGGTATCAAAAGGAGAATTTGTTGCAGTAGTAGGAGAATCTGGTTCAGGAAAAAGTACACTTTTAAATATGATAGGTGCATTAGATACACCAACATCTGGGAATGTAATCATTGATGGAAAAAATATTTTTACTATGAAAGAGGAAGAACTTACTATATTTCGACGCAGAAATATTGGTTTTATATTTCAATCATTTAATTTAATACCAGAACTGAATGTGGAACAGAATATCACTTTTCCTATACTTTTAGATTATCAAAAGCCAGATAAAAAATATTTGGAAGAAATACTTGATGTACTAAATTTAAAAGACCGTAGATACCATATTCCACGTCAATTATCGGGAGGACAGCAGCAAAGAGTAGCAATAGGCAGAGCATTGATGACACGCCCTATGTTAATATTAGCAGATGAGCCAACAGGAAATCTTGACACACAAAATAGTAATGAAGTAATTTCTTTATTAAAAAAGGCATCGAAAATTTATGAACAAACCATTATTATGATTACTCATAATAGAAGCATTGTATCTTCTGCTGACCGTGTATTACAAGTATCTGATGGTGTGCTGACAGATTTTGGGAGGTATGACATATGAAAAGTTATACTGATGTTGTTTTTCTATATATGAAATATCATAAAAATAAAAATCGTCTTACTCTAATCTGTATTGCAATATCAGTAATGTTAGTAACATCTATTTTTAGTATGGCTGATATCAGCTTAAAAACACAAAAACAGGAAGTGATAAATACTTATGGTAATTGGCATATTATTCTTTCTAATGTTTCAGAACAAACAATAAATGAAGTAAATGCTCGAAAAGAAATTGCTGTTTCTGGAGTATTAGGTGCTGGAGTCGTTACAGAATATCAAGGAAAAAAATTAATTATACAAAGTGGTAGTCAACAATTTGCAGAACAAATGAATTTAACAGTAAAAGAAGGGCGTTATCCTATTTCAGAAACAGAAGCATTATTTGACCAACAAGCACTAAAGCAATTTGATATTTCAATAGGAGATTTTATTGATGTGACATTCCAAAACGGACAAACTAGAAAGTACCATATTACAGGAACATACAACGATTTTTCTACTTTAAAAGGAAAAGATGAACATGGACTTTTTTTACCAGAAGGAGCGTTGCACTTTTTACCAGAAAGTGAATACAAAGAATATAATTATATTCAATTTAAAAAAGGTACAAATATCAATCAGACAATACAACAAATTCAATCACAATATCATTTGACAGAAAATCAAATTGTTCAAAATGTTATGCTTGTTGGTTTGATGGGGCAAAGTAATGATAGTACTATGATAAATGTCTACAGAACTGCTATCATACTTTTTGCACTGGTTGCAGTAGCTACTGTATTTATGATTGCAAGTAGTTTTAATATGAGCATATTGGAAAGAACGCAATATTTTGGTTTGTTACGTTGTATTGGAGCAACAAAACGTCAAATTAAAATTTGCATTAGGCTAGAAGGGTTACTATATTGTATCAAAGCAATTCCTCTTGGTCTATTCAGTGGTTGTATTGTTCTTTGGCTTGCTATATGGGTATTAAAAGCTGTCAATTCTCAATATATTCCTTCTATGTCATTTCAAATTAGTTTGATTGGTATATTTGCAGGTATATTGATTGGTGTGTTAGTTGTTATGATTGCGTCTAGTTCTCCCGCAAGAAATGCTGCAAAGGTATCACCACAATTAGCAGTAACAGGAAATATCAATCAAACAAAGCATTTTAAAAAAGCATATCCTATCAAAAAAATTCCAGTAGATATTGCTATGGGAATTTCTCATGCTTTTTCAAACAAAAAAAATATTGTTTTAATTTCTGGCTCATTTATGATTAGTATTATATTGTTTTTATGTTTTACTATTTTTATTACGTTTATGAATTCTGCACTGAAACCTTTAAAACCTTATGCAGCAGATTTATCTATACTATCAAATGAAAGTTCAGTAATGTTACCTTATGATTTAAAACAACAAATTTCTTGTTTATCTAGCGTCAAAAAAGTATATGGTAGAATGTTTTATGATAATATTTCTGCTCAGTATCAAAATTATGATAATATGGCTATGTTGATTTCTTATGATGAACCGCAATTTTTATGGGCTGATGATATGCTGATTGAAGGAAACATTGATAATGTGCAGTATGGTAATGGTGTCATTGTAGATTATGGATATGCTCAGCAATTTCATTGGAAAGTTGGAGATGTTATAACGTTAAATGTAAATAAAACTACTCAAAATGTAATAATTTCTGCATTGATTTCTGATGTTCCTTTTGAAGCTGAAAATGGAGAATGGATACTTGTTTGTTCTGAAAATACTTTTACAAAATTGACAGATATTTCAGAGTATACAATTATTGATATGCAAGTAAGTCAAAATATTTCAGAACAAATTAGAAATTTGATAACAGGTGATATGAAACTTTTAGATAAACAGCAGTCAAATCAAGAAATCAGAAGAAGTTATTTTGCTATGGCAGTATTTGTTTATGGTTTTTTGTCTGTCATTGCGTTAGTTGCTTTTATCAATATTGTAAACACTGTAAATACAAGTATTTCTAGTAAAAAGAACCAATATGGTGTTATGAGGGCAGTAGGTATGTCCTGTAAACAAATCAAAAATATGATTAAAGTAGAGGCATTAACTTATGCTGCGACAGGAAGTATTTTCGGTACAGTATTTGGTTTGCTGTTACATCACCTGTTGTTTGAAATGCTCATTACACCTAGATGGGGACAAATATGGCAGCCACCTATATTTATAACTACTCTGCTTGTTTTTACTGCAATGATAACAACGTTGTTTGCTGCTATATTATATTCACAAAAAATTGAAAAAACAAGTATCGTTAATATGATAAGTGCTTCATAAAAATATCTATTAATAGATAACATATTTCATTATATTTTTTAAATTTTTATTGATTTTTTTCTCTTAATTGTATATACTATATATACAGATAATAATGTCTGTACAGCGGTTAGGTTGTCCAGTAAAAACAATCGGTTAAAAGCGGTTAGATTGTCCAATTAAAACAATCGGTTAACAGTGTGGGTGGATGATTTCACCCACTTTTTTATTAGGAGGAAGTATGAACTGGTATGTTGTAGATAAAGATTATATTAATTATTTGGTTAAAGTAGATAAACGTGTTGGTTATGTAGAATATGGAGGACGTTTGAAACTCCATGTAGGAATATTGGTAACAGTAAATCACTTAAATTATTATGTTCCTATTTCTTCAGCAAAACCAAAACATCGTAATATGTCTAATAGTATTGATTTTCATAAATTGATAGATGAAGTAACTGGAGAATTATATGCTGTTATCAATATTAATAATATGATTCCTGTTCCAGATTTTTGTGTTACACAGTTAAAATATGATAAAATTACTAATTTTAGAACTTTTCTTAATGAAAAGGAGAAAACAGATTACATATATTTGCTACAAAAGGAAAAATTGATTATTGATAAAATTGCTCTCACTTTACAGTCAAAAGCTCAAAAATTGTATCAAAAATGTTTAGATAAACCAAATTCCTCTTTGACCGCTCGATGTTGTAACTTTCTGTTATTAGAAGAAAAGTGTAAATGTTATAATAAAAAATAATATAAAAAACATGTGAATTTCTGTATTTTTTATATTAAACAAATGAATTTTTATTCATAATTCTTAATAAATAAATTTGCCCTGATAGCAAAATGATATTAAAAAAATTTTTAAATAGAAATACATGGACAAATGAAAAGAAAAATAGTATAATATGAATAATAAATACCATATAAAATACTACAAATCTAAAAAGGTCTGTTGAGTGGGAATAATATCAACAAGTCCAAGAAGTCGCATAAACACTGACTTTTTG
>CAJUNT010000035.1 GCA_910587735.1 uncultured Clostridia bacterium
TTATTGTACTTCTAACAAGGGGCTGTTGTCTATATCATTTTAATGTAACAGAACCTATTTTCATAACAGGAGGAAATATATATGATAGCACACAAGCTGAAAAGTTATTACACAATGCGATTCACGAAGGAGTATATGTTATTGGAGATAAGGCATTTGATTCAGAATGGATAGTAAAGTATATTGAAAAAAATAAAGGTATTTGTGTAATACCATCACGAAAAAACCGAAAAGAACAAAGAGAATATAATAAAGATATTTATAAAAACCGAAATCAAATAGAATGTTTTTTTTAACCAATTAAAACAGTTTAGAAGAGTTGCAACAAGATATGATAAGCTACTATTTTCATTTTTATCATTAGTATAACTTGCTGTGGTTTTAATCATAGCACCAAAATTTCCCTTAATTGTTTAGGTTTACTCCCCCAATCTCTTTTTCTTGTCTTGCCCATAAATTTCAAAGAAGCTGGCAAAAGTCATATCTAACTTTACTTGTTCTTTCAGCATAATTTCTCTTTCTCACGCTTGAGCTTTTTTTGTTGCAAAACTTCGCTTTTGTGTCTGTTTTTTCTCTCCCTTCCAATTCGTATAGCGATAAATTACTCTTCATTTGTTACCATATTTGTATACAGCCATATTATCAACCCCTTTCACTTTGCATTTGACTACTGCTCTTTATAACAAACTTATAGTTTGCATTCACTTTACCCGAAAATGTCAAATAATCAAGTTTGTTCAATTCCTCATTTAGTTGCTTCACAATTTTATAAGCATAGAACTTCAACACTTTCAATTTCAATTCTTTTGCGACTTCATCGATTGTCATAAAGTTTTTGTTTTCCATATTTTCTCTTGATTACTCACTAAATAAAATAGAAAAGAAATTACACAAAAACAATTTAGCAGAATGCTTGTTTTTTTTGGAAGAACTTTTGATATTTGTATAGCATAGTATAAGGCAAAGGCATAAATACCCAAACAAGAACTGGTAGAAAAAAATGGCTAATATGAAACTTTTCATTATTTCTTCTACATCGCCATTTTTCATACCTTCAGAAATACAATATTTTATATGACTTTCTAAAGTAGCCTGTCCTGCCTTATGTAAAGCAGATTTTGCTGCATTAATTTGTGACAAAACATCTTCACAAGGCAAATCTTCCTTAATTATTCTGTCAACTGCCTGCGCTTGTCCTATCATTCTTTTCAATCTATGGTGTAATTTTTCATTTTCACTTTCCATACATTTTTTTATAATATTCTTTCCAAACTTTAATACGATAACAAGTATATGTATATAATAAATTTTAAATAACATATTGTCAATTATTTTTTAATTATTTTAAAAAAACATAGAAAAAATTCTTTTTTTGACAAAAAAGAAACTCACAACAGAATATTACCATTGTGAGTTATAAAAATATATCTTCTCTTTATTTATTTAACAACTGCTTATAAACATCAATAAATTCTTCTGCAATAATACGAAATCCTTCCGCACTCATCAATTGGTCTTCTGCGTGAAGTAAAAGCAAACCAACAGCAGACAAGTTACCTTCTGCATCTTTTGTAAGCAAATCTGCATGGGCATCATGTCCTTGTGAAAATGCCTCATCTCCTTGTTTTATCATTTGCTCAGCCTGTTCAAACTCGCCTTTTTTGGCACACTGTATGGCATTGATAAAACAAGAACGTGCTGTACCTACATAAGTAATAATTTCAAAACAAATAACACTCAATTCTTCAGACATATTCCATTCCCCTTTCTATATTTTCAACGAATTCCCTTTTAATTACCAGTCATCGTCATCAGCATTTGCAGTAGCATTTTGTTCTGCTACTAAAGCATCTTTGTCAAGGCGACGAACAAATGGCATATAAACAAAAAATGAAATAATAAAAATGACAAGTTGTAATAATGCACTTCTCCAGCCACCTACTAAAAATCCTGAAATAATAGGCGGACAAGTCCAAGGAACCATAACTCCTCCATAAAGAGGACACAAACCTGTTGCAAGTGCAGCATATTGTATGACACAAGAAATTACTGGCATTGCAATAAATGGAACAGCAAGCATAGGATTCATTACAACAGGCAGACCGAACAAAATTGGTTCATTGATATTAAAGAGTGCAGGGACTAATTCCAAATTTCCTAATGTTTTTAACTGTTTTGATTTTGCAAATGCAACCAAATAAATAACTAAGGCGATTGTTAAACCTGCACCAGTAACATTAATAAATTGGTCATAAAATTGTGCTGTTACAATATGTCCTCCATTTGCGACAGTAAGTTCCATTCCTTTATCTAATATTGCTTGATTTTCCAAACTATTTGCTTGTAAAAGTCCGCTCATAATACCACCGACAATCGTAGAGCCATGAACTCCAAAAATCCATAAAAATGGTCCTGCAAAGCACATCAATATTGCACCACCTAAAGAGTCTGTCATACCTTGCAATGGTATTTGAATCACTTTATAAATCAATTCGATTGCTGTTGTATGTAATCCAATGCTGAAAATTCCATGTATAATAGTAGCAACTACAACAATAACAACAGCAGGAATTAAACCAGAAAAAGCATTTGCAACTCCAGTAGGAACACCTTCTGGCATTTTGATTTTAATGTTCTTTTTCAAAAACCAAGAATATGCCCAGCCAACAATCAGTCCGATTAAAATTGCTCCAATCATGCCCTTTCCAGCAGTCCAATCTTTTTGTATAATATTTCCAACAATATCACCATTTTCTGATGTTATAGAAGATGGCTGAAGCAGGAAAAAAACAGCTAATGCAATCATTGCACCACTTAATGGTTCTTGTCCTTCCAATTTTGCATAGGTATAAGAAATACCTACAACTGCAATGATAGCACTAATACTAAATGTAGCACCATAAGCCTGATTAAATATATTTGTAATGCCTGCATTAGCAAGTGCATCTGCTGCTGCTTTGATTGGCAAATTCGCAAGAATTAAAAAGATAGAACCAACAATCAAAAGGGGCATTGTATATACCATACCATCTTTAATTGCTTGAACTGCTTTTGTATTGACAAATGCAAGAATTTTAGGAATTACATTTTTATTAAACCATTCACCCATAATATCACCCTCCCTTGTTTTACTTCATATTGTAAAATAAAAAATAATATCAATATTTGAAAGAATACCGCATAACGAATTAATATGAAATTATGCGGTATTACAAAAAATTATTTAGAAGATTTCAATTTATACGCAAATTTCAATACATTCATACCATTACACATACCATAGTCTGCCATTGGGATAACAGCAACAGGAATCCCTTTTGGCTCACAGATTTTTTTTGCTTTATCAAGCTGAAAACCTACCTGAGGACCTAAAAGAGCAACATCAATTCCATCGGTACGCATTTCCATTTCTGCAATAGGAAATGCTTCAATTTCAGCATCTTTTCCTTTTTCTACGGCTGCTTCTCTCATTTTATTAACTAACACACTTGTAGACATACCTGCTGCACAAAATAAACGAATTACCATAATATAACCTCCTTAAATTTCTTCTCCATTTGTTTGAATAACTTTTTGATACCAGAAAAAAGAATCTTTTTTACTTCTTTTTAAAGAGCCATTTCCCTGATTATCTTTATCAACATAGATAAATCCATATCTTTTTTCCATTTCGCCAGTACCTGCACTGACTAAATCAATACAGCCCCAAGGAGTATATCCTATAACTGGAACACCATCTTTTAATATAGCCTCTTTCATTTGCTCTATATGCTGACGTAAATAGTTGACACGATAAGAGTCATGAATACCATCTTGTTCTACTTTGTCATAAGCACCGAAACCATTTTCTACAATAAAGATAGGCAAATGATATCTTTGATGAAGTAAATTCAAAGAATAACGCAATCCTTTTGGGTCAATCTGCCAGCCCCATTCGCTTGCTTCTACATAAGGATTTTTTACAACATAACAATGGTCATTAAATTTTTGTTTTGCATTTTCAGCAGAAGCACTTACTGCTTCACTCATATAATAACTAATGCCTATGTAATCGACACAACCCTCTTTTAGACTTTGTAAGTCTTCTGCTGTCACATCTAAGTGCATTTCATGATTTTTTTCAAAAGACTTTATGTAGTTTGGATATTCTCCAAATACATGGATATCGCCATAATAGTACAATCTTTGTTCCATTGCATATTGTGATGCAATTATATCATCTGGTGTACAAGACAAAGGATAAAAAGGAACCATTGCTAACATACAACCAATTTTGAAATCTGGATTGATTTCATGTCCTAATTTTACTGTTTTTGCACTTGCCACCATTTCATAATGAACAGCTTGATGCAGTACAGTTTGTATGTCTTCCTCTGGGCGATATAATATTCCAGAATTTGTCCACGCTGCCCAAAGATGTTCTGTAGAACCTTGATTATTGATTTCATTAAAAGTCATCCAATATTTTACTTTGTCTTTGTAACGTTCCATTACTGTTTTGGCAAATCGTACAAAGAAATCAATCAATTTACGATTTCGCCATCCGCCATACTCTTTTACTAAATGATAAGGCATTTCAAAATGACTCAATGTAATCACTGGTTCAATACCATAGTGGAGTAATTCGTCAAATAAATTGTCATAAAATTGCAATCCTTGTTCATTTGGAGTCGTTTCATCTCCATTTGGAAAAATTCGTGTCCATGCAATAGAAGTTCTGAAACACTTAAATCCCATTTCAGCGAATAGTTTAATATCTTCTTTGTAATGAGTATAAAAATCTATTGCCTCATGATTGGGATAATTATGATTTGGTAAAATACCATCTGTAATTTGACGTTCCACACCATTTGCCCCTGCTGTCATGACATCTGCAATCGAAATTCCCTTTCCTTGCTTATCATATCCCCCTTCTAACTGATGTGCAGCGACTGCTCCTCCCCAAAGAAAACCTTCAGGAATAATTTGTTTTTTCATTTTATCACATCCTTTATTTTCTTGATGAAAAAAATAAGACTGCTCACAGAACTTCTCTATCCAAGAAGTTCTATAAACAGTCTTGCTTACCTTTACGTAATAACAAACTGGTTGCTATTTCTTTCTATATTTAGCATAGCACAAACAAATGCTTTTGTCTATATCTAAAATTTTTTTTGGATATTTTAACATTTTTATAAAAAAAATTTTGTAACAAATGACAATCTGTATAAAAAAGCATTGTATAAAAAAGTAAAATAAATTTTATTTTACAGAAAGAAAATCTTGCAGTAATTCGCAATGTTCTGACTGATTTAGCAATGTAATCTCTTTATAGTTTTCTGTATTTGTAATAATAATAGGAGTAGATAAGTCATATCCTTCTTTTTCAATTTCCTCTCTGTCAAAATTTAATAAAACATCTCCTTTTTTGATGATTGTTCCATTTTCTACACAGGGATGAAAGAATTTTCCTTTTAAATTTACAGTATCAATTCCTACATGAATCAAAAGTTCTAATCCCTCATCACTTTGTAGTGCAATCGCATGTCCCGTTTCAAACACTACTGCTACTTTTCCACTAAATGGAGCAACAATTTTGTTTTCTTCTGGTATGATTACAGCACCTTTTCCAAGTATTTCAGAAGCAAAAGTAACATCTTTTACTTCTGTCAAAGGAATCATTTTTCCTTTTGCTGGTGCTGGAACAAAAAGTGTTTGATTAGAATGATTTTCTATTTTTGTTTTTTCTTCTATGTCATTTTCTGAAATATCTTTAAAACCAATTAACAACGTAATAAAAAAGGTAGCAACTATCGTTACTAAAATCGTCAATATCGCAATCAAAAAACTAATTGGGTATGTTGTGTCTACATACTGCACAATGCTTAAAATAGCAGGAATAGCAATTGCAAAACATTTTAATTGAAAAAAAGCACCAAATAGTCCTCCAATCGCAGCACCAATACAAGCACCTATTATAGGACGTTTTAAACGAAGTGTTACACCATAAAGTGCTGGCTCTGTAATTCCCGTAAACAATGCAGAAATTGCCGCAGTAGTAGCATTTTTTTTCAATATTTTGTTTTTGCTTTTTACTGCAACCGCAGCAGAAGCAGCACCTTGTGCTATATTAGAACAAAGCTCTCCAATACAAATAAAATTTTCAAATCCTGCAGAGGCAATCATACCTAATTTAACTGGTGTAAGAGCATGATGAATACCTGCCATTACAATAAAAGGGTAAATACCTGCAATCATACCAACAGCAATAAAACCTAATTGATTATGTATCAAATCAATAATATCGTACAAAATATGTTCTAATAGAGAACCAAAAGGAGCCAGCACAAACAACACAATTAGAACTTCTACTAACAAAACAAATAATGACTGCAAAAGATTTTTTAATATAGTTGGTATTATTTTTTCTGCTAATCGTTCTACATATTTCAAAATCCATATTGCAAATATAATGGGGATAATGGAATAAGCATAAGAAATAGAAGGAAGTGGTATATACTTCATAAAATATAAATTTTCTCCTTTATCCATCATATCCATAAAATTAGGGTGCATTAAAATAAGGGCTACTGTAACAGCATAATAAACATTTACACAAAAACGCTTTGCTGCTGAAATAGCAATTAACACTGGAAAAAAGAAAAATGCACTATCACCAATAATATTAAGAATATAGTAAGTCGTTCCATTTACATCCAAAATATCAAGCATATGTAGTAAATTCGTTAATATACGAATCATTGCTGTACCCATTATAGCAGGAATTACTGGAGCCATAATACTTGATATAATTTCCATAAGTTGTGTAATATTATTTTTATTTTTTAATACTTCTTGTTTTTTAGGAATAGGAATAGAATTTGAAAAGTCCCCCAATTTGCATAGTTCATCATATACATTACCAACATCATTGCCAATAATAATTTGGTATTGCCCTGCTTTTTTCATAACTCCTACAACACCTTTTGTATTTTTCACTGCTTCATCATTTGCTATCGCTTCATTTTTTAAAGTAAAACGAAGCCTTGTCATACAATGAATAACAGTAGCAACATTTTCTTTTCCACCAATATGTTGCAATATTTGCTTTGCAATATTTTCATAATCCATAGTATTCCCTTCTCTCTTTTTATTTATTATGATTCTTGTTCTTTTTCTCTTTGCTCTTGTTCTTCATCTAATATTCTTTTTAAATGAATTAAAAGATATAATGATTCATCTATACTCAAAGTGTACCCATACTGTTTTTGAATCAACTCAGCAATTTTTTTTACACCAGAAAAAATAAATTGATTTTGTGTAACAAGTACATCATAAATTTCCTGCATACTGTCGTGATAATCTGTTTGATTAAATATTCGTGCAGCAAAAAATTTTAAATGCGTAATAAATCGCTGATAGGAAAAAGAATCTTCATGAAATACAATTTTAAAATGCAGTCGTATCATATGGAGGATTGCTGTAATTAATTCTGTAATTTTCTGTACATCAGATGGAGAATTATTATCTAATTCAGAAGCAATAATGTGCATGGCAATAAAAGCTGCTTCATCTTCTTTTAAATCAATTCCTGTTTTTTCTTTTATCCATTGAATTGCTTTTTTGCCGATTGAAAATTCTTTTGGATAAAAGTTCTGAATATCTGTTTTGATAATATTTTTTAGCATAATACCAGATTTTGCCCGTTCTAAAACAGAATTGATATGGTCAGCAAGTGTAACATAAAGGATATCATTCACTTCTAATTTTTCCTCTTGTATTGCTGTCTGTACCACTTTTTCAGCAATATCTAAATATTCTTCAGAAACAGTCTGCACATATTCTTGAAGTTTTTTACTACCCTCATCACTTTGTAAACAATATATTCTGTCAATTAAAGATTTATCTAAAAATTCTCCTTTCTTTTTACGAAAGCCAATGCCTGCACCAGTAACAATAATCTCTCTTTTTTCTTTATCTACTGTTACAACTGCGTTTGTATTCAAAACTCTAATGATTTTCATTTTTCCATTTCCTTCCATATCTATAAAAAAAGACTGTTTATAGTATTTCTTTATAAGAAATACTATAAACAGTCTTGCTTACCTTTACGTAATAACAAACTTATTTATTATGATAGCATAAATGCAATAAATTGTCTATATTATTTTTAAGAAGGTTTAGGATAAACATTTAAAATTTTGAGGGTGTTATTAAATTGATGAATGACGACATACTAATAGCAAAGGAAATGCTATTGGTATGGAATGTAAAAAATGTGGTGGAACAAAACATAGTAAAAATGGATTTATAAAGGGTTATCAAAGATATAAATATAAAAATTGTGGGTATCAGTTTGTTCCAACTTTACAAAAGGGGTTTGATAAACAAAATTAACTGTATGTTTATTGTATATTAATGGATTATACTTAAGAACGATTGCTTGCTTACTTCATACTTCAGCAACGAGTGTACTAATTTGAGTAAGAAAATTTGCACTAGAAAATTATGAAAAACCATAGCCTTCTTCAGAAGCTGTAGTAATACAATTAGATGAAATGTGGTACTTTTTAAATTTAAAAAAACAAGCTTTGGATATGGAAAGTATATTGTGTTGATACAGGATAACTCATTGACTGGAAATGTGGCAATCGTGATATCAATACACTTAAAAAATTACTCCAAAGATTAAAAAAGTGGAATGTAAGAATTTATATTATAGATTATTGGAAACCATATGCAGAAATTATACCAAAAGAACTGTTGCTACAAAATAAAAAGTATACACATTCTATTGAAAGAAATAACTCTCATCAAAGACATTGGTTTGCACGACTTTGTTTTATTAGGGGAACATTTCCCTATTATGCTTCATTTCTCTTATTCTGTTTTTGTTTCATTTTATAATAGAAAGCCGTTTTATTCACATAAACAAAACTATATACTCTATATATTTCATACAACTTTTTTTTTATTCCACTTTTCGTATTTGTATTCCTTTTAATGCTTCTGTTCTCTTTTTTGCCTCCTTAACGCTATCATATTGAAAATACATATTTTTATTTTCGCTTAAAAGAAATTCATATATTGCAATACTTTCTTTTGCATGATAATGGTTTTTTTAGGTAAATCTACATTACAATAGATTTCCATTTCATCAACTCCTATATACTGTATATGTAATAAATTTTTATCTGTCACAATATCACCATATGTTATATTGTCTGTTTCGTTTATGACTTGTTGTAAACTAATTGTTTTTATGCGTTTTTTTGCTCTTTCATTGCCAACCATGTTAAGCATTTTATAATAGTAAATAGTCGAAAAAACATATTTATGTAAATCTTTTCTTTGCTGTCGTTTGTGTAGGATATTTCCCCCTTTGCCACTAGTTCCCTGATACGCCACTCCGAAATAGCTGCATGGGGGTCTTCTGTTTTCAATTCTTCTGCTGCCTTGCGAATACTTCGCCATTGTGGCATATTTTTAGCTGTATCATTTTTGATATTGTTTAATTGTTTTTGTTCTTTCTGTAGGACAAATATTATAAATCAATACAAAAATAAACATTAAAAAAGTGCTGAAAACATTGTATTTACAATGTTTTCAAGCACTTTTTAATATTACTATGATTTAAAGCATTTTTTTATCATAAATATAATGATATTTTTTCTTTTTGTTAATACTACTATATTTGGCTAAATTATTTTATTGTTTTAAACAGTTTCAGAAATTGTTGTGCTATCAATTCATGTCCTTTTTGTGTAGGATGCACACCATCTTTGCTATATAATTTATACCCATAGTGAATACCATATGCATTGATTTCACCATCTATTGAAACAAATAAACATTGATATTTATTTGCAATATTTCTAACAATATGTATTCTCTGGTCTAAATCATTTCGCCATTTTTTATGATGTTCTATTAAAGGTAATACAAAAGGTTCTAACAGTATAATAGTATCCACTTTTATATTTTTTATCTTTAAAACCATATTTTCATACATATTTTGAAATCGTTCCATTTCTTTTTCTATATCATAATATTGCTCTTTCATAAAATGCCATACATCATTAATACCAATCAAAATACAAACAATATCTGGCTTTAAATCAATACAATCCTTTTGTAGTCTGCCATATAAATCAGCAATTTTATTCCCTGCAATTCCTTTATTTATAACATGATATTTTTTATAACATAACTGTTCTTTTATCATACTGACATAACCTGTGCCAACACTCTCTATATCATCATAATTTCTTTCAGAATCTGTAATGCTATCTCCCAAAAATACTATTTTTTTCATATTATTTCCTTTCTGTCACTGATTACAAAGATTTGCAGCCCCTATCATGCCTGCATCATTTTCAAGTAGTGCACAAGAAATTTGAGGAATATAAGAATTTTCTCCTCCAAAAACATGAGGAATTACTTTTTTTTGCAGTATATTTACAATATAACTTCCCTGTTTACTTACACCTCCTCCCAAAAGTAAAAGCTCTGGTCTAAATAAATTAATAACATCAATCATTCCTTCTGCCAAATAATCTGTATAATTTTCAATTACTTGTAGTGCTGTTTTATCTCCTGTTTTTGCTGCATCAAATGGTATTTTTCCATTCATATTTTCAAGTTTTCCTTGACACATTTTATATAACTCGGATTCTTTATTTTGTGCTGCTGCCTCTTTTGCCTGTTCTATTAATGCAGTAGCAGAAGCATAAGCCTCTAAACAGCCTTTTCTGCCACACGAACATACCTTTCCATTTTTTACTGCTACAGTATGTCCTATTTCCATGCTACCTATGCCACCTTCTAATACTTTGCCATTTATAATAACACCACTACCAATGCCAGTTTAAAACTGCGTTTTTATATTGCTCCGAAAATCCCGCTTTTACTTCTCCTAATGCTGCACAATTTGCATCATTTTCAACATATACTTTCATATTTGTTTTTTGTTCTATTTCTTGCTTTAATGTCACATGACTCCATTTTAAATTATTAGAATAGATGACATCACCACTCTGTACATCTACTGTACCAGGACAACCTATTCCAATGCTGTTGCAGTTTTGTTTTGGAATACCTGCTTCTTGGAGCATACTTTCTACTGCATTTGTAATTATTGTTACAACATTTTTCCAACCACTTTCTGTAGGATATTCTTTTTTCAAAACAATATTATTATTTTTATCTACAATACCTATTTTAATAGTAGTTCCTCCAATATCTACTCCAACAGTATATGTCATTTTTTCAGGTATCATTGTTTTTATTATTGTAACAGTACCACTAATAGTATATTCTCCTATACCTGCTGATACAAATATGCTATCTCCTTTTTGTATCTCCAATTCTTTCTCATTATAAAATATTTTACCTTTTCCATCTGTAACAATAAGAGAATGAAATGAGCTATCATCTGCATTGAGCAATATTTTTTCTCCTATTACAGAAATTACACCTACATCAAACACATCACAACTTACCATATGACTTCCAAAACGATATTTTTTCCCTATAAAGTTTGTGTTTGTTACTTCTAGTGCTTTATCAATATGTAATTCTCTTTTTTTACCATCCGCTCCCACTCTATTATAGTCATATACCCTATATGTTACATTGGAATTTTGCTGTATTTCTGCAATGGTAATGCCTTTTCCTATAGCATGTATTGTTTTAGACTCTATAAAAAATACATCACCTTTTTTAACTTTTATTTTATTAAGTATTTGTTCCAATGTACCTTGCTCTACTGCTTTTTTAAATTCCTCTTTTGTAACAGGTTTTTGAAAACCATAATATAAATAAGAATCTTTATCACAGTCTAAAACATACCACATTTCTGTTTTGCCATATTGTCCTTCTCTTTTGAGTGCATATTGATTATCAGGGTGTACTTGCACAGAAAGAGGTTCTCTAGAATCAATAAATTTTATCAATATAGGAAATTCCTCAAATCTTTCACAGTTTTTGCCAAGACTTTGCTTATTTTCTGTAATATATTCTAAAAGTGTTTTCCCTTTATATGCTCCATTCTGTATTGTACTATAACCATCTTTATGACAAGAAAGTTCCCAAGTTTCTGCTAATATTTCGCCATCAAATTTTTTATGAAAATTCTTTTTTAATTTATTACCGCCCCATAAATATTCTTTACAAGCACAATTTAATTTTAATATCTCCACATATATCCCTTCTTTTTTTAAATCTATTTACTAGAAATTTTAACAAAGGCTGAAACATAGTTTCAGCCTATTACTATTATTGTTTATCTATTCTTTCATATACATCAACAAATTCTTCTGCCATATCTAATACAGTCATACCTGTCATAAGGTGGTCTTGTGCATGAACTAATAAGATAGAAAGTTCATTTTTTACACCGCTTGCTTCATCTTGTATTAGTGTTGTCTGATATTCATGTGCATTTAATATTTCTTCTCTTGCCTGTTTAATTAAGTCTTTTGCTTCTGCAATATTGTTTTGTTTTGCTGCATTAATTGCCTCCATAGCCATACCTCTTGCATTACCACCATGTGATATTAACTGAAAAGCAATTTCAACCATTTTTTCATCCATACAAATCCCCTCCTAATATTAGTCTTCAAAACCATTCTTCTCAGATAATTCTTTAAACCACTTTCCACTTTTTTTGATAGTACGCTTTTGTGTTTCTAAATCCAATGATATTAAACCATATCTATTTTTATAGGCATTTGTCCATGACCAGCAATCTATAAACGTCCACAAATGATAACCTTTGCAGTTTGCACCTTCCTGTATGCCCTTATGTAGCCATTTCAAATGATCCTTTATAAACTCAATTCTATAATCATCTTCAATATATCCTTCTGCATTGATATATTTTTGTTCATTTTCTACACCCATACCATTTTCTGATATAAAAAACGGTATATTGCCATATTCTGTTCTAATATTTGTGCAGATGTCATAGATTCCTTTTTCATATATCTCCCAGCCTCTATAGGGATTTTCTTTTCTGCCTGGCATATTATATTCGTCAAAATAATTGTCTGGCATAAATACATCTTTATATATGGCTTCGCTTTCTTTTGCCTTAATTCTTCTTGGACGATAATAATTGACACCTAAAAAGTCAATCATATTGTTTTTAATGATATCAATATCTTTTTGCTCATATTGTGGTAAAGCATTATTTTGTCTCAAAAACTCCACCAATTCTTTTGGATATTCTCCTTTTATAGCAGGGTCTAAAAAACTTTTATTAAAACACAAATCTGCAATATTTGCTGCTTTAACATCTTCTGGATTTTGCTCCGAACGAGGATAAGAAGGTGTTAAATTCAATATAATACCTATTTGACCATCTAATTTTAAACTTCTATAACATTCTATTGCTTTTGCACTTGCTAATGCAGTATGGTAGGCAACTTGCGCCCCTCTTTTACCATCTATTACATTAGGATAATGAAAATCATACAAATATCCTCCCTCAACTGGTACAATAGGTTCATTAAATGTCGTCCAATACTTCACTCTATCGCCAAACAATTCAAAACATTTTTTGGCATATTCTGCATAAGCATTTACTACTTCTTTGTTTTCCCAACCACCTTTTTGCTGCATACACAAAGGCATATCGAAATGATACAAATTGATAATAATTTCTATATTATTTTTTATCAATTCATCAATCACATTATTATAAAATTCTACTGCTTTTTGATTTATCTCTCTTACACCGTCTGGTATTAAACGACTCCATTGTATAGATGTTCTAAAAGAGTTATGCCCTGTTTGTTTTAAAAGTTGTATATCTTGTTTATAATTTTTATAAAATGTGGAAGTATTTTGAGGTCCTACACCATCAAAAAATCTTTCTGGTGCAATCTCAAACCAATAATCCCATATGTTTTTACTTTTTTCGTCACCTTCTACAGTGCCTTCACTTTGAGGTCCAGAGGTAGCACTACCCCACCAAAATTTTTCAGGAAATATATAGTTCAATGTAATACCTTCTTTCTTTATTACTCTGTTTGTTCTGCTGCTTCCTCTTTTAGTATACTTTTATCCCATGTTTTTAAAAATGGAAACCATATAATTCCAACAATAGCCATTTGTACTAATTGTAATAACCCGCCTCTTATAGAATTTGTTGCAAGGATATCACTGATAAATACAGGAACTGTCCAAGGTACAGATACACCTGTTGTTAATGGCACAATGCCTGTTGCCATAGCTAAATATGCAACCAATGTAGATACCATAGGTGCTAATATCCAAGGAATTGCTATTGTTGGATTTAATACAATAGGCAAACCAAATATACAAGGTTCATTAACATTAAATATGCCTGCTGGTGCTGCTAATTTTCCAACACCTCTCAACTGTTTGCTTTTCATCATAGTTAATATAATAATTAATACAACCAATGTCATACCTGTACCACCTAAACTGACAGTAAACGATTCCATAAATTGCTTTGTTACAATATTTGGAAGCATTTCTCCTGCTCTATATGCATCTATATTTTCAAGAGAAAGTGTATTCCATATTGGGTCTAATACAGAATTAACTATAATTTGTTCATGCAGTCCAAAAAACCAAAGTAACTGTATTGCAAATATTGCTATAATAGTTGGTATAATTCCTTTTCCTAAGCTAGTTAATGGTGCTTGCACAATTTGAAATACAAAATCATGTATATTGCCCCATGGTGTAAATGTAAATATGATTCTTACAATTAAAAATATCGTTAATGTTAGTATTGCTGGAATGAGTGCTGCAAATGATTTTGATACCGCTGGTGGCACACTTGCTGGCATCTTAATTACAAAATTCTTTTTTACAAATTTGCAATAAAGTGCCGCTGAAAAAAATGCTACAAACATACCTACAAACATACTTTTTGCACCCAGTCTGTCTATACTAAATACATTTGATACTACCTCTTCATTTTCTGTAATAACTTCTAATGGAGTCAAAACCAAAAATGCAGCAAGTGCAACCGCTGCTCCAAAAAGAGCATCTACTTTTTGGTCTTTACTGAAATAATATCCTATGCCAAGTACAATAAATACTGTTGCAATAGACATTGTTACTGCTGAGGCAGGATTGAGCATATTTTGTAATATTGCCAATCTTTCTGCCCCCAGCAACTTATCAAGAAATGGTAAATTAGCGATAACTAATGTGATAGAGCCAAATATTGTTAATGGAAATGCTAACATAAATGCATCTCTTAATATTTTTAATATTGTATTATTATTCAACTTTTCTCCTATTACCATAATAGGTTCTTCCATTTTATCAAAAAAGCTCATATATTCTCCCCCTTTATTTAGCTATCTATCAGTAAAATAAGTTCTTTACTCCTGTAATACTTTTAAAATATTACAGGAGTTTTGATAACAAAATCCCCAATATATTTATGAAATTAGTGCATTGTTTTAAATATAATATTTTTATTTATTTGCTATCATGTCCATTGCCATTTTTAATACAGCTTTTCCATCACATCTGCCATAACTTACTGGTGGTATAACATCTAATGGAACATTTAACTCTTTTGATTTTCCAGCAAATTTTGTTTTTAAAAATCTCATTTGTGGTCCAAATAATACAACATCTGCTTTAGGCATTTCTGTTTCCACTTCTGCTTGACCAACTGCCCAAATTTCTGCCTCTACACTTTGCTCTTGTGCTGCTTCTTTCATTTTGTTTACCAATAAACTTGTTGACATACCAGAAGAACATGCTAATAAAATTTTCATAAAAAACACTCCTTTTTTAAAAATACATAATTATAAATTTAATTAGTAACTACTAATTTTTTGATGTTTTTATTATAATACAGTTTTGTTTATTTTTCAATAGTAAATTTACTTTTTACAACAATTTATTGCTTTTTGGCAAAAATACAAGCATTTCAATATGGAAATAAACTCTCTTTTTATACAACTATAACAATTTCTTATAAAAAAATAAAACCACTCATTTAAAAAGTGGTTTTAAACAATTTTATTATTTTATTTTTATGATATTTTAAAATGTAGATAATTTTAATAATTTTGTACTTTTATAGTTATGGATAGATTTGGATACCGCAAAAACATCTCCTGTACTTAAAAATTCTACACTCTCAATAATCAGTGCCGGCTCTCCTTCACTCAATTCAAAATAACTTGCATTTTCACTGTCTAGTTTATCTGCATAAATTACTTTATCTGCAAATCCTATATGATACCCTAAATCATCTATAATATAGCTATAAATTGATTTTTGTGCTATTTCTTCATTCATATATGGAATTACTTTTTTATTAAAATAAGTGTGTTCTGTTGTAAGAGGCTTTTCATCTATAAAACGAATCCTTTTTAAAAAATATACAAGGCTATTGACATCACATTTCATTTGTGATGCTATTTTTTCATTAGCCTGTATCAATTTTAATTCTATTACTTTACTTACAATCTTTTTATTGGGATAATCTCTTGTTAGCCCCTTTAAACTTTCTAAACTTAAATAGCCTTTTAATGCTGATTCTCTTATAAATATGCCACTGCCCTGTATCTGGTAAACATATCCTCTGCTTACTAGTACAGATATCGCTTTTCTAATAGTAGTTCTGCTTACTTGATACTGCTTCATTAAATCTTCTTCTGTAGGAAGTTTCTTTACCTCATTATATTTTCCTGATATGATATCATTTTCTAGTTCTTCTAATATGACTCTATATTTTGCACTCACAAAAATTCACTCCATCACTTATCACTATATTCTTTCTATATTTTTATAAAATATTATATCATAAAAAAGTATTGAATTACAATTTAGTTCATAATTAATATAAAAAATTATGTTTATATTATAAATTAACTTGTGTCATTCTGTATACAAAAGGGCGAAGAAAAAGAACGCATCAAAATGGGAACATTGTATTTATTTCTTCTATAACTGGTTTATCCGAAAAAGAAATTGAACTTTTAAATTAAATATTGGAACAAAAAATGCTATCATTTTGTATTTCTTGTTCTTTTATTTTGCAAATTTTTATTTTTAAATTTAGATATTTAATTTTTTGTCAACTTATTCGGCTGCATATTGATTTGTAGTAAACAGTTTAATAATTCTGTTGTACTTTCTCACCATTCTTTTTGATTTTTTATGAATTTTACAATCACTTCTAGCACTTCATCAATCCTCAATTTTTCCTTTTGGAGCAAATATATGTAATCTATTTTCTCCTCCTAATAAAAAAGTGGGTGAAATCATACACCCACAAGGTTAACCGATTGTTTTCATTGGACAAGCTAACCGCTTTACAGATTCTGTATTTATAGTATATACAATTATTCTTTTATAACAAATATTTCAAATGAACCAAAAACCTTGAGAGATTTATTTATATTCTTTATCTCTCTCAAATTTTCATTTTTTCTCAAAAGAAAAAAGTAAAAACTTTTTGACAGACTATTATCTTTATAAAATATTTATCATATTAACAATGTTTATATTTTTTATTTTTTGGGAAGGTAATATAACAGCAAACAATGTTGTTGTAATTGCTACAAAAACAAGTAAAACCGTTATAGATATAGGAGGCTGCCACAGTTGTCCCCATTTTGGTGTAATAAGCATTTCAAATAAAAAACGATGTAACAATAACCCGAATACTGTACCTAAAATACTTCCTATGAAAGCATAAGTTAGTGCCTCTGCCTGAATCACTTTTTTGATTTGTTTATAAGACATACCTACTGCCCTCATAACACCATATTGGTTCATTTTACTAGAAATACTTGTATTTACAGTATTTACGATATTGATAAAAGCAACGAATGCAATCACAAATAAAAAACCATAAACAAATACCGCCATAGCAAAATAGCTTTTTCTAACTTCTTGATTGGACTGCTGTTTATCCAAAAGTTTCATATCATCTGTTATTAAATTTCTAATTTGTTCCGAAACATTTTGACTTACTTGCATATCAATAATTGTATAGTCTGAAATGCCTGTCAGTTTTGTAAAAGTATTTTCAGAACAAACAAGTATCCATTTTCCCTTTTCAGCCTCAAAAGGAACATCAGAAACCAATGCAGAAATCGTTACATTTTGTATCATTCCATTTACATTTAATGTTACAATATCTCCAACTTGCCAATGAAATTGCTGAGCATATCCATAATCTACCATAACACCATTCCCATACTGCACATTATCAATGTTTCCTTCAATCAGCATATCATCAGCCCATAAAAATTGTGGTTCGTCATAAGAAATCAACATAGCCATATTATCATAATTTTGATATTGAGCAGAAATACCATCATAAAACATTCTACCATATACTTTTTTGATGCCAGATAATGTAGCAATTTGTTGTTTTAAATCATGAGATAACATTGCTGAATTTTCATTTGATAATACAGATAAATCTGCTGCATAAGGTTTTAAGGGCTTAAGTGCAGAATTCATAAATGTAATAAAAATAGTAAAGCATAAAAATAATATAATGCTAATCATAAAAGAACCAGAAACAAAAATAATATTTTTTTTGTTTGAAAAAGCATGAGAAATACCCATAGCAATATCTACTGGAATTTTTTTAATACAATATGCTTTTTTAAAATGCTTTGTTTGATTGATATTTCCTGTTACTGCGGATTGTGGTGATACTTTTGCAGCATTTCTTGCAGGGGAACTTGATGCAATCATAACAACCAATATTCCAATCAATATTCCTGCAAATATGCCAATAAAACTAATTCCAAATGACATAGCAGGAATATATTGAGAATTGACAACTTTCAATATCCATACAGCAATCCAAAGAACAATGCACCCACTAAATAAACCAAGTGGAATTGCTTTGATACAATATAACAATCCCTCTAGTCTAATACAAATTTTAATTTGACGTTTTGTTGCCCCAATACAACGTAACAAACCAAAATATTGTGTTCTCTCCAATATACTCATATTAAAACTACTTGCAATCATAAGTACAGCGGCTATTGCAACCAATGTAAAAAGTATGATAGCAGTTTTATAAACATTTACCATAGTGCTATTGTTGCTTTGTCCCATCAAACCAACAAGGACAACATTTTGAATAATTTGATTTTCTGTTAAATGATATTGTGATTGTATTTGTTGTATTGCTTGATTGATATTTGTACCTTTTTTAAACTGAATATAGTTATATTCTTTGTATTCACTTTTGGGTAAAAAGTGTAATGCCCCTTCTGCTAAAAAAAGTCCATGTTCATCTTTTCCTTTTAAAGTAGAAAAATCATTATATGTTCCTGTAATTTTATATTTTCTAGTTTGCTCATTTTGGAATGTTACATCAATAAAATCTCCTATTGAAATATCAAATTGTTTTAGTGCTTGCTGGTCAAGTAACGCTTCTGTTTCTGAAACAGGATAACGTCCTTGTTTTACTGTCAAATTCATTTGTTCTGCAAATTGCTGGCTGCCACTTTGCACAATTAGCTTTTTTCCTTGATATTCTGTAACAACTCCAGCACCTAATATACCAGAAATAGAAATCTCTTTTCGATTCTTTATCTCATATATTGTTTTTTCTGAAACATTAGAAAGAATAATATGCCAATTTCCATAGGTATTTAGGGCTTCCTGTTTTTGTGCTTTTAAGCTAATATCAGCCATACTAAAAATAGCTGTTACTAGCATTACAGATATGGCAATACAGATTATAGTAAGGCGATTTTTATTTTTATGCTGTTTCATAAATAAAAAAACAATGTCTGTATAACTTTTCATATATCATGCCTCCCAAAATCTGTAAGTACACCATCAGAAACTTGTAATACACGGTCAGCAGAAGACGCAATACTTCTATTATGAGTAATCATAATAATTGTTTGTTCATAAATTTTCGACGCTTTTTTTAATAGAGAAATCACTTCATTACTATTTTGTGTGTCTAGATTTCCTGTTGGTTCATCTGCTAATATTAACATAGGATGTGTCATCAATGCTCTGCCTATTGCTACTCTTTGTTGCTGTCCCCCTGATAATTGACGTGGAGTGTGGTATCGGCGGTCTTTTAAATTTAATACCTCAAGTATTTCTTCTAAATACTTTTTATCTGGTTTTTGATAATCCAAAAGAATAGGGAAAGTGATATTTTGTTCCACATTCAATTCTGATATCAAATTAAATGACTGAAATATAAAACCAATATTTCTGCGTCGAAATATAGTAAGTTCTTCTTCTTTCATAGTAAAAATATTTTTTCCATCAATGATTACATTTCCAGATGTTGGTATATCTAATGCACCTATCATATTTAAAAGGGTACTTTTTCCTGAACCAGATTCTCCTACCACCGCAACAAATTCTCCTTTGGGCACGGTAAAATTCACATTTTTTAGTGCAGATATCGCCGTTTCTCCTGTACCATAGGTTTTGCAAATAGCGTTGACTTCTAATAAATTCATATAATTCCTCCTTTTTTATTATATTGTAACATCTATTTGCTACTCTCATGTGAATGGAAACTTACAATATTGTAATATTTAAAAAGTAATTGTAAAAATACTTCCTTTTTCTAATATACTATCTACTGTAATGCTACCTCCATGTAATTCAATCATTGCTTTAGAAAGAGATAAGCCAAGCCCTAAACCTTTTATATCTTTAGAAAAACGACTACGATAAAATCGTTTAAAAATATGATAAATATCTTCTTTAGCAATACCACATCCATTATCTTTTATAATAATCTGAATCATATTCTGTACTTTTTTCCATTCTATATGAATCGTATTACCTGATTTAGTATGGTCAAAAGCATTTTTAACAATATTGCTGATTGCCTCAATTATCCAAATTCTATCACAAAAAAGTGTAATGCTATCATCACCATAAAGTTGTATTTGTTTTTGTTCCTGCTTGGCACGATATGTAAAATGGCTGACAATATCATTTATTATGTCTGCTATATTCTCATCATGTCTTTCTAATACGATTGTTCCTGCATCTAATTTTGTTATTTTTAATAAATTTTGTATCAATGTTTCAATACGGTCAATTTCTTGCTCTGATAATAAAACGAATTGTTTTATATCTGAAATATTTTCCGTTTGTTGTAATATTCCGTTGTATAAATTTAATGCTGTAATAGGTGTTTTTAATTGATGAGATATATCCGCTATAGTATTTTTTAAAAACTCTTTTGCCATTGTTTCCTTTTCCATATGAGCATTTAATATTGCTGCTAATGTATTGATAGAATGAAATAATTGATATAGTTTTCCTTCTTTATTACATTCAATACGAAAGTCAGTATTTCCTGCAATAAAATGATTTACTTTTGTAATTGCCTTTTCTATCATTTTATTTTGTTTATAAAAAAAAGCAATACAAACAATGCTGATACTCATTCCTTCTAATAAAGAAATTGATAAAATATATATAATATTTTCATAAAATGTAACAATAAATATTTGAAATAATAAAAAAAATAATATCAATAATGATATTGCAAAAAATAAATGTCTTATTTCCTTATTTATAAATAGTTTCATGCTGTCACCTCAATTTATTACATTCCATTTGTAGCCCATTCTTCTAACTGTCAAAAGCATTTTTGGTTCACTTGGATTTTCTTCAATTTTTGTGCGTAATCTACGAATATAAACAGTAAGTGTGTTGCTATCCACATAACTACCTTCACTATCCCATAATTGATTTAATATCTGCTCTTTTGAAAGGATATTGTTTGGATTTTTCATAAAAAAACATAGTAATTTATATTCTGCTGCTGTTAAATCTAAAAGGATACCATTTTTATAAACTTGACATTGTAATAAAAGCACTTTGATATTATTTGAATTTAGTTCAGTATCTGTGCTGTTAAAATTGTTTGCTCTACGTAATAGTGCATTGATTCTGGACATCAGTATGGCTAATTTGAATGGTTTTGTAATATAGTCATCCCCACCTATGTCTAATCCCATAATGATGTTAATTTCCTCATCAGAAGCAGTTAAAAATAATATAGGTACTTTTGAAAATTGTCTTACTTTTTTGCATATTTCAAAACCTGAACCATCTGGAAGTGTTACATCTAATATTAGTAAATCATATCTTTTGCGAATACAAATATTTTCTGCCTCTTTTATAGTTTTTACAACATCTAATTCATAGCCTGCTTTTTGTAAAGCAAATGTTAATCCTGTAATTAAACTAAAATCATCTTCTAATAATAGTATTTTGCTCATATTTTTTCTCCTTCCTTTATATTTGGTTCTGTTACGTTAAAATGATATAGACAACAGCTCCTTGTTAGAAGTACAATAA
>CAJUNT010000036.1 GCA_910587735.1 uncultured Clostridia bacterium
AACCTTACTGATTTTCAAAAAGAATTGGAAGTCAGTAAGGTTTTTTTATTTTCTTTTTTTCTATTTTAAGTATAGCATAAAAAATTTGAAATAGCAACGAAAACTAAATTTAAAAAGTTAATATTTTTTCCAAGTATTTACAAGAAATAAATTAAGAGAGGAGTTGAAAAAGTGGCTATATACAAAGATGGTAGCAAGTGGAGGGTAATTTATCGCTATACGAATTGGAAAGGGGAGAAAAAGCAGACACAAAAACGAGGTTTTGTAACAAAAAAAGAGTCTCAAGCGTGGGAAAGAGAAATCATGCTGAAGCAGCAAACAAAGTTAGATATGACTTTTGCTAGCTTCTTTGAAATTTATGAGCAGGACAAGAAAAAGCGATTAAAAGAAAACACTTGGGAATCCAAAAGTCATATTATTCGTACAAAAATATTACCTTATTTTGGTGATAGAAAAATTGCAGAAATTGAAGCAAAAGACATTATTGCTTGGCAAAACAAACTGATGGTAGAAAAAATGTAAATGGAGAAAAGTATTCTGCAACTTATTTGAAAACGATACATAGTCAGTTGAGTGCGATATTCAATCATGCTGTACGCTTTTACCATTTGCCATATAATCCAGCACAAAGAGCAGGAACGATAGGAAATGAAGAACACAAAGAAATGTTGTTTTGGACAAAAGAGGAATATATTAAATTTTCTGACGCAATTATGGATAAACCACTTTCACTTTATGCTTTTGAGCTACTTTATTGGTGCGGCATCCGAGTAGGAGAGTTGCTTGCATTAACACCAGCAGATTTTGATTTTGAGAAAAAGGCATTGACAATTAACAAATCTTATCAGCGATTAAAAGGGAGAGATGTTATTACTTCTCCAAAAACTCTAAAAAGCAATCGAACTATTAAAATGCCTCAATTCCTTTGTGATGAGATAAAAGAATATATCAGTATGCTGTATGAAATAAAAGACAATGAAAGACTGTTTCCAGTTACAAAATCGTATTTACATCATGAAATGGACAGAGGAGCGAAGGCAGCAGGTGTAAAACGCATCAGAATCCATGATATTCGTCATACTTTTGCAACGGCATTGTTAGAAGCAGATGTTGATATTCGATATATTCAGGAAATGCTTGGGCATAGTTCTATTACGATTACAGAAATTTATACTCATGTGGCTACAGCAAAGCAAAGAGATATCCTTGCAACAAAGCATCCGAGAAAGAATTTTAAAATATGATAAAAAAGGGGGAGTGTACAAAAAGAGTCGCTTTAAAAATAATTTTTATTTCTGTTTGTTATCAGTAAAATGAAGTTTTCCAGTAAGTTTTTGCCCCGCTTTTTTTAAAAAGCGGGTGAGAGTTTGAGAGCAACGCTCTCAATGTTTTAAATGCGCGTTTAGCCACTCCCTAAAAAAGGCTGTACTATTTTATTATAAATTTACCTCATATCATAAAAAAATATTGTACGACTATGGCGGTATCTATAAGCATAATACATAAATAGGAAAACAGCTACAATAAAAGAGAATAATAAAAATACAAAAGTAATAAATTTTAGACACTAGATAGTTTATTGTGCTATAATAAATGATAGAAAGCATATTAATATTTTTTAGCATAGAAAACAGAAAACGGAAGTGCCAAAAAAACAGTATAGATATGCTTAACAACAAGCAAACGGACAGTATATAAATGATATGTACAAAAGAAGGTGGGGAGGAATATTATAAACAAAATGACAAAAAAGCATAATAAAAAAGGGGGAATTTTAAAATGAAAAGAAAACAAGCGATGGCATTTTTACTATCTGCCATTATGACAAGCGGTACTACCATGTCCGTTTTTGCAAATGATATCAGCGGACACTGGGCAGAAGAGGTTATTACAAAATGGCAGGAAAATGGAAAATTAAACGGCTATATTGACGACAGTTTTCAACCTGACAAAATCATCACCAGAGCCGAATTTTTACGTTTGCTTAACAACACTACACAGACTTCTTTTACTTCATATGCAGATACAACATTTTCAGATGTTAACAAAAATGATTGGTTTTATGCTGATGTGACACAGGCAGTAGACAAAAAAGTAACAACAGGTTTTTCTGATGGTACATTCCGTCCTAATGAACCGATTACCAGGGCAGAAGCTTCTATGATGATGTATAAAGCGGAACAACTGGAACAAAACGAAACTGCTACAAACCGCTTTACAGACAACATTCCTGTGTGGGCAAAGGGTGCGATAGGTGCAGTTGTTGACGCAGGTTATCTTTCTGGTTATCAAGATGGTACATTTGGCGCAGACAAAGGCATGACAAGAGCAGAAGCAATTTCTGCTCTGGAGAGAATGACACAACAGCAAAACAAATGAGTTAGCAACAAAAACAGAAGAACTACCTGATGTGATTACAAAAAATATTGTCATCTATAATCAACAAGATGCCGACAAATTACAAGGGAAACGTGTAACAGGCAAAACACTGCTTTATTTCAGTGAAGATTTAACTTTGTCCAATGTGGATTTTGAAGGAGAAGTCATTGCGATTCCCATAGAAACAGAATATTTTACAGAAACAGAAGACGTTTCTATTGAAGAAGATGTAGCAGTAGGAGCTACCTATGAAACAATTAAAGGAATTCAGAAACCCAAAACTAATATAAAGATATCTAACGCAACAATAAAACATCTTCATACAAAAGTTCAAAAGTCAGGCACTGTTTCTATTAATCTTACAGGAACATCAAAAGTAGAGACTATAGATGTTGAAGTTCCTAAGATAAAAAATGTAAATCAATCTATACCAAAAACAATCATTACTGGCGATAAAGCTGAATCTGAAACACCTGAAACATCTGTAACAACTGATATTGAACATATAAATGTTATAACTCAAGAACCACTTGTTGTGAAGGTACCAACTAATATTACTCTTTCTGAAGAAGCTCTTGAAAAGATAGAAAATGTTATAAAGAAAGAAGATACAAACACCACAAATGAAAACACTACAGAAGAAAACACAAACACCACAAATGAAAATACTACGGAAGAAAACACAACAATTGGATTGGAACAAAGTGACATTAATGATGTGTTAGCATCAAGTGATATCAGTCAAGAAACGCCTGAAGCGATACAAGCTATTCTTAATGAGCTGAATTCATCAGGCGACAGCAATAATATCAACAACTCTGATAACATAACATCAATAGTAATAGATGATACTGTTTTTGAATCTGTTTCTTCATCTCCAGTACCAGTTGTAAGTAGCGGAATGGCAAATGTTAAATTTGAAGGGAATAACGCAGTTGTTGAATTTGTCACTGGTGGTAATGGTGAAGGAAGCGGACCTATTCAGTGGAACCCAAATACAGGTACTTTTTCATTTGCTTTTACAAAAGATGAAAATGGATTAAAAATAGGTGCCGACAAACAGAATACACAAACAGAAGAACCAGTGGAACAAAGTCAGAAAATAGAATTAGAATTAGAAAATATCAACGTAGATAATATCTCTATGGCACCAGAACCAAAAGAAAAAGACAACAATGAATTTACGTTAACTATGAAAAATGCGGGAGTGAACACTTTAGATATAAAAAATAATGTATTTACACGACTGTCAGCAGAAGCACAATCTAAAATAAGGGATATGATGGTGAATGGTGTACAAAGTACAAAAATAACCGTTGACGAGGATAGTGAAATAGATACTGTGAAAACAAATAATATAGGAGAGTTATCTATTGAAGGAAAAGGCACTGTAAGAGTGATTAATCCAGATGATTTGAGTAAAGTAGATGTTTCTCATCTTTTGTCAAACCCAAATATTACACCACCAGGGGGCAAAAGAAGCGGAGGCAGTAGTGGAGGTAAAGGCAGTTCTTCATCTGGCTCATCTAAACCATCAGACCCAGATACAGACCCATCAAATCCATCTGACCCTTCAAACCCAGATAAACCACCAGTTACTGACCCAGAAAAACCGACAGATATCAAAACAGCAACTTTATCAGGTTTGAAAAATTTGACAACAAAAACAGCAAAAACAGCAAGAGTTACAACAAGTGATACAGATTATACTGTTGGTGCAGTGACATGGAAAAAAGACGGCAGTGATGTGAATTGGACAACAGCACAGACAGGAGAGTATACAGCACATTTGACACTTACTGCAAAAGAAGAAAAGCAATTTTCAAAAACAGCTACTGTTACATTAAATGGAATGGATTTGTCAGGTATCAGCGTTTCAGAAGATAGAAAAACATTGACCGCTGTTGCAACAGTGCAAGTTACAAAACCAAAACCAGTAGTTGTAAAACCAGAAATTACAACAGTAAATTTGTCAGGTTTAGCAGATTTGACAACAAAAACAGCACAATCAGCAAAAGTGACAACAAGTGATACAGGTTATAGTGTTGAGGCAGTGACATGGAAAAAAGGTGGCACAGATGTAACAGATTGGGAAACAGCAACAGCAGGAGAATATACAGCAAGCATAACATTGACAGCAGATTCTAAACATCATTTTGATAATCCAACTGTAAAATTAGATGGAAGTACTGTATCGAATGTCACGATTTCAGATGATAATAAAACATTAACATTTACAGTGCCTATGCAACTTGCAGAAACACTTCCGGCAAAACTTTCTAATTTGAGTGTTACGATACCAAGTAGCAATCAAGGAAGTTCACAAAATAGTGTGGTGGTAGACGAAACCGGAACATCTATAGATGTATCGGTAGATGTAGAAAATGCAGTAGAGGGTAGCAAAGTGAAGTTTATCATCTCACCAGTCGGCTCAACGAAGGATGACATGAATTTCACAGGTGGAAGTACCGAAGGTACTGATATTGTTGCAACAGTTGATATTAATGGTAATTCTGCAAATGCTACTTTGAATATTACAAAAGCCCAAAAGACAAACTTTACAATAAAAGCGCAATATGTAGATGAAAAAGGTACTCCATTAAGTGACACAGAAAAAGCCATTGATGTTACAGTTATCAATAATCCTATTGATTATATTATAGTAGATAGTGTATCAGCAACTCCAGTAGTAGATGAAGTACCAGATATTGGTGCAATTTCTGTAGAAGTGGAAGCAAACAAAGGCTATACAGTAACAAGTGTAGAATGGGGAAAAATAGAAAACAATGCTTATGAAATACTTGCTGATAGTACATTTGTTGCAGGTACTACCTATGCTGTCAAAGCAACACTTGAAGTAGATAGTCGTTTATCAGGAGTAAGTTTTGCTGGTGCTGGTGATATTTCTGTACAAGGAGCTGGAGCTGGAGGTTATAACCGCAACTTTACTAATATAAATGGAGGAACTTTAGAAATTGTATTTAGTGTTGGAGAAGCTCAAGGAGCGTGACTATAAAAGCTAGCTTTTATAGTTGATGTACTTCGTACATCAAACCCCCCGCTTCATTACCGATGAGTGGGGGGTATTTATATCAAACTTTACATTTTTCAAATATCAAACAATGTTTTTTGTATACATGATATTTTTGCAATAAAATAAAAGCATTAAAATTACAATATTTCTTTTAATTTTTCTAAAAATTTCTCTGATGCTTTTGAAAGAATCTGATACTTTTTCCAAACAATGTTCATACCGACTTCTAATTTTGGCTGAAATGGCTTAAAACAGAGAGTTGTATCTGTAACATTGATTATTTTATCAAGACAAAGGGCATAGCCTAAGCCTTCATCTACCATAAGTGAGGCATTATATACAAGATTATAATGAGCAATAATATTTAATTGGGAAATGTCTTTTTTCAGCCATTGCGTAAGGTCATTTCCCTTTATTGCTTGACGAGAAACAATAAGAGGTTTTTCCCACAAATCTTGGGGTGTAATACATTCTTTTTGGGCAAGTGAGGAATCCTTTTTCATCAAAACACCCCACATATCTTTAATAGGAAGTTTCATATAGTTATATTTTGAAATATCAACATTCCCTACTAAAACAGCAAAATCAATCAATCCCCTATCCAATTTTTCTATAATATCAACAGAATCACCACTCACAATATGATAATGAATATCTGGATATTGTTCATTTAACATTTTTGCTGATTTTGCAATAAAACGAACGCCATCTGTTTCACCTGTTCCTATAAAAATATCACCACATATCAAATTAGAAAGTGTGATTTCATTTTCTGTTTTTTGCACTAAATCAAGTATTTCTTCTGCGCGTTTTCTTAATATCATACCCTCTTCTGTCAGTGTAATTTTTCTGCTTCCCCTTATAAAAAGCTGTTTACCGAGTTCTTCTTCCATATCCTTAATTTGTCTGGAAAGTGTAGGCTGAGAAAGATGTAAACTTTCTGCCGCAGCTAAAATGCTCTGCTCTCTTGCAATGGCAATAAAATATTTTAAAACTCTAATTTCCATAATATCACTCCTTTTTATCAGTGTAGCACATTTTTTATATAACTGTAAAGCATAAATATCTATTTAATATAAGTATTTGTTATTATATATTTGTTATGCTAAAATAATCCAAAAGAAAGGGGCAAGCAAATGAAAAGAAAAATAAGTATTTTATTATCATTATTTTTTACAATGTCTGCAATAATAGCCTGTTCTGGAAATCAACAAAATATAGAAAAATATGCTATGAATACAACAAATACAATGAAAACAAATTCTGAAATAAAATTACTTGAAAATGGTTTATACACAACACAATTTGAAGGAGAATACTATTTTGATAAGTATATGGAACAAGGAGGAGCTTGTTCAGATAGAGAAGTGATACAATTTTTAAAAGATAATGTGTTGTCAAATGCTGATATAGAATTTCAATCGAATATATTTGGTTGTAGCACCATTTCGACATTAGGTGGCACAAAGGAAAATAAATTATTTGGTAGAAATTTTGACTGGAATCACTGTAATGCTCTTATTGTACAATCAAAACCGCCTAATGGCTATGCTTCTATTTCCACAGTCAATATGGATTTTATACAGACAAGTGCAGGATTTTCATTAGATTTGCTACCTGATAACATGAAAACCATTGCTGCATTGTATGCCCCTTTAGATGGCATGAATGAAAAAGGATTATGTGTTGCAGTCAATATGATTAGCGATAATGCAACCATTGAGCAAAACAGCAATAAGCCAGACATTACAACAACAACTGCAATCAGATTATTACTTGATAAAGCTGCAACTGTTGATGAAGCAATTACGTTACTTCAGCAATATGATATGCACGCCTCTATGGGCATGATGGTACATTTTGCAATATCAGATGCAAGTGGAAAAAGTGTTGCAGTAGAATATATCAATCATGAAATGGTAGTGACAGAAACACCTATATTAACAAATTTTTATGTGAGTAAATGTGAAAAATACGGTACTGGTTCTAAACAATCCCATGAACGATATGACATATTAACAGAAGCATACTCTAACAACAATTATATGACAGTAGAACAAATAAAAAATGTTTTAGACAGTGTCAGCAAAGATAATTTTAATGAATACGAATCTACCGAATGGAGTATTGTTTTTAACCAAACAAGTGGCGAAGTCATCTATTATCATAGAGAAAATTACCAAAATGGATATTCTTTTCATGTAAAGGAGTGGTAATGAAATGAATTACATAAATTTACTTTTGCATCTATATCAATTCAAAAAAAATGCAATGATGACAAGAAAAAACATGGTAGCATTACAACAGAAAAAACTCATAAAAATATTAAAATATGCCTATCATCATTCAGAATATTACCACAAAACATTTAAAAAAGCAGGCATTACATCAAAAAATATAGATACCATACCACTATCAAAATTTCCTACTATCAATAAAACAACATTCATTCAAAATTTTGATAGTATTGTCACACAAAGAGATTTATCACAGCAAGAATTGATTGATTTTGATAGCGAAAGCAATAAGGATAAAAAAACATTTAAAAAGAAATATCACATTGTTCATTCTTCTGGAAGTACGGGGAAACCTGCTTATTTTGTATACGATAATCAAGCGTGGGAAACCATGTTAGTCGGTGTAATTAGAGCAGCATTGTGGGATATGTCAATGCCCCAAATTTTAAAATATCTTTTTCAAAGACCTCGTATTCTCTACATTGCAGCAACAGACGGACGTTATGGCGGTGCTATGGTAGTAGGAGACGGCATTGAAGGCGTCAAAGGAAATCAGCTTTTTATAGACATCAATATGCCCCTGAATGAATGGATAGTAAAAATAAAACAATTTCAGCCAGATATGATTGTAGGCTATCCTTCTGCTATCAAAATATTAGGAGAACTTATAGAAAATAGAAAATTAGATGTTAATGTTTTTAGAGTGATTTCATGCGGAGAAGCTTTAAGCGATAATTTAAGACAATATTTCAAAAAAATATTTCATACTGATGTAATCAATTTTTATGGTGCAAGTGAATCTCTTGTATTAGGGGTAGAATCTAATTTTAATGAGGGTATGTATTTGTTTGATGATATGAATTATATTGAAGTAGAAAATGGTAATATGTATATTACTTCACTTTATAATTTTGTACAGCCATTGATTCGTTATCAAATTACAGACAGATTGAAATTAAAAAATAATAATGAAAAATATCCTTTTATGAGAGCAGAAAATATTATTGGCAGAGAAGAAGATGTATTATGGTTTGAAAACAAAGGGAAAAAGGAATTTTTACATCCTCTTGCCATAGAAGGTTTTTGTATAGAAGGATTGCTTGATTATCAGTTTAGACAGCTTTCTGATAACTCTTTTGAAATGCTTGCGCAAACATCAGATAACAGCAAAAAGGCAAATATTAAAATAGAAATGTTATCACAAATGAAAAAAATATTAAACGAAAAGCATTTAGATGATGTAAAATTTTATATCCAATTTATAGAAAAAATATTGCCAGATAAAAAAACAGGAAAGAAAAAATTGATTGTGAGAGGAGAGTAGAAATATGAAAAAGAAAATTATATTGTTTACTGCTTTTGTATTGATATTTACAATATCAGCTTGTGATTCAAAAGAAGAAAATGAAACTATTACAAACAATGTTGCAATAGAAAATACGAATAGTACAAAAGCAATAGAGCAATTTCAGGTTCGTTTTGGAGATACAGGAACACCTTTTACATTGCATTTATATGATAATGACACTGTAAAAACAATAGCAAATTTTGTTGGTACAGAGGATTTACGATTGCCTATATATCATTATGATGACTATGATAATTGGGAAGTCATGCAATATTATGATATCCCTTCAATATATGAAATTCCTCAAAATTCAGAAACTGTTACAGAACAAAAAGCAGGAGAAGTTTATTTTGAAGAAGGGAATCGAATTGTATTGTTTTATAAAGACGCCCAAATTAGTGGAGAATATACCAAGCTAGGCTATTTTGATGCCAGTGATGATTTTGTATCAGCAGTAGAGAATAATCCCGTATTAGAAGGATGGGGCAATAAAATTGTTGTAATTAGTGCAAATATAGAATAAATAAAAATGGGGGGTCATCATGAATACAAACGAATTTTTAAATTATATGAATCAAGGGACAGAAATACAAGGCGGTTCTGAAGTACATCAATATATGAGTGAATTAAGTCAGGAAGCAATGAAAATTACAACAGAATTAAATCATTATTATCATACTCCAGAGGAAATATGTCATATTTTTTCAAAATTGATTGGAAAACCAGTTGATAAAAGTTTTAGGATGTTTCCACCATTTTATACAGACTGTGGAAAAAATATCAACATTGGAAAAAATGTATTTATCAATTCTTGTTGCTGTTTTCAAGACCAAGGTGGCATTACTATAGGAGATGGTACATTAATAGGACATAAGGTTGTTTTTGCCACACTTGACCATAATTTTGACCCACAAAAAAGACAAGGCATGACACCAAAACCGATTCTATTAGGTAAAAATGTGTGGATAGGCGCAAACGCAACTATTTTAGGTGGCGTTACAATAGGAGAGAATGCCATTGTTGCTGCAGGTGCAGTCGTGACAAAAGATGTACCAGCAAACAGCATTGTAGCAGGTGTACCAGCAAAATTTATAAAATGGATTGATAATAAATGGGAGGAATCTGCATGAAAAATTTTTTATTTGCGCTCACAATGACAGCATTAGGTGCTATAGGTTGTACTACAAATCAAACAGCAAATCAAACAACAAATTTAGCACAACAATCAATACAAACTGTTTCATATACAACAGAATATACACAGGAGAACACTATGATAACAATAAAAATTGGTGATACAGATTTTAGTGCAGTATTGTACGATAATGATACAACAAAAGAACTTATCAAACAATTTCCTATTACTTATACAATGTCAGAACTGCATGGCAATGAAAAGTATTATGATATGCCAATAAAATTGCCTACAAATAGTGAACGCCCTGCTACAATCAATAAAGGGGATATTATGCTTTATGGTAATGATTGTATTGTTGTGTTTTATGACACTTTTGAAAATTCCTATCAATATACAAAATTAGGGTACATAGAAGATACAACAGGACTAGAAGAAGCAGTCGGAAAAGGAAATGTTGATATTCATTTTGAATTGAAATAATGTAAATATTTAAAACAGGAGGAAAATATTATGAAAAAACGAATTTTTTTAACAGTTGTTGCTGCTATGATTGCTTTATCTGCAACAGCGTGCGCTACACAAACACAGGCAACAACACAACAACCAACAACAGAAAATAATACATCTAAATTGGAGGAAACAAATGTGGTTCATTATGGAGAAATGAAAGATAGAACAATTCATATAGAAGAAATTGCAATGACAGAAGAATGGGACAAAGTTTTCCCTCTTAGCGATGAGGTAAATCATAAAAAAGTAACATTTACAAATCATTTTGGTATTACATTAGCTGCTGATATGTATGAGCCAAAAGAATATACGGGCAAACTCCCAGCAATTGCTGTTTGTGGTCCATTTGGTGCAGTAAAAGAACAAAGTTCTGGATTATATGCACAAGAGATGGCAAAAAAAGGATTTTTAACGATTGCTTTTGACCCTTCTTTTACAGGAGAAAGCAGTGGTTATCCAAGAGCATTTAACTCTCCTGATATCAATGTAGAAGATTATCAAGCTGCCATTGATTTTCTTTCCACGCAGGAAAATGTTGACCCAGAGAAAATAGGAATTATTGGAATTTGTGGCTGGGGCGGTATGGCTGTACAAACGGCAGCACTAGATACCAGAATAAAAGCAACTGCTGCAATCACCATGTATGATATGAGCCGTAATACAGCACTTGGGTATTTTGATTCTATTGATGAAAATGGAAGATATGAGGCACGTGTTGCATATAACAATCAAAGAACAGAAGCATATAAAAATGGTGTATATACTGCTGGTGGAGGATTACCAGAACAAGCACCAGAAGATGCTCCTCAATATTTAAAAGATTATATTGACTATTATGAAACAGAAAGAGGCTACCACCCTCGCTGTGGCAATTCCAATGATGGTTGGACAGCTACCGCAAGTGGTTCTCTTATGAATATGCGATTGTTTGAGTATGCTCCTGAAATTAGGAGTGCAGTTCTTTTGGTACATGGAGAAAATGCACACTCTTTGATGTATAGTCAAGAGGCGTATAAACTTTTAAAGGGAGATAACAAAGAACTTATGATAATCCCTGGAGCTTCTCATACCGATTTATATGACCAAATGGATGTAATTCCTTTTGATAAATTAGAAACATTTTTTAAAGATGCCTTTCAATAAATAAAATAAAAACCACTGAATTATCCATAATTCAGTGGTTTTTGTTTGTATACAATACAAAAAGCAGTAGAAATTATTTTGTTTTCCCAAGCTTCTACAACAGGATTTTGTTCTATTGCTATTTTGATTTCATATTTATTCACTTCTATCATTATTATGCTTTAAAACTATAAATAAACATTCAATATAAGTATTTGTTATTTGATTACTTTTAATATAAAATAATAGAAAAGAAGAGGACAAATACATAATAGAAAGGAAAGAAAATTATGACGATATATGCAAATGAAATACATGATGAAGAAAGAGCTTTTTATGGAATAAAAGACGCTAAAATTATAAATTGTAATTTTGAAGGTATTGCTGATGGAGAATCTGCTTTAAAAGAAACCTCTAACATTATGGTAGAAAATTGTAATTTTTTATTAAGATATCCTTTTTGGCATACTACAAAGGCAAATATCAATCAAATTAAAATGACAGAAACTTGTCGCGCAGCACTTTGGTATGATAAAGAAATTCAAATTAAAAACTCAGAATTAGGTGGTGTAAAAGCATTACGTGAATGTAACAATGTAACAATTTCAGATTGTAATATCAATTCCATAGAATTTGGTTGGTTTTGTCATAATGTGACGATGCAGAATTGCAAACTTGTATCAGAGTATCCTTTTTTACATTCTTCAGAAATGGAATTTAACAGACTGCATATGACTGCAAAATATTCTTTTCAATATACAGAAAATGTTACTTTTCATAACTGTGAATTGAATACAAAAGATGCTTTTTGGCATAGTAAAAATGTGACAGTTTATGATAGTGTAATAAAAGGAGAGTATTTAGGCTGGTATTCTGAAAATCTTCATTTAATACGCTGTAAAATTATTGGTACACAACCTCTGTGTTATGCAAAAGGTATTGTATTAGAAGAATGTGAAATGATAGACTTTGATTTATCTTTTGAAAAGAGTGATGTAAAAGCCATGATAAATGGAGAAATCACAAGTATAAAAAATCCAATTTCTGGAGAAATTATTGCGGATGGTATCGGAAAAATTATAATGAACAATGATTGCGATTGTAATATTGTAACAAAATTAAAAAACTGTTGTTGCTTATGATGATTTATTTTTTAAAAGGAATGTTAATTGGTATCATATTTGATGTTTCTGTTGGTGCTGTAGGACGCATGAATTGTTAGTGGTAGAAAAGAAAGGGTTATTGTACTTTATGGACTTATTAGAGAGTTATTGTACAGTAGCCCTTGTTAGATTGTGTGATTACTATAATATTGGGATAAAGCTAAACAATTAAGCAAAATTTTGGTATTGTAATTAAAACTATAGTGAGTTGTACGAATGATAAAAATGAAAACATATATTGTTACAATTCTTCTAAACTGTTTTAATCGCTTAAAAAAGCAGTCTATTTGATTTCGATTTTTATAAATATCTTTATTATATTCTTTTCTGTTTTTCTGTGATGGTATTACAGAAATATCTCTATTTTTTTCAATATACTTTACTATCCATTCAGAATCATTATAAAAAATTTTTTCCATAATACACTGTTGTGACTATTTTCTAAAGTGATTATAAGCTATGTGCTGAGAAATCTATTTTTTAGTAAGGACGCACCAAGAAAAAACTGTTATTAGTATACAGATAATTGTATTGATTATTTGTTATTAAAAACAATATCAATTTTTTTATAATAAAATAAAATGTTAGATTTGTTAACTCTTGTAGGAGACGCACTGCTTACCTCTTTTGAAAATAACAATTCTAAAACATATCAAAAAAACAATCAATCATAATTATGAAGAAGAAAAAAAGAAAAGAGTAAGCAATTCTATGAAAAAAAAGTAATAAAATAGTAAGGGGATAATATTATGCAGTGTTATCAAAACACAGCTTCCTATGAAAATATTGTAATGGAAATATTTGGCGGATATGAAACGCTAGAGGATATTACCATACACCAAAAAATAAATGAGCATACAACAATCAAACTAACTGCAATGGTATCAGAACAATCTGCTTTAAAATATGAAACAGAATTGTTAAGCAAACAAGCAATTAAAATCATTCAAAAAACAGAGGAACAAGATATTGTTCATTTTGGGGGAATGATACAATGCTTGACAGTAGAGAGGAAAAACGGTATTTACTATATTCATATTGATGGTGTCAGTCTTACAAAATATATTGATATCAAAAAGCAAAATGTTTCTTATCAAAATGAAAATAGCACTTATCAAGATATTATTGATAAGGCTATTCAGGAATACAATTTTCCGGGTATGACCTATATTTGGACAGAACAAAGCCGAAGCAAAAAAGTAGGACGCTTTTTGTTACAGTTTCAAGAAACGGATTGGGAATTTATCAAAAGAGTTGCCTCCATAGAAAACTTAGGATTGATTCCAAATATGACAGGAAAGCAAACACAGTTTTTTATAGGCTTGCCCAAAGGACGAGAAGAAAAGATTGTACCGTATTGCAGGCATAAAGTACATAGATTATTGGAAAAGGCAGAAAAGGAAGTTGTAAATAAAAAAGTAAATACAATTTGGCAAGGAGATTATATACAGTATGAGCTGTATGACATTACGGAACATTATGAATTAGGTGATGTGGTACGTTTTCAAGATATGCAGTATATTGTAATAGAAAAAACAAGCACCCTTTTAAAAAAAGATGGTATCTTAAGGAGCAATTATGTGATACAGCAGAAAAAAGGCATTGCATTTCCACGCTTGTATAACAATGCTTTAAGGGGAAATAGTTTGACAGGAACAGTAATTGATGTCAAACGAAATTTCACAAAACTGCATTTGCATATTGATGAAGAACAGCAAGACATCGCAACTGCATTTTGGTTCCCGCAACCACAATGCTTTACAGCAGGAAGTGACAGCGGATTTTGTATTATGCCAGAGAGAGGCGACACTATGCGGCTGCACTTCCCTACAAAAGACGAAACGGAACACTATATTATTTGTTCTGATAATGGAGATTTTAATAAACTACTTCAATCATTAAATACATCAAAGGGAGGAAAACAACCAGAAAAAGCAGCAAAAGTATCTGGAAGTAATGCCCCTTATGAAAAATATTTGACGACACCAGGGCAAAAGGGTATGCTTTTAAATGATGGCATGATAAAATATCATACAACGGGAGATATTTCTGCCATACAGATGGAAGATGGTAAAGGAATTTCTATTAGTAGTGATGGCAATATTGAACTACTTGCAAATAACATCAATTTGAAAGCAGGAGCAAAGCTGAATATTACAGCAGGCAAAAAAATAGAAATATCCTGTATTGGCAGTTCCATGATAATAGATGGCGAGGGGGATAGAATAGATAAAAAGGCACCTGACATTTTTTTTGACAGCCCAGAAAATGTCATTGTAGATGTGCCAGTAGACGCAATAGAGCAACTATTTGCATCACATGCAGCAGAAAGAAAAGTGGCAGTATTGGAATTTACACCAGATGAAATCCGCATTACAGCAGAAAATAAATTTGATGATGGCATTTATCAATTACTGTATGGAGTATGGAAAGAAACATCTGGAGAGTATGACCCAAAAGATGACAAGCCTATTGTAGACCCAAGGGGAAATACCACAACTAAAAATGAAACCAAGTTTAAATATTGGGCAATGGAACAGTATGGCATGACAGCAGAGGAATATAGAGGGTATACGGTTGAGGGTACTTTAAAAACACTTGGTGAAATAGAGCTAGCGAAAGATAAAGTACTTGCTATTTTAGCATTACCTAGTATGATTAAAAATGCAGCAAAAACAGTAAAAGATTTTGCAAATGGTGTTCCCGTTGATACTTCTATTGGATTTGTAGCAGAAAATGACGGAAGAAGACAGGTACAAAACACAGTAAAAGATGTAGCAGAGGAAAGTATAAAAAATGAAGCAAAAAAGAATATCGTACGAGAAAGTACAGAAGTATTTACATTGTCCAAAAATAATATTCAACATTTTAAGAAACATACATTTGATGGCATGGCAGAACAAGCTAAATATTTAACAGACGAAAATTTAGCTAAAAAATTAAACAAAACTACATTTTTTAATAAAGATTTATCTGAAGAAAAAATTATACAGTATACACAAGAAGCGTATAACATTTTACGAAGTCAGGGAAAAACAGGATTGAATTCAATAGAAGTAAATGGAGAAATTATACATGTTTGCATAAAAGCAGATGGAACGTTTGATACTGCTTATGGTATATATAAATATGATGTAAAGGATTTTAGATAGGAGTAATGATATGTTTAAAATAAATTATCGAATAATAGCCAATGATTATGATGATTTTATAGGGCAAAATGGATTTTTTCAAATAAAATGTAATGGATATGATTATGGTGAAATATATCCAAAAGAAATAGAAGAATTTATGGAAAAAACTTCATTATATGATTGGTTTGAAAGATTGACTAGGGTTATTAAAAATTTAGAAACAAAAGAATATGTTGCATTAAGTGATGTAGAGTCTTATAATACATGGATTGAATTTAAGAAAAACGATAATCAAGTAATAATTAGTATTATAGAAGCAAAAAAAGAACAAGGCTCTCAAGATATAGAATTTCATTTAATAAAAGCAAAGCCTAGTGATTGGGCAAATCAAGTAGTTGACTTTTATCAATTAAAAGAAGAAATAATTAAAAAGGGAAAAGAATATATGGAAAGTGTTATAACATTTAATGCAGATAATGACACAATAATTTCCAAGATACAAAAAGAATTTCAATAACTGTAAAAAAGTCAATACAAATATAATTTAAAAAAATAGAAATATCCTGTATTGGCAGTTCCATGATAATAGATGGCGAGGGGGATAGAATAGACAAAAAGGCACCTGACATTTTTTTTGACAGCCCAGAAAATGTGATTGTAGATATGCCAGTGGACGCAATAGAGCAACTATTTGCATCACAAGCAGCAGAAAGAAAAGCGTCAGTATTAGAATTTACACCAGATGAAATTCGTATTACGGCAGAAAACAAATTTGATGATGGCATTTATGAATTACTGTACGAAGTATGGAAAGAAACATCTGGAGAGTATAACCCAAAAGATGACAAGCCTATTGTAGACCCAAGAGGAAATGTACATACTCAAAATGAAACCAAGTTTAAATATTGGGCAATGGAACAGTATGGCATGACATCAGAGGAATATAGAGGGTATACTTTTAAAGGTATGGGAAAAACAGTTTTAGAAACTGTTGGTGCTTATTTCAAAGTAAGAGCACCAGTTTATACTAAAAATGGAATTACATATCTGGCTAAAAAAGGAGTCACTCCTAAAAATGTATTAAAGGCTGCTTTTGGTATGACTGATGACATTACAGTTGGAACTACTACAAAGGTGATAAAAAACAGTAAATCAATCCAAAATATTGCTGATTTGAATGATGTACAATTAGAAGCATTGAAAACATATACAGGAGCTAATTATATCAATATTAATAAGTCTTTGCGAGGAATAGGAAAATTAACACCTGATAATGAACTTACGGTAAATGCCATGAAATCAGCATTAAATAACGCAAGATTACCAGAAAATATGACTTTATATAGAGGCACGTCTAAGGAAACTTTAGGAAAATTACAAAAATTACCTATCAATAAACTTGTGGGAAAGACATTTGTAGAAAAAGGCTTTATGAGTACATCAATATATAGAGGGGTTGCAGATAGTTTTTTGGGAAATATGGAAATAACTATAAAAGCAGCTAAAGGAGCGAAAGCTTTAAACATTTCATCTATTAGTCAACTTCCACATGAATCAGAGATATTATTTAATGTAGGGCAAGAGATGTTAATTACATTTGCAGAAGAAAAGAAAGGAATATTATATATAATAGTGGAATTAAAATAGAGGTGAGAAAATAAATGGATAAAAAAAATAAAATGAATTCTATAATAGAACGATGGAAAGCAGATGTTGAATCATATAGAAATGGAGCTTTAGTAGAAATATGTGTACCACAATGTGAAACTTGTATCAATTATATAGAAGGAAATGCATTATATTGTAAGTATTATGACAAGGAAAGGAAACCAAAGTATGTATTATTTCCTGAAAAAGAATGTTATGTGTATGAAAGTAATCAGCCGATAGATATACAAATAGCAGATGATAGAGAGAATAAAGTATATGGTGGATTATTTGGTTTTTGTATTGGAGATATATTAGGAGTCCCTGTTGAGTTTTCAACACGACAGGAAAGAAAAGAAGACCCAATTAAAGAAATGCGTGCATATGGAACATATCATCAACCATTTGGAACATGGTCAGATGATACTTCATTGACAATATGCTTAATTGATGCAATTAATAATGGCTATTCCATAAAAAAGGTGGCGGAAAATTTTGTAAAATTCTATCAAGGAGAGAGTTTTACACCATATGGAACAGTATTTGATATAGGAAACTCTACAAGAGATGCTATTATAAAAATAATTAGTGGAAAATCTCCTACAGATTGTGGAGGAAAGTTAGAAACTGACAATGGAAATGGTTCTTTAATGAGAGTCCTACCGATTGCATTTTATGGACAAAATTTAAAGGAATATGAACTGATAAATATGGTCGAAGAGGTTTCTTCTTTAACTCATAACCACAATCGTTCTAAATTAGCATGTATTTTTTATGTTGAATTTACAATCCAAATTATTTTGGGATATAAAAAGGAGGAAGCCTTAGAGAGAACGATAAAATTTATTTATAACAATTGCCAAGAAAAATATTTGAATGAATTTAGATATTTTGAAAGGATTTTAAATAAAACAATTATTAATACTACTGAGAACGAAATTAATTCTACAGGCTATGTTGTGGATACACTAGAAGCAGTAATATGGACCTTTTTTAGCACAGATGAATATCAAAAAGCAATTTTAAAAGCTATCAATTTAGGAGGAGATACAGATACAATAGCAGCTATTGTAGGAGGAATTGCAGGTATTTACTATGGATTCAATGCTATTCCAAATAGATGGATTCAAAACATTGCTAGAAAAGAAGAATTGTATGATATGTTTAAAAAATTTTGTATTTGTTCATTAAGCTCATTAAAAAAATCAAATAAAGATTTTTATAGTTGATTTATAATGCTAAGAAAAAACGCAATATTTCTATATAAAAAGTAAATTTGGTTATAGCATTTATCAATTACTGTATGGTGTATGGAAAGAAACATCTGGAGAGTATGACCCAAAAGATGACAAGCCTATTGTAGACCCAAGAGGAAATACCACAACTCAAAATGAAACCAAGTTTCAATATTGGGCAATGGAACAGTATGGCATGACAGCAAAAAAAGTCTTGTAATAACTTCTAAAATACAAAAAGAACTTTAGAAAACAATAAAAATGCAGACATAGAATAAGGATACAGATATCTTTGTTTTATGTCTTATTTTTATGTTTAACAGTGTAATCTTGAACAGATTCTAAAAAGTAGAATTTTTTTGATTCTGATAGTTTGTTAAAAAATTTTTGAAATAAAAAATAATAAAATAATATTGAAAAAATACAAAAGAGAAAAGAGCCAAGGAATGTTACATATTTTTATGTAAAATAGTTGGCTCTTTTTTTATTCCGTAAAAATAAAACTTTGGCTATTTACAAAACAATTTTAATAAAATGTATGCTATAAGAAATCATCCTTTTTATTTTTTCAATCCATATAGAAAACAAAAAGAACGAGTAAATTTTATATTCTACTTGTTCTTTTTTTTGTTAAAAAAACATTGTCGTTCTCCTCCTATCCAATTTTGAGTTCAGCAAAAATTCAAAATTTGGAGGAGAAGAAAATGAGAAAAATTGAAATCAAAGATAGTAATGGAAAAATGGTTTCTGTTGAAGTATCTGAAGAAGTTTATGCAGTTTTGCAGGAAGAAAACAAACAACAGGAACGACAAAGAAATGAAAAAAGAAGACACTTTGATACTAGAGAGTTGAGTGATTACATAATACATCAAAAAAGAGTTGCTGAAAATTTAGAGGATTATTGTGTCAACAGAGAGCAGCTAAAAGAAATCCAAAGAATTGTAAGCACTTGTACAAAAACACAACAGAGAAGATTTTACTTAAACCGTATTTGTGGTTACAGTTACACAGAAATCGCACAGATGGAAAAATGTCATATGACTTCAGTAAAAGAATCTATTGTGGTTGTTTTAAAAAAAATTAAAAAAATTTTATAAAAACTACCCCTAATTTCGCCTTAGAAGTGACCTATATAGTAAGAAGGTTTTTCGTGATACCTTTTTATTGTACCTTGACAAAAAAATAGGAAACTATTCATATCAGTATACAAACGATTTTTAATATTATGAAGAATTGCCATGATAATATAAAAAATATTGGAGCGATTCCATAAGTTTTAGAAAGTCACTGTTGTGTACCTCGCATAGTAAATGAGGAATACTGCGAATATCGTGTGCAGACTTGTCAACTGCAATATAACACGTATCGGCGGTATTTGTGACAGCTTTTTAGCAGTTTGTATATTCCGTACTGGGGAATGAGCTAAAAATATAATCTTGTTATATTAGAATACAGTACAAAAGAAAAAAATTATAAAATACATTAAAATATTTCTGTCAGGCTACAATGTTGCAGTCTGACAGAAATTTTAATAGAAAAGACAGGATATTTTTTAAGTGTTTTGTCTTTTCTATTAAAAAAATATAAAAATAATGGAGGAGCGATTTAATTATGAAAAGTAAGCAAAAAATAATTGACAGGGATAAATTAGTAGACATCAGAGATGTTGTGATTGATACAGATTTACCTAAAGAGGAAAGAATAAAAGATTATGTGAGGCAGATTAAAAATCCTTATTGTTTTAAATGTGGCAAATATGTTGTCATATCCAAATTTTCAGAAAATAGCTTATCATTGGAGGACTGCTTAAAAGGAATATTACTGTAATCAAATTTGTAGTAGACTTCTTGTAAAAAGTGTGATATACTAATAACGGAAAAAGAGAAAAGGTATAAACTGAATAAAGAGAAATTGTATCACTCTTGAATTTACGGGAGAAGTCTGTAAATTTTTAAGGAGTGATTTTTTTATGTCAAAATATAAAGCAATTAGTTATACAAGACTTTCCTACACCAATGAAAAAGATAATGAAAGTAACAGCATTTCCAATCAAAAAATGTTAATTAGAGATTTTGTAAAAAAACATTCAGATATTGAAATTGTTTCTGAAAAAGTGGACGATGGTTATACAGGTGTTTTGTTTGACAGACCAGCATTTCAGCAAATGATGGAGGACATCAGAGCAGAAAAAGTAAATTGCATTGTTGTAAAAGATTTATCCAGATTTGGCAGAGATTACATACAGACAGGAAAATATTTGCGACAAATATTGCCGTCGTTGGGTGTTCGTTTTATTGCTATCA
>CAJUNT010000037.1 GCA_910587735.1 uncultured Clostridia bacterium
ATTTTGGTAATAATAGATTTGATATCATCAAATTTTTGAAAAGAGGGTTGTTTTAACATATGAGGAGCAATATGTTTTTCAAGCCAAATAATATGATACCATCTATGAAATTTATAACCACATTTATAAAATTTCCCCACAATCGTATAACCCATATGGATATGAAAATTTAAGCTGTTTGTATTGAGGTATTCATCATTTTGTTCTGGGCAGGCAACACAAGCAGTTACATTTACAATATTTTGTAATAATAATATTTTTTCTAATGTTTCATAAAGTTTTTTTCCAATGCCCTTTTTTTTGCTGTTCTGTTCTACATAAATAGAGACTTCTGTTGTCCAGCTTGCCGCAGGTCTTTCATTAAATACACTCGCATAAGCATAACCAACTATTTTATTATTTATTTCTGCTACAATATAGGGATATTTTTGTAGTGTATGAGCAATTCTGTTTGTAAATTCTTGCAAAGAGGGTACTTCATATTCAAATGTAATAGCAGTATTTTTTACATAGGGAGTATAAATATCAAGCAATGATTTTGCATCTTGTGGTGTTGCGATACGAGTAGTAATTTCCATAATATTGTCCCCTCCAATATGAAATAATTGTAATATAATTATTTTAGAATATTTGCAGATTTTGATTTTTGATATAATATAACAGCACTGACAATATCAGCACAAAAAACAAATTGTAATATGCTGTATAAAAACAATTCTTTTGATGATAAAATTTTTTCTGTATAATTACATTTTACAGCGGATACTCCAATTATTCCAGTTAAAAAAATAGAGGCACAATCTAAAGTGATTAATAAAAAAGAAATTCCGAATGTAAATATTGTAAACAGACAAGCAAGTCCTATTATAAAAATAAATATATAAGCAGGTATTTGCAGTATTTTTATTATCATATTTATTTTTGCTGTTTCAAGTGCATTATTATTGTTTATAATATTTTTAATACAAATAAAAATAGCACTAATTAATGCTATTATCCACAAAGTACCAATATAAAAAACGCCAATATAAATATTATTATGAAAAAGATATTTCATTAATGTTGTATGAAATAAGCTAGTGATTAATAATACAATAGAATATGGAAAAAGTATAATAAAAATGGCTAGAAAAAGTTTTTTCATAATCACAACACTTCCTTAAATGCAGTTATTGATAAAATCATTGTTATTTTGTTTTAAAAATATTAGTAAATTATTAAAATTATGAAAAATAGACATAAAAAAAAGACCTTGACAACAAGACCATGATATGGTAAAATATTGGCTATATCAGCTAAGTTACACACTAATATATTTTCTTTTTAATAGTATAACACAGTAACAAATAAATTTCAACAAATTTTTATGAAAATTTGTATCAAATAAATGTTATATTATATTAGAACTTGTCGAAAAGAAAATATATAAGATTAAGTGTTGTGCAATTTTACGTAAGGGGGGTTTGTGAATATGCAGAAACACCCTAATTTTATAAAATTAGAATCTTCATGGAAAGACTTTTGTTATGACTGCTGATGAAAGGTGGTACAAGCAAAGGTCTAGCTTTGTTTGATTCTAAATTTTTTGTGTAAAAAAAAATTGTTTCCACAGTGTAATGAATATTTTCGAGAGGTGACATAGATGGAAAAGAACAGAATTCACGCACTCCCTTTGGGTGACAGTGTAAGAATGAGTTACTCAAGAATCAATGAAGTTCTTGAAATGCCAAACCTGATTGAAGTTCAAAAAGACAGCTATCAATGGTTTTTGAATGAGGGTTTAAAAGAGGTCTTTGAGGATATTTCTCCCATTATGGATTTTAGCGGTAATCTGGAGTTAAAATTGACCGATTTTACTTTAGATTCTGAGCCTAAATATTCTATTGAAGAATGTAAAGAAAGAGATGCAACTTATGCAGCAGCTCTAAAAGTGAAAGCAAGACTGTATAACAAAGAATTAGATGAAATTAAAGAACAAGAAATTTTTATGGGAGATTTTCCGTTGATGACAGAAACGGGTACATTTATTATCAACGGTGCAGAGCGTGTTATTGTTAGCCAACTGGTGCGTTCTCCAGGTATTTATTATGCTTCTGATTTTGACAAAGTGGGAAAGAAATTGCTTTCTGCTACTGTTATACCAAACAGAGGTGCTTGGCTGGAATATGAAACAGACTCTAATGATGTTTTTTATGTTAGAGTAGATCGTACAAGAAAAGTACCTGTAACTGTTTTAATTAGAGCGTTAGGTATTGGCAGTGATGCAGAAATACTGGAATTATTTGGAGAAGAACCTAAAATACTTGCTACAATAGAAAAAGATGTTTCAAAATCTTATGAAGAAGGCTTAGTGGAACTGTATAAAAAACTACGTCCAGGAGAACCTCCAACAGTGGAAAGTTCTGAAACACTTTTAAGAGGTATGTTTTTTGATGCAAAGCGTTATGATTTAGCAAAAGTAGGTCGTTATAAATTTAATAAAAAATTGGCACTTCGTAATAGAGTAAAAGGCGCAATATTAGCAGAAAATGTGGTTGATACTATGACGGGCGAGGTAGTTGCAGAGGCAGGTATGAAATTAACATTAGAACTTTGCGATGAAATACAAAATACAGGTGTAGCGTATATTTATATTGAACAAGAAGAACAAGAAGATAGAAAAGTGAAAATATTAACCAATCAAGTGGTAGATATTGACCCTTATTTAGCTGAATTTGATTTAACAGGTGCAGAATTAGGTATTAAAGAAAAAGTATACTATCCTGTTTTGATGAAAATATTAGAAGGCTATGATACAGCAGAAGAAATTAAAGCAGTAATAAAAGAAAATATTCACGAACTGCTTCCAAAACATATTACATTAGAGGACATTATGGCATCTATTAACTATGTTATGCAGTTGGATTATGGTTATGGTAATGTAGACGATATTGACCATTTGGGTAATAGACGTATTCGTTCTGTTGGAGAATTACTTCAAAATCAATTTCGCATTGGTCTTTCTAGAATGGAAAGAGTGGTCAGAGAAAGAATGACAACACAAGATATTGCAGTCGTAACGCCACAAGCACTTATTAATGTGCGTCCTGTTACAGCAGCAATAAAAGAGTTTTTTGGAAGTTCACAGTTATCACAGTTTATGGACCAGAATAATCCGCTTTCTGAATTGACACATAAACGTCGTTTATCTGCATTAGGTCCTGGTGGTTTATCAAGAGAAAGAGCGGGATTTGAAGTGCGTGACGTTCACCATTCTCATTATGGTAGAATGTGTCCTATTGAAACGCCTGAAGGTCCTAACATTGGATTGATTAACTCTCTTGCAACATTTGCAAGAATAAATGAATATGGCTTTATTGAAGCACCTTATAGAAAAGTAGACCAAAGTGGAGATGAGCCTAGAGTTACAGATGAATTTGTATATGTTACAGCAGATGAAGAAGAAAATTATAATGTTGCACAAGCAAATGAACCTTTAGACGAACAAGGACATTTTATGAATAGAAAAGTTTCTGGACGTCATAGAGAAGATATTATTGAGGTAGATAGAAAAGAAATTCATTTAATGGACGTTTCTCCTAAACAAATGGTTTCTGTAGCAACGGCATTGATACCATTCTTGGAAAATGATGATGCTAACAGAGCGCTTATGGGTTCTAATATGCAACGTCAGGCTGTACCTTTACTTGTAACAGATTCTCCTATTGTTGGTACAGGTATGGAATATAAAACAGCAAAAGATTCTGGCATTTGTGTAATTGCAAAAAATGCTGGTGTAGCTGAAAAAGTTTCTGCAAATGAAATGATTATTAAAACAGATGAAGGAAAACGTGACATATATCGTTTGATAAAGTATCAAAGAAGTAATCAAAGTACTTGCTTGAATCAAAGACCAATTATTAACCAAGGCGACAGAGTAAAAAAAGGACAAATTATAGCAGATGGTGCATCTACATCAAATGGTGAATTAGCACTTGGTAAAAATCCTCTTATCGGCTTTATGACATGGGAAGGTTATAACTACGAGGACGCTGTTTTATTGAGTGAAAAATTGGTGCAAGAAGATGTGTATACTTCTGTACATGTAAATGAATTTGAATCTGAGGCAAGAGATACCAAATTAGGACCTGAGGAAATTACAAGAGATATTCCTAATGTGGGTGAGGACGCATTAAGAGATTTGGACGCAAGAGGTATTGTTCGTATTGGTGCAGAAGTTCGTCCTAACGATATATTAGTTGGAAAAGTAACACCAAAAGGTGAAACAGAATTAACAGCAGAAGAAAGATTATTAAGAGCAATATTTGGTGAAAAAGCAAGAGAAGTCAGAGATACTTCATTGAGAGTACCTCATGGTGAAACAGGTATTATTGTAGATGTTAAAATATTTACAAGAGAAAACGGCGATGATATTGGTCCTGGAGTCAATCAACTTGTTAGAGTATATATTGCACAAAAAAGAAAAATTTCCGTTGGTGATAAAATGGCAGGTAGACACGGAAATAAGGGTGTTGTTTCCAGAGTATTGCCTGTGGAAGATATGCCATTTTTACCAAATGGCAGACCTTTGGACATTGTATTAAATCCTTTGGGTATTCCTTCTCGTATGAATATTGGTCAGGTATTGGAAACACATTTAAGTCTTGCAGCAAAAGCATTAGGCTGGAAAGTTGCAACACCTGTATTTGATGGTGCAGATGAAGTCAGCATTATGGATACATTGGAAATGGCAAATGATTATGTTAATACAAGCTGGGAAGAATTTTCTGAAAAGTGGAAGGACTTATTGCAAGGCGATATTTATGATGAACTTTATGAAAATAGAGAACACAGAGAAGAATGGAAAGGCGTTAAACTGAGTAGAGATGGTAAAGTTGAACTTCGTGATGGTAGAACAGGAGAACTGTTTGATAATAGAGTCACAATAGGTTTTATGCATTATTTGAAACTGCACCATTTAGTTGATGATAAAATTCATGCTCGTTCCACAGGTCCTTATTCTCTTGTTACACAGCAACCATTAGGTGGTAAAGCACAATTTGGCGGTCAAAGATTTGGAGAAATGGAAGTATGGGCGTTGGAAGCATATGGCGCAGCATATACATTACAAGAAATTTTGACTGTAAAATCTGATGATATTGTAGGACGTGTAAAAACATATGAATCTATTGTAAAAGGTGAAAATATACCAGAGCCTGGTGTTCCAGAATCTTTCAAAGTACTTTTGAAAGAGTTGCAGTCACTTGCTTTAGATATTAGAGTGTTGAGAGAAGACCAAACAGAAGTGGAAATTAAAGAATCTATTGATGATGTAGATGATTTAAATGTAAATATTGATGGATATGAAAGAGATGACGATGACAAAAGACATCCTTTTATGGAACATCAAAATATGCCTATGTCTGAAGAAGAAAATTTAATTGATTTTCTTTTTGATGATGAAGAAGGTACAGAGTCGGAAAATGACGACGATGATTTATTAGATGATTATGCAGATGATGATGTAGATGATTTAATTGATGATGACGATTTAGATGACATTGATTTGGACGAGGAATAAGAAAGGGGCATGATAATCCATGCAAAATGCGGAACAAGGTATCGTTTTTGATTCTATCAAAATCGGCTTAGCATCTCCTGAAAAAATACACGAATGGTCAAGAGGGGAAGTCAAAAAACCAGAAACCATTAATTATAGAACATTAAAGCCAGAAAGAGACGGACTTTTTTGTGAAAGAATATTTGGTCCAACAAAAGACTGGGAATGTCACTGCGGTAAATATAAAAGAATCAGATATAAAGGCGTTGTTTGTGACAGATGTGGCGTTGAAGTAACAAAAGCAAAAGTTAGAAGAGAAAGAATGGGACATATTGAGCTTGCAGCACCTGTATCTCATATATGGTATTTTAAAGGAATCCCTTCTCGTATGGGTTTAATACTTTCTATGTCACCAAGGGCATTGGAAAAAGTATTATATTTTGCCTCTTATGTTGTTTTAGACCCAGGCAATACAGAATTGCAGTATAAACAGCTTTTGACAGAAAAGGATTTTAGAGAAGCATATGATAAATATGGTAATGCATTTAAAGCAGCAATGGGTGCAGAAGCAATTAAGCAGTTGCTTATGGATATTGATTTAGAAAAAGATGCAGAAGAATTGAAAAAACAACTTGTAGATACTACAGGACAAAAAAGAATTAGAATTATAAAAAGATTGGAAGTATTAGAATCTTTTAGACTTTCTAATAATAAACCAGAGTGGATGATATTGGACGCAATTCCTGTCATTCCTCCTGAAATTAGACCTATGGTGCAGTTAGATGGTGGTCGTTTTGCAACAAGTGATTTGAATGACCTTTACAGACGTGTTATTAATAGAAATAACCGTTTAAAAAGACTGCTTGATTTGGGTGCGCCAGATATTATTGTAAGAAATGAAAAAAGAATGTTGCAGGAAGCAGTAGACGCTTTAATTGATAATGGCAGAAGAGGAAGACCAGTTACTGGTCCCGGAAACAGACCTTTGAAGTCACTTTCTGATATGCTGAAGGGAAAACAAGGACGTTTCCGTCAAAATCTGCTTGGAAAACGTGTTGACTATTCTGGACGTTCTGTTATTGTAGTAGGTCCTGAATTGAAAATATATCAGTGTGGTTTGCCTAAAGAAATGGCAATAGAATTATTTAAACCATTTGTTATGAAAAAATTGGTAGAAGATGGTTTAGCACACAATATTAAATCTGCTAAAAGAATGGTAGAACGTTTGCAAACAGAGGTTTGGGACATACTTGAGGATGTGATTAAAGAGCACCCTGTTATGCTGAATAGAGCGCCTACACTTCATAGACTTGGTATACAAGCATTTGAACCAGTATTAGTAGAAGGTAGAGCAATTAAATTACATCCATTGGTATGTACAGCATATAATGCAGACTTTGATGGTGACCAAATGGCAGTTCATGTGCCATTGTCTGTGGAAGCACAAGCAGAATGTAGATTTTTATTGCTTTCTCCTAACAATTTATTAAAACCATCTGATGGTGGTCCTGTTACAGTACCATCACAGGATATGATACTAGGTATGTATTATTTAACTTTGGAAAAAGATGGAGAAAAAGGAGAAGGAAAAGCATTTAAAGATGAAAAGGAAGCAATACTTGCTTATGATAATCATGTCATTACATTGCACGCTAAAATTAGAGTAAGAAGAACATTGGAATTTGATGGTGTAAAAGAATCCAGAATGGTGGATACTACGGTAGGTCGCATTATATTTAATGAGGCAATTCCTCAAAATTTGGGCTATGTAGATAGAACAAATGAAGATGAAAAATTCCAGTATGAAATACATTCTTTAGTAAAAAAGAAAGATATTGGTAAAATTATAAACAGATGTATTAATCGTTGTGGTTCTACACAAACAGCTATTGTATTAGACCAGATTAAAGCATTAGGATATAAATTTTCAACAAGAGCAGCATTAACTGTTTCAGTATCTGATATGGTAATACCAGAAAAGAAAAAGGACTTTTTACAAGAAGCAGAAATGCAAGTGGAAGAAATTACTAAAAAATTTAGACGTGGTTTGATGACAGATGAAGAAAGACATAACAAAGTAATTGAAGCATGGAATATTGCTAATGATAAAATTACAGACGCCTTGCTTGCCGGATTAGGAAAATATAATAATATATTTATGATGGCGGATTCTGGTGCCCGTGGTTCTAACAGCCAGATTAAACAGCTTGCAGGTATGAGGGGGCTTATGGCAAACCCTTCTGGTGGTATTATAGAATTGCCTATTAAATCTAATTTCCGTGAAGGTCTTTCCGTTTTGGAGTATTTCATATCCGCACATGGTGCTAGAAAAGGATTGACAGATACTGCTTTAAGAACAGCAGACTCTGGATATTTGACAAGAAGATTGGTTGACGTTTCACAGGATATTATTATAAGAGAATGGCAATGTTGTGAAGACCAAGGAGAAGATACACCAGGACTTTGGGTATCTGCATTTATGGACGGCAACGAAGTAATTGAAAGTTTGCAGGATAGAATTAGAGGACGTTGGTCTATATTGGATATTGTTCACCCTGAAACAGGAGAGATATTAGTTCCAAAAGATACTATGGTAACGCCTGACCAAGCTGAAAAAGTAGAAAAAGCAGGTGTGAAAAAAGTTTTGATTAGAACTGTATTGACTTGTCGCTCTGAAATTGGTATTTGTTCAAAATGCTATGGTGCAAATATGGCAAGTGGTCGCTTTGTTAGAATAGGTGAATCTGTTGGTATTATTGCAGCACAGTCTATTGGTGAACCTGGCACACAGCTTACAATGAGAACATTCCATACAGGCGGTATTGCAGGAGATGATATTACACAAGGTCTTCCTCGTGTTGAAGAACTTTTTGAGGCAAGAAAGCCAAAAGGACTTGCTATTATTGCAGAATTTGGTGGTAAAGTTGCTATTAGCGATACCAAAAAGAAAAGAGAAGTTATTATCACAGATATGGAAACGGGAGAAACAAAAGACTATTTGATACCTTATGGCTCTCGTATTAAAGTATATGATGGTGATGTAATAGAGGCAGGCGATGAGATTACAGAAGGTAGTGTAAATCCTCATGATATATTAAAAATTAAAGGTATCAGAGGCGTACAAGACTATATGATACAAGAAGTACAAAGAGTATACCGTTTGCAAGGTGTTGAAATCAATGATAAACATATTGAGGTAATTGTAAGACAAATGCTCAAACGTGTTAAAATTGAAGAAAACGGAGATACAGAATTTTTGCCAGGTAGTCTTGTAGATTGGCTTGCATTTGAAAATACAAATGCTAAAATGATAGAAGAAGGAAAAGAACCAGCAAAAGGATATCGTGTATTGCTTGGTATTACAAAGGCATCACTTGCAACAGATTCTTTCTTGTCTGCGGCATCATTCCAAGAAACAACAAGAGTATTGACAGAAGCAGCAATTAAAGGAAAAATTGACCCTCTAATTGGCTTAAAAGAAAATGTTATTATTGGTAAATTGATTCCAGCGGGTACAGGTATGCAAAGATATCGAAACATTGATATTGAAATAGAAAAAGAGGAAGAAGACGACGAAGACGATTACTATTATGATGAATATGATATGATGTAATTAAAAAATCAGAGATACGATAAATGTATCTCTGATTTTTTACTAAAAATTAAAATAAAGTTATTGACTTTTATGATAGCTAATGATAAAATATTGCAGTGTCTTGAAAATAAGACTTTTTTTCATGCTTGTTTTCATATGGCAAAAGATGTTAATGCAATGGCAGAATGTATTTATTTTGTAAGGAGGTGCAACAAAATGCCAACATTTAATCAGTTAGTAAGAAAAGGTAGACAAACAGTGGAAAAGAAATCTACTGCTCCAGCTTTGCAAAAAGGTCTGAACTCTTTAAAGAAGAAAACAACTGATGTTTCTTCTCCTCAAAGACGTGGCGTTTGTACAGCAGTAAAAACTTCTACACCTAAGAAGCCTAACTCAGCGTTGAGAAAAATCGCCAGAGTTCGTCTTTCTAATGGTATTGAAGTAACAGCTTATATTCCAGGTGAAGGACACAATCTTCAGGAACATAGTGTTGTTCTTATCAGAGGCGGAAGGGTAAAAGACTTACCTGGTGTGCGTTACCATATTGTTAGAGGTACATTGGATACAGCGGGCGTAGCAAACAGAATGCAGGCACGCTCTAAATATGGTGCAAAACGTCCAAAAGCGAAAAAGTAATTAAAAAATTATTGTAAAAAAAAGGAAATGCCTTATACAAAATCAATACCATCTGCAAATTGCTTAAGATAGAAAAGATTTACGTATGAAGGCATGACAACACGAGAAAAAGCTCGTGAAGTACCGAGAATATATTTATTCATTAAGGAGGGAAGAATCGTGCCAAGAAAAGGACATGTTGCAAAAAGAGAAGTTTTAGCAGACCCTTTATATAATAGTAAGCTGGTAACAAAGCTCATTAATAGTGTTATGCTGGACGGTAAAAAAGGCGTTGCTGAAAAAATTGTTTATGGTGCATTCGAAAAAGTAGCAGAAAAAACAGGTAAAGAACCATTGGAGGCTTTTGAGGAAGCATTAAACAATATTATGCCAGTGTTGGAAGTAAAAGCACGCCGTGTTGGTGGTGCAACTTATCAAGTGCCTATGGATATTAGACCAGAAAGAAGAAGAACACTTGGACTTCGCTGGTTAACACTTTACAGTAGAAAACGTGGCGAAAAAACAATGGTTGACCGTCTTGCTGGAGAAATCATGGACGCATTAAATAATGCGGGCGGTGCTGTAAAGAAAAAAGATGAAACACATAAAATGGCAGAAGCGAATAAAGCATTCTCACATTATAAATGGTAATCATTTTAAAATAAAAAATAATAAAAGAGTTTACTCTTGTAGTTTAAAAACTTTAAAAATAATAAAAAGTTTTATTTTCATAATAGAGTTTTTAGACTATATATATGATAAAGGAGGAGTTCAGCGTGGCAAACAGAGCGTTTCCACTTGCTAAAACGAGAAATATCGGTATCATGGCACATATTGATGCTGGTAAAACAACTCTTACAGAACGTATATTGTTCTATACAGGACGTAACTATAAAATTGGTGATACTCATGAAGGTACTGCTACTATGGACTGGATGGAGCAGGAACAAGAAAGAGGTATTACAATTACATCTGCTGCAACAACTTGTCAGTGGAATGAAAATAGAGTAAATATCATTGATACACCAGGACACGTTGACTTTACAGTAGAAGTTGAGCGTTCCCTTCGTGTATTAGACGGTGCAGTTTGTGTATTCTGTGCAAAAGGCGGCGTTGAACCACAGTCTGAAACTGTATGGCGTCAAGCTGATAACTATAATGTACCAAGAATGGCATTTGTAAATAAAATGGATATTATGGGTGCAGACTTTTACAATGTACTGCAAATGATGAAAGATAGATTAGGCTGTAAACCAGTTGCTATGTTTTTACCTATCGGTGCAGAAAGCGACTTTGTTGGTGTTATCGACTTAATTAAAATGAAAGCATTTATTTATGAAGATGACTTAGGCAAAGAAGTAGATGAGGAAGAAATTCCTGACGATATGAAGGAAAAAGCAGAAGAATATCATCAAATGATGATAGAGGCGATTGCAGAAACAGACGAAGATTTAATGGACAAATATCTTGCAGAAGAAGAAATTACAGAAGAAGAATTAAAAACTGCTATGAGAAAGGCTTGTATTAGCTGTGAATTAGTTCCTGTATTCTGTGGTTCTGCATATAGAAATAAAGGTGTTCAAAAATTATTAGATGGTGTTATTGATTATATGCCAGCACCTATTGATATTCCTGCAATTAAAGGTGTTGACCCTGACAGCGGTGAAGAAGTAGAAAGACACGCTTCTGATGAAGAACCTTTCTCTGCTTTAGCATTTAAAATTATGAATGACCCATTTGTTGGAAAATTGGCATTTTTCCGTGTGTATTCTGGTACATTAAATTCTGGCACATATGTTCATAACTCTACAAAGGGTAAAAAAGAACGTGTTGGACGTATTTTACAGATGCACGCAAATCATAGAGAAGAAATTGACAAAGTATATTCTGGTGATATTGCTGCCGCAGTAGGTTTTAAATTGACAACAACTGGTGATACTATTTGTGATGAAGACCATGAAGTAATATTAGAATCTATGGTATTCCCAGAACCAGTTATTGAAGTTGCTATTGAGCCTAAAACAAAAGCAGGTAGAGATAAAATGGGTATTGCTCTTGCAAAACTTGCAGAAGAAGACCCAACATTTAAAACATACACAAACCAAGATACAGGTGATACAATTATTGCAGGTATGGGCGAACTTCACTTGGAAATTATTGTTGACCGTTTGCTGAGAGAGTTTAAAGTAGAAGCAAATGTTGGTGCGCCTCAGGTTTCTTATAAAGAAACGTTTAGAAAAGCTGTTGATGTAGAAGGAAAATTTGTTCGTCAGTCTGGTGGTAGAGGACAGTATGGACACTGTAAAGTTAGATTCTATCCTATTGGTACAGACGCAGAACACAATTATGAATTTGTTAACAGTACAGTTGGTGGTTCTATTCCTAAAGAATATATTCCAGCGATTGATAAAGGTATACAAGAAGCTATGCAAAGTGGTATATTAGGTGGCTATCCTGTACTTGGCGTAAAAGCAGAAGTTTATGATGGTTCTTACCATGATGTAGACTCTTCTGAAATGGCTTATCAGGTGGCAGGTTCTATGGCTTTTAAAGAAGCTATGAGAAAAGGTGATGCAGTATTGCTTGAGCCTATTATGAAAGTAACCGTTTCTGTACCAGAGGACTATATGGGCGATGTTATTGGAGATATAAACTCTCGTCGTGGTAGAATTGAGGGTATGGAAGCAAGAAGTGGTGTACAAGTAATTCATTCTTATGTACCATTAGCTGAAATGTTTGGATATTCCACAGACCTTCGTTCTAAATCACAGGGACGTGGAACATATGTTATGGAAGTAGACCATTATGAACCATGTCCAAAATCAGTACAAGAAAAGGTTTTGGAAGGTAAAAAAGCTGATGCATAAGTTTTTTGTATAAACTACTAAAAAATAGAATATTTGCTTGCAAATGATGGCAATATTCTATATAATGAAAACAATATAGTTAATAAATTGTACTCTTAGACAATTTAAAGGAGGATATTTTAAAATGGCAAAACAAAAATTTGAAAGAACCAAACCCCATATGAATATTGGTACTATTGGTCACGTTGACCATGGTAAAACAACATTGACAGCTGCTATTACAAAAACACTTCATGAAAGATATCAAATCGGTGAAGCAGTTGCATTTGAAAACATTGACAAAGCTCCAGAAGAAAGAGAACGTGGTATCACAATTTCTACTGCACACGTTGAATATGAAACACCAACAAGACACTATGCTCACGTTGACTGCCCAGGACATGCTGACTATGTTAAAAACATGATTACTGGTGCTGCTCAGATGGATGGTGCTATACTTGTTGTTGCTGCAACAGATGGTCCTATGGCTCAGACAAGAGAGCACATTTTGCTTTCTCGTCAGGTAGGTGTTCCTTATATCGTTGTATTCATGAACAAATGTGATATGGTAGACGATGAAGAACTTCTTGATTTAGTTGAAATGGAAATTAGAGAACTTCTTTCTGAATATGAATTCCCTGGTGATGATATTCCTATTATCAGAGGTTCTGCTTACCAAGCATTGCAAGATTCTACAGGCGAATGGGGCGACAAAATTGTTGAGTTGATGAATGAAATTGAAGCTTACATTCCTGAACCAGAACGTGATACAGACAAACCTTTCTTGATGCCAGTAGAAGACGTATTCTCTATTACAGGACGTGGTACAGTTGCTACAGGTAGAGTAGAAAGCGGTGTTGTTAAAGTACAAGATGAAGTTGAAATCGTTGGTTTAACAGAAGAAATTAGAAAAGTTGTTGTAACTGGCGTTGAAATGTTCAGAAAACTTCTTGACCAAGCTGAAGCTGGCGATAACATTGGTGTTCTTCTTCGTGGTGTGCAAAGAAATGAAATCGAAAGAGGACAGGTTCTTGCAAAACCAGGTTCTATTACACCTCACCACAAATTTAAAGCTCAAGTTTATGTATTGAGCAAAGAAGAAGGTGGACGTCATACTCCTTTCTTCAACAATTATAGACCACAGTTCTATTTTAGAACAACAGACGTTACAGGTATTATCTCCCTTCCAGAAGGTACAGAAATGTGTATGCCTGGCGATAATGTTGAAATGACAATTGAATTGATTACTAAAGTAGCTATGGCTCCTGGACTTCGTTTTGCTATCCGTGAAGGTGGTAGAACAGTAGGTGCTGGTTCTGTTACTGAAATCATTGAGTAATTTGTAAAAACGGTGATTTTAAGGGCTTTCCGAGTATTTCGGAAAGTCCTTTTTTAATGTATAATATAATATTTTTTTGAAAATGGTGCCAAATCGGTGCCAAAATACTTACCAGCCTTTTATTTGTTTTACTTGCTCTGCTCTTTGTGGGTCTTTGTGATATTGCAGTTTGAATTGTATTGTTTGTACGATTTCTTGCCTTGCTTCATCATCTAACTGATAAAATGAAGTCAAAAGATTATCTACGTCAGGCATACTGTTTTTTCCAAATAGATACATAAGAGGATACATAGAATTTTTTAAATAAGTTTTTACTCGACTTCCGTCTAAAGCACCATGTAAGCCATCTGGTAGTGTTGGGTATATTTCTTCTTCTGTGATGGCACCAGAAAATGGACTGGCAGAGCATATTTCATTTACATCAATTTCTAATTCATTTGCTAAACGTAATGCAAAATCAAAGCGTATATTGGAATCTTTTTGAATGATTGAATAAAGTGTCGTGGCACTGATTCCTGTAGCTTTTGCAATTTTGCGGACATTGGTACCTTTACTATCAAGTATTGCTTTTAGTTTTTTTCCATCTCCCATAAAAATCTCCTACTTTCATATAAAAATTTATTACGAACTCCATAAATTTAATTATTATCATATCATATATTATAGAAATAAAAAAGATAAACTTTTTATAAATAATATACGAAAAACATAAAAAATATTTTTATGAAATATTGACACAATAAAAATAAAGTGCTACTATGGATATACGAAATTCGTATAACAAATAAATATAAATATTGTAATAAATTTTGATTGAAAAAAGGAGGTCGAATATATGGCAAATTATCAATATATGATGAGTGCTGATGATGTAGCACGAGAATTAAGTTGCTCCAAATCTTATGCCTACAAAATAGTAAAAAAATTAAATCAAGAGCTTGCTGCACAAGGGTATATTACAATAGCAGGCAGGATTCCAAAAACATATTTGGCAAAAAAGATGTATGGTTATGAGTCACTAAAGAATTGATAAAAGGAGGACGTTATGGCTTATAAAGAAAAAGATACCAAAAAATGGACTGCACAATGGTTTGAAACAGATGTAAAGGGGGAAAAGAAAAAAAGAAGAAAAAGAGGTTTTGAAACAAAACGAGAGGCTTTAGAATATGAATGTCAAAAAAAATTAAACAATAACAGAAATATGAATATGAAATTGAGTGATTTTGTAGACATCTATTTTGATGATAAACAAAATGAATTGAAACAACGCACCATAAAAAATAAAAGATACATGATGGAACAACATATTATTCCTTATTTTGGAAGTCAAAAAATAAATGAAATTACAGCTTCTCAAATCATCAATGGCAGAATGAAATGCAGACAAAAGGATTTTCAGAGGCATATTTGAGAATGATTCAAAATCAATTAACTTGTTTATTTTCTCATGCTTCTCGTATATATGATTTAAGTGTAAATCCATGCAAAAAAGTAAAATCTATGGGGAGCTTTGATGTTAGGAGTTTAAATTTTTGGACAAAAGAAGAATATGATAAATTTATTACTACTGTTGAAAAAGATAGCAAATATTATGTTATATTTGAAATTCTTTTTTGGACAGGCTGTAGAATAGGAGAACTGTTAGCACTGACCAAACAAGACATCAATTTTGAAAAAAATCAAATCAATATTAACAAAACATATTATCGAACAAACGGACAGGATATTATTACAGAACCCAAAACAAAACAGTCCATTAGAACAGTGGAAATACCAGAATTTTTAAAGCAAGAAATCAAATGTTTTATTGATAGACATTATGGTATGCCTGATAATGAAAGAATTTTTCCAATCGTACAAGAAGCAGTACAACATAAAATGAAGCGTCATATTGAAAAGTCTGGTGTAAAGTATATCCGTGTCCATGATACCCGTCATTCACATGTTGCGTACTTGATTAATAAAGGGGTTGACCCTATTTTCATAAAAGAAAGAGTAGGACATAAAGATATACGAATCACATTAAATACTTATGGGCATTTATATCCAAACCAGCAAAGAAAGATAGCAGATTTAATTGACAGTGAAAAAAATAAGCCTTAACAGTAGCACCTGTTAAGACTCATGATAACTGAAGGACTTCTGTTATCTATTAACACAATATAAGTATAACAGAGGTTCTTCATTGTATCAATAAAATTTTATAAAAAAATGGAGGACTTTTTATGAAAGAAGCAGATGTGAAAATGATTAAAATGTCAGATGTTCAAACACAGCCTATAGAATGGCTTTGGTATCCTTTTATCCCTTATGGAAAATTGACTATTATTCAAGGCGACCCTGGTGATGGTAAAACGACACTTGCATTAAACATAGCAGCAAAGCTGTCAAATGGTAAGGGATTAGAAAACGAAATTATGAAACAAGAGCCTGTAACGATTATATATCAAACAGCAGAAGATGGTCTTGCAGATACAGTAAAACCAAGACTGGAAAATGCAGAAGCAGATTGCAGTAAAATATTAGTGATTGATGAAAGCAGCAAATTATTGTCTATGACAGATGAAAGACTAGAAAAGGCTCTGATACAAACGAATGCAAAAGTGCTTATTTTAGACCCAATACAGGCATATTTAGGCGGAGGAATAGACATGAATAGAGCAAATGAAGCAAGAAATATAACAAAGCAGTTAGGGATATTATCAGAAAAATATCAATGTGCTATTCTTTTAATTGGGCATATGAATAAGGCAGCAGGAAATAAAGTGGTATATAGAGGTATGGGTTCTATTGACTTTTTTGCAGTAGCAAGAAGTGTGTTGCTAGTTGGTAGAGTAAAAGGGGAGCCTGATATTAGAGCTGTTGTTCAAATAAAAAATAATATTGCAGCTTTTGGACATTCCAAAGCATTTCGATTATCTGAAAAAGGATTTGAATAGTTAGGAGATTATGAAATTACTGCTGATGAAATATTAGGTGGAATTGCCCCTAAAACGAATAAGCTGGAATAGGTAAAACAAATGTTACGAAAACTTTCAGAAAGTTCAAACATGACACAAAGTAGTGAAATTTTTAGTATGGCTGATGAGAAGGATATTTCTAGGAGGACATTGGAAACTGCGAAAAAAGAGTTAAAAATAAAGGCAAAAAAAATTAATGATGTGTAGTATTGGGAACTTAATAAATGAAGACCGCAACATTGCAAAAGATTGCAAGGTTGCAAAAAATATAAAAATTTTGCGGTCTTGTTATTTTAACAAGAAAATAGCAAATAAATATAAAAAATGTATATTTTAGAACTATTTTTTATTGTTATTGATAAGATATTTGGTTTTTTGATATAAAAAATATATAATTTATATAAAAATTATTTGCTAATATTTATGAAGTATTATGCTCCAAAAAGGAAGACCGCAAGATTGCAAGATATAGAGATTTTGCAGCCTTGAAATTGCGAAGATGAAAAATGCAAGGATGTAAGATTGCAAAAAATAGAAATTTTGCGGTCTTGCATTGCGGACTTGATGAAAGAAAGGAATGAATTGATATGAAAAACATACAAATTTCATATGAACTTTTTATTGCACTTACAAAATATTTCTTTTTTGAACAAGAAAATTTATTGCCCGAAATACAAAGAGGATTAGAACAAAAGTTGGATGCTTTAGTAGCAAGAGAATTGTACACGAAATATAAAACAGCTCCTACTGAAAAAGAAAAGGAAAAAGCAAGACAGGAATATCTGAATAAAAAGGAAATATACTCCAGCTTTCGCTGGTAATGCCTTTCCTTTGATAACCAATGATAGAAACGTGTCACGTTTCTGTTTTTTGTGTAGAGAAAACCACGCGATAGTCGCGTGGTTCCAAAAAGCCTTCTGGCGATGAGGCAGACAAAAAAACTCCTTTCGATTATAATAAAAGAGCGGTCTGCCAACTGCATAAAAAAATCGAAAGGAGGTCATTAAGAAAATGGGTCTTAATGATATAAATAAATTATCACATACAAGCTGGAATTGCAAATATCATATTGTATTTGCACCCAAATATAGAAGGATGGTATTTTACAAAAATAAAAGGGCAGAAGTAGGAAAAATATTAAGGAAATAATGTGAATGAAAAGGAATAAAGATAATAGAAGCAGAAGTATGTCCTGATCATATCCATATGTTGTTGGAAATACCACCAAAGTTTAGTATATCAAGTTTTATGGGATACTTAAAAGGCAAAAGTACAACAATGCTGTATGAGCAATTCGGCGAATTAAAATATAAATATAGAAACAGAGAATTTTGGTGTAGAGGATATTATGTAGACACAGTAGGGAAAAATGAGAGCCGAATTGTGGAATATATAAAAAAACAAATAGAAGAAGATAAATTAGGAGAACAGTTAACACTGAAATAACCCGTTGAACAGGTAGCAGATAGAGATTTTATGCAGTTGACAGGCAGTTGTTATGCGTTTTACGCATTACGCAAGAAACAGAGGGTTATACCCGCAAAGGAAAAACCACCAGATTGTCTGGTGGTTGCTTTTTAACAAGGAAAAATTGCCTTTTTAGGTATAAAAAGCAGTTATTTTAAAGCTAGACGTAAAAAAGGTATCAAATATCAACAAAATAAAAATAGCTTTCAAAAGTGTTGTATCTACAACGTTCTGAAAGCAAATAAGGGTATTCAGATTATTTTATAAATATATAGGGGGATATAGTTGTATATATTATTAACATAGGGGATATATAGTATTTTTTATCAATAATTTTCTTTCTTGATGGCAAAAAAAGAAACAGAAATTTTTTTCTTTTCAGCTATTAAGAAAGATTTTTTTTTGCAAAATTTATATGAAAATAATTTTATTTTTTAATATCACTATTATTTTATAGTAAAAAAAGATTTCAAAAAAATTTTCTATATTTAAGCTACTACTTAAAGGAATTTTTTTTATAAAATTTTAAGAATGTAAGAAATTTTTCAGTTAAAAATTTTATCAAAACTGGTTTTATTTTTGATAGTAAAAATTATATGCAGTACAATAAAAACGACATTCTAAAAAAAAGGAAAAGCCACACCGAAGGTGTTTTGTAAATTTCAAAAAAATTTACATTTGGGGTTTGGGGGAACACCAACAAGCGTGGAATGGGATATCCCTTTCCCCTGCTTGCACTCAATGTAAATTTCCTTTCGTATATAAATTTTTGAATTTCCAATCTTTGTAATTCTATATTTTATTTCTTAAAAATTAATACATAAGTTTTTATAGTTTGTTTAAAAAATAAATTTTGTTCTAATATAAATATTTGTTTGATTTTAAAAAAAATTATTTATTAATATTTTGTTGTTTAATTTTAAAGATAATAAAAAACTTTTTTAAAAGTATTTTATTTATAAGTGAATACAATTGTTGCTTTCTTAGGCAATGTGATTGACAATTAGACTTAAAGGTGATAACATTTTATATATTATGACATAACCGGATAAATTATGAATTGATGTTTTTTTATCAGAATTTAGTATATTTTTAGAATTTACATAGTGGAAAATTAATTTATCATCTAAGTAATATTTATACAATAATAAGAGAGTAATCAAAGGGAGTCAAAATATATGGATAATAGTATTATGGATGTTATTGCACATGAAACAAATGGATTAAGTTATAAATCCTATAAGTATAGTTTTGACGGAATAGATGTACCTTCTTTTGATTATAATGACCATAAAGAAATAACATGGAAAAAATATGGAGAAACAAAACCATCAACAGAATATGAAAATATGAAGCCTTTTGCAGATAAAATTTTTAGAGAAAAACCATTATTTACATATTTTTTAGATGGTTCTAGACGTATATATAAAGTTGATGATATTGCATATAAAAATCAAGTATATCCTATTATAGCAGGGCAAATTGGAATTAGTTGTTGTATGCGAAAAGATGAAAGAATGAAACCTTTTGACTTTAAAAGAAGATTAGCAATTGTTCTTCCTGCTATTGCAAATCAAAAAGACTGGGATAAAAATAATAACTTTTTTAATAATTTAAAAAAGAAAGTAAATGAAAACAATAAAAAATTACAATCAAATCATATAGAATTTACAGATATTCTTCCTTATTCAACAAGAAAAGACGAAATAGAAAAGCTTGAAAATAAAGGAATAGCTGTAGTGCAAAGTTTAATGATAGACAGTGAAATTGAGATGGTTAGTAAAATGGTTGCTGAACATAAAATTAACTTAAATAATTATTTATTAAAAGATGGTTCATTAGAATATAAGGTTGATAAATTGAAAAATGCACGAGATAAAAGAAGATTTGCAGGGTATTTTTCATATGTAGTAGGTGTTTCAAAAAGTTTTAATCCTGAAAATTGCAAGGATAAAAACGGTAAAAGCAATTCTAATATAATAGCTAATTTGCCTTTATATCATAGAACACCTGTAAATATGTATACATCAGAACGCTTGGAGGGAATGACTTATGCAATTTGGTATATACGGATAAGGGCTGGTAAATATACAACAAATGCTTTTGATGGCATTTTAAAAGTTGAAAAAATACTGTCCACAGATGAGGAAATTAAAAATGGATTAGACACAGAAGAAGTTAATTTAATTACTGCTAATATAATAAATGAACGAAATCCAGTATGCTATGGTTCTGATGCAAGATGATGCAAGATGGGCAAATCATTTATATCCAGTATATGTAACAGAGTGTTATGCAAAAAGTAAATATTTAAGTAGTACTATGTTTTTAAATCTATTTTGGTTCTGTTAACTTAACATGAAAATAAAAATACGAAAAAGACTTTTAAAAATACAACCCTAAAAAAGAGTATACAAATAAAAGCGAACGTCTGCAAAAATTTTTTAAAATAAAAACCAATGATTCGCTTGTTCTTGAGAGTATGTAACACCTGCAACACAAGCAGGTGATTGGTCTGATAAAGAAGAATGACTGTGTATAAAATTATAATAAAACAAAAAATTTGAAATCATATCCATAGCAGAATCAAAACTATGAAATCCTTTTTTCGTTTTGTACCAAGCTTTAAAAGTTTTGTTGAAAGATTCTAATACATTATTACTGTAATCATCAGCAAATGATGGATACCTATGATGTTTCGATTTGGGATAAGCAAGCAGAATAGGCATATTATAAGCATCCAAACCGTCTGTAATGATTGTCAAAGGAGAGGCATCTGTAATATTATGTGACTTTTCAAAGAGTGTAAGAG
>CAJUNT010000038.1 GCA_910587735.1 uncultured Clostridia bacterium
GTCTGCACAAACCTGCTTTAGCAATAAAGTAAGGCGGTGCTTTCCTACTCTACTTTTTGGAACAAGTTTTTCCTTTGTATCATGTTCGATTTATTTCCATCAACGAAAATTATGATAGTGACAAAACCAAAAACAATACTAGAGGCATATCTGTTACCATACAATTTTTAAAAAATGAATATTACAGTAGAGATTTATCACAAAAATCAAAAAGTACAAAATATTCTAAAATGGAAAAAGGAGAATATATTCAAAAAAATTGCTGTTATGGCTACAAAAAAGAAGATAATACATTGAAAATGGAAGAGTCAGCAGCAAATACAGTAAAATTGATATTTCAATTAGCATTACAAGGTTATAACTGTACACAAATCGTAAAAGAATTGTACAATAAAAAAATAATTGCACCAGAAAAATATAAAGGATATAAAAGAAAATATAAAACATCAAATTTATATCATCCTTGTATTTGGAACATTACAACAGTTCATAGAATACTTTCTGACGAACAATACATTGGAACGTATATTATGAGAAAATCCATGATAAAAGAATGTGGTGAAAAAAGTACTAAAAGAGAAGAAAAAGATTGGATAAAAATCCCAAACCATCATGAAGCAATTATTGAAAAAGAAACTTTTGAACAAGTACAAGAAAAATTACTTCATTTCAAAATAGAAAATAAAAAAGAAAGAAAACACATTTTTAAAGGAAAAATTTTTTGTGGTTACTGTCATCATGCTATGAATAAACGAGTTAACAAAAATCCTATATTTTTATGTAGACACTCTGAAGTAGATACTTCTTTTCCCTGTTATCGTTTAACAATAGCAGAAAAAGAAATAGAAGAAATTGTGTTTCAAATGATTTTAAAGCAAATTAACATGATAAAAGATACAAAACAGACAAGCAATATTGAAATACAAACAAAACAAAAAGTAGAGCTGCAAAATCAAATACAGCTCTATCATAAGAAAAAGGAAATACTTTATGAGCAATATGTAAAAGGAAAGTTGACAGAAGAACAGTTTACCAAATTAAATTTAGAACTTACAAAAGAACTAGAACCAATACAAAATAAACTGGAAGAAATAGATTTTCAATTACAATATTCTCAAAATAAAAATATTCTACAAAATCAAATAAAAGATATAATCAAAGATACACCATTCCTTTTAAATAAAGAACTAGTAGACTTCTTTATTGATAAAATTTATGTTTTTAAAGAAAACCGCATAGAGGTTAAATGGAAAATAGAAGATTTTTTGTAAAAAAGATAATAAAATTTTTGTCTTGTGCTTGACTTTTAGTTGCCTGGTATCATGAGGGCGATGTTTTTGAATGTTAAGAGCGTTTATAATAGGTGTCCAATAAGAATCATAATAATTTCTGTATGAAAAATGTTCATTTTCAGGTGTACAGATAATAAAATCACAATTTCTTGAAAGCCAATATTCAAAAAATGGAATAATTTTTTCTGCAATAGGAACTTCTCTGATACCTGATTTTGTTTTGGCATATTTGATATAAAACCATCTTTCCGCAATATGAATATCTTCTTTTTTTAAATTGAGTAATTCGCTGATTCTGCAACCAGTATAAATAAGTATCAATATAACTGTAATGTATATATTTGAGTCTTTATTATCCCATAACACTTGTATTTCATTGTCAGTAAAGGGTTTTCTGTTGTAGGCATTAGGATTGCCTGCCTTTGAAATATCTAAATATCGAATCATTTCTCTTTTGTCAGGTAGTACAATTTCATGTATCACAGCATATTCATATACTAATCCTAACATAACTTTTAATTTTTTTAATATAGGGACGTTTTTACCAGATGTATCTACTATTTTTTGTAAATGGTCAAGTTTAATTTCTACAAATTTCATGTTTTTAATGCTATCACATAATTTGTAGGAAGCTTTATAACCATTTACATTAGAATGAGATACTTTTTCAAAATGTATGTTAGACCATTTTTCGTATACTTCTGCAAATGTAATGGTATTATTTTTTAAATCATAAGGATTTGTGTTATATTCTGCAAGAGCTTGTAATACCTCTGATTTTGTTGCATAATAACCTATAAATTCATAAATAGGGTATGCCTTTTGTTTTTTGCTGATTAATTTCCAGCCTACTGTTTTTCTAACTGTCCAAGGTTTCCGTCTTTTGCCGGATAGCTTATAAACAGAGCCATATTTATTTGGTAGTTTCAATTTTTTCAATCCTTTCATTGTTTTTAAAACAATGAAGTGATATAATAAATTTGTCTAAGGCTTATTATTCACTTCATTGAATATAAGTTTTCATGTCCTTGTACGCCAATACAAGGACATTTTTTTTATTTTTCTTTTGTAAGTATGGCTTTTTCTTCCATATCAAAAGCAAATGACATTAGCCTATGTCGTTGTCTTGCATCAAGTATTCTATATATTCTCACAAGTTCGTTTTCATCAACTGAAAGTTCATTTAATTTAGAATTTCCATTTGATACATTTTCAACGTCATGAAGTAAACCGATATTTTGAATATTTTGTGCATTATATACATTGTATGGTGAATCAGATTTACCAAGTAAATAGTCAGTGGTAACGTTGAACTTTTTAGATAGTATAATTAATATTTCGTTGTCTGGGTCATGAATACCTCTTTCCCAATTTGATAATGTGCCTTGTGTCACATTTAGGAAGGAAGCTAAATCAATTTGTTTGATTCCTTCTCGTTCTCGTAGTTGTTTTATTCTATTTGCCATAATAGCATAACCTCCTTTATATTAGTATAACTTATATTATATTAGTTTTCAATATTATATTAGAAAAAATAAAAAATAGCTAAATAAACTATTGACAAAATAGAAAAATAATTATAATATACATTTATAAAATTTACTAATGTAAAATTATAAATACTAATATAAAAAGGAGATTGATGTAATGAAAAAACTAGCGAGACTACGAGTTACAGCAGAACTAAAACAAAAAGATGTTGCAAATATTTTTGGTGTTATACAAGGTACAGTGTCATTTTGGGAAAATGGAGTTAGCAAACCATCTTTTGATAAAATCCCTTTACTTGCTGAATTATATGGTGTTACAGAACAAGAAATTGTAACAGCGTGTATAAATTCATCTACTAATATGATACATCAAGAGAAAATAGTAAATAATGATAAGTTGGAACAAATTGTATTTTAAAGTTTGTTAAGAATGGATAAGTTTTTATTTAGAGTAAAAGAAATGAGAACATAAAAAAGAACAATCTGCCTTACTAACAAAATAAATAAAAAGTAGCAAGACGGAAATAAGTAGAATTATTTTTTATCAATTAGTGATGATACTAAACTTACTAAATAAATCAACATTATTATAGAACTGTTCAATTTTTTGCCTAGAAGTTATAACTTTGAAAGTGAGTTTTTTATTATGGAAGAAAACAAACAAATTTATCAACGGATTATAAACCAGATGAAACAATTAGAAATAATCCAAACAGAATATATTACAAAGAATCAAATGGAAATATTACTTCATTTATTTATAATATTATACTATGGTTTGTTATGACAATTCTGAAATGAAATTAAGTGTTTCTGGGGAAAAATGGTCTTTTTGATACATTAGATTTTCTATAAATTTTTGCTTTCTGTTTTCCTTTCCACGTTCTATTTTTAATTTTTGTGCTTTTTCTGCTATAATATAAAAATCCCTTTGTATTGCCTTGTTAACATAATAAGTTTGAGTATTCAGTTTATCCTCAAAATTTTTCAATTTCGGTTGTTCTGGCATATCTTTAAAAACGCCTTTGTCATAAAGTGTAGTGATTTTTTTTCGTTCTTATGTTTTTCCTCCAGAAGTTTCAGTATAATATATCCTAGTACCATGAATAGAAAAAGTAGTACTGGATTTTCCTTTGGCATTGACACTGTAACGTATCCCTTTTACAGCAACACTAATACCTATACTTTTTTATTGATATTTAATTTTACGCCTGGTGCAATTTTAATACTTTTGTGAAAACGAATCCCATAAATTATCCTTTCTGATATTTTTTTAAATGTTTATTAGGTTTAGTGCGTTTTGTTTTTGGAGGACGTGGTAGTAACCTTACAACATAAGGTTGTTTTTTGATTTCTTTTTCATTATTATTTTGTTGCTGATTTGTTGTAGGCTCTATGTAATCATTTAATATGGAAACAATTTTATTTTTATAATCCATAATATCGTTTAAATTTTCTAGTTTTACTTTATATTGTGTTTTGTTGCTTTCGGGCAGTATCAATAATTTTCTCTTTTCTGTGAAGTCGAAACGACAAATCCATTTTCTTGTATTATTTTTATAAAGTATAACAAAATAAGAATCTGTTTTTTTATAATATAAATCTCTCATATCTACAGAATTTTTTAGTATTGTTTTGATAATAAAAAAGCCTTCTAGTTCATCATCAGAAGGGGGTGGTTTTTATATCCATATTATCATCTATGATGTTTGTATTATCTATTTCCGTATTTTGTAAGGCATTCATAATTTTATCATTTAATGTTTCATTGATATAGTCATTTAATGATTTTTTTAATATTGGGCGAAATTTATCTAATACAGATTGTGTTTTAGGAGCTGCATATACAGAAGATACAAATATTTTTATAAAGTCGTCTGTAGGTTCTTGTAATTGCTGTTCAAAAAGTGCTTTAAATTGTTTTTCATATTTCAATAAACAAGCACTGTCTAATAGCATATCTACATCAAATAATTCTTTTTTAAATTTTTTTAATTCATTTATTTGATTTTCTTTTATTTTTATAATGTTAAATTCTAAAAAAGGCTCTTTGTCCATTTTGTTTGTTTCTTCTATATCTGTATAAAAGCGATATGTTATGCCGTTTGTTAATATAGAGAATTTTGCCTTTGTTGTACCAAAATAACGAAAAAGTTGGGAATCGTGCCTTTCTAATTTTTTATTGGTTGATTTTGCCTCTATCAATATAACAGGTTCTCCATTTTTGATAATGGCATAGTCTACCTTTTCCCCTTTTTTAATGCCTACATCTGCAATAAATTCAGGAGTAAATTCTAAAGGGTTGAATACATCATAGCCCAACATAGCAAAAAAAGGCATAATAATAGATGTTTTGGTTGCTTCCTCTGTTTGTATGCTGTCTTTTAGTGTTTCTACTCTCTTGGCAAATTGTTTTACTTGGTCTATAAAATCCATATGCGTTCCCTTCCCCTCTTTATTATTATGGATTGTTTTTGTCATTCAAAAGTTTTTTTAACATATCTGCATTGTTGATTAAAAATGTTGCAAATATCTCTGCACCTTCTTTTGTAATGACACCTTGTTCATTTACTAGAGATATACCTTTCAATTTTTCTTGTAATAATAATGCACCTTCGTCTACTGATAAAGGAATATCATTTATATTTTGTTGTTCCTTATCTAATTGTATATCATTATTTAGCAAATAGTCTGTAGTAACATGGAAATAATTTGCTATTTTTAATAATATGTCTGGTGAAGGCGTTGCTTTTCCAGTTTCATACTTTGATATGGAAGAAGCGTCTAAATTTAAAATTTCAGCCAATTCTTGCTGTTTTAAATTAGCTGATTTTCGCAATTCTTTTAATTTTCGCATAATTTGATATACACCCCTCTTTCTTTATCATAATGAATTAAATTCAAGTTGTAAAGAGAAATTATAAAAAATTCAAAAAATATATTGACAAAAATCAAATTTTAAATTGCAATATGAATATAATTCAAATGAATATAATTCATATAAAAACAAGAAGAGAGGTGAAAAACATGAATATTATTCGCGTAAAAAGAAAACAAGAAAATTTAACACAAAAACAATTAGCAAAAATGGTATGTGTTGACACATCAACTGTGGCAAAATGGGAATGCGGAAAGTCAATACCTCGTATGTTTACATTGATTAGACTTTCTAAAATTTTTCAATGCAGTATTGATGAATTAATAGACAAAGAAGTAAATAATGTATCATAAAAGTTTTAAATGACTTTTTTATTATACTTATTATATAGCAAAAGGAGGTACATAGAAAATGGCAAATCAAGACAAGCTGTATTACAAAATTTGCCGTGAACAGGCAGGTTTGACACAAGAACAAGCAATCGTATTATTGGGAATAGCAGAGCCTGCTACTCTATCAAGATATGAAAATGGACACACTCCTGTTAGCCCAGAATTGGCAGCAGCAATGGTGAAGGTCTATAGAACACCATTACTTGCAAGCTGGTATGTCAGATATACCAATCCAGGATTAGCGCAGTATCTTCCTGAAATAAGCAATCCAGTAACGGACGGTGATATGGCGTTACAAATGGAGTTAGCAGATGATGATATAACAGAAGTGAGAAAGGCTGTAAAGGCGGTTTTACGTGATGGTATTGTAGATGCACAAGAAGCAGAAAAATTGAAATTAAATGCTCATACATTAAGAGAGGTAGCGAATAAAATATTGTCTGCTGCTACCTATTTGGAAAGTAGAGAGGCTGACATTGTAAAAGATTAGATAGGGTGTATATTATGGAAAGAACCAGATTAACGGTTAAAAAGGCAGCTAAATTGATGGGAGCAAGTGAGCAATTTATTAGATTAGGTTTACAACAAGGTATATTCCCATGAGGATATGCAGTGAAAACATCAACACAATATACATATTTTATTAGTTCTGCTAAATTTGCAGAATTTACTGGAATTAGTATTGAAGAAGTAAATGACTGATAAAAAAATAGGCTTGCTAATAATCAGAGCAGTAGCCATGTGACAGTGTCCAAGCGGTGTAGTACATTTTATAGCTGGGAGGTGAAAGGGTGACAGGAGAAAAAGAGAACACAAAGGAGTTTATAAAATATTTAAAAAGCCTTGATGAAAAGCAACAAATAGGACTGCATTTAACAATAGAAGGGCTGAAAGTGTTATCGGAGCAACAAAAAAAGCGGCATGAAAACCGCTAGTCATGATTTGATTCTTGTTGTACTTCTTGAACAGATTTATGAAGAAATTCCATTAAATCAGTTCTCATGTGTTTTGGTAAAGAAAGGTAATTATCAAGTATTTTCTTTTCAAGTGCAGTCATATTAAATTCACTGGCTAGACGGTCGATATTTTCGGGTTCGCCTGTTTCTCGCCCTAGTAGATAGTCGGTAGTGACATGATAGAAGTCAGCAAGTTTTGAAAGTGTATCAAGATTAGGCTGTAATCTTCCACTTTCATAATTTCTATAGGAATCGGGTTTCATTCCAATACCTTCAGCAACTTGTTTCATGGATAAATGATGAAATTCTCGTATTTCAGTTAATTTTTTACTGATTATTGAGTTTTTAGTCATATAGAAACCTCCTTAATTAATAAAAAATATACGACATTTTAGCGTGATTGTCAATGTGAAAACTAAAATATATGTTATTTCAGCATATTATATAAATTAAAATACGTTATTTTGTTCATTTTTTTATATAAAATACATTGACATTAACGACAAAATAACGTTTCTAGTACATAAACAAGGAGGTAGAGAAATGGAAGAAAAAATAAAAAAGCTTATTAAGCTGGTAGAACAACTTAATAAGCTAGGGCTAAAAGTTCTTGAGTTATTAGGAACAATTACATTAATAGCCCTTTCGATTAAATCATTATTCGAGTTAATGTTTTAATCGATGAGAACCAAACCGAGGGGAAACCCTCGGAGCGGTTTCATCATTATTTTAGATAAATATATCATAGCGAATGGAGGTCGTCAAGTGTTTAAAATAATTTTAAGACTTGTATTTGAATTGATGAAATTATTCTTGATTCTAGCTGTTATTATTTTAGGGATAACAGGATTGATATGTTTTATAAAGTTTTAAATCAGTGAAAGAGGTGGAAAAAATGGAGTTAAAAGAAAAAATTGAACTTCTTGAAATGCTTCATAAACTACCAGAAAGAAAGCAATGGGAAATTTATTTTATGGTAAAAGGTGCAGCTTTAGTAGCTGAAAGAAATTCATATGCAAGCATAAGAAATTGAAAAATATGGTTTGCTATGTCAACTATCATAGTAAGCCATACAACAGTGTCTAAGCGGTATAACATATTTTTAAAACTAGGAAGTAAAGTATGTGGTTATTAAGAAATAGAAGGTTATAGAAAAAGAAAAGGCTGTCAGATGACAGCCAGAAATTAAGACTTGTGTGAGTTGGGGTTGTCGGTGCGACCGACTAAGTAGTCTATGGAGACATCAAAATAATTGGCTAAAAAAATTGTTTTTGATGTTGGCGGGTCAACTTCCCCAGTTTCATAGCGTTGATAATTGCGTGGAGTAATGTTTAAGAATTCAGCCATTGTTTTAGACATAATGTTATTTTTGGTTCTTAATTCTTTAATTCTAACATGTAATTTAGACATAATAATCCTCCAAAAATTCTTTAAAAAAAGCATTGACAAGACATTAAATGTCCGTTATAATAAAGATACAGATAAGACATTAAATGTCTTATTAAGTAAAAAAAGGGGTGGTGATGAGTGCGTAAAAACTTAAAAGATTTACGAAAAAAAAGAGGTTTTAGCCAGGAAGAGATTGCTGAAAAACTTGGTATCAGTGCAAGACAATATCAAAGGCTAGAAGCTGGAACTTCTGACGGGAGCGTTGCTCTTTGGCTAAACCTCAAGGCAATTTTAAAAAGTAAGACTATCGACTACTTGCTAGAACAAGAAGTCAATAGCAGTAATTAAAAAAAATAACCTAATATCATTTTACATCAAAGAAAAGTAAAATGTCAAATATGTGTCCAAGCGGTGTAACAAAAATTAACAAATATAAAGAATTGAATTATGTAATATGAAATTTCTATTCATTACAGAATAGAAATTGGAATAGTACAAATTGTATTCAAAATATAATGTTGTAGGGGGTGCTAATTTATGAAGGAAAATGTCATACCACACATTGTAAAAGAATTCAATATTGGAAATACAAAAGTAAAAATAGCAGATAATTATTGTAAAGATAAATCAAAAGAAGTAGATGAAATATTGAACAGAATTGCGATGATAGCATTGCAAGATTATAGAGCAAATGAATCTCAGAAAGGGTAAACAGTAATATGGATATACCATTTAATACACAAAAAGAAGGCTTGAAAAAACTGGAGGATATGGTGAAAGAAAGGGAAAACATGAGAAGCTGTCGCTGGTATGATGTGTGGCAGGAGGATTGTAAGAACTTTGCGGACAAGCTGATAAAGGCGGGAGCAGACGAAAAAGATATCGCTGTCATTATGGGTTGGAGAGTAGAAAAGGAATGTTATTGTGGCATATTGCTGCATTGATAGGTAGGGTAATACTTTCTGAAACAGGGTATTTTTATGCAATAATACGAACATATATTCGTAAATGAAGATAAAAAATGTATTTCTAGGTATTTGTAGGAGTGATGGCAGTGGTTTGTGTGACAGCAGAGATTGCCTACAAAATAGAAATGAAAAGCTACAGAAAAAGTTTACAGAGTGATAAAAGGAGCGGTGGCAATGATAGTACAAACTAAAAAAGAAGCATGGGAAGCAGCTGAAAAAATGTATAAAACAAAATATCATAAAGATGTTATGTCTAGTTATCGTGAAGGATATCCTATTTATACAGATGGCAAAGATATTATGATTGAAGATTTTGGTGTTAGGCTGAAAGTCGTAAAAGATGATAATATCAACAAATATGAATTAACCAATATATGGATTGCAGAACAAATTGGAGAAGGAATCACGGAAGAAATGGAGCAGGAAGCGTTAAAAATATCGAATACGATTGTTTTAAAGCCTTCCAATAGAAAGTTCGCTTCAAATGAGGTTCACAAAAATATAATATTTCAAATTGCAGCACAAGCATTGAAAAAGGCAAGAGTTGCGAACAGTACAGAAGAATTGTTTGATATATGTGATGAGGCTGAAAATTTGTTAGCAGAGGTAATAAAGCAATGTAACAGTCATTTAACGATATATGAACCTTTGACTAGAGTGATAATGGAATGGAGAAAACAAGGGAAAGCATATCGGGAAAAATATGATTGAGATTACAAAGTTTTTGATAGATACAAAAAATAATAAAGGGACGAAATTTATTTGATAAAAGCAGAAATTACAACAAAAAAAGGATGTACTGTAGAAATAGAAGGAGTTACAGAAAATATTTTAAAAGAATTGTTTGCGGTTATTCCCTTCATAACAACTACTGATTTGAACGCTGCAGAAATAAAAGTTGTACTTTGCATAGCAAGGAATACATATGGAAAGCGTGTTACAGAATGTAAAATGTCTGTTGGTGATATTCAAAAAGCAACTAATATGAGTAAAAGATATTTGCAGGAAATTACAAAATCTTTAATATCTAAATCTATTTTAGTTGAAACAGAAAAAGCTACTCCAACAACACCTAGATGTATTGCAATCAATGATTGCTTTAAAAGTGAAAAGGCTGTCAGATGACAGCCAGAGAGTTAAGACTATTTATCATTATAGTGTGAACGACAAGACAAAATTTCTAATGTGTCATTGCTGATTCGGTAAACCAGTCTATTTGTATCATCAATGCGACGGCTCCAGAAACCGCTTAATTCACCTTTTAATGGTTCAGGTTTTCCGATACCAGTAAAATAATTACGTTCAATATCTTTTAGCAAATTGTTGATACGCTTGATTGTTTTTTTATCTTGCGTTTGCCAATAGATATAATCGTTCCAAGCTTCATCAAACCAGACTTTTTTCATGGTTCTGTTACCTCAATGATATCATGCTTTACACCTTTTCCAGCATTGAGTGCAGCAATACCACGACGTAAATGAGCCATATTACTTTCAGAGTAAAAAGGGTCAAGAGAAACTTCAAAAGGAATTCCTTGCTGGCGTACCATCGTTTTTGCGAAAATATTGAAAGCGGTAGACATAGTAAGCCCAAGTTCATTACAAAGTGTATCAAATTGTTGCTTTAAAACATCGTCCATTCTGATATTGACATTTGTTTGAGCCATAATTGACACCTCACTTATATTTTGATAATTACATTGTATCAAATATTATTTACATTGTAAATAATATTTATAAAAATTGTTTGTAAATTAAGACTTGTGTGAGTTGGGGTTGTCTGTACGACCGACAAGGTAGTCAAGGGATATATCAAAGTAATTGGCTAATTTGATAATAATAGGTAGTGTTGGTTGCTGCTCTTCGTTTTCATATCTTCTATATTGTCTATCAGCAATATCTAACTGACTAGCAATTTGTTTTTGAGATATATTTTTAGATGTTCTTAATTCTTTTAATTTATTTGAAAACTCTGACATTATAAACCCTCCTAAAAAAATATAAAAAAACTATTGGCAAAGGTCTTAAAAGACCTTATAATATAAATTAGTTAAGGGCTTATAAGACCTAAACTAAATAAAAAGGTGGTAGGTGATTTGAATAATACTTTAAAGAATAAGCGTATTGAAAAAAAATTAACGCAAGCTAAACTTGCACAAATGGCTAATATAAGTGAACGTCAATATAGGCGAATAGAAACAGGAGAACAAACACCTAGTGTAGAAGTTGCACTTTTACTAGCCAAAGCACTACATACAACAGTAGAAAAATTATTCCCTCTCCAAGCGTCTGCAAACGCTGGAGAGGACAAGCCTAACAATAAGCAGGCTTAAAAAATTAACTTAATTCTATTTTAAACAAAGAAAACAAAAAAGTCAATTTAGGAGTGGTTATTATGAAAAAAGGCTGTCAAATGACAGCCAAAGAGTTAAGACTTGTGAGAGTTGGGGTTGTCTGTACGACCCAATAAGTAATCAACTGAACAATCAAGGTAGTCAGCAATTTTAGCTAGATTTTCGGATTTTGGCGTTGAACCACCAGAAAGCATAGAAGATAAAGTATTTTTACTTAAATTACAACTTTCTAACATAATTTTAAGTTGAACTTTTTCTTCTTTTGCAAGATATTTTATTCTTTGAGCTATATTGTTTGCTTCATACATAAAGAAAGCCCCCTTTAAAAAATCCAAAAATTTTGGTAAAAAAGTATTGACATTCCCAAAATTTTGGGATATAATACAATCAAGTTAAGAAATTAACTTATATTATATCATAAAAGGAGGGAAAGACAATGAGTAAGAATAATAAAAACGGCAACAATGAATTATCTACAGCGAAGATACTTTTTGTTGCCGCAGTAATTCAACTTATTACAACTGTCATTGGTTTCATTGAAAAACTGTTATAAGTTGAAAGGGGAGGGTAACTCCTCCCCTATATAAAAATGATAACTGTTTTTTTACTCATTGTCAATGCTAACAATAAACAGAAAAGGAGGGGAAAATATGACAGGATTTCAAGTTTTCAGTATTGCGGTTGATGTGGTAACGATTATAGTAGATATCGCTGTCATTCTCTATATTATAAGAGGGTGGAAAAAATGAGCATAGGCGACAACATCAAATTAAGGCGAATCAAAAAGGGAATCAAACAGCAGGATTTAGCAGAATTGGCTGGAATTACGGCGTCTTTGTTAAGTCAGATAGAGAGGGGCAAAAAGCCCCTCACCCCTCAAACAGGGTGTGCGATTGCACAAGCATTACGGTGTAGCGTATACGATTTGATAAAAGTAGAGTGCAGAATTGAATTAGTTGAAGCAAATGAATAAAAAGGTGATGGCAATGTGTGACAAAAGAAATCAGTTGATTATGCAGGCGGTATTGGATAGGTTGAGCAGTGGCACAGGGATTTACACATCAGAGGACATTTTGACAGTGGCAAATATTAGTGATGAAAATTTAAAAGGTTTGCTAGTGAAGTTGGAAAACAACGTAAAAGAGGCGGCAGAAAAGGAGGAGTAAAATATGTCAAGTTTAAGAAAAATGGTAAATGAATACAAAGATGATTTACAGGAGGGCATCACTTGGGTGATATTCTGGAAAGAAGGACGTAGCTGGGAAAGCTCCCATGTATATATAGTAGTAAATGAAGGCGAAGAAATCATTGACAATGAGTATAAAGAAGAATTAGAAACAATACTCCAAAAAGACCCTCATGCCATAGCATTGAACGGCTATATACATGGAATGTTTTCTGAAGACGCAACTATAAATCATATGATTGACGCTGTAAAATATTATTATGAAGAATGGAAAAGCTGTTCGTTGGAAAATTTTATAGAGTGTTATTCCGAGTGGTCTATGGAATTAAAAGAAGAAAAAACACAAAATGTAGCAAGTAATGGTGTCATAACACAAAATATAGATAAAAAAACAGAAACAGAACAAAAAACAGACAATGTTGAATATGCTGATTTCAAACAGCAAAAGGCAGAAAAAAATGTTAATTATCAAATCAATGAGAATATGGCAGCAAGAGCAAAAAGCATGATGAGTTTTAATGATTATAAAAAGGGTAGTGCTACAAATGAATATCGTAAATTGATAGATGAGGCTTCTACCATAGCAGAACAGCAAAAAAGTAAAGTAGATAGTATGTATCATGAAAAAATTGATTATTATTTCCATTTATATGCCAGAAAGTTAGCGCAAAATTTGAATGGATTCCATGAAATTGGTACACGCTGTCCCTCTGTATTGATTACAGGTGCTGGAAATTTCCCAGTTAGTAAGAAAGAAAAGCAAATGAATGCTTACCGCAAAAATGCGCAGGAATATGAAGAAATACAAGAAATACTATATAAAATAAAAGGTATTGGCATGAGCGGTATCAGTAGCGATAACCCAAAAGCAATGAAAAAATTAAAAGAAAAATTGTTTACTTTAGAACAAAATCAGGAACAGATGAAACAGGTCAATGCTTATTACAAAAAGCACAAAACGCTAGAAGGCTGTTCATTATTATCAGAGGCTGAAAAGAAACGTTTAACTTCTTATATAGAGAAAGATTATAATGCGGAAAAAAGACCTTATAACAGTTTTACATTGACAAACAACAATGCAAAAATAAAACATACAAAACAAAGAATAGCAGAGTTAGAAAAAAAGGATTTTCTAAAAGGTTGGAAATTTGAGTCAGGAAAAGTCATTGCAAATAAAGAAGTAAACCGCTTACAGATTGTTTTTGATGAAAAACCAGAGGAAGAATTGAGAGCAAAATTAAAATTAAATGGCTTTAAATGGTCACCTTCTCAAAAGGCATGGCAAAGGTTGTTAAATCAAAATGCAGTACGTGCAGTAAAAAGAATAGAGGAGTTAGCGGAAATAATAAATTAAAGAAGGCGAAACATGAAAAAGTTGATACAGATAACAGCAAGTATTGCTATGGGTAGCGGTACGTTGGTGTGGGGAATACAGCAGGCATATCAGCAGAGAGGCTATCAAGCAATAGGTGGGGAATACATATTAGCAGTGTTAGCAGCCATGATGATATATTGGCTGATAGAAAAGGTGTAAGGAGGAAGGAATATGCTAGAAAAAAGTTTTTTAAGAGCAGAAGAAAGTTATTTGACACCACCAGAATATGATGACGATGATGGTATTAAGATATGTGAATGTTGTGATAGTGAAATTCCAAAAGGTGATTACTTTTGGATAGAAAATAATCATATATTATGTGAAGGTTGTATGATGGATAAGATTTATGATGTTGCCGAAATAGCATAAAAAATGCCCCTACGGAACGACCATTCCAAAAGGGGCGGGCTGAGTAATAAAACTTAGCATTATTTTATCAGAAAAAAGAAGGAATTGCAATAGAAAATAACAAAAAATGGTTGGAAAAAAGAAAAAAGGGAATTGGTGCAAGTGATGCAGCTTGTGTTTTGGGAAGAAATCCCTACAAAACAAATGTGGAACTTTGGGAAGAAAAAACAGGTATCAGAGAGTCAGAAGATATTTCTGACAAGCCTCATGTGAAATATGGTACAGAGGCAGAGCAATATTTGAGAGAATTATTCAGACTGGATTTTCCAGAATATGATGTAACATATGAGCCATACAAAATGATAGCAAATTTAAAAAATTATCCGTTTTTATTTGCTACATTAGATGGTGTTTTGACAGAAAAAAATGCAGGCAGAAAAGGAATATTGGAGATAAAAACAACAGAAATATTAAACAGTGTACAGATTTTGAAATGGAAAAATTGTATACCCGATAATTATTACATACAAGTATTGCATCAGCTTTTGGTGACAGGATACGACTTTGCCATAGTAAAAGCACAATTGAAATTTTCATATGATGGCTTGAGGCTAGAAACAAGGCATTACACCATTGAAAGAAATGAAGTCATACAAGATATGACATATTTATTGAAAAAAGAAATTGCGTTTTGGAAATGTGTTACACAAAAAGTAAAACCGAATTTAATATTGCCAAATATTTAGGAAGGGTAACATGGAATTGATAATTAAAACAGATTTGCAGACATTTCCTGCTATGATTGAATACAATCATGAGGATTTGAAAACGGAGCTGTCAGAACAGCTAAAAAAATATCAAAACATTGTTGTGACAGAAGATTGTGTGAAAGAATTTAAAGCTGATAAGGCAAATTTGAACCGCTTGAAAACAGCTTTAGAGGATAAAAGAAAAGAAATTAAAAAAGCAATATTACAACCTTATGAAAACTTTGAAAAAAGTATAAAAGAGTTGGTTGCGCTGATAGACGAACCCATTCAGGCAATCGACAGCCAATTAAAAGAAATTGATAATAAAAAGAAGGGAGAAAAATTAAAAGAAATTCAAAAGCTTTATCAGGATAGTATCGGTATTTTTAAGGATTTGATTCCTTTTGAAAAGATATATAACTGCAAATGGCTGAATTCTACTTATAAATTAAATGAAATTGCTTTAGAAATGCAAGAACTACAGGTAACATTAAACAATGGTTTACAGATAATTGAGGAGCTTGATACGGATTTCAAACAGGAAATCAAAGACAAGCTTTTTGAAACACTTGATATATCACAAGCTTTGCAGGAAAATGCCAGGCTAAAGGAATTAAGAGAAAAACAAAAAGCAATAGAAATACAAAAAGATAAACAAGTCAAAGAGTTTTTAGCAGAAAAAGCAGAACAAAAGCTAATAGAACAGCAGAAGGCAGAGCAAAAACAGCAACCACAAGAACAAAAACAAGAGGCAAATAGTTTACAAATATTAGATTTTAGAGTATGGGTAACGCCAGAACAAAAAAGGCTTTTAAAGGACTTTTTGATTAAAAATAATATCAAATATGGAAGGGTGAAGTAATGTATGGCAGTAAAAAATCAATTATCACAGAACGAACAACCCAAATTTAGTGAGGCAATACAAAGGAAAACATATCAAAAGTTAATATTAAATACATTGGGCGATAGCAAAAGAGCAGAACGCTTTATTACAGCAATTACAAGTGCAGTATCAGCGAATGCTGAATTGCAAAAGTGCGACGCTGGTACAATACTTTCTGGCGCGTTACTGGGAGAAAGTTTAAATTTGTCACCTTCTCCGCAACTTGGGCACTATTATTTAGTGCCTTTCAAAGACAAAAAAAGAGATGATGGTGTAAAAGTAGCACAATTCCAGATTGGATATAAAGGCTATTTGCAATTAGCTATACGATCTGGCTATTACAAAAAAATAAATGTTCTTCCTATTAAAGTGGGGGAATTGGAGTATTTTGACCCTTTAGAGGAACGAATCAAAGTGCATATAATTGAAGATGAGGAAATTAGAGAAAATACTGAAACAATAGGATATTATGCTATGTTTGAATATTTAAATGGGTTTAGGAAGGCGATTTATTGGAGTAAAAAGAAAATGGAAAACCATGCTAATATTTACTCCAAGTCATTTGATTTAAAACAAAAAAGAATGTTGGAAAAAGGAGAAATACCAGAAAAGGAATTATGGAAATATTCAAGCTTTTGGTATAAGAATTTTGATACCATGGCTTGTAAAACAATGTTAAGGCAGTTAATTTCTAAATGGGGAATTATGTCCATTGAATTGCAAGAGGCATATGAAAAGGATATGGGTGTAGTGCATGAAGATGGTAATGTGCAGTACATAGACTCGCAAATATTAGAACAGCAACAACAAAACCAAAAACAACAACAAATAGCAGAGCAACAAGAACAACAGGTAATTATGGAGTATAAAGATACCAATGAAAAACAGCAGGAAATGACAGACAAAGAATTTTTTGCAGGGACATGATAAGTTGAGACGCTTTGATATTTTAAAAATGAGATGATAAATCAAAAAGGCTGCTGTTTGTGTTTCAGACAGCAGCAAATGCACATTGAAAATTGAATAAAAAGTAGGTGAAGAAATGAACTATATTTTAGAGATAAAAGCATTTTACGATTGGCTTGAAGTAAATCAACTGTCAACGTCAGCGATTGCGCTATGGCACGCTTTAATGCATATAGCAAATAAAACTGGCTGGCAGGATACCTTTACGGTAGCTATCGTGGTGTTATCTACTAAAACAGGGTTAGAAAAGAAGGCTATCTATAATGCAAGAGTAGCCTTACAGAATAAGGGATTGATTTCATTTCAAACCAGAAAAGGAAAACAATCAACAATATATCAAATACATTCCCTTGTGGCTCTTAAAGAAACACAAACAGGGACACAAACAGGGACTATTAATAAACAAAACAAAACGAAACAAAACCAAACAAAAAAGAAGGATACTAACGTATCCCAAGAAAAGCGTTTTGTTGAGAATGAAAAGCTGAATGCTGCTATATTGGATTTTATTGAATTTAGAAAAAATATAAAGAATCCTATGACAGAAAGAGCAATCAAGTTATTGATAAATAAGCTGAATGATTTAGCTGCTAATGATGAGCAGAAACAGATAGCGATGTTGGAGCAGTCAATATTAGCAGGCTGGAAGAGCGTATACCCTTTGGATGATAACAAACAAAACAGTAGTCAAAAAACAGTACAAGCTGCTCCTGTAAAACAAAATCGTTTTGTGAACTATGAGCAAAGAGAATGGGATTTTAAAGAGATTGAAAAAATGGAAAAGGAACGGCTTGTACAAGAAGCTGATAACAGACAAAAGCCAAAAGATGAAAGGTATGCAACACTTTGGGCTAAAATTGAAGGGGGTAGTGGTGCGTGAGAAATAAAATAAAGTTCACAGTGGCAGGAGAGCCAAAGGGCAAAGCAAGACCTCGTTTTGCAAGGGTGTATG
>CAJUNT010000039.1 GCA_910587735.1 uncultured Clostridia bacterium
AAAGTTCTTTGTCAAACTTTCTTTCAAGAAAGTTTGTAGGTGTGGACAACGTCCACAAAAAAATAATATTGTTTCGCTAAAACATTGAGGCATGGCAAAAAACTCCACCAACTTTTGAAAAAGTTGGACAAAACTTTAAAGGGAAAACTTCGTTTTCCCAATCGCAAACAGTATAGAATTTGAAATTCCCCTTACATTATGAGGGGGATTTTTTAGTATAAAAATGAGTATCTAATATTTTTTCAGCAATTCTTTTTTGTGTATTAGAGTGTATTACCAATTCCAACACAACAATAATATTTTGTATGGTTTCATTTTCATATTTATGATATTCGTGTGATGGCTGTATCATATCGGTATGATTACATTCTAATGCCATAGCAATATTTTTTTCATTTTGCTGTTGCAATGCAACAAAATCACTATAAATCATTTCTAAAATAGGAGAATTTATATTTTTGTTCAATTCCTCTGTTATTGGTTTTAAAAGTCGGCAGATATCCGATATAGACAATATAGATTTTAAATGATAAATCATAATTAAAAGCATAATATGATTTTTAGTATATTTCTTTTTTTGAGGAGGCGGAAAAAGTTTTGCTTTTGCATAGTTATTTATCATTGTTTTGGTCAGTATTTTATCCTGTTTATTTCTTTTGCAGTCAGATAAAGCACTTTCTATAAATGTAGTCACTTGGTCCATATATAAATCAATATTGGGTATAGATTGTATGGGCACAATATAATTGCCTTGTAATTGTTTTAAAATTTGTTGTATTGCTTTTTTTTGTTTTTCCATAATATTCACCTTATATTCTTTGATAATATCGTAAAAAAATAATAACGTAACTATATTATATAGTATTATAAACTATGTATCAATAAAAAATATAAATTTTTGTTGTAAAAATAATGAAAAAAGAGTATAATACCAATAAAGCGATATGTAGTTTTAAAAACTATGTGGTGTAGTTTTAATATTTAATAATAGAATGTAAAAAAATCATACTATGGTTAGGAGATGTATGTTATGGAAAATCAAAAAAACAAAAAATTTCAAATTAAAGAACCTATTAACGCATTCACGCATTTTTTAGGATTTTTAATGTCCATTCCTATCATGATAACATTAACAATGAAAGCGTATCAAAACGCCTCTTTATTATCTGTGATTGCATTTTTGATATTTGGCATTTCATTATTGCTTTTGTATGGTGCAAGTACTATATATCATACATTGAATATTTCTCAAAAAGGTACTGCTTTGTTAAGACGTATTGACCATATGATGATATTTGTATTGATTGCAGGAACATATACCCCTGTTTGTTTGATTCCACTAAGAGGAAAATGGGGTTGGACACTTTTTATTGCAGTATGGGGATTTGCTTTTGCTGGTATATTGTTAAAAATATTTTGGCTGAATGCACCAAGATGGTTTTCAACATTGCTTTATGTGGTTATGGGCTGGCTGGTACTGGTTGCATTTGTACCTTTGGAGCGGGCGATTCCTATTGGGGGCATTGTATTGCTTGCTTCAGGTGGTATTGTGTATACTATTGGTGCAGTGATATATGCTGTAAAATGGTCAAAACTAAAATTGAAATATTTTGGTTTTCATGAAATATTTCATTTGTTTGTAATGGGTGGTAGTGCTTTACACGTTTTGTTTATGTTTCAATATGTGTTGTAAAAAAATGTTGTTTTGTATTTGTAAAGTAGGAAATGTAGTATTTCCTGCTTTTTTTGTGTAAAAAATAAAATTCCGTTTGTGATTGGGAAAACGAAGTTTTCCCTTTAAAGTTTTGTCCAACTTTTTCAAAAGTTGGTGGAGTTTGAGGCGAAGCCTCAAGGTCTTAACGAAACAATATTATTAATAAAATTTTAGTAAAAAGTTTTAAGGAATAAAAAAATATCTTTTATTTGTGGACATTGTCCACACTTGCAAACTTTTCGTAAAATTGTATTCGCATATTTTAAAAGTTTTGTCCAACTTTTTCAAAAGTTGGTAGAGTTTGAGGCGAAGCCTCAAGGTCTTAACGAAACAATATTATTAATAAAATTTTAGTAAAAAGTTTTAAGAAATAAAACAATATCTTTTATTTGTGGACGTTGTCCACACCTACAAACTTTCCCCCCAGAAAGTTTGACAAAGAACTTTAACTTTTGCAAACACAATGATATCGTTAAATAGTATTGACAAATAAAACTACATGATGTAGAATAAAATAAAACTACATAGTGTAGAATAAATATAGAATAAAGTGAGGTGCAATATTATGCAAAAAATATCAGATGCGGAAATGGAAATTATGAAAATTATATGGAACTATGAAAATCCATTAACAAGCAAACAGATTATATCTTTTATACCCAACAATACATGGAAAACAACAACTGTATTGACATTGCTTTCCAGACTCATTGAAAAGGGATTTTTAAAGGCAGAAAGGCAAGGGAGAAATTATTTATATAGTTATGTGATTTCAAACAAAGAATACAACAAATTATGTTCTAAAAAATTTATAAATGAATTCTATAAAGGTTCGTTTAAAAATTTTTTTACTGCATTATATGACGATAATGAAATTAGTGAAGAGGATTTGAATGAATTGAGAGAAATGTTAAATAAAAAGTGAATGAGGGGAGGAAATATTTATGACAAATTTATTTTATATGACAATATTAGGCAGTATATTTACAATATTTCTTATGGCATTTAAAAATATACTTATAAAAAAATATGGTGGTGTTTGGTATTATTATATATGGATATTGGTATTGATTTGTTATTGTATACCCTATAAATTTGATATAGGGGACTGGTTTCGTACTACAAAATTTCAACAGGAATATATGAATTTTTCAAAGCATGAAATAACACAAAATATTGTAACAATACATACAGAGCAAAATGATGATGATAACAACAATATTATAATACCTGTCAATCAATATGATAATCATGCTATATATGAAATATCAGCAAAACAAATATTACTTTGTGTATATTTTACAGGTTTTATATTGTTTTTATTATACTACTGTATTCGCTATATCACATTTCAAAAAAATTTGAAAAATACAACAGAATCTGTAACAAATGAAGTATATTTGGACTGTTTTTATAAAATTCGTTCAGAAATGGGTATCATAGAAAATGTTGCATTAAAACAAAGTGATATGATACATTCTCCTATATTTGTAGGCATATTAAAACCTATGGTAATATTGCCCAATATAGATATTGATATGGCAGATTTTAATATGATAATAAAACATGAACTTATGCATTGCAAAAGGAGTGATATGATTTATCGATTTGTTGCTATTATGGTACATATCATACACTGGTTTAATCCCATATCTTATTTTATGTTATACCATATCAATGTTGCTTGTGAGTATAGTTGTGATGAAATACTAACAAAAAATATGAGTGAAGATAGCAAAATAAAATATGGCAATATGCTTTTAAATCAAATAGAATATCATACAAAAAATAATTATTATACTGCAACATGGGCACAGAATAATAAAAATGTATTAAAAACAAGAATTTCTATTATTAAAAGCGACAAAAAATATAAAAGGGTATCTATTACATTACTTTTTTTGTGTAGTACTGTAATCTGTTCTAATTTTTTTTCTTTTTATAAAATCAATGGTAATGTAAATAATCAGGTGAATTATAATGAAGAAAAAAATTTGTATGATAATGAATCACAGCAGTACAGCAAACAAAACAATATACAAATGATTCATAAACATTTTGCTCAAATACTAACAGAACATCAATTAAAACATATTGAAAAATTTCAGCAAGACGTAAAATATAATGAGAGTAACAACATAAAAACACAAACAAGAGAATTGACAGAGAGCGAAAAACAAAGAATAACAAAATTACGTTATGAGTATATTGAAAAAGGTGTCCGTCCTCAAAATGCACTGAGTACCATACCATTAGATACACAACAATTTTATATTGATTTTAGCAATAGAGTATTTCACTATCCAGAAAGAGAATTAACAGATGAGGAAATATTACAGCTTGTGGAATGGGATTTAGTAGTAGAATATGCAAATTCTTTACAATATCATTACAATATTGGCATTGACGATATCACAGAACAACAGGCGATACAAACAGCAAAACAGTATGTTGAAAAATTATTTGATGCAGATACACAAAATTTGAAACTATATGCAAATTACTATTATGACAGCAATATACAGCCTGATGGTTGGTTTATTCGATTGTATCCAGAGGGTGATATGCCATATGAATTAAATTGGAATTATGCTGTATGGATTTATGAGGAAAAGCAAAAACAGTATATAACGGTATCTCGTTCCAGTCAAAATTATGAATATGAAATGATAAATGAAAGTAGTAGTGTTATAAATGATGAAAGCTGGTTATATGAAGCAAGGGCGATTGTAGCACAAAAATTAGGCAAAACACACATACAATATGCTTCTATTATCAATATGGAAAATAATAATAAAATAAAACAAAATACTGTAGATGTAAAAGTAACAATGAATGATGGAAGTGATTACATGGTATGTTTGTATTATCCACATAAAACATTAAAAGCAATTACAATGCCTATACAATAAATTTTTAGCTGCTGAAAGTCAAAAACTATCAGCAGCTTTATTATAATGGTCATTGTATTATTTTGCTTTTCTTAAACGATTGATTTCATATGTGTGTGATATTAATGTAGTGTCAACAGAATCATTTTTTAATTTGATAGATACAATATCTTCTGCCATAACGCTCATTTGTGATTTCATTTCAGTGACTGTTGTTTCTAAATTAGTCATTCTATTTTCTAAATCAGTCATTCTATTTTCTAAATTAGTCATTCTATTTTCTAAATTAGTCATTCTATTTTCTAAATTAGTCATTCTATTTTCAAGATTACTAACTCTTTGTTTCACTTCCTGCACTTCAGCACAAACATTATCTATTTTTTCATTTAACACTTTTGCAACGTCCATAACAACATCAATAATTTGTTTTGTTTCTTCTGTCATGAGAATCCCCCCTTTACAATATTGACATTATTATATCATATAGCAATACAATTTGTAAATGACAGCACAGTAGGGCATAGCTAATATATGAAAAAAAGAATTGTTTGTCAAAAGATATTTAAAATTTTAAAAAATATATTGTTTTTTTTACAAATTTATGATATAAATTTATTCATAATGGTATAAGGAATAGAAAGGGAATAAAGCAGTTTATCACTTTTTAGCTGTTGTAAAAATAAAATCATTTCTGTACATTCTTTATAAAATATATTAGTAAACTAGAACGACAATACAAAGCAGTCCTTTGTTTCTGACGGGAGATAGAGGGCTTTTATAACACATGAATGAGCTATCTATCAAATAGGCAATATTGTAGCTATATGATAAATTTGCAAAAAAATGAGGAGGAGTCAACAAATGAACAGTCGTTATGATTTCAAAGAAATTGAAAAAAAATGGCGTGAAAATTGGGAAAAAAATCCTATAAACAAAGAAGATGATAAAAAACCTAGATTTTACTGCTTGGATATGTTTCCTTACCCTTCTGGTACAGGGCTTCATGTAGGACATTGGAGAGGATATGTATTAAGTGACGTAGTAAGTCGTTACAAAGTATTGCAGGGATATCAGGTATTGCACCCAATGGGCTGGGACGCTTTTGGATTGCCAGCAGAAAACTTTGCAATTAAAAATAACATACATCCTCGTATTTCTACAGCAGATAATATTGAAAATGTAAAAAGACAACTTCACGAAATTAGTGCTATTTATGACTGGGACAGAGAAGTCAATACAACAGACCCTTCTTATTATAAATGGACACAATGGATATTTGTACAGATGTTTAAAAAAGGACTTGCCTATGAAAAAGAAATGCCTTTAAACTGGTGTCCAAGCTGTAAATGTGTTCTTGCCAATGAAGAAGCTACAAATGGTGTTTGTGAGCGTTGTGGAACAGTTGTTACAAAAAAGAATTTAAGACAATGGATGCTAAAAATTACAGCATATGCTGATAGATTGTTAGAAGATTTATCAAAATTAGACTGGCCTGCAAAAGTGAAAAAAATGCAGTCTGATTGGATAGGTAAAAGCTATGGTGCAGAGGTTTCATTTAAAGTAAAAGATAGCGATAAAGAAATTGTAGTTTATACTACAAGACCAGACACATTATACGGTGCTACATTTATGGTACTTTCACCAGAATACAAAGATGTCAAAGAATTGACAACAGCAGAACAAAAGGATGCTATGGAAAAATATTGTTTTGAGGCATCTACAAAATCATCTGTTGACCGTATTACAAACAAAGAAAAAACAGGTGTATTTACAGGAAGTTATGGAATCAATCCTTTAAATGGCGCATTGATACCAATATGGGTATCTGATTATGTATTAGCTGATTATGGTACTGGAGCAATTATGTGTGTACCTGCTCATGATGAACGTGACTTTGAATTTGCTAAAAAATTCGATTTACCTATTATACAAGTTATATTAAAAGAAGGCGAACAGGAACAAGAATTACAAGAGGCATATACTGGTGATGGTATTATGATAAATTCTGGTGACTGGAATGGTATGAAAGCATTTGATGCAAAAGAAAAAGCACCTCATTATTTGGAAGAAAAAGGACTCGGCAAAAAAACAATTAACTATAAATTGCGTGACTGGGTATTCTCAAGACAAAGATATTGGGGAGAACCGATTCCTATTGTACATTGTCCTCATTGTGGTGCAGTTGCTGTACCAGAAGACCAGTTGCCTATTGAACTTCCTGAAGTGGAATCCTATAAGCCAACAGATACAGGAGAATCTCCATTAGCGCATATTGATGAATGGGTAAATACTACTTGTCCACAGTGCGGTGGTCCAGCAAAAAGAGAAACGAATACAATGCCTCAATGGGCTGGTTCTTCTTGGTATTTCTTGCGTTATGTAGATAACCATAATGATAAAGAATTAGCAAGTAAAGAGGCACTCAAAAAATGGATGCCTGTTGATTTGTATGTTGGTGGTATTGAGCATGCTGTATTGCATTTGCTTTATGCGAGATTTTATACAAAATTCTTATATGATATTGGTACAGTAGATTTTGATGAACCATTTACAAGATTGTTCAATCAAGGTATGATTACTAAAAATGGTGCAAAAATGAGTAAATCAGTAGGAAATGTGGTTTCTCCTGATGAACTGGTAGAAAAATATGGCTGTGACTCATTGAGAATGTATGAGCTTTTTGTTGGTCCTCCAGAATTAGATTCTGATTGGGACGATAGTGGTATTGATGGCGTATTCCGTTATTTGAATAAAGTTTGGAAATTGGTTGCAACATATAAAGATAATACCATAGCAGAAACAAAAGATATGGCATTTATTAGAAATAAATTGATATATGAAATTACAAGCCGTTTGGAAGCACTTACAATGAATACAGTTGTAAGCGGTTTTATGGAATATACAAATAAAATTGTTGATATTGCGAAAAAAGAAAATGGCATTGATAAAACAACATTAGAAACACTTGTTATATTACTTGCACCATTTACACCACATATTGCAGAAGAATTATGGCAGGAGATGGGTCATACAACATCTGTATTTGCTGAAAAATGGCCTGTTTGTGATGAAACAAAATTAAAAACAGATACGATTGAAATTGCTTTGCAGGTAAATGGTAAATTTAGAGAAAATTTAGTGATTGGTGCAGAAGATAGTAAAGAAACTGTTTTGACAAAAGCAAAAGAAGTACTTGCATCTAGATTGGAAGGAAAAACAGTTGTAAAAGAGATTTATGTTCCAGCTAAAATTGTAAATATTGTTGTAAAATAAAATTATGATATAATTGCGGACGCGAATGTTAAAGTTTTTTGTCAAACTTTCTAGGAGGAAAGTTTGTAGGGCGCTGAATGTCCAGTGGACATTCGTTTAGCGCCGACCGGAGCGAAGCGTAGACTGGACAACGTCCACAAATAAATAATATTGTTTTGTTAAGACCTTGAGGACGTTGTCCTCAAACTCCTACCCGCTTTTGAAAAAGCGGGGCAAAACTTTAAAGGAAAACTTCGTTTTCCTAATGTCCTAATGATTATGAACGCAAATATTAAAGTTTGTAAATATGGACAATGTCCACAAATAAAATAATATTGTTTTGTTAAGACCTTGAGGACGTTGTCCTCAAACTCCTACCAACTTTTGAAAAAGTTGGACAAAACTTTAAAGGAAAACTTCGTTTTCCTAATGTTTCTAATGATTATGAACGCAAATATTAAAGTTTGTAAGTATGGACAACGTCCACAAATAAAATAATATTGTTTTGTTAAGACATTGAGAGCTCTGCTCTCAAACTCTCGTCCGCTTTTGAAAAAGCGGGGCAAAACTTTAAAGGAAAACTTCGTTTTCCTAATAATTGCAAACACATGATTATGGACGCAAATATTAAAATTAGCCGGTATGGTAACATACCGGCTTTTTATATTGATAATTGTATTATGGTGATGTGAGTGAAAAACATTGAGGAGTGCAATACAATGTTTTTTTGTTATAAATAAAGGAGAGAGTACATAATATAAAGGGGGATTATCTTTTTTGCATAGTGTTTTTACTTCTTGTGGAACAATTATTATTTTTTGGAGTATTGCAGTTATCATTGTTGCAACCACAGTTATCATTGCAACCGCAATTATCATTTACATTACCACTGGAGGCACAATTACCCAATCCACGGCAATGTGTTACATTTGTTTTTGGAGCAAATATTTCCATAGGGAATTCTAATTTATCAAAGAAATCGCAAGGGTCTGGATTGGATACGCAACGGATTTCATCTGGTATGCAATTTCCTGATGTGTGTACCAAAAGATTTGTTGTACGGAACATTCTAATAATAGAGAACAAACCTAATGTTACATTTACTGCAATAGGTGCGCCATAGGAAGAATCTTCCATTGCTCTAGGGCTTGGGTCACCGCAATTACATGGATAATTGCAACCACAGTTATTAGCATATTTCAATTCAGCAAGTAATCCTACTCCTGTACCTTCTACACTAACAAATGGTCCTGCTGCTGCCTCATCAAAACATTGATATAAATCAGATGCAACGGTTACTTCTGTTTCGGAAGAACCTGTTGCGCCACCAAATAATGTGACTTTTTGATTGTATGAATTTGTACCTTCTATTGTACCTATACATACGCTTTCGCAGTTTCTAAAATCTAATGTATATAAAAATGTGTATTTTACTTCTACGTCCCAGCAACTGGAGCGGAAAGGATTTTTCTTTTTGCTTATAATGTCAATTTTTGACAATGTTGTATTTTTAATAGATACACTTACTGCATTGCATGGTGGCACTATGACATCACCTTCACAAAACATATCTGTACCATTTGAAATGCCTCTTGCTGCTCTTGCTGGACCGATTATAGCAGGAGAAAGGCATTTTTGAAATCTTAATTGGTCAAATATCTTTTGTGCAATGATACATTCTTCATTACTACAAGAATTTCTACATTCTGCACTTAAACCAACCTTATTATTTTCAAAATCGAATGCGCCCATAATAAAAGCCTCCTTTAAAAATTGTTTTTGTTTGATTCTTTTATATCATATGTGCATTATAAAAATGGGTGCTATTTTGAAGTTGTCCTTTTTTCAATTTTATATAAAAAAAGACTTGTACAAACAAAGACAAGCAGTATTTTCAGCAATAAAAGTGCTATATTGTATCTATTTTGATACGATATTACACAGTATGATAAATTAGTATAGTACTATTTTTAAACAGACAAAAATTTAAAGTAATATAAAAACACTCCTTTTTCAATGTGAAAAAAGAGTGTTTGAATAAAATGATTTTTAATATCCTAAATCTTCTCCTACAATAATTACTTTTACACGATTTGCAGGTCTACTGGTACGAGTGATTAAAACTTCAGAACAAATACAATCTGGAGAAGTACAATTATGACATTTTCCGCTTGTTTTGCAAGGTGTTTTAATATCAAAACGTCCAGCATTGATAGGTGCAGCTGTAAATCTTGCTCTGGATATTGCTGCATCTAAATTTTGCTCTATTTTATTGATGCCACAAATAAATATAACATTTTTAGGTCCAAAACAAATAGCAGCTAAACGATTACCTGTGCCATCAATATTAACAAGTATACCATCTTCTGAAAGTGCGTTTGTACTTGTAATAAAGTAATCTGCTGTTAAACATTTTTTTAATATTTCTGTTGTTTCTTCTGGGCTTTTTGCTAAATCTCTGTCGTAAACAGTGTAGTTTTTTTCATGAACTGCTTTTGTTAATCCCATATCTCTTATTGTCATAGAGCCTCCCCAGCCTATGGAACTGCCTTCAGGAATCAACTCTATTGCTTTTTGTAATGCCTCTTGTGCAGTAGTGCAGTAGTATGCTTCAAAATGTCTTTTTTCCAAATTAGATACTACTGTTTTACCTAATAAAGCGTTTCTTTTTTCTACCATTTCATTTGCCATAATAGTAAAAACTCCTTTCAATGTTTATAAAAATTGATAATATGATTAATATTACATACCATATTTTGAAATAATAAATCTACAAGTGCAATAGCAGCCATAGACTCTACCACTACAACTGCACGAGGCACTATAATAGGGTCGTGACGTCCTTTGATATTGATATGAATGTTTTCACCATTTTTAGTAACCGTTTGCTGTGTTTGATAAATAGATGGTGTGGGTTTAAATGCTAAACGAAATACAATAGGAGAGCCATCACTCATACCACCTAATATACCGCCAGAATGATTTGTCTTTTTTTGTATACTACCATTTTCATCTATATAAAAAGCATCATTATTTTGAGAACCTTTTAATTTTGAAACAGCAAAACCTTCTCCAAATTCCAAACCTTTTACCGCACCAATGGAAAACAATGCTTGACCTAATACGGCAGGTAATTTATAAAAAACAGTTTCTCCAATACCCACAGGCATATGAGATATAACACATTCTATTACACCACCAGCAGAATCTTGCTCTTGTATACATTGTTTTAAATAATTTTCTGCTTGTTCTGCGGCAACCATATCAGGCATATAAAGCTTATTTTGTGATATGGCATTTCTATCAAAACGATTTTCAGAAATCGTAATATCACCTATTGATGTTGTATAAGCAAATAAATCTATATCCAAATGATGTAATATTTTTTTGGCAATGGCACCAGCAGCAACACGACAAAGTGTTTCACGTCCTGAAGAACGTCCGCCACCTCTATAATCATGTATACCATATTTTTTATCAAATGTATAATCAGCGTGTCCGGGGCGATAATATTGAGAAATTTCGTTGTAATCTGTGCTGTGATGGTCTTGGTTATATACTATCATGGATATTGGTGTGCCTGTTGTTTTTCCTTCAAATACACCAGAGAGAATATGTACTTCATCACTTTCATTTCTTTTTGTGCCGTAAGGATTAGAACCAGGTTTCCTTCTATCCAGTTCTTTTTGAATGTATTCCTCTGTAATAGAAATGCCCGCAGGACAACCATCTACTACGACACCAAGTGCTTTCCCGTGGGATTCCCCCCAAGTAGAAACGGTAAATAATTTGCCGAATATAGAGCCAGACAATTTTATCTCACCTCTTTATATAAGAATACATCCATTTTAGCATAAAAATGTTATTTTTAATAGAATTTTTCAAAAAAAGATAGTGAAATTTTTGAGAGTGGCTAAACAAACGTTTTTAAAATAGGGAGAATGTTTTTTTACTTGTGTAGTGCTAGACACCAATATTTTTTTATGAAAAATATAAATATAAAAAAATAATAAAATAATTTGTGCAATATTTTGATTTAAAATACTATTTTGTTTTTTTAAAACACTAAAAACATTATAAAATTAAATATCATTTTTTGTTTATTTTATACAAAAACAAAAAAGTTTTAAAAAAAGAGTGACAAATAGGTCTAAATTTCAGAATTATATAATGAAGAGACAAAAACGACAAAATAATATAATATTCGCCTAATGCATCATTGGGCGGTAAATAAAATAAAGAAAGGAAGATAGTATGGAAATTATTGAACAAACCAACCGCACCATATTGTTTGATGAAATCAATCCTGAAAAGCTAGATTTGCTTACACTTGTGGGAGATGTAAAAGGATTAGAAAGTGTTGACGATGACAAAGTAAAAGAAATTAATGGTCATCTTCTTGTCAAAAGTTTTGATGAATTTTTAGACAAATTTGCTCCTACTGTTTACAGTTTTTTTAATGCAGCAAATCAAAAAGTAATTTATACGCTCAAAAAACCAGAAGCAATACCAGCGGACTGTATACAAGAAATTGTGATTGACCAAAACAATGACTTTTTAAAAATGCTTTTGACTATGATACAAACAAAACGTTCACAAGGTATTGAAAATGTAGATTTCAAATTTGACAAAATATTGGATATGATAAGCCCTAAAAAGGTTATGGACGATATCAGATTTGTGAGAAAAGAAATTCATTATCTTTATGGGGAATATGAAAAACTGGACGAGGAAGACCCACTTCGTTTGGACATTGGTGACAAATTAAATGTCAAATTTGAAGAAGCAAGCAAAAGCTACAACAACATTATGGCTATGTTACCACTTGCCATAGAAGATTCTAAACAAAGATTATTAGCAGGCAGTACAGGAGATGGCGACAGTTCTGAAAAATTTGTAGCAGGGCTTTTGACTATGGGTGATGAGGGTGAACTGAAAATTATTGAACGCCCTACAAGCGAAAGCACAGCGGTTGCTATTGTAGAAGATACCACAACAAATGCTTTGATAGAAGTTTTCAAAGAGGATTATGAAAACATTACAGACAATCCTACAGATTATGTAGCAGATTTGGTTGTGAGAACATTTTGCCCACTTCCTGTAACAAACACAACAGATATTGATGTACCTAAAGAGGTAGAAAAATATAATTCTTATTTAGAATTCTATCAGGAAACAAAAGGCGATTTTATAAAAGTGGTAAAACCTTTAATTGAAAAAATACTTGGTGTATTTATTTATTTCGACCAATATCAGTCTAAAAATAAAGGCATGGTTCCTACTATGCTGATATGCAACAACAAATTAGATATGTTGGTAAAAAGCAGTAACTTACCAAGATTACAAGTATATTTGAATACTGTAAACAACAAAAATGATTTTAGAAATACCATATGGTTTGGTATTGTAAATGATATTGAGTTTACAACAGAAACAAATGTCAAACTCACAAGAGAGCGTTTTAAAGGCAATAAAAAAGTGTCAAAACCAGATGTCAATACTATGGAATCATTAACATCATTGTTGTTTGGCATATGCGACTACAAAATACAGACATTCTTTAGTTTTGAAACTTGTGAAGATACTTCATTCACAAGAGTTGCTACAAATGGCATTGAATCCTACATGGACAGAACGCAAGTTTTAACAAGAAAAGATTACAGCGAATATGCTATACCAACACTACCAAATATGAGCATTGTGCCTAAAAATAAATCTGGTTTGATATTGGATTCTTATATGATTGCTACAGAAGAAGGCGCAAAAATTTCTCAGGATAAAAAAGATTTATTGAAACTTTGGATTGAAGGCGTTTATATACCAGCAGCGTATGTTGCAGCGGGAATTGTTTCTGCATATCAATGCCCAGAATTTTTAAGAGGAAAATTCAAAAATGTCAATCCAGAATATCCTGGTGTACGTTTTGATATTGAAGCATCAAACCATGCTTTAAAAGTGCCAACTACATTAGCAAAAGAAATAAGCGGTTACACAAACAATATCAAAGACAACATTAACAATAAAAACTTTGGTTTTATATTCTCAAGCGACAACAATCAATTAGATGGAAAAGATGTAAAACAGATTACAGTATATAAGGCAAGAAGTATGCAAATGGTAAACAACGAATATGAATGTATTTATAAAACACTTGCTGCAACATACATCACAAGAATGATGAGAGCACAAACAGGAGATTACAAACATGACAATGTAGTATCTTTCTTTAGTGCGAATCCTATGAGTCAAAAAAGTAGATGGATTGGTAAAACAGGTTATGTCAATTCTATTATGGCATCTGGTGATGATATGAGTTATGACATTGAGGAGGAATACAACATCTGTAATGTCAATTTGAACTTTAACGGTAACAGCAAAAATCTTGAAATTGTATTGAACAAAAATGCAGCAATGTAATAAAGTATTTTCTTTCACAAAAAAAGCAAATAACTTTATTGCGAAACTTACTAAGTTATTTATATTTGATATAAGCACAGCAATGTGTTTATATATATCACATTTCACTTATTATATTTTATAGAAAGGAGTTTTTAGTATGGGTATCAGATTAACAATCGAGGGAGCAGAATCAATTAGTTTGGACGAACACAGCATTGAAACTTGCAAGTTTATCACAGACACACCAGATGACTCTAATGCACGTTCTACAGATGTTGTAAATACAATGATTCTGACAGGAAGAATATTGACAACAGTAGATGGTGATGCAGCAGATGATACTATGAAAATTGCAAAATGGTCTGTTGTCAGAGCAGAAAGCTCCGACAGTTACAGAAAAGCAACAGTAGAAATCGTTTCTGCAAATCAGATTGTCAGAAAAGTACATTTCCCAAATGCTTTTGTTGTTGATTATCAGGAAAAATATGGTGATACAGAAGGTATTGGCGAATTTACACTTGTTATCAGACAGAAAAAAGACAAATTTGAACTCACAACAATTGATGGCGGTTATTCTTTCTAATTTTTTAAAGAATAATAAATTCCCTCAGACTATTTAAAAAGTAGTCTGAGGGGGGAAGTATGCGGAAAAGGAATACGGGCAAATGTAGGAATTTTCCGCATACATTTCTATATTACAATAATTAAAATGTATTGTAAACAAAATATTGAATGAGGTTGTTTGTTATGAAAGATTATTACAAAATTTTGCAGGTGGAAAGAACAGCAACACAACAAGAAATTAAAAAATCGTTTCGTAAATTAGCAAAAAAATTTCACCCAGATGTAAACAAAAATAATACCAAAGCAGAAGAAGTATTCAAAGAAATAAATGAAGCATATGGCATACTGGGCGATGAAAATAAAAGAGCAGAATATGACAATAGATTATTTGGAAAAGAAGAACAGCAAAATACAAGAGGATTTCAGCAGAAAACAAATTTTGAAGACCGTCCAGGCAGAAGAAAAAGAACACAGTCTGCTGCACCGAATTTTCAAAATACAGGCAGTATATTTGAAAATTTTTTTGGATTTGACCCCAATGGAGAAAGTGTCAATATGAATTATAACAATGAAAATATACGTCCTATGAAAACAAAAGATGCATACAGGCATATTTTTGGAGAGGGACGTTTTAAATAAATAGTGATTTGAGGCTCTGCCTCAAGCTCCGCAAACTTTCTTGAAAGAAAGTTTGACAAAGAACTTTGAGAGGAAACTTCGTTTTTTTGAATGGGAGGAATTTATCTGAATATAAAAGGAAAGTTATACTATTGTATTGTAATAGCATTATTGTTTTTATTAGCAGTTTGCATTTATTTTTTATATTTTATCAATCAAGACATCACAATTAGAGCAGTTGGTACAACCGTAATCATATTATTATTTTTATTATGGTTTTATTATGAAAGAAAAAACACACAACAGCAAAATGTGTTATATCAAAGTAATATCAAAAAATTTGTATTGATTACAAGAGATGGTGAAAAAGAAAAAGAATGGCATTGTGAAGGAGTAAAATCATTTTTAATAGGAAAAAGTACCATAAATAGTGAAGTAGATATTGATTTAACAGATACATACTATGCGGAATATATATCACCTAATCATGCAGTATTAAATTATGCAGAAGGTTATTGGTACATAGAAGATTTGAATTCTAAAAATGGTGTTGGCATCAAAAAAAGAGGAGAAGAATACGCTTTGCGTTTGAAGCCTATGACTTCATACAAAATAGACGAAGGCGACGTGATTTATATTTCAAAATCAAAATTATTTGTGCGATAAGAAAGGAATGTGACATATGAGTTTAATGAGATGCCCAGAAGGGCATTTATTCAGCCCCCGAAGATATGGAAATATCTGCCCTTATTGCAATAAAACGGTTGCATTGACAAAACAAAAAAGTATTGCAGATGACCCAGAAGGAAACTATGACAGCAGTACGCCATATTTGGGAGATTTAGAAGTCATAGACCCTGTAACAGGCTGGCTTGTTTGTATTGAAGGTGCGTCAAAGGGACGAGATTATAAAATTATGACAGAAAAAAACTTTTTAGGACGTTCTGAAACAATGGATATACAAATATTGGGCGACAATCATATTGCTAAAAAAAATCATGCGGTATTTGTGTATGACCCTAAAAAAAGAAAAACATTAATATTACCAGGAGATTCTCAAGGGCTTGTGTATGTGAATGAGGAGGCAGTTTATACACCTCAAGAATTGTCTGCTTATGATGTCATAGAAATGGGAAAAAGTAAATTTTTGTTTATTCCTTTGTGCGGTGAAAATTTCGAGTGGAGCGAATTGGACGATGAGAAAGGAAAAGAATAATGTTTTGTTTCTCACAATATTACAAAATAGGAAATGCACAGTTGTTAGGGAATTGCGAACAGCAAAATGATTATTTTGCCACAGAACAAAGTAAAAATAATCTGTTTGTTGTTGTTGCAGATGGCTTGACCGATTTGCCAGCAGGAAGATTTGCCTCTGTGATTGTAGTGGAAACACTCAAATACAATTATCATAATATTGAAAAATATAGAAATTTATTGGATTATTTCAAACACTCTTTTGGTGATATTGACTACAGCATTCATAAAAATGTTACAGGCAATAAAGCAGGTACAGCAGTGATTTGTGGCATGATAAAAAACAAAAAATTGATGTGGGCAAATGTTGGTAGTTGTGGTTTATATTTGTGCAGAAAGGGAAAAATTATACCCATTCATGATGAAGTCAAAAAAAGAATGGAATATGGAACACTGGAATGTAAAAAAAGAGATGTTTTGTTATTTTGCACAGAGGGTATTGAAAAGGGTAGCTCTGAATTGGAGTTCAAAGAAATATTGTCTATGAAAAAACACCCTTATGATAAAGCAGTATTGTTGACAGAAAGAATTAAAAATAGAGGGTATAGCTATCAAAAAAATGGTACAGCGGTGATTGTGGAAATTTAGCAATTATTTAGCAAAAGAAATAGTTTTTGTAATAAAGTTTTTGCCTCGCTTTTTTCAAAAAGCGAGTGGGAGTTTGAGGGTAAAACCCTCAAGGTTTTAACAAAATTATCACAAGAGGAAGTGTTGGGGAAACTTTTTTCACTTGTGAAAAGTTTCCCCAAACCCCTTCAAAAACACGCTTGGAGCATAAAGACCGTGGGGCTTTGCCCATATATGGTAACTTAAGAAAATTATAAAAAAATATATCCATATTTGATTCAA
>CAJUNT010000040.1 GCA_910587735.1 uncultured Clostridia bacterium
CTAAAGTAAACTGGTGATAACAATTACAACAACAATATTTTTGATGTCCATATTTGTCTTTTCCATAACGCCAAATAGATTGAGAAAAACAATGAGGACAAGAAACAGAAAAGTCTTTAAAAGTAATTTTTATATTTATGCATAGAAGCAGCTCCTTTCTGGGAGAAAATGTGTTTTATCTAATTTTATTGTACTTCCAATAAGGAGTTGTTGTCTATATCATTTTAACGTAACAGAACCTTTTTATTTATAAGGGGGAATCATTTATGAAGTATTTCAAAAAAGCATGTGCTATCGCTATGGCGTTTACAATGGCAACAGCAGTCATTACAGTGCCAGTGCAAGCAGCGACACTTTATACATCAAATGCACTATATCGTGGAAAATCGGGTATGGATACCACACAAATCAAATATTTGCAATACAATTTAAGGGGAATGGATTGTTATTATGGTGATATAGATGGCAGTTTTGGTCCAGCTACAGCAGAAGCTGTAAAAAAATATCAAAGAAAATATGGTTTAGATGTAGATGGAAGTGCTGGTCCTCAAACATTAAATTCTATTGTAAGCGAAGTAAAATCAGTACAAAATAAATTGAGAGAATTAGGATATTACAATGATGAGGCAGATGGTGTATTTGGTCCTGGTACAACAGTAGCTGTAAAAGCATTTCAAAGAGATTATGGTTTGAGTGCAGACGGCTATGTTGGTCCAAATACCATGGAAAAATTACGTTCTGCCTCTCCTAATCAAGGAGCAATAGAAGGTGCAAATAATGCTACAAGTGCAGTAAAGACAATTTCTGATGGTACTTACAAAATTGAGTCTGCATTAGATAACAATGCTGTTATAGATATTGCAGGAGGACGTAACGGCAATATGGAAAATGTGCAGCTTTGGAAATGGGCTGATGTAGACCAACAGAGATTTCGTGTAAAACATGAAGGTGGCGGTTATTACTCTATTGTTGCAGTACATTCTAATAAAAGCCTAGATGGAGAAAATAAAGGAGCTTATTCCAATGTATATCAGTATGAGCAAAATAATACAGATATGCAAAGATGGGTATTAGAACCAGCAGGCGGAAACTATTACTACATTAAAAATAAAAGAACAGGGCTTTATTTAGATGCTTGTGATGGAAGAAGCGATAATGGAACAAATGTTTGGTTTTATGAAGGAAATGGAACAGACGCTCAAAAATGGAAGTTTGTAGAAGTTACCAGTAGTTCAGGCAAAGATAACAATTCTAATGACATAGATAGTAAAATACAAGAATTTGTAAGGATTGCAGAAAGAGAAGCTGGAGTCAAAGCAGATAGTAATAGAAATGTAAAATACAATAAGTGGTTCGGTATGCCTGGACAACCTTGGTGTGTTATGTTTACTGTTTGGGTAGCAAATGAAGCAGGTATTCCATTAGAAAAAGGTTCTTCTGCTCAATACGATGTTTCTATAAAATATACAGCAAGTTCTTCAGCTTGTTATAACTGGTGCATAGATAATGGAAGGTTTAGTACAACACCAGAAGTAGGCAGCTTAATTTTTATTAAGAATCGAGGCTCTGACAGAAATACATATCCAGCAGAACATACAGGAATCGTAGTAGGAATTTCAGGAAATAAATTGATTACGGTAGAAGGAAATACAGGTTATGATAGCTATAAATATGGTAAAGTGCAAAGAAAGGAAACACGAAAAATATCAGATAATAACATATTAGGCTATGGAAGATTATATTAAAAGGAGAGAATATTATGAGAAAGGGAGCTTTTGGCTTTGAACTATGGTTTTATGGTATCATAGCATTGTTTTGTGTTTGGATAGAGCAACCACTTCTTTTGGCATGCATAACAGGTTTTGTTATGTTTTTAGAAAGAGATGACTGGTTAAATCATCAAATGCTATCTATATTCTGTTTTTTAATACTCTTTTTAGTTTTAAGAGAGGGCATTATTACAATTTTTTCTGTTTCTTCTATTATGCCAGGAATAGATATTTCTGTAGCAAACAGTTTAAAAACACTGACATATTTTGTACTTGATATTATAAAATTTGTAATTGTGATTATGTCCTACGGAAAAATGAAAAATGGAAAGAGTGTAGAATTTCCAATTGCTTCTGCAATCATAAGAAAGATATATACATAAGGGAGGATATATAAGGAATGTCAGAAAAGAAAAATGATATGCTTACACCACCTGTTTCGGAAAGTTTTCTAACCAAAAAAGAAGAATTTCAAAAAGAAGAACAGAAGGAAAAAGAAATCGAAAAAGAAAAAACGAATGTATCAAAATCAAAACTTCCTAAAGTACCTAATATCAATAAAAATTATATATTATTTAGTATTGGTATTTGTCTATTGATTGTGATAGCAATTGTTTTTACTATGAATAAAAAAGTAAAAATAGATATTCAAAAATATAATACCGTTTCTTTTTACGGCATAGATGGAAAAGGTACTGCAAATTGTGATTTGAATTACGAAGGAGTAAAAAATGAAATAATAAAAAAAGAAGATGACAAAAAAATAGCATCAAAAACAATATTCCTAAACACATTATATACTACCATAACACCAAATACTGACCTTTCTAATGATGATGAAATTACAGTTAAAGTTATTTATGATAAAGAGGTAGCCAAAGAAGCAGGCATAACTTTATTGAAAGATAGTTATGTTGTAAAAGTAAAAGATTTGCTTATTGCAGAAAAAGTTGACCCCTTTCAGGGATTAGAAGTGTCTTTTATGGGTACACAGCCATACGGTTCTTTTGTAGTAAATACAAATCAATGTCATGATTTTGTTAAAAAATATGTCGATTTTAGCACAGAAGAAGATGGCAGTTTATCAAATGGACAAAAAATAACGGTATCTGCTACTTATTCTGATTATGATGCAGAATCTGCAATTGTAAATATTGTATCCAATCAAAAAAGCTATACCGTTTCGGGATTAGATGCATATTTAACCTCATTTGATAATGTTGATTTCAGTACACTCAAACAAGAAGTTTCTGATGCTGTAGAGGCTATGGTAGCTGAAAAGAGTGATAGTATGTATTTTGCCAATATATATTTAGGTACAGATGGAAGTATTCAAAAGGTAACACCAAAGGATATTTATTTAGTATCATTAAAAGAAAATAGACAAAAGAAAAATACATTTAACTATTTATACTTTTTTTATGAAGCGGATTGTATAGAAAGTTCAGGAGATTATAAAAAAATATACTTTGTCATAGAAGTAAAAGATGTCATAGTAGATAGCCAAGGAGGTTTACATTGGAATACAAAATTAAGTTATGATAGTAGCAAAAAGGCAGATGTGCTTGTTCCAAGTCTTGTCACTGCAAAAAAATCAGATTATAATATAACACTTTATAAAGACGAAACAACAGAACAAAAGCAGGAATAATCATTACAGCCATAGAAAATTTAAGAAATACAAAGTAATTAGAATAAAATAGATAAAAAATTAATTTTTGAAAATTTAGAACTGAAAAAGCAGACATCTATAGTCTGCTTTTTTAGAAAGGAGATTATATGAAACGATATTTCGCTTTACTTTTTATTATTTTTACATTAACAATAAATACTACTGTTTCTGCAAAAACTTTTGTGGATATCAATACTGTACCATGGCAAGGAGCAAAAAGCTATATTTATGAAGCAGTAGAACTTGGTATTATGAATGGGGATAACAAAACACAAAAATTTCGTCCAAGAGATAATGTAACTTATTGTGAACTTGTACAAACAATGTACAATGTTTTGAAAAAAACAGATTATTTATGTGGACGTTGTGATACAGAAGAAATGATTGAAGATTGGAGAGATGTTTTAGAATTTTTTAACATACCAAAATGGGCTTATGAAAGTGTATCCTACAGTTTACGACATGGATTTGTCACAGTTGCAGATATTCCCAATTTTATGGAAGGTAAAAAACAACAATATGCCAACAGAGAAAATACCGCTGTTGCTTTTGGAAAAGCTGTAGCTTTAGCATATGATTTAGATTTTAATACATCTATTTCTTATTATGATAAAAATCAAATTGCAAGCACTTCTGCTCCTTATGTTGGTTTATTAAATGATTTAGGTGTTATGAAAGGAAGAAGTGAACATATGTTTTATCCCAAACAGCAAATCAACAGAGCAGAATTAGCTGTTTTAAGTTGTAATGCCTATAATGCTATGAAAAAAGAACAAACGATTGAGATTGATGAAGACGATATGATAGCGTGGTTGTTTGAGCAAGGTTTAATAGAGTGGCTGACACCACAAGTTACTACTTCAGATGGTTGGACAGTGATTACCGCAGAAGGAGAAGCTACCTTTTTTGGAGATATAGATAATAAAAAGACTCAAACGTCAAATCATAATCAAAATAATCGTGATTATAATGATGACAACAGACAAAATAACTACAATAGTAGCTATGATGATGATAACAGACAGAATAGCTATAATAATAGCTATGATGATGATAACAGACAGGATAGCTACAATAACAGATATGATGACGAAAGACAAGATAGCTACAATAACAGCTATGATGATGAAAGACAGGATAACTACAATAACAGCTATGATGATGACGAAAGACAGGATAACTACAATAACAGATATGATGATGACGAAAGACAAGATAGCTACAATGATAGAGACGATGATGATGACAATAGACAAGATAGCTATAATGACAGAGACGATGATGATGACAATAGACAAGATAGCTACAATGACAGATATGATGATGACGAAAAACAGGATAGCTACAATGATAGATATGATGATGACGAAAAACAGGATAGCTACAACAACAGATATGATGACGATGACAACAGGCAAGAGGATGACGATATACAAGAGGATGAACCAGAAGAAGAATTTCGACAGGATGAAACTGGAGATATTTATGTTGTAACAAAATAAAAGACAAATGATTTGCTAAAATCACGTTAGTATGTACAAAAAAGAAGGGGAGACGTTGACCACATCAGAATTAAAAAAATATATCAGCAATATCTATCAAATGGAAATTGCTTTGTATACACAAAGAAAAATTTACAATAATATTCAAAATAAAATTGACAAATTGGGACAATATCAAGGAGAAGCATTATTGCCCTTAAAAGAAGTAAGAGAAATCAAAAATATAGGGCAAAAAATTTTATATTTTATAGGTGATATATTAATGGGTATATTGGGTGGTATACTAGGTGCTTTGTATGGTGCTTTATATAGTATAATACCTTGTATTATCATAGGAATAGTTCTAGCTGTTTGTACACCATTAACTTTGAAACAGAGTTTAATGGGTATTGCTGTTTTAGGATTTATGCTAATAGTAATATGGTTAATACTGTCTATATTTTTTATGGCAACAGATGATAAGGAAAAGAAAAAAGAAAATGAAAAATTACAAAAGTTAAACCAAGAGATTACGCAAAGAAATGCTGAAAAGGAAGGGTTTTATAATCGAAAAATGGCTTTACTGAATCAAGAATTAAATATTGTGGCACAAGCCCATACAAAAATGAGCAATACATTAAATCTGTATTACCAAAGAGGTATTATTTTTCCAAAATACAGAAACTTTGTTGCAGTCAGTTCTTTTCATGAGTATTTGTCATCAGGAAGGTGCAGCCGTTTAGATGGACATGAAGGTGCTTATAATATATTTGAAAGTGAAATCAGACAAAACATGATTATATGTAAATTAGATGAAGTTGTAAGAAAATTAGATACTATACAAGATAATCAATATATGATGTACTCAGCCATTCGACAAAGTAATCAAAAAAGTGATAGTGTTCTGAAAGCACTTGATAATGCAACAGACCATCTTCAAGCAATAGAAAGCAATACTACAGTTTCTGCTTATAATAGTAATATCATTGCCCAAAATACAGAGTTTTTAACATGGCTGGAAATTCTAAAATAAATAAAATTACATAGAAAGAGAGGTATTTATATGGCTTCCAAGCAACAACTGAAAGAAGCAAATTATGTACATTATGATGATTATAAAGAAGGGAGAAATCATTGTGGATTTGGCTGTGATTATTCAAAAGTAATTAGAGATGATATAACAGACGAAAAATACCGATATTGTACAAAACTTCAAATGTATGTTGGAGATTATGATTTATGTAAGTACTACAATGATGAAGAAATGATGGGGCTTATTACACAAATGGCAAACTTTATACAAGAAGAGGATGAAGTAGTATTAGATCTTATACAAAAAGAAAATGAAATGGAATCAAATCCAATACAAAAAGTGGAAGTGAAAAAGAAAAATCATTGGATAACCATACTTATCATTATTTGTATTTGTGTATTCATTTACATACGAATGAAATAGTATAGAGATTTCAAGTAAACAGGATTATGAGAAAGGAAGAAAATCGAAATGGAAAATTTTTGGGTTCAATTACTTATTATTGCAGTATATTCCTTTTTTGCAATACGATGGGGATTTCGATTTGTCAATGGACGATGGGCTTGGCTTGAAAAGCCAAACCGTAAAATATTAAAAAGAATTATATCTTTTGTAGTAGGATATTTTTTAGTTGGGTTCTATTTTCTTGCAAAATGTTTACAATTTGTCTTTACATTTTTTGAACAAAAATGATTCGGTGAAACAATGAAGATATTACATAATACATTAAAGGAAATTTTATTAAATGTTCCGTATGCTCCGCCTGAAACTGGTGGAATATTGGGAGGGAAAAAAGGTATCATTTCGATTTATATGATTGATTATGGTATAGAAACTATAAATCATTATGACCATTATTTCCCTGATTTACAGAAAATTAATCAAACAATTCATCAATGGGAAAAATCAGAAATTGATTTTTATGGAATTTTTCATACACATTTTCCAGGTGGTGACGAGTTATCACGAGGAGATAAGAAATATATCTCAAAAATTATGAAGGTTATGCCAACTGAAATCGACAAACTTTTTTTCCCAATCATATTGCCCCAAAAAATGATAGGATATCAAGCAGAGAGATATGACTCAGAAGTTTATATCTCTCGTGATGATATAAAAATAATATAAAACGGAGGTCATTTTTATGAAAGAAGAAAACAAAAAAACATCTAAAATTGTTATTCCACAAGGTTGTTTTTGTGGAGGAAATTGTGCAGACTGTGTTTATTATGAACCTCGTAATACAGATTCTCATGGACGTGGTTACTGTAATCATTATGGCAGTCACTATTATCCTTCAGAAAGAAATGGTTGTTTTTATTACAAAGAATTGTAATATTTGAGAAAATAAGCTGATGTTTCGATTCCATTTTTAGGAAGAAAAGTAATCTAACATCAGCTTTTCTTTTTAAAAATTTTCTTGATGGAATATACAAAAACTGATAAAAACCATAGTACTATAAATATGGTTAAAAATTCTAAAATGAGTATTTTTTGGAGGTGTAAAATGAAAAAAATAAAACTTTTGATAGTATTATCTATTTTGCTTTTTTCTTTTGCTAGTTGTAAAAGTGAAAAAGCAGAAAATATAGTAAATGAAACCGAAGATATTGTTTCTAAACAAAATAATGATAATAAATTAAATGATATTGATGATATATCTCAAGAAAAAGATAAAAACAATGAAATAAATGTCTTTAAAAAATTACCACAAAATTTTGTGTTTTCCAGTGGTGTTGGTAATTGGTCTACTACATTTGATTTAAGCCCAGATGGAACATTTACAGGGAAATATACTGACCTTGATATGGGAGATACAGGAGAAAAATTTCCGAATGGTACAACTTATATTTGTAAATTTAATGGAAAATTTTCTGAACCAGTAAGAATTGATGAATACACTTACTCAATGCAACTGGAATATTTAGATTTAGGAGGAGTACCCGGAAATATATATTATGAAGATAATATGCGATATATTTGTTCAGAAGCATACGGTTTTGATAATGCTGAGGAATTTCTGATTTATTTACCAGAAACACCTATATCAATTTTGTCTGAAGATTTTTTATCGTGGCTAAATTCTATTGCAATTATTAAAGGCGATACTATTCCAGACGAAAATTGTGGAATTTATAATGTAAATGGAAAAGAAGGATTCGTTGGATTTTATGAGGAAAAACAAGCTAGTTCCCAAGGCAATAATGACAATAATAAGAAAGATAATCATGATATAAATGTTTTCCAAGAAATACCACAGCATTTTAGTTTTACTGGCTCTGATTGGTCGACAAACTTGGTTTTAAATTTAGATGGAACATTCACTGGAAAATGTTATGATTTAGATAAAAGTTCTTGGGGAGATGATTCTGATTGGGATAGTTCTTCTGTTTATTATAGTTTTGACGAAAAATTTTCTAAACCAATAAAAGTAGATGAATATACTTATTTCGTAAATTTGGAGTACTTGAATACAGAAGAAATGCCTGAAAACCAATATTATAAAGATGATGCACAATGTATTTATTCAAAGGTGTATGGTTTTGACGACACAAATGATTTTTTGATTTATCTTCCCAAAACGCCTACATCAATTTTGCCAGAAGATTGCCTATCAAAAATATCTTTTCTTATTACAAATAATGCCCTTTCTGATTTAAATGCTATCATTTACAATATAAAGGGCAAAGAATGTTTTGTTGGATTTGATACATAAACAGTTATTATAAAAATTTAGAAATGAAGGAGAGAAAAATAATGAAATTAAAAATAGTTTTGTTTAGAATCGTTTTATGTTTGAGTATATGTGCTACTATGTGCTATACAGTGTTTGGGGCAAATCCTATTGTTAATGTAATAGATACAGGCTATAGTAGTAATTTAGAAATTGAATATGGTAATATTACAAAACAAACAGCAGGTATAGCTAATTTGTTGTTTGTAAATGGCGATATTATTCCAGAAGCAGATGCAATCATTGAAAATGGAACAACATTAGTTCCCTTAAGAGTTATCAGTGAAAGACTGAATGCAAATGTAAACTGGAATTCTAAAACTAGAACAGCTGAAATACAAAAAGGTAATGTTTCTATCTCTGTTCCTTTAGGTAAAAAATATATAGAAGTAAATGGAAAAAATATAGAAACAGGTGCAGAATCCAGAATGATAAATTCTCTTACTTACGTTCCACTTAGAGCAATATCCTCTTGTTTTGGTGCAGATGTTGGATTTTATAATGTGGGTACATGGATAAATACTAATACTACAAATGCAATAAATATTATATATGTACATGATAAGAAAGATAAGATAATTATATCAAAAGAAGAAGTAATCAATATAGCAAAGAAGGCATATATAGAAGATTTTTTACCAACTATAAATGATTTTACCAAAGAAGTTCATGGCAAAAATGCAATTGATATGGTTAAAGAAAATTTTGATTTTAAAGTAACTGCTGATTTGGGTGAGTATTATTATGTTACTTTCTTTAATAATAGTATTGATGGCTTGTTTGTAGATAAGTATGATGGTTCTTGTTACCCTGTTCATGCTTTTTCAGCTTGTCTCTTTAGAATATCTCCAGTTGGAGAACATTTATCATGGGGACTTAGTTTTCAATAAAATTTAAAATAGAAAAAATTTTTGTTAGTTATCTTCTGGACATATTTCAGAGGATAACTAATTTTATGAAAAGTTTTATTGTTTTACAAGTTTAAAAAATGATATAATATTACAAAAATACATTATAATAAGTATGGAGAAAAATTATGTTACTAAAATTTTGTAAGTTCAAATTTACAAAGAAAATATCACCAGGAAAATTTTGCAGATATGAAATCATTAATAATAATCCTTATAGTGATAAAAAGGATTTTAATGGTAATTCTGTAAGATATCAAATATTACAATATAAAGAAAACAAAAAAGGAAAAAGGATGTTTATTTATGTTTTAAATAATCAATACTTGCTGACCTATGGAGAAATTCCTAAAATACCACCAGATTTAAAAGACATAGAACTAAAATTTATATCAAAAGATGAGTGTTTTACTATTACAGAGGAAACACTTGATTTGTATTGTCAGTGGGTAAAATATTATGTATATAGAAAAATTGTATCTTACTGTATTAAAAATAGATATGCTTATGATTATAGAGTAGAAAATGAGCATTCTATACTACTTGATACACCAGATAATAAACTAAATATTGTAATAAAAAGAGTTATTGAAGTTGACGCAGAAGTTTTACTGGATGGTACAGCATATTTATCTGTTGCTATAAAAAGTGAATTTGACAGCAAATACAATTTTTATAAAACAATTCAGCAGAAAAAAGATATAAAAGGAATGACAGTAAAATGTTTGTGGCAAAGCCATGGGGGACGTTATATTGTACAAGAAGTGCATGATACTGCTGTAAAAGATGATATTAATGGATTTAATTTGATTCAACATTGGAATAAATATGTGCCAGAAGAAATAAAGAACATCGACAAAAATGCACCAGTTATTTCTCTTTATAACAAAAAACAAAAACGAACAGAATATTACATTCCTGAGTCTTTATATCAAACTTTTACACGTGAAGATATTGCAAAAAATGATAAATCTTTTTCAAAAAAAGTAGATAGATACATAAAATTATCCATGCAAGAACGTATTGAGATAATACAAAGATTTTTAAAAGTATTAAATTTTAAAGATGAACTTATTGAATTATTGCCAACACCTATAGAAGAACTTGGATATCAATCGTATGATATGAGCCAAGAACTTCCAACCCTTTTTATAGCAAATAATCAGAGAATAGAGTTTAATGAAAAGTATAAAGCGTTTAAACAAGGATTTTATAAAGTTCCTGAAAAAACGATTGTTGCAGCATTTATGAGTTATGATACTAAGGCAAGACAAAGTTATGAAGTTGTAAAAGCTGTTTTAGACTTTACAAAAGGTAAAGTGAATGGTGTTAGAGATAATCGAATAAATGAAAAATTATTATCATTAAAATTTTATCAAAGTTCTTTTCATTACGAAAAAGGTGATATGTTGTCTTATACAGAAACTGCCCATAAAATAAAAGAAGCTGAAAACATAAATTTTGCAATCGCTGCACTGCCCATAGAAATAGACGAAGAAGAATTTTACAAAGATTCTGTAGTATCTCCATATGATTCTTTTAAGTATGTTTTTGCTGATTTAGAAATTCCATCTCAAATGATATCATTGAATATGATGAAAGATATTGGTACAGATAATGTTTTTTACAGATTACAAAATATTGTTTTAGGAATACTTTGCAAATCAGGCGAAGTTCCTTGGATATTGGAAAAGCCATTAGATAATGTAGATTGTTTTATTGGTCTTGATGTAGGAACACAAGAAAAAGGAATTTATTATCCAGCTTGTTCTGTTTGCTTAGATGGACAAGGAAATTTTATTGGTTACTATTCAACAAATGTTGCACAAAAAGGAGAAAAAATAGATACAAAATTATTAGAAGTGATATTTAATAATGTGAGAGTGTTATCAAATTGATGAATAAGGACATACTAATAACAAAGGAGATGTTATTCGTATGGAATGTAAAAAATGTGGAACAACAAAACATAGCAAAAATGGATTTATAAAAGGACACCAAAGATATAAATGTAAAAATTGTGGTTATCAGTTTGTTCCAACTTTACAAAAAGGATTTGATGAACAAACAAAATTGATAGCATGTTTATTATATATCAATGGATTATCTTTCAGAACAATTGCCCGTTTACTTCACACTTCAGCAACCAGTGTTTTAAGTTGGGTAAGAAAATTTGCATTGCAACATTATGAAAAACCATGCCCTAGCTCAGAGTCTGTAGTAATACAATTAGATGAAATGTGGCACTTCCTACATTTAAAAAAAACAAACTTTGGATATGGAAAGCATATTGTGTTGATACAGGACAACTCATTGACTGGGAATGTGGCAATCGTGATACCAATACACTGAAAAAGTTACTGAAAAGATTAAAGAAGTGGAATGTAAAAATTTATGTTACAGACCAATGGAAATCTTATGCAGAAGCGATTTCAGAAAAGTTTTTATTACAAAGTAAAAAACAAACACATCCTATTGAAAGAAATAATTTTCGTCAAAGACATTGGTTTGCACGATTTAGAAGGAAGACTTGTGTGGTATCTCACTCTCTGGAAATGGTAGATTTAACCATGGCTCTTTTTGCTAAGTTTCATTGTAATTCTTCTTTTTCATTCTCTTCATTATTTACTTAACACCCTCAATAATGTTTTAATAACTTATAAGAAGTCGTCTGGAGAATTTCCTAAACGTATTGTGATACATAGAGATGGTTTTTCTAATGAAGAAAAAAATTGGTACATAGAATATTTTAATAGAAGGAACATAGAGTTTGATATTGTTGAGATAAGAAAAAATATATCAGTACGATTGTTAGAAGAAAACGAAATTTCAAATGGTATGAATCTGAAAAGTGGTTCTACTGTTATAAAAGATAATATGGTATATATTATAACAACCAATGTAAAAAGATATTTAGGGGCTCCAAGACCGTTGTTATTAGTTCATCGTCATGGGAACTTATCTATGGAAGTAATAGCAAGACAAGTTTATATACTATCAGAGATGCATATAGGTTCTATGAGGACAAGTAGACTACCATTAACAACATTACATTATATGCAGATAAGATATGTAAGCACCATGACCATGTTCCTTATAATATTCTTACAAATCAATTATATTTTTTATAAGTATCTATAATTTTATGAATTTACTTTTTAATAGATATGAATAAAGTAAAATTATTATTCAAAATTTTGAATAATAAAAGTACTTATTGATATTACTTTGATATTAAAAAATTTTTAAAATAGAAATATATAGACAAATAAAATGAATTTTGGTATAATATGAATAATAAATACCATATGATATACCACAAATCTAAAAAGGTCTGTTGAGTGGGAATGATAAGTCAATGAGAACAAACCCTGTGTTTATGCGGTTTGCAAGCAAATTTGCTTAGACGCTGGCAACGAAATGGCAACATTTTCTGAAATTACCCACATAATAATGTATTTCAAATTCATATAAAACCTTACTGATTTTCAAAAAAATTGGAAGTCAGTAAGGTTTTTTTATTTTCTTACTTATCACTTTTATTATCCAATTCTGTTGTAAAAATGTCGCTGATTTCCTATGATGGAACTTTTGCTCAACGATTAAAAGTATCAAATTTAGGATAGTTGTATCTCCACTGGTCATATTGCTGTTTGGTAATTTTGCCCTGTTCCAATTTTGCAGACTGCTCCTGCCACACTTGGAACATTTGCAGTAAAGAAATATCGGATTTGTCCAAATGCAAACAGATTTCGTCATTGATGGTACTGATTTTTAAACCATATAAATCCTCTAAGGCGAAAAATGTGTGCAGAAGTCCTATATAGTTGTCTATGTTTGGAACAGTAAGAGCATTTGGACTAATATCAAATATATTTGCCATTTTTTCTACTAGTTCTTGCTTGGGTATTCGTGCCTCTGCTTCATATTGTGCTATGCGGACATCAGAAGTTCTTCCAAAAAAGCCAAGCATTCTGCCAAATTTTTTTTGTGTAAATTCTTTTTTCTTACGAAAAAATTTAATGCGTTTGCCGATTGCCATAATAAGAACCCTCCAAAAAAATATATTATTTTTAGTATAGCATAGGAAAAAGAAAATAGCAATAAAAAATTAAATAAAAAAAGTTAATATATTTTTCATTGACCCATTGACTTAACTAGAAATATTTAGTAATATAGATAACATACTAAGCTATTTTATTTAGTAAGGAAGGGGGAGAAATTATGGAAAATAGAAACTTTATGACGGTTGATGAAGTGGCAAAAGAATTGAAAGTGTCGAAATCCTATGCTTATAAAATTGTAAAGCAACTGAATGAAGAACTGAGCAAACTTGGCTATTTGACATTTTCGGGCAGAGTAAATGCAAACTATTTCTATAAAAAAGTTTGTTACACAGAGCAATAGCCAAATGTAAATCGAAAGGAGATGACAACATGGCTGTATACAAAGATGGTAGCAAGTGGAGGGTAATTTATCGCTATACCAATTGGAAAGGTGAAAAAAAGCAGACACAAAAACGAGGTTTTGCAACAAAAAAAGAGGCTCAAGCCTGGGAAAGAGAAATTATGCTAAAACAGCAAACCAAGCTAGACATGACTTTTGCAAGTTTTTTCGAGATTTATGAGCAGGATAAGAAAAAAAGATTAAAAGAAAACACTTGGGAATCCAAAAGTCATATTATTCGTACAAAAATATTACCTTATTTTGGTGATAGAAAAATTGCAGAAATTGAAGCAAAAGACATTATTGCTTGGCAAAACAAACTGATGACAGAAGAAAAATATTCTCCTACTTACCTCAAAACAATACATAGTCAGTTGAGTGCGATATTCAACCATGCTGTACGCTTTTATCATTTACCATACAATCCTGCACAAAGAGCAGGAACGATTGGCAGTGAGGAACACAAAGAAATGTTGTTTTGGATAAAAGAGGAGTACATTAAATTTTCTGACGCAATTATGGACAAACCACTTTCATTTTATGCTTTTGAGTTGCTTTATTGGTGCGGTATTCGAGTGGGTGAGTTATTGGCACTAACACCAGCAGATTTTGATTTTGAAAAAAAGACATTGACAATTAACAAATCTTATCAACGATTAAAAGGCAGAGATTTGATAACTAGCCCGAAAACTGTAAAAAGTAATAGAACGATAAAAATGCCTCAATTTCTTTGTGATGAGGTAAAAGAATATATTAGTATGCTGTATGAAATAAAAGACAACGAAAGATTGTTTCCTGTTACAAAATCGTATCTACATCATGAAATGGATAGAGGTTCTCAAATTGCTAGGGTAAAAAGGATAAGAATACACGATTTGCGACATTCAAGTATATCACTTCTAATAGAGATGGGGTTTTCAGCACTTGCCATAGCTGATAGAGTTGGACATGAAAGTATTGACATCACATATCGCTATGCACATCTGTTTCCGAATAAGCAGACAGAGATGGCAGAGAAATTAAATTTGGAAGGAGGAGAACGCTTTGAATAAAAACTTAGACAAGCAAGGTAGATGGCGAAATAAAACGGTTTCATTCAGAATGTCGAATGAAGAAGTAACATTATTGGATAACCTAGTAACTTTATCTGGTTTAACCAAACAAGATTATATTATTAAAAGATTACTTTGTAAAGATGTTGTAGTAATAGGCAATACGAGAGTATATAAGGCTCTAAAAAATCATATGGAGCAGCTTTATATAGAGTTAAAAAATTTATCAACTACACAGGAAATTGATGATGTAACAACGTCAACAATTCAATTTATCAATCAAATTTTACAAGGAATGAAGGAGGAAAACCAATGAGTAAAAAAGAAAAGATTGTTCCTATTTCATCTGCTGCAACAGAAAAGGAACAATCAAACCTAATTAATAAAAGTATAACAGAAAGACAACAAAAAAGCAATTTACAAGCCACAGAAAATTTAAAAAATTTTGAACAGGAGGTGTTGGAAACGATTACAATGGAAGAATTGTATGACACAGTTTATCCGCCAAAAGCAGCAGTTGTCGACAAACTGATTTACAATGGCACATACCTTTTTGTCGGTGCTCCTAAAATTGGCAAGTCGTTTTTAATGGCACAACTAGGCTATCATGTGAGTATGGGCTTACCTTTGTGGGGTTATCAAGTCAATCAAGGCTCTGTATTATATCTTGCATTAGAGGACGACTTCAGTAGAATACAAAAAAGACTATCCAGAATGTTCGGCATGGAAAGCACACCAAATTTTCATTTTGCTACAAAATCAAAAGCATTGAATGAAGGACTAGAGGAGCAACTTACTCATTTTGTCAAAGAGCATCCAGACACAAAGTTGATTATGATTGATACTTTGCAAAAGGTAAGAGAAATCAACGGTGACAGATATAACTACTCCAATGACTATGATATTGTAATGAAGTTGAAACAGTTTAGTGAAAGGCACAATATTTGTATGTTGATTGTACATCATACCAGAAAGCTACAGTCGGAAGACTGCTTTGATATGATTTCTGGTACGAATGGTTTGCTAGGGGCTGCCGATGGGGCGTTTATACTTCAAAAAACAAAGCGAATTGACAACAAAGGAATACTTGATATTGTTGGACGTGACCAACAAGACCAAAAAATTTACTTAGAATTTGATAGAGAAAAATGCTTGTGGAAATTTATTAAAATAGAAACAGAATTGTGCAAAGAACCGCTTGACCCAATTGTAAAAATGGTTGGAGAAATGGTAACAAAAAATAAATCTAATTGGAGCGGAACGGCTTCAGAATTGGCTACTTTGTTACCAAAAGAAATCTCTCCAAATGCTCTAACAAGACGTTTAAATGTCAATGCAGAAAGATTGTTGGAAGAATTTGGCATTTACTATCAAACAAGCCGAACTAGGACAGGCAGACAAATTAAATTGATGTTGACGAAAAAATGAAAAGTGTGACGATATTTTGTGTAAATATCGTCATACAAAAAGAAGAATATCAGATAACTAAAAATGTTGATTTTTCAAGGTTTTTAAAGCATATAGACAGCAAAAAAATAATGAGTGTGACGATGTGATGGTATTTTAGATAGCAGAGAATAGATAAAAAATATCGTCACAAATGTCTTGAAAAAATGAATTCAAATATATGAAAAAACTTGATTTTACTGGATTTTATAGTGATTTATCTAAAAAATAAGAGAGCTGATAGTGTGACGATATTCTAAAAAATAACAGATATGTAAAAATATCGTCAACATCGTCACAAGATTTAAAAATAGAGGTGTAAAATATAAAGCAAGTACAGATTAGTGAAGATTTATTTTTATCGCTTATTAAATACCATATTTTGGAATATTATAATGAGGAAGAAAAAATTGTAGAAGAATTACAACAAAAACTTGATAGTGTAATCAATCGAAACCTGTATACTAAATACAAGACTGCTATAACAGAAGAAGAAAAGGAAAAAGCTAGGCAAGAGTATTTAGATAGAAAAGGGATT
>CAJUNT010000041.1:0-2179 GCA_910587735.1 uncultured Clostridia bacterium
TTGAGGGCTTTGCCCTCAAACTCCTACCAACTTTTGAAAAAGTTGGACAAAACTTTAAAGGAAAACTTCGTTTTCCTAGTCGCGAACAGTATTATTTCGCAATTTTTTCACTCGGCAACATATGTTGTCGAGTATTTTAATGTTATGAGGTGTGATATGGAAAATTTATATAATATTGCAAAAGACTTAATTACATGGTATCAAAAAAATGCTCGTATACTTCCCTGGAGAGAAAACATTTCTCCTTATGGTGTTTGGATATCTGAAATTATGTTACAGCAGACAAGAGTAGAGGCTGTAAAAAAATATTATATCCGTTTTATGGAGGAACTTCCTACAATAAAAGAATTATCAGAAGTTTCTGACGAAAAATTATTAAAACTTTGGCAGGGATTAGGGTATTACAATAGAGCAAAAAATTTGAAAAAAGCAGCCATTGAAGTGATGGAACAATATCATGGTGTGATACCAAACAGCTATGAAAAACTACTTCAATTAAAGGGAATAGGAGAATATACAGCAGGTGCAATTTGTTCCATAGCGTTTGGACTACCAGAGTCAGCAGTAGATGGCAATGTGTTACGTGTTATGACAAGATTATACGCTTATGAAAAAGATATTATGGATAAACAAGTCAAAAAAGAATTTTCTATTGCTATCAAAGAAGTTTTGAAACACACAAACCCTAGTTTATTTAATCAATCTATTATGGAATTGGGTGCAATGGTTTGTTTACCTAATGGTACTCCAAAATGTAATGAATGTCCTTTACAAAAATATTGTAAAGCATATCATCAAAATCGTGTGATGGAATTTCCTCATAAATCACCTAAAAAACAAAGACGTATTGAATATCGTACGATGTTTTTTATAATGTGTCAAAATAAATTAGCATTGCATAAAAGACCAGAAACAGGATTATTATCTAATTTGTGGGAACTGCCCAATGGTTTAAAAGAAATATCCCCTTTTGAACAGCTATTACAATGGGGCGTTCGCTATGCTACTATTGATGAAATGGGAAAGACAAAACATATTTTTACTCATATTCAATGGAATATGGAGGGCTATTATATTCAGACGGATAGCTTTGAGAATTGTGCCGATTTTGTTTGGGTCACACAATGCGAATTGCAACAGAAATATGCTTTGCCTTCTGCATTTTCTGTATATGTAAAAAAGGGTTTTGAAATGTTTAACAAATAAAAATATATACAATATTATAGTAACAATCAGGGGGTATATTATATGGATTTTTTAGAGGAAATTAGAAATTATACAACGCAAGACAAAAAAGAAAATAAAGAAAAACAAATTATGTTACAATATATAGAACAGTATTATGATGTCATACCATACCGCAGTAATATGCTTTTTCATATGACAGCATCTTCTATGATATTTAATGAACAAAAAGACAGTGTGCTTATGATATATCACAAAATTTATCAATCATGGACATGGACGGGAGGACACGCAGACGGTGAAAGAGATTTACAAAAAACCGCATTGCGTGAAGCACAGGAAGAAACAGGACTTTATGATTTAAAAATGTTAAAAAATGGTATAGCATCTATTGATATTTTAACTGTTGAGGGGCATTATAAAAATAATGAATATGTTTGTCCTCATATTCATTTTAATGTGACATATTGCTTTATTGCATCACAAAAAAGTAAACTGATATGTAATAAAAATGAAACGGAAGGCATAAAATGGATACCCATATCTAATATAAAAATATACTGCAATGAACAAAAAATGATACCTATTTATGAAAAAGTGATAAAAAGAGTGCTATAAATGAGAATGGATATTATTTGACTTTTTTTATCTTTTGTAATACAATGAATCAAAATATGTCATTGTGTAGGGAGTGTCTAAAAAGAATAGTAAAAATTATGAAATAATTCTGAACGCATAATATAAAGTTTTTGCCCCGCTTTTAGGGGAAAGCGGGTGAGGTTTGAAGCAACGCTCCAATGTTTTGGCGAAATAATATTATAAAAATTATGAAATAATTCTGAACGCATAATATAAAGTTTTTGCCCCGCTTTTAGGGGAAAGCGGGTGAGGTTTGGAGCAACGCTCCAATGTTTTGGCGAAATAATATTATTTTAAAAATTTTAGTGAAAATGTTTAAGAGGTAAAAAATATATTTTGTTTGCGGGACGTTGGT
>CAJUNT010000041.1:2279-16548 GCA_910587735.1 uncultured Clostridia bacterium
CTACGCTTCGCTACGGTCGGTGCTGGACGAATGTCCACTGGACATTCAGCACCCCGCACCCTACAAACTTTTTTGAAAAAAAGTTTGACAAAAAACTTTAACTTTTGCGAACGCAATAATAACGTTATTTTGAGAGCAACGTTCCAATGTTTTAACGAAACGTTATTATTTTATTTGTGGGACGTTGGTCTACGCTTCGCTACGGTCGGTGCTGGACGAATGTCCACTGGACATTCAGCACCCCACACCCTACAAACTTTTCCCCTAAAAAGTTTGACAAAAAACTTTAACTTTTGTGAACGCGATATTATGAAATTTTAATTTTTATGAGCACAATGATATCGTTATTTAGAAGGTGATGTTATGGTTGAAATTGCAACTCAAAAACAAAAACAAGCATTTTTGAATATGTGGCAGAATTGTTTTGATGACAGTGAGGCATTTTCAAAATGGCTTTTTGAAAAAAGATTTTTGCCCGATTACTGCACATATATTCAAAAAGATGGTAATATTGTTTGTTGTATGCAGTCGTATCCTTTGCATATATGGGTAAGGGGAAATGTTGTAAAAGGTGTTATGCTTTGTGGCGTTTGCACGGATAAGCATTACAGAAAACAAGGGCTTATGACGGAATTGTTTTCCCATACTATGCGCTTTTTGAGAGAAAAAGGCTTTGTAATAGCAGTGCATACTCCCGCAGTATTAAACAGTTATTACGCATTTGGACATTTTCCTGTAAACAAATGTCAGTATATACAATCTGAAAATGTTTGTGCTGTATCAAAAGATACAAATGTGATAGAAATCAATGCCCATTTTGAGAGATTATATCATTGTTATGAGCAATTTAGTCAAAAATATTCTGGCTGTATTAGCAGAACAATGGCGGATTTTGTTTTGAAAATGGAAGATTATAAAGCAGATGACGCAAAAGTGATTGTTTATGAACAATATGATGTGATAAAAGGATATTCTGTTTTTTATTGCACAAGCGATATGGTGCAGGCAGTGGAAACCGTTGCAGAAAATCAGCAGATATATCAAAAAATTGTGGAAGGCGTTTGTTATTATGCTAAGGAACGAAAATTGTCTATCAAACTGCCTGAAGATGTTGTGATAGATATGCCTTTTTTGAAATCGAATGTAGTAGAAAAAGGTGTTGCTGGTATATTGGATATACAAAAATTGATGTCTGTATTGGGGCAAAAAAAAGGCTATGCTATTGCAATACAAGATAATGTGATAGAACAAAATAATGGCGTTTTTGATTTAGATGGCAGTGTGACAACAATGCCTCCTGACATCAAATTGAATGTAGCAAATGCAGTACAATTATTATTAGGATATTGCGATTTGTATGATTTGGAACAAAATCATGCTGTGGAAATTTATAATAAACAAAATGCAAAAAAAATAGCAGATTTTTATACAAAACAACAATGCTATATTGTAGATGAATATTAAAATAATTGTTTAAAGTGATAAAAAAAGTAGTGCAAAACTTTTAAATAAAAAATTCGTTTTTATAATTATAAACAGTATTGAGTGATAAAAAGGAGAATACTATGAATATAGAATTAGATATCAAACCCATTGAAAAAATAACAAGCAAACCCATATTAAAATTTAAACCTATTGATTTGTCGGCAAAAAACATTATAGAAAGCTATGCCAAGCCTTGGAATATGGGCTGTTCTGATATGTCTTTTGCAAATTTATTTATATGGGGAGTGAACGGCAAAATGGAATATGCAGAACATAATCATGTTTTGTATATTAAATTAGATTTTGAAAAAGTGCCTACTTATTTATGGGCACCTATACCAAAATATGGCGTAAATGTAGATTATAGAGAGGCAGTTTATATCGCCATAGAATATATGAAAAGTATAGGAGTAGAACCTACATTGCGCTCTGTATGGACACCTTTTAAACAAAAAATACAACAATGTTGCCCAGAACTTTATATACAACCTACTGAAATGGCATGGGATTATGTATATGACAGAGAAAGCCTTGCTACATTAAAAGGCAAAAAGTTACATGGTAAAAGAAATCATATCAATAAATTTATGTCAAAATATCCAGATTATGTATATAAAGTGTTAGATGATAGTATGATTGAAGAATGTATTGCTTTATACAAAGACTGGAGTGACCAAAAAGAAGAATTATCTATTGAACTGTTTGATGAAAAAACATCTGTTATGCTTGCACTCCACCATAGAAAAGCATTAAATTTAACAGGAGGCTGTATATTTGTAAAAGGGGAGTTGGTTGCATTTACATTGGGAGAAAGACTTTCAGATGATATGCAGTTAATACACATTGAAAAAGCAAAAGCAGATGTTGAGGGTGCCTATCCTATGATAAATCAACAGTATATTTTGCACGAGTGCCAAAATGTGACATTCATAAATAGAGAGGAAGATATGGGAATTGAAGGCATGAGAAAAGCAAAACGCTCCTATCAGCCTATTAAAATGATAGAAAAATATATTGTTAGTACAAGAGATTTGACTGATAAAAAAGGAATATGGTTGAATTAGTGTTTGACTTTGTTGTTTTTTAGATGTTTGTAAAATGTAAAGACCTTGCATAATATTTTAGGCAAGGTCTTTCAACTTATTATGAAATAATGAGAAAACTGTGTTTGCAAAAGTTAAAACTTTGTAAAACTGCGTTCGCAAAAGTTAAAACTTTGTAAAACTGCGTTCGCAAAAATTAAAGTTCTTTGTCCAACTTTCTGGGGGGAAAGTTGGCAGGTGTGGACAGCGTCCACAAATAAAGGATATTCTTTTAAAACTCTTAAACCTTTTTACTCAAATTTTAAAAATAATATTATTACGTTAAGACCGTGAGGCGTTGCCCCACTTCCCCACCAACTTTTGAAAAAGTTGGACAAAACTTTTAAAGGAAAACTTCGTTTTCCTAATTGCGAACATAAGTATTTCGACATTTTAAAGGGAGGAGGAAATATATGACAGATTTTATATTAAAACATTTTATAAAATCAAGCACAACAGAAGAAGAAACCAGAAAAAAATACGGCATATTAAGTGGATATGTAGGTATCATATGCAATGTCATACTTTTTACAGTAAAATTTTTTGCAGGTGTTATAACACATTCTGTATCCATTACTGCAGATGCATTAAACAATTTATCTGATGCAGGTTCATCTGTTGCCACATTATTAGGTTTTAAATTGGCAGACAGACCAGCAGATAAAGAACACCCTTTCGGACATGGAAGGTATGAATATATTTCAGGTTTTGTTGTTTCACTCATCATTATATTGATGGGCATAGAATTATTAAAAGCATCTTTTGAAAAAATACTATCGCCTCAGCAAATTGATTTTAAAATGATATCATTTTTGATTATGTTGTGCTCTATTGCCGTAAAATTATGGTTATGCTTTTTTAATAAAAAAGTTGGTAATATCATTTGTTCTGCAACATTACAGGCGACAGCAATGGATAGTTTGAGTGATGTTGTGGCAACTTCTGCTGTTATAATAGGTATGCTTGTTAATCACTTTTTTCATTTCAATATTGATGGTTATATGGGTGTGATTGTCGCTTTATTTATATTGTATACAGGTATCACAACAGCAAAAGATACATTGAATCCTTTGCTTGGTACAGCTCCCCCTTATGATTTGATAGAAGAAATGAAAAAAGAAGTATTATCATATGATGGTATATTAGGTGTACATGATTTGATTGTGCATAGCTATGGTGCTGAAAAAAAATTAGTTTCACTCCATGCGGAAGTGTCTGCACAAAGTGACATATTAAAAATACATGAAGTGATTGACACAATAGAAAGAGATATTAAACAAAAATTTATGTGTGATGCTGTGATACACATGGACCCTGTTGATATGGAAGATGAACAAACAAAACAATTATATCATAAAATAAAATTAACTGTGAAAGATATAGATGATTCTTTTAATATGCATGATTTTAGAGTGGTGAAAAGTATGGGGGAAGTGAAATTGTTTTTTGATGTTGCTGTACCTTTTCCATGTCAGCAGTCAAATAGTGAAATTGCTGAGAAAATAAAATGTAATGTGGAAAAATTGGGCGAAAATTATATTGCAAATATTACTATAGACCGCCTTTATACACCATAAAAGCAAAAGAAAAAACAACCTGAGGGGCAGGTTGTTTTTTCTTTTAGGGAAGTGTCATGTAATTTTGCTATGTTTATTGGGTATGTACATACTATATAATTAAAATATGAATTGCGTATGTAATATTTGTAAATAAAATATGAATAAATGTATACATTGATGAAATGATTGCGTTCGCAAAAGCTAAAGTTTCGTGAAATTACGTTCGCAAAAAATAAAGTTTTTTGTCAAACTTTTTAGGGGAAAAGTTTGCAGGTGTGGACAGCGTCCACAAATAAAATATAATTTATAAAATTTCTTAAAACCTTTTTACTCAAATTTTTAAAATATTATTCCGTTAAGACCTTGAGAGCTCTGCTCTCAAACTCTCGCCAACTTTTGAAAAAGTTGGACAAAACTTTAAAAGGAAAACTTCGTTTTCCTAATTGCGAACGGAATGATAGTATGATTTTTGAAATCGGTCAATATCAGTCAGTATTGTGCAATACTAACAATTAAAAATAATTTATTTTGTGACTGATTATGATTGAAATTGAATGAAAATGATGATATACTAATCACACAAGGAGGAAAACAATATGTTGACAGAACAAAGATATCAAAAAATTATGGATATCGTGGATAGTAAAAAAACAGTTACTGTATTGGAATTGGTGCAAAAGTTGGGTATTTCAGAATCTACTGTGAGAAGAGATTTAGTATCACTTGACAAATTAGGAAAGTTGATTCGTGTGCATGGTGGTGCAACATCTTTAGAATTACAGTATGAAACGGCTGATATGGATATTTCTAAAAAAAGTACATTGAATTTAGAACAAAAGCACACAATAGGAAAATATGCTTCAAGTTTGATTATGCCAGGGGATTTTGTTTATTTAGATGCTGGTACAACGGTTGAAATTATGGCTAGTTATATTACAGAAAAAAATGCAAATTATGTAACAAATTCTGTATGGCAGGCAAAAGCATTATCAAAACATGATATTAGCGTTACAGTGATAGGTGGCACATTTAAAGCAGTGACAGAGGCAATTATAGGAAGCGAGGCAGTGGAATGTTTACAGAAATATCATTTTACAAAGGGGTTTTTTGGTACAAATGGTATTAGTGATATTGCTCACTTCAGTACACCAGAAGCAAATGAGGCATCTGTGAAAAGAACAGCAATTACAAGATGTAAACAAAGTTATGTTTTGGCGGATTCTACGAAATTTGATAAGGTTTCAGCGGTAACATTTGGATATATAGAAAACAGTACAATTATTACAACACAACTCGCACCAAGAAATTATAACAATACAATATATGTATAAAATAAATAAGAAAGGCAGTGATATTATGATTTATACCGTTACATTTAATCCCTCATTGGATTATATTATAGGAGCAGATGATATTGTTTTTGGAGAAACAAATAGAGCAACATATGAAATGATACTCAGTGGAGGAAAAGGAATCAATGTTTCTATTGTACTCAATCATTTGGGAATACAAAATACAGCATTAGGATTTGTTGCAGGATTTACAGGAAAACAAATTGAATATGATTTGATACAAAATGGTTGTAATTGTGATTTTATTCATTTATCAAAAGGATTTTCTCGTATCAATGTAAAACTAAAATCAAAACAGGAAACAGAAATCAATGGTATTGGTCCAGAAATTTCAGAACAGGAATTAAAACAGCTTTTTGAAAAATTAGATACATTACAATCAGAAGATATATTGATATTGGCTGGAAGTGTACCCGCAACATTGCCAAAAGATATTTACGAAAATATTATGGCAATGTTACAGCATAAGGGTATTAAAATTATAGTAGACGCTACAAAAGAATTACTTGTCAATGTTATGAAATATCATCCATTTTTGATTAAACCAAATAATCACGAATTAGGTGAAATATTTGGAAAAAAATTGAAAGATGAAAACGAAATTATAGAATATGCTAAAAAATTACAGCAAATGGGAGATAATCAGGTAAACGTTTTGGTATCTATGGCTGGTGATGGTGCAATATTTGTAGGGGCAAATGGAGAAATATACAAAACACCTGCACCAAAAGGAAAAGTTGTGAATTCTGTGGGCGCAGGCGACAGTATGGTGGCAGGTTTTACAGCAGGTTATTTAAAAAATCATTCATTAAAAGAGGCATTTTACATGGGTGTAGCAACAGGAAGCGCAAGTGCTTTTTCAAAATATTTAGCAACAAAACAAGAAGTAGAACAAATATTATCACAAATGAAATATTGATGATGGGGAGGAGCAATATATTATGAAAATTACAGAATTATTATCTCGAGAATCCATACAATTAGGCGCAACGCCGAAAAGTAAAAGTGAAGCCATTGATACATTAGTAGATTTGATGGAAAAAGGCGGTAAATTAAATGATAGAGAAGGTTATAAAAAAGGTGTGCTGGAAAGAGAGGCAAGTGGTACAACAGGTATAGGAGAGGGGATTGCCATACCCCATGCAAAAGTAGAAGCAGTAAAATATCCTGGTTTAAGCTCTATGACAGTGCCAGAGGGTGTTGACTATGAATCTTTAGATGGCGAGCCAAGTAAATTGTTTTTTATGATTGCAGCACCAGCAGAGGGCGGAGATGTTCATATTGAAGTGTTGCAAAGACTTTCTATGCTTTTAATGAATGAAAACTTTAGAAATGATTTGTTAAATGCAAAAGATGTTGATACTTATTTAGATATTATTGATAAGGCAGAAAGAGAAAAATTTGCAGAAGAATATGAGGACGAAACACATCAAAATAGTGGGGGTTATGATGTGCTTGCCGTTACAGCTTGTCCTACTGGTATTGCACACACATTTATGGCAGCAGAAAATCTTGCTACAAAAGGAAAAGAAAAAGGTATTTCTATTAAAGTAGAAACAAATGGCTCTGGCGGTGCAAAAAATGTATTGACAGCAGAAGAAATTAAAAATGCAAAATGTATTATTGTTGCAGCAGATAAAAAAGTAGAAATGACACGTTTTAATGGTAAAAAAGTAATTGTAACAAAAGTTGCTGATGGCATACATAAAGCAGATGAATTGCTTGATAGAGCTGTTGCAGGAGATGCACCAGTATTTCATGCAGAAGGCGGTGCAGAAGAACAACAAACAGAAAAAGGCAAAGGACTTCATACAGTATATGTTGATTTAATGAATGGCGTATCTAATATGTTGCCATTTGTAATAGGCGGAGGTATTTTAATTGCACTTGCATTTTTATTTGATAATTATGAAATCAATCCCGCAAACTTTGGAAGTAATACACCATTTGCAGCGTTTTTAAAACAAGTCGGAGATAGTGCTTTTGCATTTATGTTGCCAGTGTTGGCTGGATTTATTGCATCAAGTATAGGCGATAGACCTGCTCTTGCTGTGGGATTTGTAGGAGGATATTTGGCAAAAGAAGGCGGTAGCGGATTTTTAGGCGCACTTGCAGCAGGATTTATAGCAGGCTATTTGATATTAGCATTGAAAAAAATATTTGATAAATTGCCTCAAAGTTTGGAAGGTATTAAGCCAGTATTGTTATATCCTCTTTGTGGTATATTTCTGATAGGTGCAATTATTATATTTATTATCAATCCGATTGTAGGCGCAATCAATACAGCATTGTTCAATGGTTTAAATTCAATGGGTTCTTCTAGTAAAATATTACTTGGCGTGATATTGGCTGGTATGATGTCTATTGATATGGGTGGTCCAATTAATAAAGCAGCATATGTATTTGGTACAGCATCTATTACAGAGGGAAATTATGAAATGATGGCGGCAGTTATGATAGGTGGTATGGTACCTCCTCTTGCCATAGCATTAGCAACAACATTTTTCAAAAATAAATTTACAGAAGCAGAAAAGAAATCAGGCGTTGTAAATTATATTATGGGACTTTCATTTATTACAGAGGGTGCAATTCCTTTTGCAGCATCAGACCCAATTCATGTTATACCTTCTTGCGCAATAGGCGCAGCAGTTGCAGGTGGTATGTCAATGTTCTTTAACTGTACATTGATGGCACCTCATGGTGGATTGTTTGTATTGCCAGTAATTGGAAATAGTGTTATGTATTTGGTGTCATTAGTTGTTGGTTCTTTAATTGGTATGGTGCTGTTGGGCATATTGAAAAAACCAGTTAATCAGTAATTTCGTTAAAATGTGTCAAGTGATTGGCACATTTTTTATTTGAAATTATGAGATAATTCCGAACGCATAATATAAAGTTTTTGCCAAGCTTTTTTCAAAAAGCTTGCGAGAGTTTGAGAGCAGAGCTCTCAAGGTCTTAACGGAATAATATTTTAAAAATTTGAGTAAAAAGGTTTTAAGAAATTTTATAAATTATATTTTATTTGCGGGACGTTGTTTCGAGCCCTACCAACTTTCCCCCCAGAAAGTTGGACAAAGAACTTTAACTTTTGCGAACGCAATTTCACGAAACTTTATTTTTTGTGAACGGATTTTATACCATTTTTCCACATATTTCATATCATTATTTTTGTCATACAACAATAACAAATTGATACCTAATTTTTTTCAGTATAATATAGTTTTTGTATCAATAAAATAAAAATTTTATTATACTTGTATAAAAAATAATCGTGCATAATAAAAATGAAATGAAATTTTATAAAATTTTAAGACAATAGACAAATAATTTTTATAAAACTGCTGTCTTGACGAAAGTATTATTTTTAGCGTATCATTTTATTTACAAAAATGAGTTTTTCAAAAAATGACTCAAAACCACTATTCAAATGAAAAAAGGTAAAAAATAAAAATATTGAGGGGGAAATGACATGAAAAAATTTTTAGCAGGTATTATGACAGTAGCAATGATGTTTTCATTTGCAGCATGTTCATCAGGTGAAGCTCCAAGTGATGACGTAGCAAATGATGGGGAAAATGTAGAAAGTTCCGCAGATAATTCTACACTTTTGATAGGCGGTATTGGACCTCTTACAGGTGGTGCAGCGTCTTATGGTAACAGCGTAAAACAAGGTGCAGAAATTGCTATTGCAGAAATTAACGAAGCTGGTGGTATTAAAGCAGGCGACGGCGTTTATACATTAGCACTGGATTTTCAAGATGATGAATCTAGTGAAGATAAGGCAATTACAGCTTACAATTCTTTAATGGATAAAGGTATGAAAGCTATGATTGGTACTGTAACAAGTGCGCCTTGTATTGCAGTAAAAGAATTATCAAAACAGGATAATATGTTGCAGATTACACCTTCTGGCTCTGCTATTGATTGTATTACAGATGCACCTAATGTTTTTAGACTTTGTTTCACAGACCCATTGCAAGGTGTTACAATGGCTAATTATGTAAAAGATGCAGGCAAAACAAAAGTTGCAGTTATATTTAATAACTCTGATGACTATTCTACAGGTATGAAAAATGCTTTCGTAGAACAAGTAAAAGCAAATGGGGGAGAAGTTGTATCAGAAGAAGCATTCAATGAAGGTGATGTTGATTTCTCAACACAGCTTACAAAAATTAAAGGTACAGATGCAGAAATGATATTCTGTCCAGTATATTATGAAGCAGCAGCATATATTACACAACAAGCAAAAGAACTCGGCATGGATTTACCATTTATAGGCGGTGACGGTTGGGATGGTATACTTGCTCAAGTAACAGACCCTTCTACTGTAGAAGGAGCAGTATTTTTAAGTCCTTTCCTTGCTACAGATACAGCTGAAGAAGTTGCAAGTTTTGTATCTAAATATGAACAAAAATATAGTGCAACACCAGACCAGTTCGCAGCAGATGGCTATGACACAGTATATGTTATTAAGGCAGCTATAGAAAAAGCAGATTCTATTGAAAGCGATGCTATGATTGCAGCTATGACAGAAATTACAGTAGATGGTATTACAGGTTCTATGTCATTTACAGAAGATGGCGAGCCAGATAAAAGTGCAAAATTTGTTGTAATTAAAGATGGAAAATATGCCGCAATGGAATAATAACAATATTACCCCCCCAACCAAAAGGCTGGAGGGGTATTGTTTTAATAATATAAAAAAAGAAATACTTCCGAATGCAGAAGAAAAAGTTTGCAGGGGCGGGACAGCGTCCCGCAAATAAAAGATATTCTATAAAAAAATTTGAAATACTTTTACTGAAATTTTAAAAATAATAATGTTCTGTTAGAACATTGAGGGCGTTGCCCTCAAACTCCTACCCGCTTTTTGAAAAAAGCGGGGCAAAAACTTTTGATTTTGCGTTCGGAATTATTTCATTATTAAATATATGTAAAAGAGGTGTGATAGTATGTTAATCAGTATGCTAGAACAGTTGATAAACGGTCTTAGAACAGGTAGTATATATGCTTTAATTGCTTTAGGGTATACCATGGTATACGGTATTGCGAAAATGATAAATTTCGCTCATGGTGACATTATTATGGTAGGTGCGTACACATTATATATTGCAATATCACTATTAAACCTTTCTATACCTATTGCTATACTTTTAACAGTAATTGTTTGCTCTGTAACAGGCGTTGCAGTAGAAAAAATTGCATATAAACCATTGAGAAATGCGCCTCCTCTTGCGGTATTGATTACAGCAATAGGTGTAAGCTACTTTTTACAAAGTGTTTCTCTTTTGATATTTAAAGCGAATCCAATACCTTTTAATTCTGTTATCAATATACAGTCTGTGAAATTGGGAAGTTTAAATATTTCTGGTATTACCATTGTAACATTGATTGTAACAACAATATCAATGATTGCATTGACATTATTTATAAACAAAACAAAAGCAGGTACTGCTATGCGTGCAGTATCAGAAGATAAAGGCGCAGCACAACTTGTAGGTATCAATGTAAATAAAACAATATCTATGACATTTGCTATAGGCTCTGCACTTGCTGCCCTTGCAGGTATATTATACATATGCCAGTATCAAACATTAAAGCCTACTATGGGCGCACTCCCTGGAATAAAAGCATTTGTTGCCGCTGTATTGGGAGGAATTGGAAGTATACCTGGTGCTATGCTTGGTGGTATTGTATTGGGTATTATAGAAAGTCTATCAAAAGCATATATTTCTACAGAATTGTCAGACGCTATTGTTTTTGGTGTACTTGTTGTGGTACTTCTTGTAAAACCTTCTGGAATATTGGGCAAAAAACAAAATGAAAAAGTTTAGGAGGGGGAGTATATGAAAAATTTATTAGACAAAAAAGAAATGAGAAATATAGCAATATTAGTAGTAGGCTATGTGTTTATTACAATATTGATAAAAGGCGGATTTTTGAATCGTCAGTATACATCATTGCTTGTACCGATTGCAGTCAATATTATGCTTGCGGTTTCATTGAATTTGGTAACAGGATTTTTGGGTGAGTTATCACTCGGACACGCTTGTTTTATGTCTATAGGAGCATACAGTAGTGCAATATTTACAGTAAATACTAATATGCCCGCTCCAATACAATTTATTATTGCATTGGCAATAGGTGGTATTTTTGCCGGAATATTTGGCTTTTTAATAGGTGTTCCTGTATTGAGATTGCGGGGAGATTATCTTGCTATTGTAACATTGGCATTTGGTGAAATTATAAAATCAATATTGATTTCTATGGGCAGTATTACAAATGGTGCAAAGGGACTTTCTAAAATTCCACTTTATTCCAATTATAAAAATTATACTGTGGTGTATATTATTATGGCTGTTACAGTATTGATGATAACAAATATGGTAAAATCCAGAGATGGACGTGCAATTTGTGCTGTAAGAGATAACGATATTGCAACAGAATCGATTGGTATTAAAGTAAGCGCATTTAAAATAAAAGCATTTGTAATATCTGCATTTTTTGCAGGTATTGCCGGTGTGTTGTATGCGCATAATGTTGGTATTATTAAACCTACTACATTTGATTATAATCAATCCATTGAAATACTTGTTATTGTGGTATTGGGTGGCATGGGAAGTATACAAGGCTCTATTATTGCAGCAATTATATTAACGATATTACCAGAATTATTAAGAGGAGCAGACAATTACAGAATGTTATTGTATTCTGTTGCATTGATATTGATTATGATATTAAATCATTCTAAAATTAAAGAGGGATTGATGGAAAATAGAACATTGTCAAAACTCTTTCAAAAAAGAGGAGGGGTACAAAATGGCGCTTCTTGAGGTAAAAAATTTAAGTATATCATTCGGCGGATTGAGAGCCGTTGACGATTTTAATATTAGTATAGAACAAAATCAATTATATGGTTTAATTGGTCCAAATGGTGCAGGAAAAACAACAATATTTAATTTGCTTACAGGAGTATATCGTCCCACAGAAGGCAGTATTGAATTAGATGGTGTAAGTCTGGTGGGTAAAACAGCATCTGAAATATGTAGAGAAGGTTTTGCTCGTACATTTCAGAATATACGTCTTTTTAACAGATTGACTGTATTAGATAACATTAAAACAGCACTCCATAATCAATTAAAATATTCTTTGCTGGATAGTATGCTACATACACCAAAATATAAACAAATAGAAAAAGAAATGGACGAAAGAGCAATCGATTTGTTAAAAGATTTTGATTTAGATAAAGAGGCGAATGTCATTGCGGATAATCTCCCTTATGGTAAACAAAGAAAATTAGAAATTGCTAGAGCACTTGCTACTAGCCCTAAAGTGCTTTTGCTTGATGAGCCAGCCGCAGGTATGAATCCTACGGAAACATTGGAATTGATGGACACAATTAGAAATATACGTGATAAATTTCATATTGCAATACTTTTGATTGAGCATGATATGAATTTAGTATTAGGTATTTGTGAAGAATTGGTTGTATTGGATTATGGTAGAGTGATTGCGCAGGGACTGCCTTTAGATGTTGTAAACGACCCTACTGTTATTACGGCGTATATAGGGGATTGATAGGGGGCGAGTGATATGCATATGCTTAAAATTAAAAATTTGAATGTGTATTATGGACATATTCATGCCATAAAAGGAATATCTATACGTGTAGAAGAAGGGGAAGTTGTATCATTGATTGGTGCAAATGGTGCAGGCAAAACCACTACAATGCAGACCATATCAGGACTTTTGAGAGCAAAAAGTGGTTCTATTGATTTTATGGGAAGGAATTTGATGAAAACAGAACCTCATAAAATTGTAGAATTGGGTATTGCGCAAGTTTTAGAAGGACGTAGAGTGTTTGCTAATTTGACAGTAAAAGAAAATATACAAATGGGCTCTTATACTGTAAAAGATTCTTTTGAGGGATTAAGACAGGCTAGAAAAGATATTTATGATAAATTCCCAAGACTTAGAGAAAGAAAAGAACAGCTTGCTGGAACACTTTCTGGTGGAGAACAGCAAATGCTTGCTATGGGAAGGGCTTTGATGACAAGACCTAGATTGTTGATATTAGATGAGCCTTCTATGGGATTGTCACCACTTTTGGTAAAAGAGATATTTGAAATTATAAAAGAAGTGAATAAATCTGGTGTAACCGTTTTGCTTGTGGAACAAAATGCAAAAATGGCTCTCTCTGTTTCTGATAGAGCGTATGTTTTGGAAACAGGTAAAATTTCTATGGAGGGAAAAGCAGAAGATTTGATGAAAGATGAGTCTATTAAAAAAGCATATTTAGGTGCTTGATATTTAATTAAAGTTGTAATTGCGTTCGCAAAGAGTAAAGTTTTTTGTCAAACTTTTTTTCAAAAAAGTTTGTAGGGTGCGGGACAACGTCCCGCAAATAAAATATATTCTATAAAAATAATTAAATTTTTTTACTAAAATTTTAAAAATAATAATGTTCTGTTAAAACCTTGAGAGCGTTGCTCTCAAACTCTCACCCGCTTTTTGAAAAAAGCGGGGCAAAAACTTTATATTATGCGTTCGGGATTATATCGTAATTTTTATAATTGTGAGCAGATGTTATAATATTGTTTTGTTAAGACGTTAGAACCTTGAGGCTTCGCCTCAAACTCCACCAACTTTTGAAAAAGTTGGACAAAACTTTTAAAGGAAAACTTCGTTTTCCTAGTCGTGAACGGGATTTTTATAATGATTAAAATTGCGGGACGCTGTCCCATATATGGTAACTTAAGAGAAAAAACATTTCATTAATGAAAAAATATTA
>CAJUNT010000042.1 GCA_910587735.1 uncultured Clostridia bacterium
AAGAAATAGAAAAGTCTTTAAAAGTAAATTTTATATTTATGCATAGAAACAGCTCTTTTCTGGGAGAAAATATGTTTTGCTTAATTTTATTGTACTTTCAACAAGGGGCTGTTGTCTATATCATTTTAACGTAACAGAACCTCTATTTTGGTTTTAAGAAGTATATTAGGCAATAATATGAACACAAGCAGTATATAAAAAGTAGAAACAAATAAATTTGCTAGAGCGGACTTGGAATATAAATTGCTTATGGTAGATGATGATATGAAAATGAAGGCATTACCTCAAACAAATTACATCAAGTCTATTGTCACTTTGGAAGATAAAATTGATTTAGAAAGAAAATCAAAACAAAGTGTACAAGGTACATTGTATGTCAGATTTCTTTGCTTTGGGAATGGTAATTTAAACTCACTATATGACCACTCCTATGGATTTTTTAGAAGGCAAATTGTACTGACAACAAAAGAAAAAGACAAAAATAGAAAAGATAATCCATTTTTGATAGAGAAATTAAGGGCAGAAAAAGAAGGTATCTTTCTATGGTGTTTGGAAGGATTAAAAAGACTTTTAAAAAACAATTATGAATTTACCATCAGCGAAAAAGCAAATCAAAATCTGTATCACGCTATGGAAGATGGCAATAATATTATCAGTTTTATGAAAGCAGACGATTTTGTAAAATTAGAGCCAGCTACTATGACGACATCTAAAAAGTTATATAGCTGCTATTGTCATTGGTGTGATGAAAATGTAGAAAAACCTATTTCTGCAAAGAGTTTTATCAGTTATTTAAAACAATCTGAAAAAGAATACAACATACAATATTCTACTAATATTCTTTCAGAAACTGGTAAAAAAGCAAGAGGTTTTAAAGGAATTTATATAAAGATAAGGATGTAATAAAAAAAGCGTATATGCGTATAAACATTATAAAATCAATATTTTTAGAGCATATAAAATGTACATGAAAATGTATTGACACACATGTTTTAATACAAATGATAAAGAGAATACGTATTTTTGAAAAGGCTGATAAAATCAATGTTTTTTAACAACAAAATGAAAAAGAATACGCATATACGCATCATTTTAGAGTTTATTCTTTTATATAGTATATAGTTTTATATAAAAAATGAATCAGTTAAAACAAAAATAAGCTCTCGGCGATTGAGAGCGAAATACACCCATTGCACAAACCTTCAGTTTATACACTTGGTCTATTTCGCAACTGCGTTGAGCTTTTTGTCACTAACATTAGCATAGTATAAAAGAGATAGTTTGTCAATTATTTTTGAAAAGGGGAGGAAGAAATATCGCAAGAAATTCATTTATACAATTATCGAAATTAAGCAATGTAAGAGGTAGAATAGATTATATTACAAATCCAGAAAGACAAGAAAATTTGTATGCAACTTATGAAACAGTACAGAGAAGTTTTTGGAAAGTTCTTGCTACAGAAAATCAACAGGATTTTCAAAAAAGTGGTTCTGCTAGAAAATGTATTGAAGCAAGAGAATTGATTATCGCCTTGCCTGAAAGTTTTATAAAATATCAGTCTGAAAAATTATTAAAAATATTTACAGAGAAATTCAAATAAAAATATGGTGTGGAATGTATTTCTGCACTCCATCACAATAAAAAGAAAACAAACTATCATATTCATTTGATTTTTAGCGAAAGGGAATTACTCGAAAAGGAAGAAGTAAAAACTGCGTCAAGAAATCTGTTTTATAATGAATATGGAAAAAGAGTAAGAAGGAAAAAAGAAATTCAAGACGAGTTCGGAGAAATACGAAAGGGCTGCACCATCGTTCCTAAAGGGGAGATATATGAAAGACATTCTTTTGGAAATAAAAAAGCATATTTTAAAGATATAGAATTTTTACCAGAAATAAAGAAGTATTATACGAATATGATAAATTACTATGTTAAAAATCCAAGTGAAAAATTAACTGTATTTGATAGAGATAATGTTTATATCGCAACCAAAAAAATCGGCAAAAACAATCCCAAAGCTGAACAAATAAAAAAAGATAATGCCGTTAGGCAAGAGTGGAATAAAATTGCTGATGTGGCTCTTGTAGTTGGTATTAGTGATAAAAAAATAAAGGCAATAAAAAAGAATGAAATAACTGAAAAAATACAACACTCTACGCAAATGGAAGGATGGAAACTTGAATTATTTTATCAGATTATGATAAATGCAAATGCTATCCTAAACGATGTTGTTAAAAACATAAAATGCAATTAAAACCCACTTTAAATGTTGACATTGAAGAATTTAAGAAAATGGAAACTTTAAATTTAAAATTACATAAACAAGTGGAAGAAATACAAAAGCTAGAAAATGTAGAATTGCCAAAATTAGAAAAAGAACTGAAAAATATAAGGGGATTTTTTAAAGGAAAACAAAAAAGAATACTTCAGCAGGAAATAGAAAGTTGCAAAGAAGCTATCAATATTGGAAAAGAAAATTTACAAAAAATGGTTCAAGAGCAAGGTTATAAAAGTGTAGAAACATTTTTAAAATTGTATTCTGAAAGCAAAAAAGTTGTAGAACAATGGAAAAAAGAAAAATATGCCAAAAAAGAGAGTATTATAGAGAAGCTGAAAGAATTAGAACGAAAAGCGAATGTATATGAACAAACTATAGAACAACATAAAGATATAGAGAGATAGTCAGATAAAAAAGAACTTTTTATTTTAAGTAATGAAGGCTTGTTATATTAATTGGTAATATTATATATATTTTGATGAAAAATGTTGCTTTTATTTCTAATTTAGTGTATAACAATATTTATAAAGATAAAGGGGTGTCTATATGGCATTAATACCTACAAAAAAAATAGATAATTTTAAAAATCAAACTATAGATACGATAACAGATAATGTAAAATTGATTTCTAATGATTCTAATCGTTTGATTAATGCAAAAAACGTGAAGCCGTTTTTAAAATGGGCAGGTGGAAAAAATCAACTTTTAAAAGAAATTAGAAATTATTATCCATTTATGAATAAAAACATAACAAAGTATGCAGAACCTTTTGTAGGTGGTGGAGCAGTACTTTTTGATATACTTTTAAAATATGATTTAGAAGAATTTTATATTAGTGATATTAATAAAGACTTGATAAATACTTATCAAGTCATACGCGATAATCCGAATAAACTAGTAAAAATTCTTTCTAATATGCAAATGGAATTTACTTCTCTTACTATAGATGATAGAAAAGATTATTATTTACAGAAAAGAGAAAGATTTAATTTTTTGAAAATGAATGATAATAAGGCAATAGAAAAAGCAGCATTAATGATTTTTTTAAACAAAACTTGTTTTAATGGCTTGTTTAGAGTAAATAAAAAGGGATTATTCAATGTTCCAATAGGAGCATATAAAAATCCGCTAATATGTGATAAAGAAAATATTTATGCAGTATCAGAAAAATTAAAAAATGTAAATATTGTTTGTGGAGATTACAAAAAATCAGCAAATTTTATTGACAAATTTACTTTTGTTTATATAGATCCACCTTATAGACCTCTTACAAATACAGCAAATTTTACATCTTACACAGCAGATCTATTTTGTGATGATAAGCAGAGAGAACTTGCAAATTTTGTTCATTCTATTCATAAAAAAGGAGCGAAAATACTGATTAGTAATTCGGATCCTAAAAATACAAATGAAAATGATGACTTTTTTGATACGATATATAAAGATTATGATATAAAAAGAGTAAAGGCTACTCGTATGATTAACTGCAATGGCAAGTCAAGAAACAAAATAAAAGAACTTTTAATATCAAATTTTAGGAGGGATTAATTATGCCATATGGAGAATATGCACAATGTCCTTGTTGTGGAAAAACAGCTTATGGAAAAGATAATATTGAAAAAAATTTTGGTTATCGTGATATAGGAGATGGAAGAATTATTCCACAATCTTATTGCAGAAAATGTCGTTCTGCTGGTTGCAAAGCAGGATATCCTTGTAAAGTGAAATGAGGTTTCCTATATGAAGAATAGAGATTTTAAAGTCTGGCTATCAGAATTTCGTAATAGTATTGCTGATTATGGCTATTATGTTGATTTTAGAAAAATATATCGTAATATTGATAATATAAAAATGGAATTGAACATATTAAATTCATTGATAGGCTCAAAAAATATAGAACGTGACTTTGAAATACTTATCAAAAAATATCCAGAGGTTTTAAAATGTATTCCCTTGCTTTTGGCAGTTAGAGCAAATGAAATATATGCTATTGATGGTGATGGTGAATTTACATATCAATTTAAAGTTCCTAACCTTTCTATAGAGCAATATAAAATATTTATGAGAAAAACAGGATTATTTGACTTAATTCAAAACCATATTATCAATAATATTGTAGATTATGCTATAGGTGTTGAAACAGGTTTGGATTCTAATGCCAGAAAAAATCGTGGTGGTCATTTGATGGAAAATTTAGTAGAAAGTTTTATTAAGAAGTCAGGTTTTACAAGAGATAAAACTTATTTTAAAGAAATGTATATTCACCAAATAGTAGAGAAGTGGAATATTGATTTATCAGCTATTTCAAATGAAGGAAAAACAGAAAAACGCTTTGATTTTGTTATAAAAACAGATAGTATGATATATGGAATAGAAACAAATTTTTATAGTAGTGGTGGTTCTAAATTGAATGAAACAGCTAGAAGTTATAAAACACTTGCATTAGAAGCAGATAATATTGATGGTTTTACATTTGTGTGGTTTACTGATGGAAAAGGCTGGACAAATGCTCGTCATAATCTTGAAGAAACATTTGATGTTATGGAGCATATTTACAATATCAAAGATATGGAAAATGGTATTATAAATAAAATTTGTATTTAAAAATAAAAAATGATTTTCTATAAATGAGAAATATATTTTTTTAATATAAAGGATTTAAAATGATAAAAAAGAAAATAAAAAGATGGGAACCTGAAAATTTTAAACTAGAAATGACAACAATTTGGTCTTTTCCTCAACATGGAGATTGGGCAACCCATGATTCAAAATGGCGAGGAAATTGGTCACCATATATACCAAGAAACATCATATTAAAATATTCAAAAGAAGGAGACTTACTTCTTGACCAATTTGTAGGTGGGGGAACCACGCTTGTTGAAGCAAAACTTTTAAACAGAGATATTATTGGTATTGATATTAATCAAAATGCTCTTAAAGTATGTAGAGAAAAAACTTCTTTTAACTATGAATCAGCAAAGGGAAAAGTCTATATCAAAAAAGCAGATGCCAGAAATCTTCATTTCATTCCTAATGAAAGTATTGACTTAATATGCACACATCCACCTTATGCAAATATTATCAAATATAGTGATGATATTGATGGAGATTTATCACGACTAAAGGTTCAAGATTTTATACAAGAAATGAAAAAAGTTGCAAAGGAAAGCTATCGTGTTTTAAAAGAAAATAAATTTTGTGCTATTCTTATGGGCGATACTAGACAAAAAGGTTATATGGTACCGCTGTCATTTGATATTATGAAAGTTTTTGAGAACATAGGCTTTAAGCTCAAAGAATTAATTATTAAAGAGCAACATAATTGTCAATTAACAGCCTATTGGAAAATAAATAGTGAAAAATATAATTTTTTACTTATTAAACATGAGTATTTGTTTGTATTTAGAAAGTGAGGAATAAAAATGTCATTTTTAATTTCAGTATATGTAAATGAAGGAATTGTTTTAGCAAGTGACAGACGTATTACATATACGAATACACAAATCATTAATGGAAAGTTAGCTGAAAAGATTGGAATACATAATAGTGATTCTACAGATAAAACTTTTATATGTCCAAATGGTGCAGGAATATCAGTTTGTGGAAATGCTATACTATTAAATAAACCAATAACAGGATTTATTTTAAATATGATACGAACAAAAATAAGTGAGAAATGTGAAATTGAGGATATTCCTCAAATTATTATTAATTATTTTAATGCTTTAGAAGAAATACCTAACACAGATTTTATTGTTGCTGGTTATGATACAAAACACAAAGAAAGACAATTAATATACACATTAAATGTGAAAACAAAGGATATTGAAAAGATAGATACAACATTGCAAGGAGCTATATGGAAAGGAGAAGCTTCTACATTTATTCGATTAATTAATAATGTAGCTTTGAAAACTAAAGATGGTACTTACAAGGATTTACCTGTTGAAAATATATTATTTGAATTTTTTACTTTACAAGATGCTGTTGATTTTGCTCGGTATGCTGTTGAGACAACTATTCAAACAATGAGATTCAAAAATGTTGTTGAAACTGTTGGTGGGGATGTAGATATATTAGTAATTACACCAAATGAAACGAAATGGTTGCAAAAAAAGAATTTATTTTAATTATATTTTCTGTTTCAATACAGGTAATATAATAAAAAAATTAAATTTATTAGATATAGAAAGGATAAGAAAATGAAATTTATAGAAACAGTAAATGAGCTTATATCAAAAAAAGAAATTCAAGAGGAATCTACTGATTTTTTTGAAGATATTATTAAAGCACTATTAGGTAATCCTATATCTACTGGCAAGATTATTATTTTTCTTGCAAAATCTCCTACTCTTATTCATGAAAAATTACTTTGGTCAAAATTTGAAATGTTTCTAAATGGCATATATTTATCTAAAGATGATTGTAACAAATTATATGATAAATTGACAAAAGATGGAGAAAAGAAAGATAATTCTCAGCGATTATTGTCATATATAGATAAAGCAGAAACACAGAAAAAAATAAAGTATTTAATTAATGCAACACGCTGTTTGCTTATAGATTTTATTGATTTATCAATTTATTTTCGTATTTGTTATGCAATAGTACATACTTTAGAAGAAGATTTGCAATTTTTAAAGCAGAACATAAATAAAACTGAATTTTCGTGGAATTTATGTGTTCAAGGATTATTAACAACAGGGCTTATGTATCAAAGTGTATTTGATGGAAATGGAGAGCAAAAATATTCTTTTACACCTACTGCAAAATTGATAGACCAATTCGCTTTAAGTTGTGATAATATTAATAGATATCCTAATATTGGAACTATTCAGATTGAAGAAACACCATTAACAATGAATATATTACATCCCAATTTAGAAGATATGATGGCAACAGATGAAGACATTGATGAAATGTTGAATGAGGTATTTGGAAAATAAAAAATATATTGATTTTAGATTCTGGCTCTAATTTGGCTCTATTTTTTATTATTTTTAAACTGTTTTTCTAAATATTCATTTCTTAATTTTGTTCTAGTCATAGAATCTAGTTTTGGATACACTTTTTTATGAAGTGATATTTGAGAATAAGCATCTGCTTTTTCTCTTTTCCATATATCATACATTTCTTTGCTTGTAAAATAAGACTCAAAGCCATTACGATTTTCTTCAAATGAACTAAGAAACTCGCACATATCAGCATTTTCTGTATGCTCTTTATCATTGCCATAAAATTTTATAGCAGTATACCAATGATTTTCATTATCTTCTATATCATTTGGTAAATGGTCATTGATTTCTAATTCAAAACATAATTCTTTAATTTCGTCTAACTGAAATAATATTCTAGCAATATCTCCCATTGTAGAGATGTTATTTTTTTCTGCGGATAAACCAAAAAGCCAATCTAAAGAAATACAATATTTTGTTGCAATTGTCAATAGTACATCAGTTGAAGGTACAGCATTTCCATTTTCGTAACTGGATAATGTAGATTGTGTAATACCAATAGATTCAAGCAAATGTAGTTTGATTTAATTTTAACTGGCTGCGTAATAATTTAATACGTTGTCTCATGGTTGCAATGTCCATAATAGCCCTCCTTTACTATAATATAGTATAACATTTAAATAATTATTGACAATATAAATAATAATATAGAAAATATCAATATAATCACTGACAAAGAAAATTTTGTTTGCTATTATATTGATATAACAAATAAATAGTTATTTTTAAAATAATAATTTGCAGAAGGAGAGATGTAAATGTCGATAACGAAAGATAACAAAACGCATATTTGGACAGTACAGTTTTATTACACTGATTGAACAGGAGAAAAAAAGCATAAAAAGAAAAGAGGATTTACCACAAAAAAAGAGGGACAGGAATGGGAAAGGAGATTTTTAAATAAAGCCCATGCTGATATGAATATGAAAGTATCTGATTTTATAGATATTTATTTTGAAGATAAAAAGAGTGAGCTAAAAGAAAGAAGTATCAGAAATAAAAAGTACATGATAAAAGCACATATTGTTCCATACTTCGGAAATAAGGCAATGAATAGTATTACTCCAGCAGATTTGATACAATGGCAAAATATGATGAGAGAAAAAGGATATTCTTAAACCTATTTGAGAATGATTCAAAATCAGATGACAGCATTATTTACCCATGCTTGTAATATTTATAATTTAGTAAGCAATCCTTGCAGAAAAGTAAAGAAAATGGGAAAGTTTGATGCAGATAGATTGGATTTTTGGACAAAAGAAGAATATGACAAATTTATTGCTACAATCGAAAAAGACGGCAGATATTATGTTATATTTGAAATTTTATTTTGGACAGGTTGCAGAATAGGGGAGCTGCTTGCTTTAACATTACAAGATATTGATTTTAAAAGTAATCAAATAAACATTAGAAAGACTTATTATAGAATCAATAGAAAAGATGTTATTACAATGCCAAAAACAGAACAGTCCATCAGAACAATAGACATTCCAACATTTTTGACAGAAGAAATAAAAAATTATGCAGATAAATTTTATAAACTTCCAGAAAATGAAAGGCTGTTCCCTATTGTAGCAGAAGCAATACAACATAAATTAAAAAGACATTGTGTGAAAGCAGGCGTGAAAAGAATTAGATTGCATAGTTTAAGGCACAGTCACACTGCATATCTTATTTATCAAGGGGTACAACCATTGATTATAAAAGAAAGATTAGGACATAGAGATATTAAAATCACATTAAATACATATGGGCATTTGTATCCTAGCCAGCAAAAAGCAGTAGCAGAATTATTGAATGAAAAAAGAACAAATGAAAAATGCCCAAGTTAAATTACTTGGACAAGTCCCTGATAATCAGATGTTCTGATATACCGAATCCGCAAATTCAGTATATCATAAAATGATAAAAAAGACAAATTTTTTAAGAATCTTTTTTAATTAACATCTGTTCAGGGACTTTTGTTAAAGAAAGGATGTACTTTATGAATATTTTTGAACAGGTAAAAGAAAGTATTACAACGAAACAAGCAGTGATACATTATGGTATAAATGTAAATCAAAATGATATGGTATGTTGTCCATTTCATAATGACAGACACCCAAGCATGAAAATAGCAGAAAGATATTATTGTTTTGGTTGTGGTGAAAAAGGCGATGTAATCAATTTTGTAGCAAAGTTACATAATTTGTCACAGTATGAAGCAGCAAAAAAATTGGCTTTGGATTTTGGTTTGCAGATAGAGAAAAACACTTATCAGAATAAAAATAAAAAAGTAGTTCCAAAAGAAAAAGGTATTAGAAATAAGTATCAAATACAAAAGAATTTTGAAAAATGGGAACAAAGATGTCAAAAAATATTGTCTGATTACAGCAGTTGGCTAATATTCTGGAAAGAATTTTATGCACCAAAAACTCCAAATGATATGATTTATGAGGAATTTATAGAAGCAATAAACAATATTGAAAAAATAAAATGGTATCAAGATATTTTAGAAAACAGCATATTAGAGGAAAAAATTAGTTTTTTAGTTCAATGTGAAAAAGAGGTGGTACAGATTGAAAAAAGAATGGGAGAATATCAACGAGGAATTCTTGCAAGAGTTGGACAAAGCAATGACTGAATTAAACAATATAGATTGTAAAAATCAAGGTATTACTTGGCTAGATAAAGAAAATCATATTGATGAAGTAAAATTTTGTGAGTCGTATCTACAACAATATGATTTAAAGTGTATCAATGGTTCTTTTTTTAGCATAGATGGCTTTGTATCTGATGGAGAAATAGAAAAAAATATTTATAACATCATCAAAAATCATGTTGCAAGAAATGTTTCTAAAAAAGTGAAACAGCTTTTGGAAGTATTGAGATTTGAGAGTTATTCAGAAGAATTGCCCATACAAGTAGATAGGATTCATGTAAAAAATGGAACGATATTTTTAAATGAAATGTTTTCGAGTAAAAAAGAATTTTGTTTAAACCGCTTGCCCATCAAGTACAATCCACAAATAGAACAACCAAAAGCATGGATAGAGAAATTAAGAGCAGAAAAAGAGGATATATTTCTATGGTGTTTGGAAGGATTAAAAAGGCTTTTAAAAAACAACTATGAATTTACCATCAGCGAAAAGGCAAGTCAAAATCTGTATCATGCTATGGAAGATGGTAACAATATTATCAGTTTTATGAAAGCTGATGATTTTATAAAATTAGAGTCAGCTACTATGACAACATCTAAAAAGTTGTATGGCTGCTATTGTCATTGGTGTGATGAAAATGTAGAAAAACCTATATCTGCAAAAAGTTTTATCAGCTATTTAAAACAGTCTGAAAAAGAATACAACATACAATATTCTACAAATATTCTTTCAGAAACAGGTAAAAAAGCAAGAGATTTCAAAGGAATTTATATAAAGATAAGGATGTAATAAAAAAGCGTATATGCGTATAAACATTATAAAATCAACATTTTTAGAGCATAGAAAATGTGTATGGAAACGTATTGACACACGTGTTTTAATGCGAATGATAAAAATAATGCGTATTTTTTAAAAAGCTGATAAAATCAATGTTTTTTGGTGATAAAACAGTAAATAATACGCATATATGCATAAATTTAGAGTTTATTCTTTTATATAGTTCAATATGAAAACTGATAAAACAAAAAGAAGCTCTCGGCGATTGAGAGCGAAATACACCCATTGCACAAACTTTCAGTTTATACACTTGGTTCATTTCGCAACTGCATTGAGCTTTTTGTCACTAACACTAGAATAGTACAAAAGAGATATTTTGTCAATTATTTTTGAAAAGGGGAGGAATGAATATCGCAAAAAATTCATTTATACAATTATCGAAATTAAACGATGTAAAAGGTAGAATAGATTATATTACCAATCCAGAAAGACAAGAAAATTTGTATGCAACTTATGAAACTGTACAAAGAAGTTTTTGGAAATCTCTTGCTATGGAAAATCAACAGGACTTTCAAAAAAGTGGCTCTGTTGGAAAATGTATTGAAGCAAGAGAATTGATAATTGCCTTGCCTGAAAGTTTTATAAAATATCAACCTGAAAAATTATTGAAAATATTTACAGAAAAATTCAAACAAAAATATGGTGTGGAATGTGTATCTGCACTCCATCACAATAAAAAAAACAAACTACCATATTCATTTGATTTTTGGTGAAAGGGAATTACTTAAGAAAGAAGAAGTAAAAACTACATAAAGAAATCTGTTTTATAATGAACATGGAAAAAGGGTAAGAACAAAAAAAGAAATTCAAGATGAGTTCGGAGAAATACGAAAGGGCTACATCATTGTTCCTAAAGGGGAGATATATGAAAGACATTCTTTTGGAAATAAAAAAACATATTTTAAAGATATAGAATTTTTGTCAGATATAAAGAAATACTACACAAATATGATAAATTACTATGTTAAAAATCCAAGTAGAAAATTGACGATATTTGATAGAAATAGTGTTTATATCGCAACCAAAAAAATAGGCAAAAATAATCCTAAAGCAGAACACAATGCCATTAGGCAAGAATGGAATAAAATAGTTGATGTGGCTCTTGTGGCTGGTATTAGTGATAAAAAGATAAAGTCAATAAAAAAGAATAAGATAACAACAAAAATACAACAGTCTATGAAAATAGAAGGCTGGAACCCTGAACTATTTTATCACATTATATAAATACAAATGATATTTTAAAAGATGTTGTTAAAAAACATAAAATGCAATTAAAACCTACTTTAAATGTTGACATTGAAGAATTTAAGAAAATGGAAACTTTAAATTTAAAATTACATAAACAAGTGGAAGAAATACAAAAATTAGAAAAAGAACTGAAGAATATAAGGGGATTTTTTAAAGGAAAACAAAAATGAATACTTCATCAGGAAATAGAAAGTTGCAAAAAGAATATTAAAATAGGTAAAGAAAATTTATAAAAAATGGTTCATGAACAAGGTTATAAAGATATAGAAACATTTTTAAAAATGTATTTTGAAAGCGAAAGGGCTATGAAACAATAGAAAAAAGAAAAACATACAGCATAGAAAAGTTAAAAGAATTAGAAAAAGAAGCAAATCTTATATCAACAAAATATAAAACAATATAAAAGTAGAGAAAGATAATTTTTGATAAATAAATTAAAGCAAGTATTGATAAATTTCATGTTTTTAATGACTATTAATTGCAAAATTAATCGAAAAAATGATATATTGTAAAAAATAATTAATTTTTTACAACTTGATAACATTATTATGATATTATATTTTAGAATAATATAAGAAAATATTTTTTAGGTAATTTAAGGGTGGTAATATGGCTAATATACTGATTATTGAAGATGAAAAGTCAATAAACAATTTAATTCAAAAAAATTTACATCTTGTTGGACATCAGTGTTATTCTATGTTTGATGGCATAGATGCAGATAAAATTGTACGAGAAAAAAACATTGATTTAGTGATATTAGATATAATGCTTCCTAAAATTGATGGTTATCATGTATATGAAAATATAAATTTTATTCCTGTAATTTTTTTGACTGCAAAAGATAGCCTTCAAGATAAAGTAAAAGGATTGACATTAGGGGCTGATGACTATATTGTAAAGCCTTTTGAAATGGTTGAACTGATAGCAAGAGTTGAAGCTGTGTTAAGGAGAGTCAAAAAAGATGATAATTTTTTTGAATTTAAAAATATAAAAATTGATTTTAGCAAACATTTGATTTATAAAAATGGTAACATCATTGAATGTACCCCAAAAGAATTTGAATTATTTGAGGTTCTTGTGAAAAATAGAAATATTGCTATGTCAAGAGAGAAGTTATTAGAACTTGCATGGGGGTTTGATTTTGAGGGTGATACAAGAACAGTTGATGTTCATATTCAGAAATTAAGAAAAAAGTTTGATTTAACCGAGCAAATTAAAACAGTATATAAACTGGGATACAGATTAGAAATATAAAATAGAAAGGTTTCGTATCATTTATGAGGTTAAAAACTTATTTAGTAACACTTTTAATCTTTTTAATATTTTTATATGGAGGAATATTATTTATATTAACTTTCAGTTTAAGAGATAATATTTCAAACATAAAAGAAAGAGCTTTGGGAGAACATTATTTTATTATATCTTCCTACTATAATAACTTAAGTCATGTAGAATATCGAAAAAAAAGTGAAATAGATGATAAAACAAATAAAGGGATAGATATTGAAGAAAAACTTTTATTTGATTCCTATTTTATTTGTTATCAAAAACAGCCAGTTTATCTGGGTCTTTTAGAAAATAATGTTGTAATAAAATCCACACTTCCCAATATAAGCAGTGATTTTAATACAAATTTGGATATAAATAAAAGAAGAGTTTTTTATAACACAGAAAATAATAAGAATTATTTATATATTTTAGGTAATTTACCAAAACCATTTCATTATTTAACGGTTATATACTGTTATGATTTAAGTGCAGAAATTGAAAATTGGAATGATATGTGCAAATTATTTTTTTCATTTTCTTTCATTTTGTCTGTAATTTTAGCAATAGTATTATATATTGTTATTTATTATATATTTAAACCATTAACTGAAATAACTGCTGCTGCTGAAAAAATAGCAAAAGGAGATTATAGTAGTATAAGTGTAAAAGGGAAAGGAGAAATAAAAAAGGTTGCCATCAGCTTTAATTATATGGCTGATGAGATTAAAAAGAATATCAACAAATATATAGAAATTGCAAAACAAAAACAAAACTTTATTGATAATCTGGCTCATGAACTTCGTACTCCTCTTACGAATATTTATGGATATGCAGAATACATACAGAAAGCAAAATTAACAGAAGAAGATAAGTTTGAGTCAACAAATATTATAATGTCAGAAAGTAAAAGATTACAGGATATTTCTCAAAGATTATTGAAATTAGCTCTATATAGAGAGCAAGATATGAAATTTAATTGTATCAATTTAATTGATATAATTAAAAAAATTTTAACCTCTTTTAAAATAAGGCTGAATGAAAAAAATATTCAGGTTATATTGGAATCAGAGGATTTTATTATAAAAGGTGATGAAGCACTTATAGAATGTTTATTTTCAAATATTATTGATAATGCAGTAAAAGCCTGTGATAAAAATGGAAAGATAATCATTAAATCATTTAAAGACAATAATGAGTATATAAATGTGACAATTTATGATAACGGAAAGGAAATACCAAAAGATGCTATTAAGCATTTAACAGAAGCGTTTTACAGAGTAGACAAAAGCAGGAATAGAGAGGATGGTGGTGCTGGAATCGGTTTGGCATTATGCAACGAAATCGTATTAAAGCATAATGCTATACTTCATTTTAGTTCAGATAGCACAGGTACAACAGTCAAACTAACTTTTACAAAATGATAACAAAATGATTATAACTTTATTATAAAATGGTATTATTATCATTTTAAGTTGAAAATATATCCGGAGAAATTTTAACTGTAAAATGATTAGGTCAATAGATAATTGGAGGTAATAAGTATGAAATTTAATGTTTCTGATTTTAAAAAAGAAGTTTTTGGAGCTGCCGCTATTATCATGTCATTTTTAGCAATATTTTGTGTAGCAGTTCCATCTGTTAAAGCTGCTGAGTTTTCAAAAGTTGAGTATGTTGATACGCAATATTCATTTGCTCAAAATGCTCAGTATACAGCCAATGAAAATTTTAATGACAATTTTGAAGTCAACTATAAAACTGTTATGGAAGAAGGCTCTCCCTTGCCAGATAAAAATGTTATCTCAATGGAAGAAGCTGCAAAAGTAGGTGTCAAAGATTTAATTAGGATATTCAATTTTGATTCTAAAGACAAAACTGTAAATATGTGGTATTGCCCTGTAGGAGAAACTTGTGTTAGCTCTGAATGGATAGGTAATATTGATTTTGACAATAATGTAGCATATTACTTTACTGTTGATGCTGTTACTGGTAAAATCAGTGCTACATGCAGAGATATTCTATTAAATAAAAATGTCAATAAGGGATTTGATGGAAGTTTGCCTAATAATTGTGGAGAATATAAGGAACTTGCAGAAAAAGTAATAAAACAGTATAAAATTCTTTCTAGTGACATAAAATCAATTGAATATGAAGGACAAGGTTATGCGAATGATAATCCTGACATTCAGATTAAAGCTAAAGACATTGATGGCAATGAAACGCAGCTTTCATTTTCAAGATATGATAAAAAACTACTTCAGGTTTGCTATGATAATTGGGTAAAAAATGTTGAGCTTTTGGAAGAAAAATATGAAAATAATTAAAAAAATTACTATATTATTTATAGTTATTGGCTCTAAAAATTTTGAAGATATGGTATAATATGTGTAAGACAAAGCACTTTAGAGTATAGAAATGATGAAAAATCAATAAAAATAACAATGATTTTGTAAAAGAGAAAACGTGAAGGTGGTAGAACAGTAGGTGCTGCTTCTGTTACTGAAATTATTGAGTAATTTGAAAAAGCGATGATTTTAAGGGCTTTCCGAGTATTTCGGAAAGTCCTTTTTTTTAAAGAATATTTTTTGAAAATGGTGCCAAATCGCGGCAAAAATACTTACCAGCCTTTTATTTGTTTTACTTGCTCTGCCCTTTGTGAGTCTTTGTGATATTGCAGTTTGAATTGTATTGTGTGTACAATTTCTTGCCTTGTCTCGTCATCTAGTTGATAGAATGATGTCAAAAGATTATATACATCAGGCATACTGTTTTTTCCAAACGATACATAAGAGGATACAAAGAGTTTTTGAGGGTGTTATTAAATTGATGAATGAGGACATACTAATAGCAAAGGAGATATTATTGGTATGGAATGTAAAAAATGTGGAGGAACAAAACATAGTAAAAATGGATTTATAAAGGGTCATCAAAGATATAAATGTAAAAATTGTGGGTATCAGTTTGTTCCAACTTTACAAAAGGGATTTGATAAACAAACAAAATTAACTGTATGTTTATTGTATATTAATGGATTATACTTAAGAACGAT
>CAJUNT010000043.1 GCA_910587735.1 uncultured Clostridia bacterium
AACCTATCAACCAAAACCTGTGAGGCGAATTTATATTAAAAAATCAAATGGAAAATTGCTGTTATGGCTACAAAAAGAAGATAATACATTGAAAATGGAAGAGTCAGCAGCAAATACCGTAAAATTGAATTATAAAAGTTTTTTAAAGTAGAGAATGGTAGTAATATAAAAGAAAATATAATTACATATGAAACAGTTTAGCAAACAAAAATATTATACAATAATATAATTTAAAATGTCTAATACTTATGTTGTATTATAAAAAATGCTTAAAATAAATACTAAAATACTTTATAAATTTTCTGATAAAAAATTGTGTTCGCAAAAATGAAAGTTTTTTGTCCAACTTTTTTTAAAAGTTGGTGGGTATGGGTGAAACCCACAAATAAAACAATATTCTTTTCAATCCCTCAAATACTTTTACTGAAAATTTACAATATATAACATTTTTAATATAATACTGTTTTGTCAGAACATTTGAGCATTGTTCCAAACATCACCCGCTTTTTTTAAAAAGCAGGGCAAAAACTTTACTGGAAAACTTCGTTTTCCTAATTGCAAACGGAATTTTTATATTTGCAAATCAATCACAATCAATTCGGGGCGGTTATTAATACGAAATGGAAATGTACTATTTCCAAGTCCTCTACTAATTATCATTGTTGTATTATTTTTTGTATGAACACCATTTGTATATTTTGGGAAAAATCCTTGATGTGGTGCAAATATTCCCCCCACAAAAGGTATTCGTATTTGTCCCCCATGAGCGTGTCCTGTCAGCACCATATCAATATCATATTGACTATATACATCAAGCAATTCTGGTCTATGAGAAAGCAATATCTGAATATCTTCTTTTTCCATTTCAGTAAGTACAGACAATACTTTTTGATAATTTGAATTGACTGATTTATCTTTTATACCCAATATAGCAATACTTTCTCCTTGTTTTGTAATAATTTGTTTATTGTTCTCCAACACAAATACACCACACTGCTCTAACAACACTATCAACTCTTGATATTTTCCTGACTGATGTTCATGATTTCCTGAAACATAATAAACAGGTGCAATGTTCACAATTTGCTTTATCAATTCTATGGCAGATGATACATCTGTACGATTTCTATCAATCAAATCTCCTGTAATAACAATACAGTCTGGATATTGTTTTTTTATTATAGAAATCAGTTTTTTATGATGTTTTCCAAATGTTTTATTTTGTAAATCCGATATTTGTAATATGCGATATCCATCAAATGGTTTAGGTATTTTGCTGTTTTGATACTGATATTTTGTTATCATAATACCATTATTCTGCCAATATAAATATGCTGTTACTATGAATATACAAAATACTATTTTTTTTATTATTTTCATGAAATTACTCCTTGTTTTTTTATTATTTTAAATTTGTGTCATTCTTTGCCTTACCACTTCATACATCAATACACCTGCTGCAACAGAAGCATTTAAAGATTCTGCTTTTCCCACCATAGGAATTTTAACAAATTCATGACATTTTTGAGCAATTTTATCTGTAATACCTTTGCCTTCATTTCCTATTAACAAAGCACAACCTTTACGAAAATCAGTGTTATAATAATATTTTTGTGCTTTTAAATGTGCAGCAAATATCATAATATTTTTTTGTTTCATACTATCTATATAGTCTATAAAATCTACATTTTGAAATATGGGCAAATGAAACAATGAGCCCATTGTGGAACGCAGTACTTTTGTATTATATAAATCGACACAGCCCTTTGATAAAAATACAGCATCTGCATGACAGGCGTCTGCTGTACGTATCATTGTTCCTAAATTTCCAGGGTCTTGTATATTTTCTGCCAATATATAAAATCCTTTTTCATTTAATTGATATTCTGACAATACCATATTCTTTTTTTGACAAATAGCAATGATACCTTGTGTATGTTGTGTATCAGAAATGGTATCAAATACAGTATCGGAAAACACAAAAACCTGACTTCTTTTTTCATAAACAGTTATATCATTCATTTTCTGAAATGTATGGGAAACAGCTATATAAAGTATGTTTACATTGTTTGGTATTTCTCCTACAAATCGTACACCTTCTACAACAAAAAGCCCTTCTTTTTCTCTATTTTTACGCTGTTGTAATGATTTTATTTTTTTTACTAATTTATTTTGAACACTTTCAATCAATATTTTCACCCTTTTTTATTTAAAAACTTTTGTATATTTACATTTTCGCCCAATACAATTAGTATATCATTTTGCTGTATGACATAGCTTGGTTTAGGAGAGGCAATAATATCTTGATGTTGTCGTATTGCAATAATATTCAAATCATATTTTGCACGAATATCTGACTCTATAATACTTTTATTTAACCATTCTTGTTTTGGTATCACTTCTGCAATGCTGACATCATCAGAAATTTCTGTTAATTCAAAAAAATTACCATAAAGCAATTTATTTGCAATATGCACTCCCATTTCTCTTTCTGGTAATATCACTCTGTCTACACCAATTTTTTCTAATATCTTTTTGTGATTTTCGTCTAATGCTTTTGCAATGACATAAGGTACACCCATTTCTTTCGCCAGAAGTACAGCAAGTACACTAGATTCTAAATGGCTACCTGTTGCGATAATCACAACATCAAAATTTCCTAAACCCAAATTGCGTAAATCTGTTTCATCTGTAATATCTGCCATAACAGCGTGTGTAACATATTCTGATATATCTTGTACTAATTCCATATCATTATCAACTGCAAGCACTTCAGCACCGTTTTCTGATAATGTTCTTGCAATACTTCTTCCAAAACGTCCTAACCCCAATACAGCAAACTGTTTTTTGTTTATCATATTGACTTCCTCTCTTTCACTTATCCTACAATGATTTGTTCTTCTGCATATTGTAATTGATATTTGTTTTGATTCTGTTTTTTGGTTAATGCAATTACAATACTGATAGGTCCAATTCTTCCCATAAACATAGCAATAATAATGATAATACGTCCTATATTTGATAAATATGGTGTAATACCTGTTGTAATGCCTGTTGTACCCAAAGCAGATGTTGTTTCAAATAATATATCCATAAAATTATGTTCTATTGCCATATTCCTTTCTGTATAACTCAATAATAATGTCATCAATAACACCATTGTTAAACTGATAAAAAATACTGCTAATGCTTTTTGTAATGTAGAAAAAGAAATATTTCTTTTAAATACATGAGTGTATTTACTGCCTCGTATAACAGAAAGTACAGCAATCCATAATACACTTAATGTCACTGTTTTGACACCGCCTGCTGTTCCCCCTGGAGAAGCACCTACAAACATCAATAATACAGATACAAATTTTGAAACCTCTGTCATACTGCCCTGGTCAATGCTGTTAAACCCTGCTGTCCTTACTGTAACAGACTGCATGGCAGAAGCCAATAACTTCCCTTTTAATGATAAATGTCCCATAGTATAGGGGTTTGTGCTTTCCCACGCAAAAAATATTAGCATACCAAATGCTAAAAGTAAAAATGTAGAGACATATACTATTTTACTATGCAATGATAATCTTTTTATTGCAACACGAAAAGACCATTTTTTTGTCCATTTTAATTTGAGTACCTTTATGGTATCCAGCCAAACCATAAAACCAAGTCCTCCTAATATAACAAGTATAAATATAGTCATATTGATAAGTACATTATCTACATAAGGTATAAAACTTTCTAAACTAATGATATCAAACCCTGCATTGCAAAAAGCAGAAACAGAATGAAATATACCATATAATATACCTTTTTTGAAGCCAAAAAGAGGAACAAAAGCGATTGCTAAAAAAATTGCGCCTATCCCCTCTATTAAAAGTGTACCAAATATGATTTTTTGAATATATTTTACCATACCTACAATGTTATTTTGATTGTAAGATTCTTTAATTAAAAGCCTGTCCGATAATGTAATTTTTTTGTGCAGAGCTAAAGAACCTAATACAATAAATGTCATAAATCCTAAACCGCCTATTTGTATTAAACAAAATAGAACTGTTTTTCCGAAAGCTGTCCATTGCTCCATAGTGTTTACTACAACAAGCCCTGTTACACAAGTAGCAGATGTTGCTGTGAATAGGGCATCTAATACATTGATACTTTGTCCGTTTTGACTGGAAACAGGTAAACAAAGTAACATGGTTCCTGTTGCTATTACTACCAAAAATCCAAAAACAATCATTCTGGTAGGATTATTTTTAAATATCTTCTCTTTTATTGTGTTCATGTTTTCATTTCCTTTTTTTGTATATTTTATATAGCATTATAACATAAATAAAATTTTACTACTTATTGTAATAGAAATCAAATATTTTAGTATGGTATATATGATTTTGCTGTTTTATCATTAATATTGACAGTATTCAGACAACAAAGTATACTGTAATCATGAAATAGATACGGAGGATAGTTATGTATATTTCGCTTAATGATACAGCTACAAATTTTGATAATCATACTATGTGTTCTTCTTCTGATACAGTACAAAAAGTACTTACTATTGATGATGTATGTAAAATATTATCCATATCAAAAGCAACTGCAAAAAATTGGATTCGTTTGGGTAAAATGATTCCTGACATATATAATCAATTATTCAGTGCTGAATATATAGAAAGATTTGTTTTGGAACTGAAATCAAACGATAACACAAAACTAAAAAGTCGCAGAAATAAAAAAAGTGCTACAGGTAAAGTCCTTTATAAAGATTATGTTCATACTGCAAATAATCAAAAGTTGGTTACTGATTTATTGGAACTTGGCATAATTGAGTCTGAAAGAGATTTATTAGTCGTTCTTGCAAATTTTGCTATTCAGCTTTATTATCAAAGTCATGAAATTCCATATTTGGAAAACAACATTTTACTGAACTTTCTGTCTCAAGAACACACCGATGAATTTCATATCTTAATTAGAGATTTAATTGGAAATGATACCATTGACTCCACTTTAATCAATAAATTACAACCTGCATTAGAAAAGAAAATTATTTTCATAAAGGGAGAGGATTCGTTAGGATTTATTTATATTTCATTGCGAGATATTGGTCAACGCAAATGTTCAGGTGCTTACTATACTCCTGAAAAAGTTGTAAATGAACTGATTGATAAATTGTATGAAAATGACGCGAATTTGAAATCAAAAACAATATGCGACCCTTGCTGTGGTACAGGTAACTTTTTGTTGCGTCTTAGTGCGAAAGGCATAGATTGCTCAAAACTTTATGGTCAAGATATTGACCCAATAAGTGTCTATCTTTCTCGAATTAACATTATTCTGATAGCTCCAGAAATGTCTGTTTCAGATATCTGTTACAGAATCATAATAGGTAATACATATTTTGAAACTTTTACGCAAAAGTTTGATGTAATTGTTGGTAATCCACCTTGGGGTTGTGATTTTTCAGAGAAAGATACACTCCAATATCGCAAACTTTTCAAAACTGCAGTCGGTAAAAGTATAGAATCTTATGATTTGTTCGTTGAAAAAGCATTAACTATGCTTTGCCATGAAGGAGTGTTGGCATTTGTTCTTCCGGAAGCCATATTGAGTGTTGCCACACATGATGCCGTTAGAAGGCTGATGATTGATACTTGTTCTTTCAAATTCATTACTTATTTAGGCAATGTTTTTTCTGGTGTGCAGTGTCCTTCCATTATTCTTGGTATTGCACCAAGTAAACAAAAAATAGTAGTCGGTTGTAAAGTTACAACCCAAAATGACAATTTCGTGATATCGGAACATAGAACTTTTTCTGATGGTACACTTTCTCTTAATGTATCAGATGAAGAAAATCAATGTTTAAATATGATTAGCAATATTAAAAACGCTGTCTATTTAAAAGGAAATGCAAAATTTGCACTCGGTATTGTAACTGGTAATAATAAAGAATACATATCTAATGAAAAGCGTAACGATAACGAGATGATTCTAAAGGGGAGTGATATACATAGATATGGTATGATAACATCAAAAAATTATATCCGCTTTGTACCAGAGCATTTTCAGCAAGTAGCTCCTATAGAAATGTATCGGGCAAAAGAAAAATTGTTGTATCGTTTTATTAGTGAAATTCCTGTGTTTACTTATGATAATCAGCAAACACTCTCTTTGAACAGTTGCAATATTGTTATTCCTGAAATAGATGGTATTGATATGAAATATATACTTGCGATACTTAATTCAAGTGTTGCAACTTACTTTATTTCAAAGAAATTCAATTCCGTCAAATTGCTTCGCTCACATATTGAGCAAATGCCAATACCTGTCGTTTCAATGGATGTTCAAAATGCCATTATAAAAAAAGTAGACCACATAATGAATTATCCCGAAAACATCAGCGGTCTATATGAAGATTTGGATAACGATATTATGGCATTATTTGGACTCACTGCAAAATATAGCGATGTGATTAAAAATGCTTTGAGAGGAAAAAAATTATTCCTCGCTAAGTAAATCGTAGAGTTTTTCGTATGTTAAATCCTTTACATAGTAATGCTTACGATAGTGCTCATGAGTATTTTTCGTTATGTGAAACTGATATTCCTCTCCCTTCTGAAGTGCATATCTGGGCAATTTCTTCTGCGATACATTAATATTTGATAAAGCGTCAGAGAACCCAGAACAAGGAGCATAAAACATTTCAATATTGTTAGAGAAGAATATAGAAAAAAATTAAAATATATATTGCAAAATACGACAAAAGATGTTATATTTTAACGTAGATAAAGGAACATTATTAAAGTGTTTTCAATTTTTTGACGTTTTCTATTCTTTTTCAATTGTCTAAAAATCTCTTTAATATTATATCCATAATGAAATCTGAAATCAATCCTTTATCAAAAAAAGACTGGTAGAACACTAGTCTTTTTTCTATTATTTATGCTACAATAGAAACTTCTCAATATATTTTATAACATATTGATAGGGAAGTGTACAAAAAGAGTCGTTTTAAAAATAATTTTTATTTCTGTTTGTCATTAGTAAAACGAAGTTTTCCAGTAAAGTTTTTGCCTCGTTTTTAGTGGGAAGCAAGTGAGAGTTTGAGAGCAAAGCTCTCTATATTTTAATAAAATAGTATTATTTTATTTGCGGGTTTCACCCACACCCACAAACTTTTATTCCCAAAAGTTTGACAAAAAACTTTATCTTTTGCGAACGCAATTATGTTGCTATTTAGAAAACAACGTCTTCATGGTTTTAAATGCGTATTTAGTCACTCTATATTGATAGCAAGATATTGACAGCTTGCTTTTAATATGTTATACTACTTCTTGAAAGGAAAAGGAGGTATTGAATTGAATAAAAACCTCACCAGCGGGCAACTTATAAAACAGCTTCATGATGCAATCGAAAGGCAGGCAAACAATTCACTGCGTCAGAATGACTTGACTATGGTTCAAATATGGGTACTGCTTTCACTGAATGAAAAATATGAAAAAACCTATTCATTTAAAGAACTGGAACATATTTTAGGGGTAGCACAATCCACTTGTGCTGGAATTGTAAAAAGGCTTGCATTAAAAAAGCTGGTTGACTGTTTTACCGACCCAAACGACAAGCGTATGAAACTTGTTCGCATCACTCCGGCAGGTGAAAAATGTTGCCAAGACGCTACACAAAATATTATGAAAATGGAACAAACCATGTTTCGCGGATTATCCGAAGAAGAAAAGACTATGTTTCACAGTCTGCTACAAAGGATAAACGAGAACATGAAATAAATGCCTGCTCAATTAAGCAGGCATTTATCCCAAACAAATTGATAGCTTGCTTTCAAATTGTCTAATAGAAAAGCAAAAAGAGTATAAGCTAATGATAGAAACCCGTTACAAAGCGGGTATTTATAAAAACCATTTCAATAGCTTGCTTTTAAAAATATTTAAGGAGGTAAACTTATGGAACAGAAATCACTGAAAGTATTTGAATCAATGCCTATACCTAAAGCAGTATTTAAAAATGCCCTGCCTGCTATGGTGGCTATGCTTATGGTATTAGTCTACAATCTGGCTGATACATTCTTTATCGGTCAGACACATAATGTATTACAGATTGCCGCTGTTTCACTTGCAACGCCTGTATTTTTGATGTTTATGGCAGTAGGAACAGCGTTCGGAATTGGTGGCACTTCCGTTATCTCTCGTGCATTAGGAGAAGGAAGAAAGGACTATGCAAAGAAAGTTTGTTCTTTCTGTATGTGGGGCTGTGTGATTGTTGGTGTCGGTATGGCTGTCTTATTTTTGATTTTTATGGAACCGATACTTTCCCTTATCGGAGCAAGTTCTGATACATGGGATTTCGCTAAAACCTATCTAATGATTGTCGTATATAGTGGACCTTTTGTGCTTATCTCCAACTGTTACGCTAATGTAATTCGTACAGAGGGAGAATCGGGAAAGGCTATGATGGGACAGCTTTTAGGAAATCTGTTGAACGTGATTCTTGACCCGATTATGATTTTAGTTTTTGATTGGAATATTGCTGGAGCTGCTATCGCTACTGTAATCGGGAATATGTTCGGGGCAGTATATTACATTTTTTATTTTCTTCATGGAAAATCAAGTCTTAGCATTCGGTTGAAATATTTTACATTAAAAGAAAAAATTTGTAGTAGTGTTCTTGTTATTGGTGTACCCGCCGCATTAGGCTCTATGCTGATGAGCGTTTCACAAATCATTATCAACAGCCAAATGGCAGAATATGGTGATATGACGATTGCTGGAATGGGTGTTGCCATGAAAGTTGTAACGATTACAGGTATGGTATGTATGGGACTGGGGCAAGGCGTACAGCCTTTGCTAGGATATTGTATAGGTGCAAAGCTATGGAAACGGTTCAATGACGCGTTTCAGTTCTCTATCATTTTTTCATTGATTTTAGGCGTTGTATTGACCATTATTTGCTATCTGTTTACGAATCAAATTGTCAGTGTGTTTTTAACTGATGTGACAGCATTTGATTATGCCGTTCAGTTTGCAAAAATATTACTTACAACAAGCTTCATGTTTGGTGTATTTTATGTCCTCATAAACGCCTTACAGGCTATGGGAGCTGCTACTGCTTCACTGATTATCAATTTAAGTAGACAAGGAATGATTTTCATTCCCTCTCTGTTTATTCTCAAAGCAGTTTTGGGACTTACTGGCTTAGTTTGGGCGCAACCAGTAGCAGACATTCTTTCTATATTGCTTGCTACTGTTTTATATATCAACACATACAAAAAATTAAGCACACAAAAAAATGTAACACTTCAGGAAACATAACCAGCAAAGGAACAGCTTGGACACGCCGACATACAAACAACACTCAATATCTATACTCATCTGGATTCGGAGTATAAAGAGAAAAAAATACAAAAGCTAGATGAATTTTTAAATGAAGAAAAAACACTTGTATTATAAATATATCATTTAAAAAAGACAGCAAAATGCTGTCTTTTTTTATTTCAAAATTGGTATTTTCTGTATATTGTTGTCAGGCTTCATAATGTATAGCATTGATTAAAAATACATAATTATAGCATTAAAATGTATAAATATACTATAAATTATGAAGTATCAAAAAATTTTGACTTGCATATTGACTTGCATAATTTTTGATAAATAACGCAAATAAGCATAAAAAATGCAAATTTTTGATATTTCCAATTTTTCCTAATTTATTGATTAGTTTAAAAAATAGTTAAAAGACTTTTGGTAATTTGATTAAAAATGCATTTTAAAATTACAAAAAAATTTTAGTAACTACTTTTATTTTTCTGAAAAAAATTTTTATAAGTATGTGCTTTTATTATGAAATCATTTTAAACTAAAAATCAAACTAGAAATTAGGAAAAAGAGAAAAATTTGTTTATTATAAATATAAAAACAAAGTAGAATTTAGTCATAATGTTTACTATTTTGATATTGACAAAATGTGCCAAATAATATATTATTAAACCTATAATAAAATAGTTCTAAAGGGAGAGGAAAGAATGATTTCATTTCAGAGCAACATACTTTTTATCATGTCATTATCTGGAACTGTTTTATTTGCATTGTACATTGTGACTTCCCTATACACACAGGCACATTTTACTGCAAAATGGCGATACAATTTATTAAAAGTATGTTTGCTTTTTTATCTGTTCCCCTTTCCAGAGTTTCGATACTATATGCAAGACGTGTTACAAGCACTGCATATTACTATCCCTTACCACTGGTGGAGCGATGAGAATATTGTCGGTAATATGAAATTTATCAGAAATACCATTCATGTAGGCTCTGACAGATGGATATTATCCGATGTAGTCAAATATGCTTGGGGAATTGTGATATTTTCGGGAGTCACAGCAGTTATCATCATTATAGTACAGGTTGCAAGATATTTTATAGCAAGAAGAAAACTTACAAAAAGTACAGTATACAAAGAGAAAAAAGAGGCAATAGCAATTTTCAAAAAAATAAAAAAGGAGTTGAATATAAAAGAAAATGTACAATTAATTTATACTGAAAATTGTGACAGCCCTTTTACAACAGGATTATTTTCACCTGTGATAGTGCTTCCATATAACACAGACTATACTGTGGAACAATTAGATTTTATACTAAGACATGAATTGATACATATCAAAAACAAAGACTTTATTGTAAAATTTATTGCGATTGCAGTTGTAGCACTTCATTGGTTTAATCCGATTTGCATTTTTCTGTATTTTGAAATATGGAGCATGAGTGAAATATATTGCGACAGTGAAACAGTAAAAAATTATGATGATGATATGATAGAAAAGTATTGTTTTTATATGGTGGATTTATCTGCCTACGATTATGTCAAAAGTAAGAAGTTGTTTTATACGGAATTAATTAGTGAACATTCTTGTATGATGAAAAGAAGGGTATTAAACTTGAAAAAAGGAAATAGAAAAAAGGGAGTTTTACCAATTATAACAGCATTTGTGATGTGCTGTTTGAGTATGAACACAGTATTTGCTTATGAAGCACCAGTTATAATGGAATTGCAAGAGTGGGAAGAAGTAGGTAATACAGGTATTGTAGAATTACTTTCATTAGAAGAACCAATAATAGCTAATTTGTGGAATGATAAAGTAATTGTAGATAATGAAGGAAATACTTACGAAATAGGAAATGAAGAAAAGGCATTATGTAAGCACAACTATGTATCTTGTACATTTAAAGACCATAAACTTCATTCTGATGGTAGTTGTACAACTTATTTATATGAAGCTGATAAATGTACAGAATGTGGTAATTTAATTAATAAAGAATTAGTAAATGAATTGTCTTATAAAAAATGCCCTCACTAAAAAGAAAAGGAGCATTTGCTTATGAAAAAGAATTATGGTTTGACCAATACAGAAATGCAGATTATGGAAAAATTTTGGGAAGAAAATAAAAGATTTTCTTATAGAGAATTATCAGAATATATGAATGGTACACTTGACAAAAAGTGGAAAAAACAGACATTAAGCACTTATTTAACAAACCTTCAAAAAATGGGTTTGATTGAGGTAGATGATAGTGGTAAAAACTATATTTATTACGCTACTTGTACCAAAAAAGAAGTGGTGCAGAAATGGACAAGAAAATTAGTAAAAACATCTTTTAATAATTCTATATTCAATTTTGTATCTGCTTTTACTGGAGGACAAAAATTAACTCGTGAAGAAGCAGAAGAATTGAAAGAACTGTTTCATTCTGAGGATAAATAATACAGCTTTTGGCTGATATTATAAATATAAAATAGAAAGAGTGATATTGCAGTGCGTTGAAGAGGTGGATAACAAAAGTAAAAATGCCTTATAATATAGAGTTTTCCTTGCGTGCGGCATGATAAAATTCTATGTTTTTATAAGACATTTTCCTAAGTGTAACACATAAAAGGCAAAATTTCAAATGTTAATTTAGGAGGAAATGTATTATGAAAAAAGTTTTAGCATTATTATTGGCAACAACTATGGGTTTAACAAATTTAGTTCCAGCATTTGCAGCTACATCATTAGATGAATTTTATAGTAGTACTACATCAAATGAACCCCATAGTGAAAAAGTTTTAGTTGAACATGAAGTAGAAACTATTGCAGATGATGAGGGAAATATATATGAAATTGAAATGAACTGATATCGAAACATAAAAGATGTAGATGCAAGAGGAATTTTTCCAGAACATGAAGTTGGATATGTTGATACTTTTGAATTTAAGGTTACAAATAATCAATTAGGTGTAGTTGGTCTTGTTGGAGGGACGCCTGTTTCAGATAAAGTCAAGGACAAAATAGCAGAACTGGTAGCAAAAAAACTTTCAGCAAAAATTGGAGCAAGTCTTTTACCAGGTATCAATATTGCTTCTTGGATAATTGGAGGAATTGCAACAATAAATTCTATCTATGGTAACACAGGATTTATTGCGACTGTAGAATGTGAATATTCATCTGTTTTTATCCATAGTCAAGGGCATGATATGTATGGCTGGGATTTGAAAAAAATTTATTTAGGTACTTATTAAAAAAGAAAAATATCATGGTTAGATGATGTAACACGAAAAATAAAAATATATAGCATCTGATTTTGAGGGGATTTTATATGAAAAAAATATTTCTCTATTTTGTATATTTATTGCTTTTGATTTCATTGTTTACTGTTATAGATTTATCAAATGTAAAGCGTGAAAGCAATTTGATTTTGTTGTCTGATAATAGTATTATTGAAATAGGTGATCATAATTATCACAAATTCTATAATATGACAAAGCATTCTTCCGCTCCTGACCAAAAAAGTGGAGAAATTATCAAAAATTGGGGCTTCATCGGAGGAATCAATGACATAGGTACTATCACAACAGGGCAGAATAGTGTTATATCTTTCTATATAAAACCCAAAAAAGGAAAAGTGAAATGTCTTATCCAAAATATAGAAGCAAAAGAAATTGTTTTTTCTGATTATATTTTAGAGGAAGTGAAAACACTTTCATTAGAGGAAGGGTTGTATCGTATATTTGTGGTTGCAGATGAATTTTCTGGTAAGTGCAATATTACATATAAAAATGCAATTCTTGATACTAGTTAAGATATCCGTTATTTTAGTATGGCTGATAATGAATATACATTATGTTCTATTTATAGGTTCTGTTAACTTAACATGAAAATAAAAATACGAAAAAGACTTTTAAAAATA
>CAJUNT010000044.1 GCA_910587735.1 uncultured Clostridia bacterium
TTGTACTTCTAACAAGGAGCTGTTGTCTATATCATTTTAACGTAACAGAACCTAATAACAGATAGGAGGGTAATTATTATGAATATATTTGATATTTTAGGTCCAGTTATGGTTGGACCATCTAGTTCTCATACAGCAGGCGCAACAAAAATCGGTTTAACAGCAAGAAAATTATTAGCAGAAAAGCCAATTAAAGCAGATATTTATTTACATGGTTCTTTTGCAGCAACAGGTGTCGGACATGGTACAGACAAAGCGTTAATTGCAGGTATACTAGGTATGCAAGCAGATGATATGAGAATTCCTCATAGTTTTGATGTGGCAAAAGAAGAAGGCTTAACTTTTTCTATACAAAATAAAAACTTAAAAGAGGCACACCCTAATACAGCACTCATTGAAATAGAAGGAGAGCAAGGACGTACATTAAAAATACAAGCCTCCTCATTGGGTGGTGGCAGAATTATGGTAAATAAAATTGATGATATTGATGTTAATTTCAGTGGTGAATACAATACATTGATTATACATAATGTAGACCAGCCTGGACACGTTGCAGAAGTGACATCTCTTTTGGCACACAAAGGCGTTAATGTAGCAAATATGCATTTATATCGTGACAGACGTGGCGGATATGCTTGTATGGTAATTGAAATTGACCAACAAATGCCACAATCTGGCTTAGATTGGCTAAAAAGAGTAGAGGGTATTATAAAAGTAACATATTTTAATAGGGAGGTAGAATAATATGTCCTATCATGCAATAAAAGAATGGTTAGCTACAGCGGAAGAAAAACAAATTCCATTATGGGAAGTAGTACTGCAAGATGATATGTCAGAAAGAGCTGTTTCAAGAGAAGATTCTTTAAAAGAAATGGAAAGAATATGGGACGCTATGCTTTTATCCGCAGAACAATATGACGGAACATTACGCTCTAACAGTGGACTTGTAGGAACAGATGGTCAAAAATTAGAAGATTACGGCAAAAAAGGAAATACACTTTGCGGTGATTTTATGAATAAAGTTATGACAAGAGCAGTACAAGTAAGTGAATCTAATGCTTGTATGAAAAGAATTGTCGCAGCACCTACCGCTGGTTCTTGTGGTGTTATGCCTGCTGTATTTGTAACATTATATAAAGAAGGCAAAGCAACAAAAGAACAAATTATAGAAGCATTATATGTTGCTTCTGGTATTGGTAAAGTAGTAGCAGAAAGGGCATCTATTGCTGGTGCATCTGGCGGCTGCCAAGCTGAAGTTGGTACAGCATCTGCAATGACAGCAGGCGCATTAGCCGCATTACATGGCTGCACTGGAAAACAAGTAGGAGATGCATTATCTATTGCCTTAAAAAATCTCTTAGGATTAGCTTGTGACCCTGTTGCCGGATTGGTAGAAGTACCTTGTGTAAAAAGAAATGTAATAGGTGCTATCAATGCTGTTGCAGCAGCAGATATGGTGCTGGCAGGTATTGATAGTGTGATACCTCCTGATGATGTAATTGATGCTATGGGAGAAATAGGACATGAAATGTCATATAAAATAAAAGAAACTGCTTTAGGTGGTTTAGCAGCAACACCAACAGGACAAGCGATTGCAGATAGAGTATTGCAAAAATAAATAATATATACAATAAAAACAAGTCTTAAAAGGCTTGTTTTTTATATATTTGTTTTATTTACAATACGTATGTATGCTCCTGCACAACAGTGCATCATTACAGCATTGCAAGTATAATGAATACATTTTTCATTTTTTATTTCTGCCACAACACCATCTAATAGTTCATTTAATAATATGATTCCTTTTTCTACTTCTAATGTTGATACAGCAGATACTAAGGTATCCATATCACCTAACCAGCAATATATATTTTGATTTTTCAATTTTTCAATATTTGAAAAACAATTTTTTGTTAATAAAAAAGCATTTTCGGGTATATCACTTTTTTGTTCCGTTATATAAAGTATTTTCTCTGTCATAATATTCTTCATTATCTCCTTTTCATTATTTATAACTCTTTTGTATTTATTATAAAATAATACTTTGTATACGTCTATTGTTATTAACTAAAATCATATATTTTAAATTATTTTCATTTAATATAAATGATATTCTCATAATAGTTAATCATATTGATTTCTATTTGATTTATTGTATTTTTACGACAAAATTGCTATAATGAGTTATCATGAAATCATTATAAGAAAGGGGTTTTCGTATATGAAAATAAAAGATATTATTTGTGCAGAAAGACCTACATTATCATTTGAAATTTTTCCTCCAAAACCTGGTGCAGATTTTGAACCTGTCAAAAAAGCAGCAGAAGAAATTGCAAAATTAAAACCTGATTTTATATCTGTAACATATGGCGCTGGAGGAGGTACAAGTAGCAACACAATTAAAATTGCCTCTTACATACAACAATTAGGTGTAACTGCATTAGCACATTTAACTTGTGCATCTTCTACCAAATATGAAGTGGAAGCAGTATTACAAGAAATCAAACAAAATAATATTGAAAATGTATTAGCACTTAGAGGAGATATACCAGAAGGTAGTGATTTTCCTCAGCCAAATCAATATCGTTATGCAAGTGAACTAGTAGAACATATCAAAAAAAGCAGTGATATTTGTGTTGGAGGTGCTTGCTATCCAGAAGGACATACAGAATCTCCTACAAGAGCAGAAGATATTACCCATATGAAAATAAAAGCAGATATGGGATGTGATTTTTTAACAACACAAATGTTTTTTGATAACAATATATTATATAACTACTTATATCATATCAGAGAAGCTGGTATTACTACACCTGTACTTGCTGGGATTATGCCTGTAACAAATGGAAAACAAATCGCAAGAATCTGTCAACTTTCTGGTACAATACTTCCTCAAAGATTTCGTGCTATAGTAGATAAATTTGGCGATAAACCAGAATCTATGAAACAAGCAGGTATTGCTTATGCTACGGACCAAATTATTGATTTAATTGCAAATGGTGTAAAAGGAATTCATGTATATTCTATGAATAAGTCAGATGTAGCAGCAAAAATCGTAGAAAATCTTTCAGAAATAATTAGGTAATGATTATGAATGTAAAAGATATCCCTCAAAAAGAAGTTTTTCGCTATTTAGGCTATCACAATACAATACCAAGTGAAACAATACAAAGTGTTGTAATAGATTGTATTTCAGAATTACTGAATCATTGTTCTATACATCACACATATAAAATATTTGATTGTACTATACAACATACAAAAATTATAATTGACAATCACGTTATAATAGAAAGCAAAAATCTTTCTAAAAATTTGAATGAATGTAATCAAGTGATATTATTTGCTGCAACATTAGGCGTACAAGCTGATATTTTATTAAAAAAATATAGCCATATTGATATGAGTAAAGCAGTAATTATGCAGGCAGCAGCAGCAGCAGTAATAGAAGAATATTGTGACCAATGTCAAATGGAAATTGAAAAAACATTAGCAAAACAAAAACTTTTTTTACGTCCTCGTTTTAGTCCTGGTTATGGTGATTTCGATTTAATACATCAAAAAGATTTTATTACATTATTAGATTGTCCCAGAAAAATTGGTTTGACATTGACAAATAGTTTTCTATTAGCTCCTTCTAAATCTGTCACAGCCGTTATGGGAATATCTAAGACAAATAAACATTGTCATATAAAAGGCTGTGAAGCCTGCACAAAAACAAATTGTATATTTAGAAGGGGAGATGATGCTATTTGAGTATATTAGAATTATTAGGAAGTCGTATAGTCTTTTTTGATGGAGGTACTGGTACACTTTTGCAACAAAAAGGACTGCAAGCAGGTGAATTACCTGAAATTTGGAATATAGAGAAAAAACAGGCATTAATTGAAATACATCAAAATTACTTTGAATCTGGCAGTGACATTGTTTTAACAAATACATTTGGTGCAAATCGTATTAAATTACATGATATTGATTATAGTATAGAACAAATTATTACTGCTGCTGTTGAAAATGCTAAAATTGCTGCAAAGAATGCTTGTATTAATCGTAAAGGATATGTTGCATTAGATATTGGTCCAAGTGGAAAATTATTGCAACCATTAGGTGATTTATCTTTTGAAAATGCCTATGCTGCTTTTCAAGAAATGGCTATCGCTGGAGAAAAAGCAGGTGCAGACCTCATTGTAATAGAAACAATGAGCGATATTTATGAAACAAAAGCAGCAGTATTAGCTGCAAAAGAAAATACAAATTTGCCTGTATTTGTTACTGTTGTATTTGATGAAAAAGGAAAATTGTTAACAGGAAGTGACGTTAATACTGTCGTTGCTGTATTGGAAGGACTTGGTGTAGATGCACTTGGTATCAACTGCGGACTTGGTCCTCATCAAATGTTATCACTTGCAGAGCAAATATTAGAAAATTGTTCTATTCCAGTAATTATAAAGCCAAATGCTGGTTTACCCAGAAATGAAAATGGCAAAACAGTATTTGATGTATCTCCTGAAGAATTTGCACAAGCAATGGAAAAAATAGTAGACAAAGGTATTTGTATTGTGGGAGGTTGCTGTGGTACAACACCAGCTCATATTAAAGCATTATATGAACATTGTAAAAATAAAACACTTTTGCCTATTATACCCAAAAATAAAACAATAGTGTCATCTTATACACATACTGTTGAAATAGGAAACTCTCCAATCATAATAGGAGAACGTATTAACCCCACAGGAAAATCTCGTTTTAAACAAGCATTAAGAGAAAAAGATTTTGATTATATATTGCGAGAAGGATTTTCACAACAACAAAAAGGTGCTCATATATTAGATGTCAATGTTGGATTGCCTGATATAGATGAAACACAAATGCTTATTTCTGTTATGAAAGAATTACAAAGTGTTATTGATTTGCCTTTGCAAATAGATACTTCTAATGTCTTAGCAATGGAACAAGCATTACGTTACTATAATGGTAAAGCTATGATTAATTCTGTAAATGGCAAAAAGGAATCTATGGACGCTATATTCCCTATTGTTAAAAAATATGGAGGTGTAGTTGTTGGTTTAACATTAGATGAAAATGGTATACCAGAAACAGCAGAAAAACGATTTGATATTGCACAAAAAATAATTAATACCGCACAAAGTTATGGTATTTCTAAAAAGGATATTATAATAGATGTATTAGCTATGACAATTAGTTCTGACCAATTTTCTGCTTTGGAAACATTAAAAGCATTACATATGGTAAAGCAACAGCTTGGTGTAAAAACAATTTTAGGTGTATCCAATATTTCATTTGGGTTGCCTCAAAGAGAAATTATTACATCTCATTTCTACACTATGGCGATGCAATATGGACTTGATGCAGGTATTATCAATACCAATTCTGATGCTATGATGCATTCTTATTATGCTTATCGTGCACTTACTGGATTAGATAATAATTGCATGAATTATATAGAACAATATGGAGGACAATCATCTATTACACTAACAACACATTTACATACCGATATTTCTCTTTCTGATGCCATTATAAAGGGACTCAAAGAAAGAGCAAAACAAGCTGCTGAAGAACAATTACAACAAATAGAACCTTTAACACTCATCAATACAGAGTTAATACCTGCATTAGACCATGTAGGAAAAGGATTTGAAAAGGGTAGTATATTTTTGCCTCAGCTTTTAATGAGTGCAGAAGCCGCAAAAGCTGCTTTTGAAGCAGTCAAAATAAAAATGGGTAAAAGTGGCGAGATACAAACAAAAAAAGATAAAATTATATTAGCTACTGTAAAAGGAGATATACATGATATTGGAAAAAATATTGTAAAAGTACTCTTGGAAAATTATAGTTATGATGTTGTTGATTTAGGAAAAGATGTACCTCCTGAAACCATTGTAGAAACAGCTATTTCTCAAAATATTAAATTGATTGGGCTTAGTGCATTGATGACAACAACAGTAACAAATATGGAAGAAACAATTAAGCAACTTCATGATAAAAAACCAGATTGCAAAATTGTTGTAGGTGGCGCAGTATTAACACAAGAATATGCAGATATGATTGGTGCTGACTATTATGCTAAGGATGCTATGGCTACGGTATATTATGCTCAGAAAATACTTGGATAAAATGTTTCATGTGGAACAATTTTAACATATTAAAATATTATATTTTATAACAATACCCTTCACTAAAAAAGTAAAGGGTATTTTCATTATTATATAATATATTAATGTTTCACGTGAAACATTTTATAAAAAAATGCTGTATTATCTTACAGCACTTTTTTTAACTTCCCAATGAATTTTTATTTGAGTCTATATCCTTTTGATTCTTTTTTACTGCACTTTTAATTGCTTTTTTCACTGCCGTTTTAATTTCTTCTTCTGCTGTTATTACCATTTGTTCTTCATCTATTGTAGTAATAGGCTTTTTTTGACTGATTTCTCTCTGCTGCTTTTCTGTTTTTTGAGCAATCTGTTCAATAATATTTTCTACAGAATCAGAAAGCACATTAATATTCTTTTCTTCTTTTTCTGATTTATCAGATGAAATTTTTTCTATCTCTGATATAATATTAATTTGTTCTGTATGAAATGGCTCAGGTCTATGATATTTTTTTACTATGTTTTCTTCTGCTTTTTTTTCTGTTAAAAGTAATACTTGTTCCTCCAAACGACGTACTTTTTCTTCCGTTTCAATTTGCTGGTTATCTTTTTCCATTTGTATTGTTTCTTTTACTAATTCCTTTACAGTTTCTTTTATATTTTCCATTTCAACTTCATTTTTGATTATAACTGTATTTTCTGAAATTTGTTGTGCAATTTCTTCTTCAGCCATAATGGAAGCCTTCTCATTTGTTGTTACATCGCCTATCATTTTCAATTTTTCTTTTTCATTATATTGTTGTTTCTCTGATTTCGGTTCAAATAGTGGTTTATCCTTCCATTTGAATATACGTTTTGGTTTCACTTTTACTACTTTTTCTGCTTTTCTTCTATAAGCATTTTGCTGTGCCATTTCTACTGCTTGTAATTCCTCTGTTGAAAGTACATATGTACTTACTCCCATTTCAATGGGTTTTGCATATGTAAAAGAACCTGTTCTACTATGTATACTATTCAAAACAATACCATTATCTTTTGCGTCAAGCAAAGCTAATGCAAAACAAAGATTTCCTCCCATTTCATCAAAAGGATTATAGCGAATAATACCCACTTTCTGTATATTTTCAGACATAATTGCGTCCATATCTGTTACCATGTCCAATAGTTTACCATATTCTTGTTCTATTGCTTTTGCTGTTTCAAAATATGCATCAATTTTCATTTCTAAATTATAGTCTGGTCTGCGACTTGTACCCATAAAAATATCGTATCGTTTTCTTTCTCTTGCTACTTTTAAAAATAATATCATACATAATATAAAAAGCAGTATTACTGCTACTATCAAACCACCTAATATAAAAGGAAGATACAACTGTATCATCGCATTTAATATTTCCACATATCACACCTCATTATATTTCTATTCCCTTAAACATAGTTAATATTCTATCTAAATCATCATCAGAATAATATTCAATTTCAATTTTTCCTTTATTTTTTTGTGCTTTTACTTTTACTTTTGTTGCAAAAAGACCTTTTAAATCATTTTCAATAGAACGATATGTTGTTGTATCAAATTGTATTGTATTTTGTGGCTTTTGTTCTATCATTTCTGTATTTTGTTTTTGTTGTAAAGACTTTACAATTTTTTCTGTTTCCCTTACACTAAAATCCTCTTCAATAACCCTTTCTGCTAATTCAAACTGCATATTTTCATCTGAAATAGATAACAACGCTTTTGCATGTCCTCCAGACAACTTGTTTTCACGAACAAAATTAAGTACCCTGCTGTCCAAATTTAATAAACGTATTGCATTTGTAATAGCAGAACGACTTTTTCCAACCTTTTCTGCAATTTCTTCTTGGCTGAATCCAAACTCTGTTTGCAGTTTATAAAAACTTTCAGCTTCTTCAATAGGGTTTAAATCTTTTCTTTGAATGTTTTCTATTAAAGCAACTTCAAAAGCAGTAGATTTATCAAAGTCTTTTATAATAGCTGGCAATTTTTTTAAACCTGCAATTTTAGCAGCTCTAAATCTTCTTTCCCCAGCTATCAATTCATAATAATCATTTATTCTTCTTACTACAATAGGTTGTATCATACCATAATTTTTTATGGATTCTGATAATTCTAAAAGACTTCCCTCATCAAAATATTTACGAGGTTGATTTTTATTTGCTTCAATTTTATTAATATCAATTTCTAATATTCCCTCATATTCTAAATCATTTTCATTATAACTCATCATTTTTGTATTGATTAATGCTTCCAATCCTTTTCCCTTAGAGCCAAGACCTTTTTTAATAGATGCCATCTATTTCCACTCCTTTTCCAAAACTTCTTCTGCTAACAGTTCATAACTTTCTGAACCTTTTGATTTTGGGTCATATAAATGAATTGGCAAACCATGACTTGGTGCTTCTCCTAAACGTACATTTCTTGGTATGATTGTACGATATACATTTGCACCTAAACTTCTTTTCACCTCCTCAACCACTTGCAGTGACAAATTTGTTCTGGCATCAAACATTGTAAACACAACACCTTCTAATTCCAAATGTCTGTTTAATCTTTTTTTTACAAGATTGATTGTATGTAATAACTGTTCCAATCCCTCTAATGCAAAATACTCACATTGTATTGGCACAAGCACAGTATCAGAAGCAGTTAAAGCATTAATTGTAATAACATTTAAAGAAGGAGGACAATCTATAATAATAAAATCATAATATTGCTTTATTTTATCAATTTCCTTTTTTAAAATATATTCTCTTTCTTCTTTTCCAATCAATTCAATCTCTGCACCTGTCAAACTAATATTTGCTGGTACAACTTCTAATCCCTCTACACAAGTTTTTAATTTTACATCAGTAAGTGAAGATTCCTCTAACATGACATCATAAATGGTATTTTCAATATCATTTTTTTCTAATCCTAAACCGCTTGTAGTATTTCCTTGTTGGTCAGCATCAATTACTAATACTTTTTTCCCCTTTTTTGCCAACCATGCAGATAAATTGATTGCTGTTGTTGTTTTTCCTACACCACCTTTTTGATTTGTGATGGATATTACTCTTACTTTACTCATATTTATTTGCACTCCTAACTAATCATATAACTGTTTCAAAATTTACCCTTTTATAAATTGTATATTAGCTATTATTCAGTGGATAGTGCAAACTTCCATTAAATAATGTTATATTGCAAAACATTTACAATCTAAAATAAATTGATATGATTTACGAATACCTTCGACTTTTATTATACATACAAAAGAAAATAATTGCAATAATGTTCCACGTGGAACATCACTAAAATATCATTTTATAATGTTTCACGTGAAACATTATGAAATGAAAAAAGGTACTTCCTTATAAAGGGCGTACCTTTTATTCATAATTTCTTATATGGTTTAAAAAAAATATAATATGAAATACTAAATCTATTTAAAATTTTCCAAATATAGAAAGTCTTCTTGGTAGCACAGATATACTAACAGGCATATCTGGACCTTTTTCACCATCTACTGTTGTTTCATGAAGCTGTAAATGTTCTGTATCTAAACATTCAATATGAAAACTTTTTTCTTTTAAATAAACTACACCATTATCTTTTACAAACTCACCATTAAATATTTTTAAAAATAATATAGGTAATTCAATTACTGGCTTTGCTTTAATACCCACAAAATCAAACACACCATCTGTAATAGATGCAGATGGTGCAATACGATTAAATCCTCCTGTTCCTGCACTATTCAACACTAAAAATAAATATAAGTCTTCCTCTAATACATTATTTTCTGTTGTAATACGAAATGGTATCTTTCTAAAATTAGCTAGCTGTTCAATCCCTTTAATATAATAGGATAGGCTTCCCAAGGCATACTTTAAATCTTTATCTACATTTTGAGAAACATTTGTAAATAATCCTCCTGCACAAACATTGATAAAACATTTTTCGTTTGCAATACCAATATCAATCTTTTTTGCTTCTTCTGTTACAATTAGTTTACATGCTTCTTCAACACTCGCCGTTTTTAATCCTAAAAATGTAGCAAAATCATTCGCTGTACCAGAAGGAATCACTCCTAAAGGAATATCTAAATTTCTTTCTATTAGGGCATTTACAACAATGTTAATTGTGCCATCTCCTCCTGATACTACAATTAAATCATAATTTGTATCCATATTCAAAATATGTTCTCTAATATCTCCATTTTTAATGGTACGGAAAATATGAATTTCATATCCCGCTTGTTGAAATATAGAAAAACAAATATCTAAATCAAATTTAAATGTTTTATTTCCTGAATAAGGATTATAAATCAGTTTACACTTTTTCATAAACTACCCTTCTTTTTCAATACTATAAATTTTTCATTACATTTGTTCAGGAGATTGTATACCTAATAAAGCAAGTCCCTTTTTTAATACTGTTTTTACTGCAATGACTAATGCAATGCGTGCTTCTTTTATAGGAGTCTCACTATTTAATATATTATTATCATGATAAAATTTATTAAATGCTTGTGATAAATTAATTAAATGTCTTGTAACAATAAATGGTTCTAATTTATCTGCTGCCTCTTGTATTTTTTGAGGAAATTGTTCAAGCAATTTTATGACTTCCATAGAAGCATCATCTGTTAATTTACTATAATCAATATTTTCTGCTAAACTACATTCTCCACGACGTAATATACTACAAGCACGCGCATGAGTATATTGCACATAAGGTCCTGTTTCTCCATCAAAGTTTAACATTCTTTCCCAAGAAAATACAACATCTTTTATTCTGCTGTTATACAAATCATTAAATATAACCGCACCAATTCCTACTTGTTTTGCAACTTCCTCTTTATTATATAAATCAGGATTTTTTTGTTCTATAATTTTTTGTGTTTCTGATATTGCTTGATTTAACAATTCCTCCATAAGCACAACATTACCATGACGTGTGGAAAGTTTTCCACTGTCTAAACTAACAAGCCCAAAAGGTACATGAATTAAATCTTTCCACCAATCATATCCCATTTTTTTAATGACAGTAAACCATTGTGAAAAATGAAGATTTTGGTCAAGCGCAGTTAAATAAATGCATTTATCAAAATGATATATTTTCTTTCTATAAAGCGCTGCTGTAATGTCACGGGTAGCATATAATGTTCCACCATCTTTTCTAATAATTAAACATGGTGGCATATTTTCATTTTCTAAATCTACAATCATAGCTCCTTCACTTTGTTTTAAAAGATTTTTTTCTTTTAATTCTTCTACAACAGCCGCCATTTTATCATTATAAAAACTCTCTCCTGTATAAGCATCAAAATGAACACCCAACATATCATAAACTCTATTAAATTCTTTTATACTAATATCATAAAACCATTTCCATAATGATAATGCTTCCTGTTCTCCATTTTGCATTTTTACAAACCATTCTCTTGCTTCATCTTCGAGTTCTGGTTGCTTTTCTGCCTCATCATGGAATTTTACATAAATACGCATCAATTCCTGTATTCCTTGTTGTTCCACCGCTTCTTTAGAACCCCATTTTTGATAGGCAACAATTAATTTTCCAAATTGTGTACCCCAATCTCCCAAATGATTGATACCTTCACAATGATAGCCTAATGTTTCAAAAATATGATATAATGCATTTCCAATTACAGTGGAACGCAAATGTCCTACATGAAAAGGTTTTGCAATATTGGGAGAAGAATAATCAATTACTATTGTTTTTGTTTCTCCTATATTAGAATTTCCATAATTCTTATTTTGAGTCAATACTTTCTGTAATACTTCTTTTACATATGTGCTTTTTTGCACAAAAAAATTGATATAAGCATTTTGTACCTTTATTCCTTCAATAAAATATGGTTTTTCTATTTTTTGATATAACTCCTGCGCTATTAATGGTGGTGCTTTACGGAACTGTTTTGCTAAGCGAAAACATGGATATGCAAAATCTCCCATATCTTTATTGGGAGGAATTTCTATTGTATTAATAATTTCTTGCTGTGGTACTCCAGTTACTTTTTCTAATAAACAAGCAATTTCTAATTTAAAATCCATTTGATTCCCTCCATATAAAATAATAAAGCCCCATGTCAATAGTTGGGCTTTTATTTTCATCAGACATTTATTATAATATTTATAATGCTTAAATTTTTCAATTATTTATATTGTTTTGGAGTGGCTAAACAAACATTTAAAACCTTGAGAGCTTTGACTTCACACTCTCACTCACTTTTTAAAGAAGCGAGACAAAAACTTTTATGGAAAAATTCATTTTCCTGATAATAAACAGAAATAAAAATTATTTTTAAAACTACTCTTTTTAGACACTCGCTATTGTTTAAGTATTATATATTTGTCTGTTATTAATAATATAGCACTTATAACAATTTATCACAGTGAGAGAAAAAATGCAATATCTATCCATTAATATCAAAAACATGAAAAATAATATTAATAATATTATATTTTCAAAATATGATAATAATATAAAAATCTATTTATTAAAAATGAAACATAAAAATTAATTTTGAAAAATGCTCATATACAAAATTTAATACTAATGCCAAAGAAGCGACATATCCTGCAAAAAATATGACTTTAGAATAAGGATTATCTCTCTTGCCAGAAAGTAAAACCTCTAATATAGATTGTATACAAATAATCATAAAAATTTCTGCTGACAATCGTAAAAAATCCTGCATACTCATTTTCACACTCCCTTTTTTTCAATTTATGAATTTTTTTCTTTTCAAAGAACAGTTTTTGTATCATAATATATTTATCAATAAAAAGTATATTATGATTACAATATGATAATAGAAATGATATAATAATATTATGTTTGTTATCACTTACAGCTATTTATAAATAGAGATGAGCAAAACTCAAAAAACAAAAGCCTATCTCAAAATATGAAATGAATCAGGTTAAGCAATATGCTTAATAGATTTAAGGCTGCGATAAAAGCATTTAGACTTAGTGATGACAGCAGT
>CAJUNT010000045.1 GCA_910587735.1 uncultured Clostridia bacterium
TGTATGATGAAAAAGTGACAGAACTGTTTGATTATGATGCTGTGGGAAATAGAATCAAAAGGACACTGCAAGGCAAAGAAGAAAACTATTACTACAACAACAAAAACCAGTTGTTGCAGATAGACAAAGAAAATGATACAATTTTCTATAAATATGATAATCAAGGCAACACACTGGAACAGACAAGCAGTAAAGGCACAACAACATATCAATACGATATTTACAACAGAACAAGACAAGTCACAACAGAAAACGACGACACTATCAAAAATAAATATGACCCTTTGGGCTTCCGATATAGAAAGGAAGTCAATGGAGAAACGCACAACTATATTTTTGATGGTTGGAGCATTACAGCAGAAACCAACAAAGACGATGAACTGAAAAGCAGAGAAGTGAGAGGCTATGGGCTTGTCAAAAAGGAAACAGACAACAAGCAATACTACTATCATCAAAATGAACATGGCGACATCACCCACCTGACAAATACAGACAGTGAAGTAGAAAACAGCTATCAGCATGACGTATTTGGAAATATTAGAGAACAGCAGGAAAATGTAGAAAATGTTTTCAAATATGCAGGAGAACAGCTAGATAGTGAAACACAACAATACTACTTACGCGCAAGATTCTATAACCCAGTGATAGCACGCTTTACACAGGAAGATGTGTATAGAGGAGATGGACTGAATTTATATGTGTATGTTGTCAATAATCCTTTGCTGTGGATTGACCCTAGTGGACATGCAAAATGTCCTCACTCTAATGTTCCTGAAAGTAATGAAACAAATTATATTCTTTTTAATAAAACACATAAGGACTCTTTACCACAACCAAGAATATTAGGACCTAATGGAGGTAGATTACAATCACATCATGGGTTACAGCAAGCTTGGGCATCACATAATTTATCTTCTTATGGATATGACCCTAAATTAGCCCCAACTGTAACAATTGAAACAGGAACAGGATTACCTCATACATTGATAACAAATGCTCAAAATGCTAGAAGAGATGCTCGTGAAAATAGTGGCAGAGGTAAATGGAGTTCAACTTTACAGGAAGAATTAGGATATATTGTTTCAGATTTTCAAAATGCAGGCTTTTCAAGAGCTACTATTGATAAAGTTTTAGAACAACAATATAGCATGCTAGATAAATTAAATGTACCATACACGAGAATTGTATATTAATAATGAATGAAAATATAGAGACTTTGTAAATGGAGGACTATGTATTAATGAATTTTTTTGATGAAATAAATAAAAAATATAAAGTTTTTGAATTTGGAGAGATATCTAGTGTAAATTCTATTATGAAATTAAAAGATTTTTCACCTATTCAAATACCAGAGGAATATTTTGAAATTATTACTGAAAGAAAGGAAATAGAAATAAACATTAGAGATATAGAGTATATTGGCATTAGCATATGGAGTGCAAGACGCTGTATAGAAATGAATAATGGATATTATATACAAAAGTATATTCCAAACTCAATTGCTATAGGAGATGATGGAAAAGGAAATACACTTTTATATGCAAATGGAAAGCAAGGTTTTGGACTATATATTGTTGGATTTGGAAATTTAGATGTAGAGGAAATGAAATATATTTCAAAATCCCTTAAAGATTTATTATTAAAAGGAATAGGAGTGGATATTTTATTCGATAACTAAATAAATTAAAAATTTACTGCTATATATTATTAAGAAAGAATATCAATGTTATGAGTTTTTAAATTTATGACAAGATATTCTTTCTTAATTATTTTATTGCTATCACCAAAATGAACATGGGGATATTACTCATTTAACCAACATTGATGAGGAAATAGAAAACAGCTATCAGTATGATGTGTTTGGAAATATTAGAGAACAGCAGGAAAATGTAGAAAATGTTTTCAAGTATGCAGGTGAGCAACAGGACAAAGAAACACAACAATACTACTTACGCGCAAGATTCTACAACCCAGTGATAGCACGCTTTACACAGGAAGATGTGTATAGAGATGATGGATTAAACCTCTATGTATATGTTGTGAATAATCCACTACTGTGGATTGATCCTAGCGGTCATGCAAAATGTCCTAATTCAAGTAATAACGAAAATGAACTCAACAAATATCCAGGAAGAACAATTCTTGCACAAGAGGAATGTCAAAAAATTGTTACAAGAGCTAATGCTATAAAGGCTTTTGATGTTTCTAAAAAATATAGAGAAAAGAATCCTACCATATCTATATTTATACATGAAAATGGACAAGTATCAGTTGGAATTAGTGGAGCATCAGAGGGAAAGCATTATAGCTTTAAATTTGCTGAAAAGCTACAAGAAACATTAAATAATGAAGCAGGATATAACAAATATATAGTATCACCTATTACAGATGATGAATTAAGAAGTCAAATATTATATCCTGTTGGAAACGGAAATTTACCAGGAGTTTGTGCAGAACCAAAGGCTGCAACAGCAGCTCATAGTATTGGTAGTCCTATTATAGGAATGGATACAAGATATTATAAGAATGTAGAGGGACTTAATGCAAATCAAATGGATCCTTGTGATACTTGTAAGCATTATGAGGAGGTTTATATGAAGTATGCAAATAATAAATAGGAATATACTAAAGATTCCAAATGCAAATTTAATAGATGAACTAAATCTTTATATTGAACCTGTAGACAAAAACTGGAAAAATAGGATAAAGCCATCTGATAAACAGTCAATTGATTTATTAAAAGAATATTTAGGTATGAATCAAGTTAACGTAAATTTTCCTAATTCATTTATTAATTTTTGTTATTTTGCAGGTAAATATGATGGTGGTTTATTATCAACTGTTCTTAAAGGAGATTTTTCTATTTATGAACTAATAGAGTTTAATAAAGAAATATATGACTTCTATAAAGAAGATTTAGATCCATTCAATTTTGAATTTTTAACAGATGAAGTTGGAATGGGATATATCATAAAGCAAAATAATAATGTTGAAATAGGAATTTATTATGAAGGAACTTGTTTTATTAGCTCATCTTTTGAAAAGTTGCTATTTCAATGTGCAGTACGATTGTATGAAGAAAAATATTTTCTTGAAAAAATTTGTTTTGGATTAAATATAAATCTTTCAAAACAAAGTGACGGATTAATAATATTTGATAAAGTAAGAAAAATCTGTCAATTGTATGATTTAAAGGAAGTATGGTTTAATGACGATTATTTTTATTTTGCATATTGCGATAGTTTTTCTATTTTTTTACTTAATCATGTTGGAATTGTTGGTCAAATAGCTGGAAATGATCTTCAAAAAATAAAAGATTTTTCTAAAAAAATAGAAACCCATATAGAAATTAAAATGCAAATTTTTTAGAATAAAAAATATGGTTCTGTTAAGTTAATTTTGTAAGAAAATATTGATAGCTTTAACAATAAAGTAGTTTTCTATAATATTTTAATTTAACAGAACCAAATTATAATTATTTTAAGGAGAAAAATTGTATGGAAAATTATATAGAAAAGTTAAAAAAAATAAATGGAAGTGGTCAATGTGCATTTGTGTTAGCGATTGCAGAAAAAATTCTGGAACATGAGGAATTAAAAATAGAAAGTGAAGTATATAATTTTGCAAAAAAGGCGGAGTTTTAAAAAGCAGTAAAGGTACAATAACATACCAGTACGACATATACAATAGAACAAGACAAGTCACAACGGAAAACGGCGATACTATCAAAAATAAATATGACCCTTTGGGTTTCCGATATAGAAAGGAAGTCAATGGAGAAACGCACAACTATATTTTTGATGGTTGGAGTATTACAGCAGAAACTAATAAATATGGTGAACTGAAAAGCAGAGAAGTGAGAGGGTATGGGCTTGTCAAAAAGGAAATAGACAACAAGCAATACTACTATCATCAAAATGAACATGGGGATATTACTCATTTAACCAACATTGATGAGGAAATAGAAAACAGCTATCAGTATGATGTGTTTGGAAATATTAGAGAACAGCAGGAAAATGTAGAAAATGTTTTCAAGTATGCAGGTGAGCAGCAAGACCAAGAAACGGAACAGTATTACTTGAGAGCAAGATTCTACAATCCAGTGATAGCACGCTTTACACAGGAAGATGTGTATAGGGGCGATGGGCTGAATCTCTATGTTTATGTTGTCAATAATCCTCTGCTATGGATTGATCCTACTGGTTATGAAAAATGCAACAAAAATTTTGAAGATTTAATGAAGAAACTTAATAAAGATAACGATGTAGGAGAGGATAAAAGATATAATGCTTATTGGGAACAAGGTGCAGGGTCCTATGAAATGAAAAAACAACCTAATGGAGAAAAAATAGAAGTAATTACAAGAGGTAAAGGTGAAATAAATACAAGACAACGTTTACAAGCTCCTCTAGGAACACGTAGTATTATAGATATAAAATATGGAGAGGAGAAAGGAAAAAAATATATGTATTATAGAGAAACTATTTTTGATGAATTTGGCAGAAGAATAGGAAATAATGATTATACAGACCATGAACATCCTGAAGTAGCTTCCCATGTGAATCCTCACCATCATCCGAATCCACCAACTGAGCCGTCTCAGCATGGTAAAGGAGTTGTTGGATTACATCCAGATACCCCAAATAAGGAGGATAAATATGGAAAGTATACCAATCACTAATTATTTATATACTGCTATTATTAGTGGATATTACTCTGTTGATGATTGTAGAAAATGGGCAGATAGAATAATATTGAATAATGAAGTTGATAATATTGACATATGGATATTTGACGTAGCTTTTTCAACAAATGAAGAACAATTATTTGATGCAATTTTAGAACAAAAAATACAAGAGGTTTTTGATGAAAATACGACATATTCAAAGGCGGATGCTATTGTTGGATATTATTACTTATTATATAAAGAACAGAAAATGTCTGCGCTAGAGTTGATTAATAAAATTACTGATGAAGATGACAACTCATATGAAGGAAATTTATATTCTAATGAAAGATTTTGTAAAACAATGTTTTCTGTAGGTGAGTCCTTTAAAAATTGTAGAACGAACAGAGAAAAAGAAAAAGTATGTGCAGAATGTTTGAAAAAAATAGAAGATTTGTTTATTTCAGTATCAACAATAGCATTACAACAACAAGCAATATTAAAATCATATCTTATGTAAAAATAAACAGAGAAAGAATATGTGATTTTTAGTTATCCACTTTAAAAGGTTATATTTTAATATAACCTTTTAAAATTTTTTGGATAAAAATAGTATATATTTATTCTAACAAATAGATCATTACAGCTAAACCCAACAAAAATGGTGAACTGAAAAGCAGAGAAGTGAGAGGGTATGGGCTTGTCAAAAAGGAAATAGACAACAAGCAATACTACTATCATCAAAACGAACATGGGGATATTACTCATTTAACCAACATTGATGAGGAAATAGAAAACATCTATCAGTATGATGTGTTTGGAAATATTAGAGAACAGCAGGAAAATGTAGAGAATGTTTTCAAGTATGCAGGTGAACAACTTGATAGTGAAACACAACAATACTACTTACGCGCAAGATTCTACAACCCAGTGATAGCACGCTTTACACAAGAAGATGTGTATAGAGGCGATGGGCTGAATTTATATGTGTATGTTGTGAATAATCCACTATTGTGGTTTGACCCTAGTGGTTATGATAAGTGTTTAACTAGTAATAAAACACCTAATAGAAATACACCTCACATTGAAAATGGAAATTTAAAAGAAGGTTGGATACATATTGATGCAAGACATCTTACAGGAAATCATCCAAAAGGTCATGGAGATTTATTTGCACCAGGAACAACACGTAGACAGTTAGAAAAAGCAGCTAAAATCGTGGTTTCAAAAGGAAGAAGAGTTACAGAAAATCCAAATGCAAGAATACAAACATTTGAAAAAGATATAGTTGTAAATAAACGAAAAGATTTAGTGAGAGTAACGGTAGATTCATATGATTCTAATAGAGTTATAACGATTTTTCCGGTAAGAAGTGAATAGAAATATGTAAATATATTTCTATTTCTCTGAAAGATTAGTAAAAATTTTTTTAGAAAACATAATAACAGCTTCTTGCTGAAAGAAAATATATTTTATTTGAATTTATTATATTTTCAATAAGGAGCTGTTATTTATATTATTATTTAAAAAGGTGATAGATATGTTAGAATTTCATTTTTTTATAGAAGATGATGAAGAAATTATAACTGGATATGAATTAGGAAGAATAAAATTAAAATCTTATAAATGTATTTATGAATTAAATGATTCAAAGAAATATTTTATGGTATTTTTAACAATCTCTGCTTTATTAGATAGTATCTATTCTTTATATCGATATAAGGAAAAAAATAAAACAGTGATATGTGTTGATTCATCATTTTATTTAGGATTTATAGCGAATAAAAATGATACAATTACATTTTATGCGTTGGATACACATATAGGAGATTTTGATAAAAATTATTTTTTAAATAAATTGTATAATGATTGTAGTCGTTTTTGTAAAAAATATATAAATAAGTTGGATTTTGATCGTTCAGTAAAAAATGATATAGAAAGTTCAATGAAAAATATAGAATTATTAATTAGATAAAAAATATAATAAGAAAGACATTAGAAAATGAAATAAGCTGTAAAAATTATTGTAAAATAGCGAAAGTATAACAGGATATCAATACGACATATACAACAGAACAAGACAAGTCACAACAGAAAACGGCGACATCATTAAAAATAAATATGACCCTTTGGGCTTCCGATATAGAAAGGAAGTCAATGGAGAAACGCACAACTATATTTTTGATGGTTGGAGCATTACAGCAGAAACCAACAAATATGGCGAACTGAAAAGCAGAGAAGTTCGCGGGTATGGGCTTGTCAAAAAGGAAATAGACAACAAGCAATACTACTATCATCAAAATGAACATGGGGATATTATCCACTTGACAAATACAGACAGCGAAGTAGAAAACTACTACCAATATGATGTATTTGGCAATATGAGGGAACAGCAGGAAAATGTAGAAAATATTTTCAAATATACAGGAGAACAACAGGACAAAGGAACAGAACAGTATTACCTAAGAGCAAGGTTCTACAACCAAGTAATAGCACGCTTTACACAAGAAGATGTGTATAGGGGCGACGGGTTGAATCTGTATGTGTATGTTGTGAATAATCCACTGTTGTGGATTGACCCTAGTGGTTATACAAAATGTCCTAATAAAAAAGAAAATCTTAAAGAAACAGAATTATTCTTACCAGATGAGTATTATCAAAGGATGGATAACTATCTTGCTAAAGCTATTGCAGCAAGGAATGCTGAGGTTGTAAGGCTACGAACATTAAGTAACTCACAAAGAGATAAAATAGTTACAGTGGTAGCTGGTGTAGATATAAGAACAGGAGAAGTTTATGTTGGGGCTAAAAATAGTACTATATATAAAGGACAGGCGAGTTGTGCAGAAGATATTGTTTTTAGAGGACTTGGTGGAAATCAAATGTCTAACATAATAATGACTCCAGCAATAAGACCAAGAACTATGCAAACAATAGATGTATGTGATAGATGTCAAACACATTTTCCAAAAAACCAATTTATGAAAGGAACAAATTTTGAATGATGTATAAAGAGTATTGTATGCAATTTAGCAATGAAGAACTAGAGAAAAAATTAATCCAAAAGTTTATTGATATTTCAGGAGTTGAAATAAAACGTTTATCAAAAGATGGCGAATTATTAAATAAGGATTCAAATGAACCAATTGAAACAATTTGTTTTGATGGTGATAAAGAAAATATATTTGTAAATTTTTTAGGTATAGAAACAGATATATTTGTTTTTGATGAGGAAATTATGTTAATTGATGAATCAGTAAAAAATGTATATACATCAAGTGATGTCTGCCATAATGTGATTTTTGAGGGAGAATTGAGAAAACTTAACCATGACGAGATTTTACAATTAATAGCAGATATAATTATGTGTTTTATAAATGCTACTGGTTTAAATGTAACAGAAAATCCTGTACCAAAATCAAAATTCTATAAAAATTATAAATATTATTCACCTCTTTGCTATACGATAGATGTAAAGAATGATGCTATTAACATAAGGAAGAAAATTTTTGAAAATATTGAAATTAATTTTTAAGAAAATATGACCCTTTGGGCTTCCGCTACAAAAAGGAAGTTAATGGAGAAACGCACAACTATATTTTTGATGGTTGGAGCATTACAGCAGAAACCAACAAAGACGATGAACTGAAAAGTAGAGAAGTTCGAGGGTATGGGCTTGTCAAAAAGGAAATAGACAACAATAGCTACTATTATCATCAAAATGAACATGGGGATATTACTCATTTAATTAATATTGATAAGGAAATAGAAAACAGCTATCAGTATGATGTGTTTGGAAATATTAGAAAACAGCAGGAAAATGTAGAGAATGTTTTCAAATATGCAGGAGAACAGCTAGATAGTGAAACACAACAATACTACTTACGCGCAAGGTTCTATAACCCAGTGATAGCACGCTTTACACAGGAAGATGTGTATAGGGGCGATGGGCTGGATCTGTATGTGTATGTTGTGAATAATCCATTGTTGTGGATTGACCCTAGTGGTTATGCTAAATGCGCTACTACAGAAAGTACAAATAATCTAATAAATGGACCAAATAATAAGAAAATAACAGTAGAATATGATAATTTGGTTTATGGAGGATATTATACAAGAAAAAGTATTCGAGCACAAGATTATGCTGATAGAATATTACCATCTTATAATGAAACTTCTAGAGTTCCTAAGGTGGTAAGAAGATATATGTCAAGGGCTGAATATAAACAATTTAAAAAAGTTGGATTTACATATGACCTTAAAGACCCAAGACAGGGAATAAGTGCTACAACAACAACTTTGCCACCTCGTAATCCTGATAAAATAATAGAATTGACAGGTGCTTTAGGTGCTGACTATTATGTTGATATTGATGTTAGTGTAAAAAAAGTAGGATATAAAGGACCTACAAAAGGAGGATGGAAAGATTACAAAATAAGAGATGATGTTACTCCAGATGATATTGTAGGTTCTGGACGTGTAAATAAAAAATAAGAAAGGAAAACTATAGATTATGAAATTGGAATTAAAAACACTGTCATTTAAAACACTTTTCCCCGATTATAACATCCATGAACAAGAATTGGAGTATGGTGGAATACCAGGATGGGGAGAGGTTTCTAATTTTTTCCCTTATAAATTTGTATGCTTTAGAAAAGGAAATAATAAAGAAACAGCTGCGATTTCTTTAACTGAAATAGAAACTAAAAGCGAAAGACGAATGGGAAATATGATATTAAAATATATAGGAACAGAGTTAAGATTTGGGAATAGAATAACTCATATAAAACTAAAAAAAATAGAAAAAGTGTATGGAACTCCCATTGCTATAGATGACGATTTTATAGATATGTTACGATATCATTATTTAATATCGCCAGATTTATTTGTTTGTATTGGAATCAAAACTTCAAACAATAAATTAATTCATATGGAAATTATCAATGATAGTGAATTAATTTCTGAAATAATAGATGTAAGAAGGAAGTGGGATATTAGAAAAAAATTGTTAGAAACAATGAATTAACTTCTGAAATGAGACAATATCATTAATTATCAAACACCCCTTTTGATATTTATTTCAAAAGGGGTGTTTTTAAAGAATAAAAGTATAATACATATACAACCGAAAATGGCGACACCATTAAAAATAAATATGACCCTTTGGGCTTCCGCTATAAAAAGGAAGTGAATGGAGAAACACATAACTATATTTTTGATGGTTGGAGTATTACAACAGAAACCAACAAAGACGGTGAACTGAAAAGCAGAGAAGTGAGAGGCTATGGGCTTGTCAAAAAGGAAATAGACAACAATCAATACTACTATCACCAAAATGAACATGGGGATATTACTCATTTAACCAACATTGATGAGGAAATAGAAAACAGCTATCAGTATGATGTGTTTGGAAATATTAGAGAACAGCAGGAAAATGTAGAAAATGTTTTCAAGTATGCAGGTGAGCAACAGGACAAAGAAACACAACAATACTACTTACGCGCAAGATTCTACAACCCAGTGATAGCACGCTTTACACAAGAAGATGTGTATAGGAGCGATGGACTAAATCTATATGCGTATGTTGTGAATAATCCACTGTTGTGGTTTGACCCTAGTGGGTATGCAAAATGTAATAGATTATCAGAAGAAGAAATTAGAAAAATACAAGAAAGAGTAGACCAATATAAGGTAACTGATGAAAATGGTAATATTATTGAAAGTAATCCATATAATTGGGAAGCAAGAATATTACAAAAATGTATTGATGAAATACATGCAGCGGAATATGGTTATACAGAGAGAGAGGACACACTATCAAATGGCACTACTGTTAAAAAATACTCCTATGGTTCTGATGGAAGCAGATCGGGTGGCAAAGAACCAATGGCACTTACATTAATAAAAAAAGGAAAAGTAATAGTAAGTTCTAATCAGACAAAAATAGGAGATAAAGCAAAACAAAAAGCATATGAAATATTTGGAAAAGAGAATGTAGAAATAGTAGAAGGACCAGGAACAAGATTTAAAGCGGTACAACAACCTAAAAAAGATATAAGAAAAGAATTAGATGAAAAATTGAAAGTTCATAAAGAATATAGTGATTCAAACGAAATTAAAGTATCAGAAAATAAATTTAAAATTGGAACACATCATGCGGAAGCACGAGGAATACAACGAGGAAAAAAATTAGATGATATAGTAGAAGCGAAACAATTTTGTAGTCATCTTGCTTGTCCAAGTTGTCAAGTAATACAAAACAGAGAAAAAGTATTAAATGGAACAGGGTATTGTGAAGATAATAATTATGTATATTCAAGAGATTATACGCATTTAGACAAGTAAAATTAATTAAGGGTGTTATTAAATTGATAAAATAAAAATCCATCAAAAATTGGTCTATCACAAAACTTATTTGTGTTGTAAAAAGCAAGGAAGATGGGGAGTGCAACTCCCCATTTTAATCTAGAACAATATTTAAGGAGATGATTTAACAAAATGACAAAGGACTATAAAAAAGAATTAATAAATTTTGCACAAACCTTATCACATAACAAACAAAAACTCTTTTTTTTATCTATTTTAGAAAGAATTTTTTATACTTATCAAAAATTTGCAGAAGGTGAAATGAGAAGTTATATACCTCATTTGAGTAATATTATAGAAAAATATTGGGATTATATCTTAAATGGTAAAAAATATGATTTTATTTCAGACGATGAATATGATAATGCATATGATGAATATGATGATAAATATGGCGAATATGGCTATTATACTGATGAATATAACATATTAAAGGAAAAAGCTATACTATTATCCAGTTTAGTAAGACAAATGTATTATATATTCACATTATTAGTAACAGAAGATAATTATGTGTTTTCCTCTGATGACTATAATGTAGCTTTTTATGTCATACAGGAATTTATGGAATATTATTTTAAAATAGATTTAGAAATATTAGAAAAAGAATATATTACTTCTACTTCTTTCAACTTTAAAACATTAGAAGAGGCAGAATCTTCTGCCTATACAGAATTTGTAAGAACTCATGAATTGTATCATTTAGAAGTAAACCGAGAAAAAGAAGATTTAGAATATTTAAAAAAGCAAATAAACTTAAAAGAATGTTATAAAAAATATCATATAAAGATAAAAAAAAGTTTGTTTGAAAACTATTGGTTTGATACTGAGTATGTAAAAAGGATGGAAGAATACGAGGGAGAACAAGAAGAATTTGAAGAATATAGTTCAGATTTTTGTAATACACATAATTATACTTATGATGCTTATAAGAGAATTATGAAAAAAATTAGATTTTTAAATCAAAAAATTGTATTGCAAGATGACGAAGAACTTTATACTAATCGTGCAATAGAATATATTGACTTAAAAGACTATAAAAAAGCAATCAGCGATTTAAAAAAAGCAATTACATTAAATACTGATTACAAAAAAGCTTATTATCTTTTGGGAACTATATATAATAAATTAAAAGACTATAAAAAGGCAATATGCTGCTTTAATAAAACATTAAAATTAGATACAAACTATGTAGAGGGGTACGTAGGGCGTAGTGATAGTTATGCTTATTTAAATGAACACCAAAAAGCAATAGATGATTTGAGTAAGGCTATTATGTTAAATATAAATAGTGCAGAAAATTATTATCATCGTGCTTATAGTTATGATGAACTAGGAGACTATAAAAAGGCAATAGAAGATTTAACTAAGGCAATAACATTAAAACCATATTTTCAAGAAGCCTATTGTAATCGTGGTTATGCTTATAATAAAATAGGAGAACATCAAAAGGCAATAGAAGATTTAACTAAATCACTTGAATTAAAGTGGACTATGATAGAGCCATATTATGCTCGTGCAAATAGTTATTATCAATTAGGAGAATATGAAAAGGCAATTGCAGATTATACAAAAGCAATTCAAGGTAATCCAAAAGATAAAGTTTCTTATTCAGAAAGAGCAAAAGTATATCGTTTATTAGGAGAAACTGAAAAAGCGATTGCAGATGAAAATACTGCAAAAAAATTGCAATAAAAGCAAATTGAAAAAATACAAAAGAGAAAAAAGCCAATGAATGTTACATATTTTTGTGTAAATTAGTTGGCTTTTTTTATGGAAATGGTGTGACAACAGAATATAGCTATAATAAAGACCAGTCTGTTGTC
>CAJUNT010000046.1 GCA_910587735.1 uncultured Clostridia bacterium
TAGTGCCTGATTTTGTCCTTCAACCACGAAGGCTTTGTTCAGGAACGAGTCGCACTTATATCCATGTCATAGCCGCTTCTAACCGCTTTTTTCTGTTCCTCAATCTTCATCTTGTCAAGGTCTGTGATTTTGCGCTTAATGGTTTTGATTGTTTCCGACTGGTCGATACTGCGGATATGTAAGTTGACGATTACGCCCGTTTCCAAGTCCAGTATGTCGGCAAGCATACGGTCGTTAAGTTCCGGCGCAAGGATTTCAAGGAAGCTCGCTGCACCGATTTTCTTCCCCATGCGGAAATATCTGCCCTCGCCAAAACGGAAAGAGGACGGGGCGATAAAATCCTTTGTAGACAGCCCCGACGGGGTAAGCCAGTCAAAGGAAAAGGAGAACGGCTCGCCCTCCAGGTGGAATACCCCATGCAGCACCTTTAAGCGTTCATAGCCGGATAAGGGGTGGGCGGTTACGCCAAGCACCTTGAAATTGTTAAGCACGTCGGTTTCGATACGGGAAAGCCTTGACTTTGCAGCCGCTTTGTTATCGGCTTCAACAGTAAAGGTAATGTATTTGTGCTTCACAAGCCCGTTGTTGCCTTTACTAAGCTGATTTTTCAGCATATCCGAATACTCGGTGCGGATAGAGTTGAAAGCGTCCTCCTGTGTGGGGATAGAGATAGCTTTTTCTGCCTGTTCTCGCTGCGTCCCTTGATTGATAAAAGAAAGCTGTACGCTCACGCTTGCGTCAAAGTAGTTGAGGAAGTCGCACCAGTTTTCAAAAATGGCGGTCTTGTCGTCTGCCTGTGCAAGCTGATAATTGATGTCCTCGAACACGACGCACTTTGAATATCTCTTTTCCGTAACCTTGCAGATACCGTCCGGGTACATGGCAAGGTAAGGAATGGTCTGCTGTGCGGTGCGGGCTTTGCCGTCGCCTTTTGCCTTTCGGATAGCTTCGGCAATCTGTTTCTTTTCGGCGCGGGTCAGCTTACGCCTGTTTCCTGCGGCTTCCCGCGTCTTTTTTGTTTGTCCTTTTGACAATCGCTGATACCTCCTTTTCAAGTTTTCGCTGTTTTTCCAAGACAGCGTATAGGTTTTCGGTTCTGTAAGGTCGCTCCTTTGGGCGGGTAAACTTTGTCTGAATGACATTTCTTACCACCACTTCAAGGGGCTGCCCATGTTTTTCATACATGGCAAGCAGGAAACAGGGGAGCATGACGACAATCATCGCCATAGCCGCAAGGTTTGTCCCTGCGCTGCCTTTGAGCAAAAAAAACAGCGGCAGTCCGATTAAGAGAGCCGCCGCAAAACAAACGATTTGCCGCTTTGTCAGATTGAAAGCGACTTTTGTTTTGACTTTGGATAGGTCTTTGGGTACAGGTACATACGCCAAGAAAAACCTCCTTTCTGCCCTTAGTGGGCGTTGAATATGGATTTTGCCAGTGTGCCGGATTTGAACAGGGAAAAACAGAGGATAACCGTATAGGCAGCAAGGGAAAATACCGCGCTGTGCAGATTGTCTGCGATTATCATGTCGTTTACCAGTACGGCGTAAATACCGACACATATCATAATGAGGAAGCCTTGAAAACCAAGAGCGAACAGCCCTTTTAGGTAGTTGTTCCCAATCTGTCCCCATTCTCTGTTTGTCATGGTCGCAAATGGAATAGGCGATACCGAACAGTAAAGGTAAATCTCTATCATTCTGCCGTAGAGGATAACGGTTATCAGTACGGACATGATTTTCATGCAAAGGCTCACAAGGCTTGTTTCAAGCACAAGTAAGAGCAGTTCGGGGATTTCCATATCTTCAAGCCCCTCCTGCATGGCGGCAAGGGCTTCGGCAACGTCGATATTCGTATCGCCGCCGATAACCCCCGCTGCGCCGGAAACGATATGCTGCGCCATATCAAAGACCGCCATTGTGATGTTGAACGTGTTGGTTACGATAAACACCGCGACAAAGGCTTTGAATATCCACTTAAAGAACATGAATGTTTCTATGTCGTGCATATTGTTCTTTTCCGTTACCATGCTGATAAGCTCGTAGCATAGGACATAGGTAATGACAAGCCCCGCAATCGGGACGATTACATTTTCAGAAAGGGTCTGTATCATGCTGAAAATGTTTGCGTTCCAACCCTGCGGGGTCTGTCCTACCTCGTTTGCGATAGTCCCGACTTTTTCGTTTACGTCCCCGAACATAGTTGACAGATTACCGTTTATCGCTCCGATAAGGATTTCCTTTATCCATTCGTTAATCGCGTCAAGTATGCTCTGCATAGGCAGCTACCCACGCTTAACCGAACAAGCCGGAAAGCAGAGGTACAAGGATAGTGCCGATAAGGGCAACGCCGCCGCCCGCCATGAGCTGTGTCAAAACATTATTGCGGTGGTACAAAAATAAGAAAAGAAAATAGTAATTCAAGATATTGGTATCCATACAAAAAAAGGACAGTCTGCAAAAAACAAATTGTCCTTTTTTATTTATGTTTATATAGCTTCTTATTGATTTTTATTTGAAGTTTTGTGCTGAAGCATATCAAATAGCATATCTTCAGCACAAACAGAAGTATTTTGATTTCCAAATGAGGAAATAAGAAATGTGATATTTTTGATTTTATGGGGATATGGTTTTGAAAGTAATATAAATTTTGTATTCAATGATATAAAAAGCCTCCTTTAGTATAATTAACTATATTTGATATAATCAATTTACAACCAAAAGAGCAAATTTACATTGAGTATAAATTTACTGTAATTTGAGTAATTTTTATTATTTTATTAATAATTATTTATCTTATTATTGAGTCTGTTGTAAAAAGATAATTAAAAATAGATCTATTTGTTATTATAATCTTCAATTAAATTTAAAGAAGCCAATTATATCATTTAGCAAATAATATAATTGGCTTTATAGTTTTTATGTCTTTAGATAGCTAATTATTTCCAGTTTATCATATAATAATTATAGTCTCTTTCTTTTCTCTTATCTGTTATAATTAACATTAGTCCATTATCTTTTAATTCTACATTTTGAATTTTTTCTTTTTTGAGAGGTTCTTTAAAAAGAATTTTACCTTTATAAAATTTTCCACTGTTTCCGTTAAAAATAATAATATTATCATTATCATCATTTCTAATAGGATAAAATATTACATTTTTATTATTCGCTGATATATAATATTCTAAAGGTTGATTTAAATTATCAGATATTTTTGTAGTGATTAATTTTTTTGTAGGAATATGAAAAAATAAAAATATCATATGATGTGATTGTAGAATGATATATTCACCACAATTATAAATACTTCTTATTCTATCTTTAAAATTATTTCCAAAATACCAATCTAAATCTAAAAATTTTTCAATATCAATTTTTATACTATCTATTAAATTGCCAGAAATATCATAAAAATTTAAACTTCTTATAGGTACACTATTTTTTCCTGTATATTCACTATTATAAATTATAATATAATCATTTGATACACAGTATGTATTAGATATATTTCCTATATTATTTTTTTCATCATATTTTGTTTGTAAAAATAATTTTTTTCTCCAGTATTATAATTTAATAAAAAAAAGTTATAAAGATAACCATACTCTGTTTTTTCAGGATAGAAAGTAATATGCATAATAATTTCTTTGTCATAAATTTTCATCCTCAAAATGTGAAAAAGACAGAAGCAAGCATTTACCACCTGCTTCTGCCTTTTTTATTGGTCATGTCAAATATTTTATTGTTTCTTATCCCTTCGAATTTTTATCCTTTGCATTGTCATTTTTGATTTGAATCCAATCAAATACTAAACTTCCAACTATCCACATAGTTGCTATTATGAAATCTGCTTTAATAATAGCATTAACGGACATATGATTATAACACTGACCTACAATAGCTATGATCATCACTAGGATAAAAGGCTTTAAATCTTTCCGAAATTTCGTAAACCTAAAATATTTTTTTATATTACATCACCTCATTTTATTCAACCACATAACTCACTCTATTATAACTTTGAACAGAATGATGTATTTGATAATACACTGCAATACCTTTTCCAGAATAATAAGCTTTATCTACAGCTCTTTCAAGAGCTGATTTTCCACCATATGCTGCAGCTACACCTATAGCTGAAAGTCCCCAACCTGCACCTGGCATAAAACTAGCCAAAAGTGATATAGCTGCTTGGGCTGTTTTTGCATTATCCAATCCTTCTTCATACAAATATACTACACCTTCATAATCAATATATCCTGCTTGCACTTCTGGATAATATTCATCATCACTTGCTCGTGCAGCAGTATTTATCTGATAAATATCCAAAAGCATTGCATCATACTCTGCTTGAGTAATAAGACCTTCACCAAGCATATGAGATGCTTCATCTAACTCTTGAACCATTTCGACTGAAGTAGGTTTTAACACTTCTGATGGTTCCAGTGAAACAGATTCTTGGATTTCTGCAAAGACATCATCAGAAACCTCTGCTGCAAATGCTGGAACTAAATTTGTTAAACCCATAGTTGTTGCCAATAATAATGCTAAAGTTTTTTTCATAATACATTTCTTCCTAAATTAACATTTGAAAATTTACCTTTTATATGTTATAATTAAGAAAATGTCTTATAAAAATATAGAATTTTTTTGCTGCCACGCAATACGAAACTCTACATTATAAGGCATTTTTTATTTTGTTATCCTCCTCTCCATTTCATTTTAATTTCACCTTCATATTTTTAAATTTATATCACCCTAATCACTTAGAATGTATAAGAATGTATACCATATTGAAAATTTTTAAAAAATAGATATTAAAATTTAATATCGTAAATTTATTATATTTCATTCTACAAAATTTGTCAATATCGAATTTTAAAAAAAACATCTATATTTTTATTATTATTTATTATAATTCTATTTACATTTTAAAATATATATGATATATTAAAAAACAAAGGTGGTGATAAAAATGAAAAAGAAAAATAATATAACATTTTATTTAAATGACAAAGAAGAACAAGTAATGAGAGTATTATGGAAAGCTGAACAACCTATGTCAGCAACAGAAATTGCAAACGAAATCAATACTGTTTGGGCAAAAAAATCTATTAGAAATATTATTAGGAAATTGGAATCAAAAAAAGCAATAGAAGTTGCGGAAATTGCTAAAATACAAAAAACATATGGCAGATTGTTTCGGGCAACCATTTCTTCCAATGAATATGCTATGATGCAATTTGAAAAATTTTATGACAGAGATAGAGAACCTTCTTTTTTACTATCTGCTTTGACGGAGGATAAGAATAGTGCTTTTTCAGAGGATTTAAAAAAATTGATGGAGAAATATAAGACAAAATAATGCATTTCACTATTTTTACTTTATTTACCTCATTTTTATTGGTTAACTTTTTTATGTTTTGTCTAATATTTTTAGTAAAACAAACAAATCTTTATAAGCACTTTTCTATCTATACTTTTTTGTGTTTTATTATTCTTTGTATTTTAAGGTTAACTATAGCAATAGAATTTCCGTTTACAATAGAACTTGATTCTCACCACATTATGACAACATTACAGCATAGTATGAGATATGTTATTTTTTCATTTTGTGTCGAAAACATAAAAATAGAGATTTGTATAAAGCATATTTTGCTTACTATTTGGCTGGTAGGTTCTATTATATTTACTTTTAAAAGTTTTCAATCTTGTAAGACAATTTACAGATTAGCTCATTTTTTACCTGAAACAAATGATGAAAGTGTAATGAAAATATTATTTACAATACAAAATATAACCAATTTTCATAAAAAAACAAAAGTTATAGTACATAATAAAGTAAAATCTCCTTTTATCATAGGATATTTTAAGCCTACTATAATGTTGCCATCATTAAATTTTACAGAAGAGGAACAAAAAGGAATACTAATGCACGAAATATTACATGTTAAATATCATCATCTTGTACTGAAATTAATGGTAGAAATCATAAAAATATTATTTTGGTGGAATCCTTTCGTACATATGTTTTATTATAATGTAAATAATATATTAGAATGTCATGTGGATAGTAAATTAAGTAACTTGCTAAATAAGCAAGAACAAGAAAATTATTTAAATGGAATCATCAAAGTAATTCAAAACTGTGATTTACCAAATCAATTATCTTTTATAACATCTGGATTGGCTAGTAGTGCAAGTGTAAAAAGTTACGATTTTACAGAACATCGTTTTACTATGATTTTAGAAGAAGTATATTCAAAAAATAAAAAAATTAAAAGCATTATGCTTGTTTTTAGCACCTTAATATTGTTTTTTATGTCTTATTTATTTGTTATTCAACCCTATGGAGAACCCACAATGGAGGATTACAATGATAATGCTCCTATTATTACAAAAGAATATTATATTGTAAAAGAAAAAGATAGTTACACAATATATAATCCTAATGGAATCCCTGTAGAAACATATTCTGGAGAGATAGAAGAAAAATTTTATTACTTAAAGGTTAAGGAGGAAAATTAGATTATGAAAAAAATAAAAAAATTTTTAACAATCAGCTTTATAACAACATGTATTTTTAGCAATATGTTTATTAGTAATGTATTTGCAAAGTCTGAATTTAATGTAGCTACTTCATCTGTTCAAAATGAAATGATTAATCCTCGTGCAGAAAAAACTGGATACAAATATAAATATGTAAATGGTGTGAAATATAAAAGATTGTGGTCATATACTTACGAAAAATGGATTGATAAAGAATGGACTATAGCCTAAAACAATACAAAAACTTAAAATAGAATATATTTTTGTTAGAAATAAAAGCTATCTTTTCTAACTAGACAAAAACAGAAATAAGATGTGTTTCTGTCTTTTATTTACTTCAATGTTAAAAAGATTTTTTTATAAATTTTATAAAGAAAGTTTTCATTTATATAATATTCCTATATGATGATTATTTTTTGCTAATAACTAGAACCAGAAACGTGCCACGTTTCTGGTTTTTAGTTTATAGAAAGGAAAAAATTTTTTGTAAATTTTTGAGACATGGCAAATTTTTTATATCAGATTCTTCAACAAAAATTGTTTTACTTTTAATAGTAATATTTATATATAGTATAATAAAAATAGCATTCCAGAAAAAGGAAAAGCCACGCCGAAGGCGTTTTGCAAATTTTAAAAAAATTTGCATTTGGGGTTTGGGGGAACACCAGCAAGCAAGGAAAGGGATATCCCTTTCCCCTGTTTGCAATCGGTGCAGAATCTCTTTTTTATATAAATTTTTAGCACTTCCAATTATTTCCTAATTGATGATTGCATAAAAAAAGTTCTTTAAAAATTTATACTATATTTTTAAAAAGGTATTTTAAAATAATAAAAAATTGAATGCCTATAATATTTTTTTGAAACAAAATTTTTTAATAGATGCTCAAAATTTAAAAATAAAAATTTGCAAAATAAAAGAACAAGAAATACAAAATAAATAATAGCATTTCTTGTTCCAATATTTAATTTAAAAGTTCAATTTCTTTTTCGGACAAACCAGTTATAGAAGAAATAAATACAATGTCCATATTTTGATGTAACAGTTTCTTTGCGATTTCAACACGTTCTTCTTGTCTGCCTTCTTGCCTGCCTTCTTGCCTGCCTTCTTGTCTACCTTCTTGTAAACCTTCTTGTTTTCCTTCTGCACGTTCTAACAATCTTTCTTCTTCACTCAAACGAACCATATACTTATCCTCCTCGCTTAAATAATCTAATACAGACGGGTCAGAAACAGCGTCATCATACGCTTCCAAAAGTAATGCCCCTAACTGCGTTTGTGAATAAGACGAAACAAATTTTTGATAACTTGTTTCAGTACCTATTTCAAAAAACTGTCTTAATATTTGAAGTTCTTGACTGTGTTTTTTTGAAATATGTCTGATGTTAATTTCATGTATTGTCAGCAAGTCACTATAAACTTTTCCTGTCGTTTGGTCTACTAATTTAATTTTTCTATTAAAAGTAGTATGCTTCAACGGTGCCTCCGTCAACAGAAAAGTAACAATCACACTTTTTAAATTTTCGTATTTACTTTTTTCCACTTTTTGAGAAGCGATTTCTCTACAAGCATAAAATATTGTTCTGTTTCTAATTCTGTCTTTACTATAAACTCTTTGCAAATCTAGTGTAACAATTCGTCCGTCTACTGCTCTCGTTTTGATGTCAAAATAAATAGAATTTAATGCAGCCTTGTGTAAATCATTTTTGTATTCTGCTGCAATATCAATCAATTCTATTTGCTCTCCTGTAATTGCCTCTAATGTTTTTTCGCATAGTTCTTTCTTTAAAAACATCACTGTAAAAACAACATCTGATTTTGGTAAATAGTTAGCATGAAAACTCATTTATCATCGCACTTCCTTTACTATAAATATAACATAGTATAGAAAATGACACAAGTTAATTTATAAAAAGAAACAGTTATTTTGTAATTGATTTCGCCATAGCAATACCAGCTTGTGGATATAGCTGTTGTATTTCCTGATATTTTGATTCTATTAGTTCAGGCTCAGTTTCCCAAACAATTTCATAAATTTGAACAGCTTTTTTAAAGTGACTTGTTGCTTCAGGGATATTCCCTTGCACTAAACAAATGTTAGCCATAGCTTCTTGTATTGCAGCATAATCACTGGAAAATTCTGTATTGCAATTTTTTACTATTCGTGCAAGTTTCCGCAATGCTGTTAATCCTTTTTCTGCTTCTCCTATTTCCGTCAGCAAAATGGCATAGTTGCATATTTGAGCAATACTGTCATTACTATAAGTTAAGTTATATTGTTCTAAAATAGTAAAGCCAGCTTCCATGTGTTGCTTTGCGTACTTTATTTGTCCAACTTCTCTATACAACGCACCTAAATTGGCATGAATATTCGCTGCTAGATGTGCATTATCAACATTGATTTCTGCTAATAAAGAAAGAGCTTGTTTCTCTAATTTGATTGCCTTTTCCACTTTTTTCTCACAAGCAGCACAATAATCTAAATAGAGAGCCTTATCTTTTGTTTCTCCAGAAGATTTTTCTAAAATTTGGTTTATTTCATATAATACTATTTTCATTCCAATTTTATAATGATATTTTTCCATATAAGGAAATACGTCTTCTAAAAAACGCAAATAATATGCCATATCATCTTTTTCAGCTAATAAAATAATATTTTCAACTGTTTGAAACAGCGTTTTGTAATAAGAAAAATCTTTTCCATGAAGTAAACAAGTTTGTTGTAAACTTTGGCAAAGTGTTTGACATTTTTTGATAGATGGTTTTGTATCAGCAACAGCAATTTCTTGTATCATAGGGTGCAATGCAATAGCTTGTCCTGGTTTTGGTACAATAAATCCCATTTCTATTAAATCATTCACAATATTTAGGTCAGATAACTTTAACCATCTTGCAAATAATCTTGTAGAAATTCCAGTAAATGGTATCATGGCAATATTGCACATGACATTTTGTTCTTGCTCTGATAATTGATATAGTGAAAATAGTATGTGAATATGCCCATAATAAGTATTTTTTATTGCTTTGCCATCTTTCGTAATACCGATTTTATCAGAAGTATTGAGTGCAGCCTTTTCTTCTTTCAGCTTTGTTAATAATTCAGAAGGTTCTAAAATTCCCTTTTCTAACAATCTGGCAGCAAGTTCTACTGCTAATGTGTGACTATGTACTGTTTCAATAATTTGTAGTAATATGGGGCTATATTCTTCAGCATAGGAATAATAGCAACTCATTAATTGAAATAAAGTTTCTTTTTCTGTGATTTCCTCTAACTGCATACAAACATAGTTATCAAGTCTGCTTCGAGTTGTAAATACAACTCTACAACGATATTTCATAACAATAGGCAATAAAGTATCCCTTTCCGCAGTTACGTTGAAATTATCAATGATAAGCAAGGTATCCTCTTTTAAAGACCTTAAAAAACGATTATGTTTGCGAAATCGTTCTTCTTCATTATCTTCTTGTAAATCATCAACAAAATCTAAGTCTGTAATATCTTGTTTTAAACTTCCAGAATAGGCAATATAAAGAATGTTTAGGTAGCCCTTTTTATACTTTTTTGCATACGCCTTTACCAGTTCACTTTTTCCAATGCCTGCAATACCATGCAAAAACACTTTTCTTTCTTTGAGAAGTAATTCATGTAATTGCTCTATTTCTTTTTCTCGTCCACAAAAATAACGACAAGGTTTTGATACATCGCCTTCCATAATAAAATCTGAAATCATGGGAGAAAAATTTCCGCTTGACAGCAGTTTTTTATTTTCTGTTGTTTTTTTAATAAATGTTCTGGTCATACCAAAACAAAGTGCTTCAGCAATCAATTCTGCTTCATCGTATGTATTTTCACAAGGATAACATTCTATTAGTTTTTTCTTCTGTTTTTCTGAAATATCATTATCATATAATATTAAATCATAAATTTTTTGACAAGCCATATTGCTATCATACATCATTGGAATAATTTGCTGATATAAATTATCAGCTAAATTTTGTTTGTTTTTATTATCCATATAGTATGAAGTAATACGAGGGCTTACTCTTGCAATACCATTCAGCCAACGACAGACTAAACCATTGTCAAAATCAATATCTTCTTCTATATGTGATGTAATATAATCGGCAAATAGCAGATAAACAAAATCAAGCTGGTTCAATTCTTTATCTTCACTGATGTAGTGGTCAATTATTGCTGTAACGGTAGCAAAATCGCAGCGTTCTATAACAATCTCTCCTTTCTATTTTGTCAAATTTTATTCAATACTAACTCAATGCTTTTTTGAAATTGTATTGATAACATAAATAATAAAACATTAAAAATTATATTTATTATATCACTGTACGCAAAAAATTACAGCAAGTGACATAAATTAAGAATAAAAGACAGCAATACTCAAAATTATTTTGTAGAAGGCTTTACGATGTATTCAAAATATGCTACACTCATATTACAAAATATCTTGAATTGCTGTTTGGAAGGGAGAAACTATGAAAAAACAGCAACTCAACTATACCAATAAAATAACAGCTCTTTACTGTAGATTAAGTCGTGATGACGAGTACAACGGTGACAGTATGAGTATACAAACACAAAAAGCAATGTTAAAGCATTATGCAGAAGAAAATGGCTTTTTCAACTGTATGTACTTTATTGATGATGGCTATTCTGGTACAAACTACAATCGCCCAGATTTTCAAAAACTTCTTTCAGAGATAGAAGCAGGCAGAATAGCAACCGTTATTGTAAAAGATTTATCTCGTCTTGGACGTGAGTATTTGCAAACAGGATATTACACAGAAGTATTTTTCTCTCAGCATGATGTCAGATTTATTGCTGTCAATGACAATGTGGATACTCATAACGGTGACAATGAATTTGCTCCTTTCAAAAATATTATTAATGAATGGTACGCAAAAGATATTAGTCGTAAAATAAGGTCAGCATATAAAACAAAAGCATTAAACGGTGAATTTACAGGTATGCGTGCCCCTTATGGCTACCGAAAGTCGCCAGAAAATAAACACAAACTCATCCCTGATGAAAATGCCCTTGTTGTAAAACGTATGTATCGCATGGCTGTGGAAGGAAATTCTTGTGGTGCAATCGCAACCATTTTGAGAAAAGAACTTATTCCAACACCAGGTGCTTATCTTAGAGGAAAAGACGGTATTTTACATAAAGATGAACGTGTAAAATATCCTTATGGCTGGCTTGCGTCAACCGTTAGAGATATTTTAATGAATGAGGTTTATATTGGCAATATAGTAAGTCTGTGTCATACTACAAAATCTTTTAAGGACAAACGTATTGTAGAACGCCCTAAAGAGGATTGGATAAGAGTAGAAAATACACACGAACCCTTGATTGACAAAGACACATTTTACACTGTTCAAAAACGAATTAGCGTCAAAAAACCTCAGAAAAAAGCAAATCCTGCAAATATTTTTCGTGGTTTGGTATTTTGTGGGGAATGTGGCTCCAGTTTGGTTTACAAAAAAGAAAACAGTAAATTAGAAACAGAAAAATATGAATGTAATCTTTATAAACATAGAGGAAAAAATTATTGCTCTAATCACTCTATCAGTGCAGAAGATTTAAAAAGTATTGTTTTAGAAGATATTAACAGACATATTTCCTTTTCTCAAAAAGACAAATCTGCATACATACGACAGCTTGTTAATCAGACAAACAATAGTTTGAATGATGAAAAAAACGCCTACCAAAAAGAGTTAAATCAAATTAGTCTGCGTTTGGAAGAATTAAATACTATATTACAATCTATGTATGAAGATAAAGTATTTCAAAAAATATCAGAAGAACGCTATACAGCAATGTCGGCAAATTTTGAAAAAGAAGAAACAGAACTAAAACAGCGTTATAGCGAAATTAAAACAAAGTTGTCACAGCATACACAACAAAGCAAGTCTGCAAAAGAATTTGCCGATTTACTGGAACAATATACTCCTATTACCAAACTTGACGCAGTTCTATTGAATACATTGATTGAAAAAATCATTGTTCACGAAAAAAGAAATGAAAATGGACAAAAAATAATGCCTATTGAAATTTATTATCGTTTTATTGGAAAAATAGGCACAGATATTACATAATAGGCGGTTTTGGAAACCGCCTTGTCAAAAGAGTTTTGCCACCTCAATAAACATTCCACTTGCTTAATGCCCTGTGATTTTGCTCATGTGAGATAAAGAAGTAAAAGAAGTGTAAAAAATTTTG
>CAJUNT010000047.1 GCA_910587735.1 uncultured Clostridia bacterium
GCAGTAATAATGTATTAGAATCTTTCAACAAAACTTTTAAGGCTTGGTACAAAACAAAAAAAGGATTTCATAGTTTTGATTCTGCTGTGGATATGATTTCAAATTTTTTGTTTTATTATAATTTTATCCACAGTCATTCTTCTTTATCAGACCAAGCACCTGCTCGTGTTGCAGGTGTTCCATATTCTCAGGAACAAGCGAATCATTGGTTTTTGTTTTAAAAAAATTTTTCAGATATTAGCTTTTATTTGTATGCTTTTTTTTGACTGTATTTTTAAAAGTCTTTTCTGTATTTTTATTTTCATGTTAAGTTAACAGAACCATTATCATTGCAATTGTTTATAACAGTCACTGCAAACAAATACTTCTAAATCTAAAGCGTTTGTATAATGTTTTGACGAATCTTTTGAACCGCATAACATACAAGTATTGCTGCAATTTTTACAAACATGACATGTTGTACCATTTGATGTTTTATAAGCGACAGAAGGACTTCTTCCGCACCAATCACAAGATTCATTCACTTCTTTGCTACACCCAACACATATTAACAAAATAAAAAATAGTGCTAAAATATGCTTTTTCATAGTTTCCTTTCCCCCTTTTTATATAAATTTTGTTGTCATTTTTTTAATTATAAAATTTATAAAATATCTTTCTATTTTGTATAATAAATTTAAAAATATATGGGTATTATAAATATAAAATAACTAAAAAAATCATATGTCAGTTCGTAAAGTATAACACTTTACGAATGACATACAAATAAAGCGTTATTTCTTTGGCTTTACAAAATATTGCGACGATAATTTTGACGGCTATTAAAATTTTAAGAAACATATAATTCATTTATCTGTTTTCGTTTTGTTTCTATGGAAGGATGAACATACAAAGAAAGCGTAATATTAACACTGGAATGTCCCAATATTTCGCTCAGACTTTTGATATCAAAATTGGCATTTACCCATTTTGTAGCAAATGTATGACGAATAATATGAAATCTTACTTTTCTAATATGACAACGACATAATGCAGAAGAAAATCTTTTTTGTACTGTTCTCACATCAATCGGTTTTTTATTATCAGAAGAAAATAAAAAATCATCATTTTTCTTTTCATGAGCAACTATAAATTTTTGTAGTTTTGATAATATCATGGAAGGCAAAGGAATTTTTCTAACAGAATTTTGTGTTTTGGGAATATCAATTATTACTTTCGTTTTTTGCTGACCATATTCATTTTTTATTCTTTGTACTGTTTTTTGTATCTTCAAAATACCATTTTCAAAATCAATATCACTGCATTGTAATGCACAGACTTCTCCAATGCGAATACCAGTAAAAAGGCATAAATCAAACAGCAGAGAAAAATAATCATTTTTACTACTACAATCATTTTGTATCATTTTAATTTCTTTATCTGTCAATATTTCTATTCCTTTTTTATTTATTTTAGGCAATGCTAAAAGAGCAGCAGAATTGTAAATACCATATATTTTTTCTGCATATTTAAAAGCAGATTTCAATATACTTACAATATTCTGAACTGTTTTTGTAGATAATCCTCCTTTTCTATCTACTCTCCCATTTTTTATTTTTTCAATCACATATTGATTTAAAAATTCTGTAGTTATCATAAAAACAGGCATTTGTGCCATAATAGGAAAAATGTGATTCTTTATTATGTTAATGTAAGTGTTAAGAGTAGATTGTTTTACATTAATGCAGATACTTTTTATCCATTCTGAAATCATTTCTTTTATTGTGAGACGCAACTTTACATTGCTTTTTTGTTTTAGCTGCATATTTTTAGCAAGCAGTAACTTTTGTTTACATTCTCCATATGTTTTAGAATAAACAGATTTATATTTTGCTTTACCATTTTTATCGAAACCAGATTGATATCTACCTTCCCAACGACCGTCATTTCTCTTATAAATGTTTTCACCCTTTTTTGACATAGTATTTTCAACCCTCTCATAGCTTGACCATAAATTTGACTGTTTTAAAAAATTGATTGGTAATTTATGTGCTTATTTTTATAGCATTTTAACAAATTTTTACTCAATTTATGTCGATTTTAGGGATATTTTCATTGACAACAGAGTAAAAAAATGTTATTTTATAAACAATAAAGGGTTCGCAAAGTGTTATACTTTGCGAACCCTTTTTCTATAAATAATTTGGTTTTTCTGATGAAATCAAAAAATTTTTTAATATTTTTTTCAAGCCCATAAAATAAATTGGAAGTAATTAGAAATACTGAAAATCTGTATACAATTACGGTTCTATACCAACTGCAAGCAGGGGAAAGGGATATCCCTTTCCACGCTTGTTGGTGTTCCCCCAAACCCCAAATGCAAATTTTTTTGAAATTTGCAAAACGCCTTCGGCGTGGCTTTTCCTTTTTTGGAATATCATTTTTATTGTACTATATATAAATTTTACTATTGAAAATAAAATCATTTTTGATAAAATTTTTAAGTAAAAAATTCCTTACTAGTAGCTTAAAATAGAAAATTTCTTTGTTCCTTTTTTATGTATTATCAATAAGAATTACTATTAAAAAATAAAACTATTTTCATATAAATTTTGCAAAAAAAATCTTTCTCAATAGCTAAAAAGAAAAATTTTTTCCACTTTTTTTTGCTATTAAGAAAGAAAATTATTGATAAAACAATACTATCCCCTATATATATAATATATATATACATACATTATATATACCCCCTATAATTTATAAAATAATATGAATACCTTTATTTGTTTTCAGAGCGTTGTAGATACAACACTTCTGAAGGCTGTTTTTATTTTATTGACTTTATATACTTCTGTTTATACTTATTTCTAAAAACGTTGTACATACAACATTTTTGGACGCCAGTAATATACATCTGTTTCAAATCACTGCTTTTTGTGTTTAAAAAGGCAATTCCTCTTGTCAACTAAAAAACAGAAACGTGTCACGTTTCTGTTTTCAGTAAACAAGGAAAAACCCTACCAGCGAAAGCTGGAATGTATCCCTTTTCTATCTAAATACTCTTGTCTAGCTTTTTCTTTTTCTTCTTCTGTTGGAGCAGTCTTATATTTTGTATACAAATTTCGATTGACTATGCTGTAATATTTTTCCTTTAGCATTTTTACAATTTTTTCCTCATCATTATGATGTTCCAAAATATGGTATTTAATCAGTGATAGAAATAAATCCTCACTAATTTGTACTTGTTTCATATTTTACACCTCTATTTTTTAATTTTGTGACGATATTTTGTCTGTTGAATTTTAAAATATCGTCACACTTTTTTCAAAATTTATATTCAAAAAATGCTGTAAAATCAAGGTTTTCTTACAATTTCATTTTATCTTTTTTAGTTCTGTGACGATATTGACGATATTTTTATATACCTGCTATTTTTTTAAATACCGTCACGCTATTCCCTTTTTATTTTCTAAATCAATCAGCACAAATCCTAGTAAAATCAAGCCTTTTCACACATTTAGACCTATTTTTCAAGATGGTTGTGACGATATTTTTTATATTTTCCCTGCTGTCTAAAATACCGTCACATCGTCACACTTATCATTTTTTTACCATTCTTATGTCTTAAAAACCTTGTAAATTCAATGTTTTTAGCTATTTGATATTTTTCTTTTTATGTGACGATATTCAAACAAAATATCGTCACACTTTTTATTTTTTTATCAATGTCAACTTGATTTGTCTGCCTGTTCTGTTTCGGTTTGTTTCATAGTAAATGCCAAATTCCTCAAGCAATCGCTCTGCGTTGACATTTAAGCGTCTTGTCAGAGCATTAGGTGATATTTCTTTTGGTAATAAACTTGCCAATTCTGAAGCAGTTCCAATCCAATCATATTTATTTTTTATTACCATTTCTCCAACCATTTTTACGATTGGGTCAAGTGGTTCTTTGCACAACTCTGTTTCCATTTTGATAAATTTCCACAGACATTTTTCTCTGTCAAACTCCAAATAAATTTTCTGGTCTTGTTGGTCACGTCCAACAATGTCCAAAATTCCTTTATTGTCAATCCTCTTTGTTTTTTGAAGTATGAACGCTCCATCGGCGGCACCTAACAGACCATTTGTACCAGAAATCATATCAAAGCAATCCTCTGACTGCAATTTTCTAGTATGATGAACAATTAGCATACAAACGTTATGTTTTTCACTAAACTGTTTCAACTTCATTACAATATCATAGTCGTTAGAGTAATTATATCTTTCACCATTGATTTCTCTTACCTTCTGCAAAGTATCAATCATAATCAACTTTGTGTCTGGATGTTCTTTCATAAAGTTAGTAAGTTGCTCCTCTAATCCCTCATTCAATGCTTTTGATTTTGTAGCAAAATGAAAATTTGGTGTGCTTTCCATTCCAAACATTCTTGACAGTCTTTTTTGTATTCTGCTATAATCGTCCTCTAAGGCAAGATATAACACAGAACCTTGATTCACTTGATAATTCCACAAAGGTAAGCCCATACTTACATGATAGCCTAATTGTGCCATCAAAAATGACTTTCCAATTTTGGGAGCACCTACAAAAAGGTATGTACCATTATAAATTAGTTTATCAACAACAGTAGTCTTTGGTGGATAAACTGTGTCATACAATTCTTCCATTGTAATCGTTTCCAACACCCCCTGTTCCAAATTTTTTAAATTTTCTGTGGCTTGTAAATTGCTTTTTTGTTGTTTTTCTGTTATACTTTTGTTAATCGTTTTGGATTGTTCCTTTTCTGTGCTACCAGATGTAATAGGAACAATCTTTTCTTTTTTACTCATTGGTTTTCCTCCTTCATTCCTTTTAAAATTTGACCTATAAATTGAATTGTCGACAGTGCTACATCATCAATTTCTCGCATAGTTGATAAATTTTTTAATTCCATACAAAGTTGTTCTATATGATTTTTTAGAGCTTTATACACTCTTGTATTACCTACTACAACAACATCTTTACAAAGCAATCTTTTGATAATATAGTCCTGTTTGGTTAAACCAGATAAAGCTACTAGATTATCTAACAATATTACTTCTTCCTTTGACATTCTAAATGAAACCGTTTTGTTTCGCCATCTACCTTGCTTGTCCAAATTTCTCTCCAAGTTCCTCACCTCTTTCTATATTTAATTTTTGTGCCATTTCTATTTGTTTGGTAGGAAATAAGTGAGCATACTGATAGGTAATGTCAATACTTTCATGTCCTACTCTGTCAGCAATCGCAACTGCTGAAAACCCTAAATCTATTAAATGTGAAATATGACTGTGTCTTAAACTGTGCAATTTAATACGCTTTACACCTGCTGCTTTTGCTCCTCTATCCATTTCATGATGTAAATAAGATTTTGTAATTGGAAAAATTCTATCTGTAGATTTGCAACAATAAAGTAGTTTTAAATAGTCTTTTATTTCTTCAATCAAGAAATCAGGCATTTGTATTGTTCGATTACTTTTTGCAGTCTTTGGTTCTGTAACAACATCTTCTCCTTGAATTCTTTGATAAGACTTGTTAATCGTTACAACGCCTTTTTCAAAATCGAAATCGGCTGGTGTCAACGCAAGTAATTCGCCCAAGCGAATACCACACCAGTAAAGCATTTCAAAAGCGTAAAATGACAATGGCTTATCCATAACCGCCTCTGAAAATTTCAAATACTCCTCCTTTGTCCAAAATTCAATTTCTTTTGTTTGAGCCTTACCCATATTTCCAGCTTTTGCAGCAGGATTGGATTTCAACTCATAATATCGCACTGCATGATTGAATATTGCACTCAACTGATTATGCACTGTTTTCAAATATGTTTCTGAATAGGCATTCCCCTTTTCATCTTTGTAAGCAAGCATTTTATTTTGCCATACAATTACATCAGCAGGACGGATTTCATTCATTTTTTTGTTGCCAAAGACAGGAACTAACTTTGTTTGAATAATGTTTTCCTTAGTCAACCAAGTGTTTAGCTTTAGTCTTGCTTTCATATCCTTGCTATAAATTTCAACAAAACTTTTAAAACTCATATCAAGGTTTGTTTCTTGCTTTTGCTTGAATTCTCTTTCCCATTCCAATGCTTCTCTTTTGGTTTGAAATCCTCGCTTTGTTTTGCCTTTGTTCTTACCTTGCCAATCACGATAATAGAAAAACACAAACCATTTTCCAGTCTTTTTATCTTTGTAAGCCGACATAACTTTCCTCCTCTCTCAGTCCATAAATTTTTTCTTCAAAAAATTGTCTGCTAACCTTTCCAGAAATTGTAATAAAACCTCTGTTTTTTAATTCTTCATTCAGTTTTCGTATGAGTTTATAAGCGTATGGCTTTGATACACTCAATTCTGTCGCAATTTCTTCTGCTTTTATAAATAAATTTTTATTCATATTTACCAACCACCTTTTACTATTCGCTTATTTGTTAAAACTTCTATATCTATTATATATTATCTTTTTTGTTAATGCAAGTATTTATTTCACATATTTGTTAATTTTTTATTTACTATTTCCAAAATATCAGTTATAATAAATATAAAAATATTTGTAAAAGGTGGTTAATTCTATGACTGTTAGTGAAAAAATAAAGCGAATTCGTATTTTTAGGGAGATGACACAAAAAGAGCTAGGTCTTGCAGTTGGTTTGACTGAAAACCGTATTGCTCAATATGAAACAAACTATCGAACTCCTAAAAAAGAACTTTTGAATCAAATTGCTGAAGCACTTCATGTAAATTCCTTAAATTTCTATGTAGAAGTTTCTGGAAGTGCAGAGGACATTATGCAAACCTTTTTCTGGATGGACGAGTTAAATCCCAATACAGTCAACCTATTTCAAATGACCGAAAACCCAGAACTCAGCACAGAAGTAGAATATAAAAATTCTGACGCTTGGACTACTCCTGCACCTGTAGGCATTTTTCTCAACTACAATTTAGTAAACCAATTTTTAGCAGAATGGCTCACTCGAAAAACAGAGCTGAAAAATGGACAAATTACTAAAAAGGAATATTTTGAATGGAAGTTAAATTTTCCTTATACTTGTGATGGTGGTGGAAAATTCACACCATCTGTACAATGGAGAAATTCCTAAAACAAAAATAGACCCTTTCGTTTTATACAAATCAACGAAAAGGTCTATCTAAAATTTAATATCATTTTAATATCAGAGAGGGTAAAACAGTTCAAAAAATCCTTCTATTTCAAGGCTTTCTGAAGTTTTGGGTACTACTCCCACTCGGCAAGCTCAAACAGAACTTAAATGTATATGCTTCATTTCTGTATTATTTTTGCCGATATTTTCTCTCAATTCCATATTTTATTCTGACTTACTGATTTTTTGTTGCCAAATTGTTGCCATATATTTATTATACCAAAATTAGCAAAGAAAGCAATCCTAATTTATTAAAAAAATTAGATAATTATTATATAAATATTTTAAAAAATGCTCATACTATATCAAGCAATATCAAATTTTATATCGAATATTAAAAAAATTGATAATAATAAATTAAAAAAATAATAATAAGACATAAGTAAATTATCATTTTTACTCATGTCTTTTACATGATTATAAATAGCAATATCAAAACAAAATCGATTAATTCAACTGATTTATTTAATAACTTTAACATAGTGTACATTTTTCACAATTACAAACTTTTTCTTTCTTCTGCTATTTTATCAAAAATATCTGCTATTTTTAAATAAATATCTTGTATATTTTGTATGTTTTCTCTGTTGCTGCTATCTTCTGTTAAAGTATCTAGCAAAGAATCACAATAATTTGCAAGAGTATCATAGTTTTTCAACCAATTTTTTTCTTCTAATTTTAATTTTTCACATTCTCCAATTGTGATTTTTCCACCTTCTTTAAAACCATCTTTTAGTGGAATGATTACAAAACTTGTTGTTAGAAATTCTTGTTCATTTAATACACCTTTTTCTTTTAACTCTGTTAATAATTTCTTTTTTTCCTCACAACTTAAATCTTCCACATCATATTTTTTTGCAAATTCTTTCCACTCTTTGTTCTCTAATCCATAAAATAATTCTTTTTCAATTTTCTCTGTATCAGTTTCTGTTTTTTGTATTTTCATATTTTCTGTATCAGTTTTTACTTTAGCAGAAGTATATACATCAGATTTATGAAGTTGATTATTTTCTTTTTCTAAAATATTTTCTTTTTTATTTTCTTTTACCATAAATTTAGAATAATATTGTTGATGGTTTTTAGAAATAGCATTTAACATATAATCATCCTTTCTTATATAAGTAAATACTGTATATAGTAACTAAAATTGTTTTATCTATATACAGTATTTACTAATCATTTTATTGAATCAAAATTTTTGTATTACATTAATAATCTAAATAATGAACTATCCCTGTAAATCTGTTTTTGAATAACTGGGTTTTACTGATTGTAGGATTATGATAACAAACATTTCCCTCAATTCTCATATCATATGAAGTAGAATTAGGTGCTGCCATAAGGTAAGTAATTTCTAATGGAATATTATCTCTGCCACTTATATCAAGCTTTTGGCTATCAGTACCATTCATATTGCATTCTACATAAGATAACTCATGATATTTTCCCTCTACAACTGTACCTTCTAATCTTGTTACCCAACCTAATAAAACAAAATTGTTTTGCTCTAAAATTTCTTTTATGTCACTAACATTATTAACATTTAATGAAACAAGAAAAGAACCTGTACCAACTTGTTGAATTCCTAATTCCTCAATATAGCCTTCTTCTCCTGTAGTAACATCTCTTAAATAAGGATATGTTGTAAGTGTTCTTATTACATATGCTGATTCTTTCGCAGTCCCATATGTTACATTTTCTTCTGAATTTGCAAACGCTTTATCTATAGAAAGTATTGAACTATTATTAATTTCTATAACATCTTCGTCTAATGGTTGTAAATCGAATGTTTCTTTGCTTTCATTTATTTCAGTTGTTTTTTCTATTGTATTTTCTTGAACTTCTGCTGCAAAAGCAGGCAATATACAAATTGTTGCCATTACTAAAGCAAGACTAATTGAAGCAAATTTCTTTTTCATAATATTTTCCTTCCTAATTAGATTGAAACTTTCTATTTTTTTTGTTAAACTAATGTAAAATGTCTTATATAAATATAGAATTTTATGCCTGCCATGCACTGAAAAACTTTATTTTATAAGGCATTTTTCTTTTTTCTATCCATCTCTCCAACACATAATACTTTTCTCCTTTCTATTTCATATTATTTATATCAAGTCTAATTTCTTAGATGATATACAATTTAATGAGGGCAAGATTTATTTGTTTGTTCACTAATAACATCACCCTTTACAGTATAACTACAGTCAGTACAATATTTTGCTGCATACACAGTTGTTTTACAGGAGCCATCTGAATATTTTTTATGCTCTGTAATATTTTTACTTTTCCAAGTATGCGTATGTTTTGGTTCTATTTCTGCATTTGTATTATTTTGCAGTGTCTCAGTAGTATTATCTGGTGATATAAGTTTATATGTTACATTTTGTTCTGGTACAAATGAAAATTGTTCTGCTTCGCCATTTTCTATTTTTTGTATTAACTCTGTATCATCAAAATCTATGTAATGGTCAGAAAAATAGTATTCCTGTAATTCATCATCATCAAGTATTTTAATTTCATCTTTATAAACAATTTCTGTTCGTGTTGAAAATAGATTATTTAATGTGGTATCTGCTGCTTTCGCTACTTTTGTTCCACTTGCAACAGCAAATACTAAAAATCCCATTGTTAAAACATGATAATTTTTTTTATGATTCTTTTTTTTCATAACTGCTTTCAACCTCCTGTTTAATAACTTTTTCTTATTTCCCCCAAAGCCTGCAATATTCCATATACTTTTTGATATCTTTTCTTCTCTTGAAAAGTATAATAACATATTTGCATATGCTTTTCTTTGCTGTAAGGAACAATCGCAAAGTATTTCTTCATCACATGCTAATTCTGTCCAAGCATATAATTCATTTTTTATGATATAAAATAATGGATTAAACCAATTAATGCAATTTAATATTTGAATAAACGTTTTTAGTGATACATCTTTTCTCTTGTTATGTCGTACTTCATGGCGTAATATCATTCTGATTTCCTCTGTACTGCATTGATTTAGTATTACAGCAGGAATAAATATCGTATTTTGAAAAACACCTGTTGTACAAGGCTGAGAAGTATATGTTGTTGCAAGTAAAGAAATTTTCTTTATATTTTCTTTTTCGCAAATTTCATTTAATATTTTCTGCCATTCTGTCATACCATAAATAGAAAAGGAATTACATTTTAAATCTTTTTTTAATTTAAAAAAACAATAACTTGCATAAAATAAATAAAAAAACATACCTGTTAGCCAAAAAATTGGCACGACATTGATAAATAATTTATTTTTCATAATATAATAAAAAGACTCTTCTAAAGAATTCTTTTCTATCATAATTAACCCATTTCCTTGAGAAAATACTTCATAACTATTATCGTACACACCCCATAAATAAAAAATAGGAATGATAAAAGAAATCACTAGAATAGTATAAACTTTTCCCATAAAATTTGCTGTTATATTACAAAATATCCATAATTTTCCTAATAAGAATATAAAATAAGTGATACTGCCTGCAATAGAAAGCTGCAAAACAGAAATCAATATTTTATTTATCAAATTTATCCACCCAATCTCGTAATTCTTTCCATTCTTCTTCTGTAATAGAATCATTGTCAGATGTAAACATAGATAAAAAAGCTTTTAAAGAACCTGAAAAATATTTTTTCAAAAAATCTTTAGATTCATTTTTTACAAAATCTTTTTTTGCTATAATAGGATAATAATAATACGTGATTTTTTGTTTTTGTTTACTAACAGCTTCCTTTTTTTCTAAATTGTTTAGAAATACTAATATGGTTCTGTTTGCCCAAATCGTTCCCCTTTTTCTCAACTCCTCCATAATTTGATTTACTGTCATCATCTCATTTGATTCCCATAATACTTCTAATACCTTGTATTCTGCTTCTGTTACCTTCTTTATTTCTTTTACTCTTCGCATCTACAAATTCCTTTCTTTTTAGTACAGTCATACTTAGTATTTTTTAACCAGTATATTTATACTCATTTTACTTTATTTGAAATATTTTGTCAATATAAATGATTTCTTCTTTTCATATATCTGTATCATATTTTCTAATTTTCAATAAAAATAGCAAAAATTTTCTTAGCTATTTTTCAATCAAATTGACAAATTAGAAAATTATTAGAAATTCTAAAAATCATACAAAAAATAAAATCTGCACTGATTGCAAGCAGGGGAAAGGAATATCCCTTTCCACGCTTGTTGGGGTGTACCCCAAACCCCAAATGCAAATTTTTTTAAAATTTGCAAAACGCCTTTGGCGTGGCTTTTCCTTTTTTAGAACATCACTTTTATTGTACTGTATATAAATTTTACTATCAAAAATAAAATGATTTTGAACAAAATCTTTAATCAAAAAATTTCCTTTTAGCAGTTTAAAATAGAAAATTTCTTTTTTCCCTTTTTACACTATAAAATAATATTGCTATCAAAAAATAAAGCTACTTTTATGTAAATTTTGCAAAAAAAATTCTTTCTTAATAGCTGAAAAGAAAAATTATCTCCATTTTTTTGCTATTAAGAAAGAAAATTATTGATAATAACAATACTACCCTCTATATATAATATATATATACATACATTATATATACACCCTATAATTTATAAAATAATATAAATACCTTATATTTGTTTTCAGAGCGTTCTGAGCGTTGTAGATACAACACTTTTAAAAGCTGTTTTTATTTTATTGACTTTATGTATTTCTATTTATACTTATTTCTAAAAACGTTGTACATACAACATTTTTGGACGCCAGTAATATACATCTGTTTCAAATCACTGCTTTTTGTGTTTAAAAAGACAATTCCTCTTGTCAACTAAAAAACAGAAACGTGTCACGTTTCTGTTAATAGTAAACAAGGAAAAACCCTACCATTGAAAACTGGAGTGAATTCCCTTTCTATCTAAATATTCTTGTCTAGCCTTTTCTTTTTCTTCTTCTGACGGAGCAGTTTTATATTTTGTATACAGGTTTCGGTTGATTATGCTGTCATATTTTTCCTTTAACATTTTTACAATTTTTTCCTCATCATTATGACATTCCAAAATATGGTATTTAATCAGCGATAGAAATAAATCCTCACTAATTTGTACTCGCTTCATATTTTACACCTCTATTTTTAAATTTTGTGACGATATTTTGTCTGTTAAATTTTAAAATATCGTCACGCTTTTTTTCAAACTCTACATTCAAAAAATACTGTAAAATCAAAGCTTTCTTGCAATTTCATTTTATCCTTTTTAGTTCTGTGACGATGTTGACGATATTTTTATATATCTGTTATTTTTTAGAATATTGTCACACTATCAGTTCTTTTATTTTTCAGATAAATCACTATAAAATCCGGTAAAATCAATGTTTTTCACACATTTAAACCTATTTTTCAAGATTGTTGTGACGATATTTTTTATATTTTCCCTGCTGTCTAAAATACCGTCACATCGTCACACTCATCATTTTTTGCTGTCTATATGCTTTAAAAGCCTTGTAAATTCAACCTTTTTGGCTATTTGATATTTTTATTTTTGTATGACGATA
>CAJUNT010000048.1 GCA_910587735.1 uncultured Clostridia bacterium
GTATGAGCATTTTTTGTATGCCAGTTTATGGAAATGAATTACAACAAAAAAATGTGAATATGGTGTTTGTTGTAGATTGCAGTAATTCCATGAATTTTAATGATAAACAAAATTTATCAGGAGAATTGATAAAACTATTTACAGATAGTGCATTTTCAAATACCAATGTGGGGCTTGTGCTTTACGATGATACCATATTACAAAGTGTGCCTTTAGGCTCTGCTTCTGATAAAACTGCTGTAGAAAATATACAGCAAAAAGTGCAGAGTATGGTAAGAAAAGGCAATACCGATATTGGTTTAGCATTAAAAGAGGCTGTGAATTTATTGCCAGAAGGAGAACAGCAACAAAACATTATCATACTTTTTTCAGATGGTGAAACGGATTTAAAAGCAAGCAAAACAGGCAGAACAATGCAACAATCCTATTATGATGAAAACTACGCTTGTACAAAAGCAAATCAAACAAACACTCGTATTTTTACAATTGGTTTGAGCAGAACGGGAAATTTAGACACTTCTTATTTGCAAAAAATAGCAGAGCAAACAAGAGGAAAAAGTTACACATTACAGCAATCAAGTCAACTATCCGAATTATTTCAAAATATATATTGTGATGCGATTGGGGGAAATGTAAACACCATAGACCATTTTGCAGGCAGTGGGAACTATCAAAAACAAATCAATATGATAAATGGTTTTGCTGATAGTTCTGATATTATCATACATACACAGCATGGTATCAAAGATATCACAACAGATTGCAAAAACAGTAGCATTACATACTCTGAAAACTATGCTGTGATAAAAGTATATGAACCTTCTCAATATGTTGTAAATATACAGTTCAACATACCTCAAAATGACAATATTACAGTGCAGACAATACACCACATTACTGTATTGCCCAAAATAGAACAAATACAAAATAATGCACTTTTGCATTTGCCTGTAACAGTGAAATTGTATCAAACAGATACAGCACAAGTGATAACGGATAAAAAGTTGTATGAAAACATGACAGGAGAACTCACTGTAACGGATACCAAAACAGGCGAAAAGCAAAAAATTACTATGGGAAATGCTGGAAATGCAATGCTTGCCTCTTTTGAAAACAGCAATCCTAAACAATACCGTTTTGAGGCAACTGTCAAAAATGGACTGTATCAAAGAAAAACAACGCCCTATGACATAGAATTGTCTAACACATTACCTTACACAACAGAAAAAAAAGAAATCAATTTACTTCAAAAAAAACAAACACAACAAATTGATTTAAACCAATATTTTAAAGATGATGATGGAGATACATTAGTATATCAAACAGAAAATACAGACTGCAATATAGATAAAAATATATTGTTTGTTGATACAGAAAAAGAACAACAAAAGCAAGTTAGTTTATATGTTTCAGACGGTAGGGGCGGTGTGATAACAGAAATGTTGACATTTCACATATTACCATTTTGGATATACTACAAAAATGTTGCGCTGATAATATTACTTTTATTTATCGCATTACTTTTATTTTATTTATTTGTTATCAGAAAACGTACTCAACCACAACAGCAAATACAGCAGGAACAGCCTATATTTTCGGGAGAAACTATTTTTTCAAATGCAGTATTTGAGGGCTATTTTTTAAGCACATTGAGCGGAAATGAAATACCCGTATTGAATTGGGGAGCTTCTTATATTGATAACAAAAAAAGCATTACATTAGGGGAACTGTTTCATATATTAGATGTTACGGAAAAATTGCCAGAAGCACATAAAATTTATATTGGAGCAGGCAAAAACGGAACAGTGTTATTTTATCATGATACAGATTGCGTTATCACTTGCAAAGGAAGGGATATTCCAAAAAAGAAAAAAGAAATATTGCAATATGAGGACAAAATTTATATTACATTTGAAGACAATGTAACAGAAATGGAATTGCGTTACAAACGAAAAAGAAAAAGATATTAAAGGAGGCGGTAATATTGTCTATACAAGTTCGTATTGATGGCGGAGGCAAAAATATTATATTGACAGAAAGAAGCATATTAAAAAGTGAATATACCATAACAGAAGGAACACAAACAAGATATATGGAAGAAAGTGTAGATACAGTAACACTGATTGGAGAAATTGATTTACATAGTGGTGGTGTAGAAACAGTAAATATTTCAAAATTAGCAGAATTTGCCTTTTGTACTAGTACAGATGAAAATTGTTATAGAACATTTTCTATGGAATTATTTGATTCTTTGGGCGAAAAAATACAAAAAGTGAATTTTGAAAAAGCATTTGTTGTACGATATAAAGATGCTTTTTCTTCTAAAAAAGGCAGGGCACGCTATGAAATTGTAATACGAGAATGTAAAGGAACACATTAAGGAGGTTTTTGATATGGGTATTTATTTTAGTGTGAATGGCGGAGGAAAAAAGGTAGAACTATCTGTACATAGCGTTACACATACTGCTTTAGAAGTATCCACAGGAGAAAATACATTAGCAAAAGGAAATGATACTAGCTGCAAATTATTTGTGATGGGACAAATCAATAAAGGCAGCAGCGATACAACAGCAGCACTGAATGAAATTGAAAAATGGGCAAAACAATGCAATCAAAAACAAGACAGCTACAGAGAAGTCACAGTAGAGCAGACTTATGCAGATTTCTTTCATAGAAAAGTAGTATTTCCAGATGCCAGAATAATATCTTTTCAAGAAACATTTTTAACAGATAATTCTAAATTTATGGAAATTTCACTTCTAATAGAACAAAAAGAAAGTAAACAAAATGCCATTCGTATTTTATACATTTAAAAGAAAGAAGGGGAATGATATGGCTGATATATGGATGGTAACAGAAGGAGCAACACTAGAATGTACATTAGGAACAATGACAAGTGAATTGCAAATACCTATGTCGCATGGTTCTGGTATTTCAGGAAAGACGCAAGCTACCATATTTGATAATGTAGTAGGAAAAAATATACTTCCGTTTCAGTTATGTAAAAGAAGTAATCCTCCCCTCCCTTGTACTCCTGTGGTATGTATGCCCTGGATAAGAGGCAAAAAGGATTTTAAAGTGAAAAATGAATTAGCACTTTTAAATATTTGCATTGTGCCTTGTATGTTGGGTGGTGTGATAAAAATAAAAAGTAAATAAGGAGTGAATTTGATATATGAATTGTACATATTTACAGTTAGGAATACAGCAATATACTATAAAAGCATTGCAGCAATTAGAAATCAAACAACAATTAAATGAGCATACCAGTTTACATATGACAGCATTGCTTTATGATGAACAAAAAGAGAATGACATTTATGATACAAAATCAGGCACACAAATTGCATTGCAGCAAAAAGGAGAAAAGCCAAAACTTTTATTTCAAGGTGTTGTTACAAATATTGAAATAGAAAAACAAAAAGGTGTTTATTTTCTGGAGATACAAGCACTTTCTAATACTTATTTGCTTGATATTAAAAAAGTATCTCGTTCTTTTCAAAATGTAGCTATGACTTATATTGATATGATTAAAAAAGTAATAAAAGAATATCAGGGCAGCGATGTGATAGACAATGTAACAAAAGGAAAAGCTATAGAAAATTTTATAATGCAGTATCAGGAAACAGATTGGGAATTTATCAAAAGAGTTGCCTCCCATTTTCAAGCAGCACTTTTTCCATTTCATTTAACAGACAAGCCTAAATTTACAATAGGTATGCCCAAAGGCGAAAATAGAGGAAATTTAAACCAGTATCATTATCGCATTTCAAAAAATGTAGAACAATATTTAAAATCATCACAAAATGAAAATAAAAGTTTAAAAGAATTAGATGTAGTAGTATTTTATATTGAAACAGACAAAGATTTTGAAATAGGTGATACTGTTATGTTTCAGAATATTCCGCTTTATATCAAACAAAAAACAGCAAAAATGCAGCAAGGTGTATTGGTATATCAATACATACTTTCCAATGAAAATAGCTTTACACAGGACAAATTGTATCATGAAGGCATTATTGGCTTATCTTTGAAAGGCAGAGTATTGGAAGCAATACAAGATACTGTAAAAGTACAGCTTGAAATAGATGCAGAACAAACCAAAAAAGAAGAAGCATACCCCTTCCCTTACACCACAAGCTATACCGCTGAGGGCAACAGTGGCTGGTATTGTATGCCAGAAGTAGATGATACTGTTATGATTTATTTTCCAACAAAAGAGGAAAAGGACGCTGTTGGCGTAAATTCATTGAGAGTATTGGAAAAGGGCAGCGATAGACTAAGTGACCCAGCAGTAAAATATTTCAGAACAAAAAACGGAAAAGAACTAAAATTCAGCCCAGAAGAAATATTGATTACTTGCTGCAATGGAACAGATGAGCAGACAGGAGAAAAGCACGTTATTTATATTAGACTGAATGAAAAAAATGGCATTCAAATCATCAGTACAGAACCCATACTTTTAAAAAGTGACCAAAATATTGATTTACAAGCAGGCGACCAGATATTTTTTGTGGCAAAAGAAGAAATTGTGTTTAAATGCAAAACCAGCCAGATTACAGTCAATCAAATGGTAGATATTGCAGGAAAAGAAGTTAGAATCAATTAGTAATTGCAATCAAATGACATTTGATTTACTATGAAGGAGGGGGAGTATGGGCTTTTTTAACAAAGCATTACAAGCAGCTATGCCTAAAATGGTAGGAAATCCTCTCAGCGTGGCAACTGCAATGGTATCATTTGCATTATCTGTGGTGAAAGGACAAAAAGCAAAAAAGGCTACAAAAGGCAAAAAAAAGACAACTGTTAGAAAAAGTAAAATTCTGTCCAAAAAACAAAAACAACAAATGGAAGTGATGGAACGTATTTGTCAATCAGCATATGGCACTTACATCAGAGGAGCTACAACGGTGGCAGCAAGATATATAGGACACCCAGCAGTTGCTATACCAGTATCAGAAATGGTTAAAACAATGATGGAGAAAAATGCTCCAACGGTAAATTATTTAGTGCAACTAAAAGCAGAGCCTAAAAAAGAAAGTAATATAAAAGAAGAAAAAAAACCTAGAATTGATAAACATACTAATGGACGTTTTGAATATATGAAAGGTTCTACAAAAGGCTGGTTTACTGGTTTTACAAAAGCGATAAAAGGCGAACAAGTAATAGATGAAAAATATACATTAGAAAATTTATTCAGTGGAAATTTGACAGTAGAAGATATGCCAGATTTTCCAGAATATATGACTATGGTAGGAGCAACAATCGGAGCAAAATATAGAGGATTGTGGAATAGTGCAAAAGGCACTTATGATGGTATAATAACACTTGCGACAGAACCAGAAAAAGTATTAGAAGTAGCTTCAGATGCAATTTTAGATTTTATGGAAGACCCATGGGAAAGCACAAAAGAATTTGTTGGCAATATACGTGATGATGTTGTAGATGCAGTATGGAGAAGTACACCACAAGAAATATCAGAAGATGCAGGAGAAATTTTAGGAGATGTGCTTACTGGTATTGCAACGGGTGGAGGAGGAAAAGCGGCTGCTGGTGGAGCAAAAATGGCAGGAAATAAACTACTAGCATTGGGAAAAACGGGAGCAAAAGAATTTGCAGAAGGCTTAGGGGATTTAGGAAAGATTGGAGCAAAAAATGTTGCATATGTAGGAGCAACAACAGGAATGGAAAATGCATCAAAAAATGCATTTCGTAATCGTTTGATGATGATGGCATCTGAAACAGGAGATAAAGCAAAAAAAGTTACAGGAATAGCAGAAGGAGCAGTTTCTAAAGTAGATGATGCTACAAAAATGGCAGGAAAGACAGGCTCTGTTGCCAATAATGTTACATCAACAACAGGAGAACTGATAGAAAATGCTGTAATAGGAACCCCTATAGTAGAAGGAAGTAAAAAAGCTGGTAAAATAGTAAAAGATGAAGTTGTAGATAATGCAGAAAATAAAATAGAAAAAAAAGTAACACAAGAAACAGTAGAAAATAAAGTAGTAAGAGGAGAAAGTGGAAAAGGTAAAGGGGATGGTGTACAAACAAGTAGCGCTGTTAATAAATCACAAGTAAATAATATAACCTCAACAACAACTAACACTACAATAAATAATACTGTCACAAATGGGGTACAAACTGTTCAATATGGTCAACATTTTGAAAAAGTAGATAAAAAGAAAGTATTAAAAGCAAATGTAAAATATACAGATTCAAATGGTTATACATATATAACAGATAGTCAGAGAAGAATTACAAGTGCAGAAGGAACACTAAAATTGCAAAAGGGAACTAGAAATCTATATAGTCAGAAAACAGTGGGCGGAACAGATAGATTAAATATAGATGATGGAGGACATTTGTTTGGCACACAATTTAATGGCTCAGGAGAAATTGATAACTTACTTCCACAAAATAAATATGTTAATCGTTCAGGTGGAGAATGGTATAATATGGAAAAGAAATGGGCAAAAGCTTTAGAAGAAGGAAAGAAAGTTGAAGTTAAAATAGATATAGTTTATAATAATAATTCTATTAGACCTAGTGATTACTTAGTTAGTTATAAAATTGATGGAGTAGAATATTTTAAAAATATAGAAAATTTTAACTTTCGTCCTCAAAAAGAATAATAAAATATTAAGGAGAGAAAAATATTATGGAAGAAAAATTAGCTGAATTATATAATAAATTGGCAAGTCAGATTATAGATATGATTCCAGTAGAGTGGGATGATATAAATTATTTAGGAGAAGTAAAAAAAGGAAAAATAAGTTCTTCATCTGTATTTTATTTTAAAGATACAAAAAAAAATATAAGATTGCAATCTCATAAGATACCAGAAATATATAAGGTATCTAGAAATGTTTATGTAAATTTGTGGAAAGAATTAAATCATATATTATTGGAGATATATGATTGTTTTATAGAGAACGGTCAGGAGCCTTGGGAGCAATTAAGTTTATCTTTTAATGCAGAAGGCAATTTTAAAATAGAATTTTTTTATGATGTTATGAAAGAAGAAGAAGAAGAGCAAATTGATAAACAAGTTGATAGAGAAGTTATATGGGCATATCAGACATTTTCTTATGTTCCAGAAGAAGGTTCTTATCATAGGAAGATATTAGATGAATATTTGAAAAAACAAGTTGATAAATAAATTGTTAATAAAACAAATTTGTAAAACACTTTGTTTTTTTAGATAGGGCGTTTTACAAACGTTGCTCAGCAACAAAGCAAAGAAGGTGATATTATTTCCTATTATATTGTAAAACCAGCCAGTTTATAGCAAGCCAATTTGTGATATGGGACTTCTTTGGAATCGCATGTGGGGCTATGAAGATGATGCACCAGTTGCTGGGCAGCCATTTTATGATATTGTAGAACTTTATGGAGATTTTAAAAGAGCAACAAATGATTTTAGTGATTATTTGGAAAAGGAAATTAATGATTGGGCAAAAGGATTAGATGAAGATTATAAAAATAGAGAATTAGCAAAGCCAGCTAGCATGAGGTCAGACTTTGGAGATGCTATAACAGGATTAACAAGTGGTAAAGAAGATAATTTAAGCTTTGGTGGAAAAGCAGGTGCATTTTTAAGAGGATTGCTTGTAGATGGTTGTGGAAAACTGTTGATAAAAGATACTTTATTAGCAGCATCAAGTCCATGTGATACAGCTAAAAGTGTTATGGAAACAGTAAAATTAGTAGGAGATATGGATGAAGAGGATTTTTCCAAAATAGCGAAAGAAATAAAAACAACATGGGATGAAGCTTCAGAAGAGGAAAAATTAAATTATAGTGGTCAAGCAGGAGCCATTGTAGCAGATTTTCTTATTGCAAAAAAGCTGAAATTACCTAAACAGGCGAAAGTAGTAGAAACAGGAGTAAAAGCTAGTTCTAAAGTTGATAATTTACTAGAAGCAGGCGTAAAGACGGGTTCTAAAGTTGATGATATTGCAGAAGCAGGAGCAAAAGCTAGTTCTAAAGTGGATGATGTCGCAGAAGTTGGAATGAAAGCTAGTTCTAAAGCGGATGATATTGCAGAAGCAGGAGCAAAAGCTAGTTCTAAAACGAATGATACAGCAAAAACAGCAGGTCAAACAACTGCCAGAACAGTAGTGAGGGGAAAGAGTGGTGTAAATGGCTCTAGTAGTGTAGATATTAGTGGAGAAGTAAGTGAACCTAATATAGGTAAAGTTAAAGACACAAAAGTAGAAGGTAATGTTGTAAGCCAAACTCAAGTAAATTTAGGAAAAACGATCTCCTCAAACATATTATATGATAAAGTTATAGATTTTGCACAAAAAAAGATAAAAGAATTAACTAATATTTCAAAAAGACAAAGGGATCGATTTAATACAGTATGTGTTGCATATGATTCAGTTACAGGGAATTTTTATTATGGAAGAAATAAGGGAATTAATATAGAAAAAACATCTAAAAATAGTATATTGTTTGGAGATAAAGTAAAAGATGGCATATTACCAAAAGAATCACTTAATCAATATGAAATTGGGAATTGTGCTGAAGTAGATGCAATTAATCAAGCATTAAATGATGGAGCTAAATTAGAAAATATCTCTATTACTACAATACATACAACAGATAATAAATTTGGAGAATTGAAACCTGCTTGTGAAAATTGTACGTATACTTTTAAAGATAAGATATTTGAAAATTATTCTGGTTGGATAGAAGGAGAAAAATAATGATTGAGAAGTTTAAAAAAATTTCTGTTATAGGAAGAATAGCATATGGAATAATGTGTGCAGAAGAATATTTAATTGTAAAATATCCTAAAAAAAGTTGGGATATAGTATTTGAAAAATATTGGGAAGTAACAAATCTCCGTTATTGGGATGAATGGATGGACGAAGTAATGGAGTATATTCCTGAGTATTTATTTGAATTTGATAATTATGAAGATTCTAATTTTGAATACTTAAAAGAAGAAAAATATAATGAATTAAAAAATTTATATGAAAATATTTCTTCTGATTCTGACGTTAATACTATTTTAAAAATGGTATGGAGTTTAGCTAATAGTCATGCATATGCTTCTATCAATGGATATGGAAAAGAAAGTTTAGATAATTTAAATGCTATTATATTATTTTTAGAAAATAACAATATAAATTTACCAGATTTTACAAAAATTGATGATTTATTATTTTTGGAAAACAAAGGATGGGGAATTAGATTTGACGGAAAATATTTATCTAAAACATTAAAATAATAAAGAATAGTTATAATTTAATATACTAATATATAATTATACTAAAACAATAAGGGATTTTTTATTATGAAGATTGTCAATATGAATTTCAATTTGAAAATGAATTTATGAACAAAATAAGAGATGAAGTATCAAAATTATTGGATATTCCTATGGACAATATGATTAGAAAAAATATTAATGGTGAAATACTTATTCTTAAAAAAGATACAGAGAACAAATATATGTTGTTTGCATCTCATAAAACTAGTTGTATGTGTTTAGTTATTATTAGGTGTGATGCAACTCATGAAAAGGAAATACAAAAACTTTTATTTGACATATGTGAAGAGATGGAAGATTGTTATGATGAAGATCATAGAGATGAGGTAATAAATGTATTTGGAAATGAAAAAACACATTTGAAAAATTTAGAAGAAATATACCAAGTATCTTCTTTGTTTGGCATTTGTGTAGACTAAAAATGTTGCAACTGCATTTAATTTGTGAAACACTCTGCTTTTTGGTGGAGTGTTTTACAAGCATTGCTCAGTAAGAAAGCAAAAGGCAATTTCAAAAAAGCAAAGAGAAATGGTACAGCAAGTTTGTCAATCAGCATATGGCACTTACATCAGAGGAGCTACAACAGTAGCAGCGAGATATATAGGAACCCAGCAGTTGCCATACCAGCATCAGAAATGGTTAAAACAATGATGGAAGAAGCAGCTCCAAAGGTAAACTATTTGGTGCAGTTAGAAACAGGACCTAAAAAAGAAAATGCTATAAAGGAACAAAAAGAAGACAAAATTTTAGAATATGCTAAAAAAGGTGCAGGATACATTGAGGGATATTATGATAGTTACTGGAAAGCATTAAAAGGAGAACAAGTAATAGATGAAAAGTATACATTAGAAAACTTTTTTAGTGGCAATTTAACAATGGAAGATATGCCAAGTATACCAGAGTTTATTAATATGGTGGGAGCAACAAAAGGAGCACTTGCAAGAGGAGTAGGAAATAGTCTAAAGGGAACTTATGATACTGTAAAAACACTTGTGACAGAACCAGGGAAAGTATGGGATGCAGTTTCGAGCGGAGCCTCAGATTTTATAGAACACCCTATACAAAATACAAAGGAGTTTTTAGGCGAAACTTTTGATGGTATTGTAGATGCAGTATGGAGAAGTACGCCTCAGGATATGGCAGAAGATGTAGGAGAAATTGTTGGAGATGTAGCGGTAGATGCTCTAACGGCAGGCAGCGGGGCAGTCATTGCAACTGGATTAAAAACTGGAGCAAAAAAATTAACAATAAGTGCTGGTAAAACAGTTGCAAAAACAGTCACTAAAACTGCTGGTAAAACAGCAATAAAAGAGGCTGGTAAAAAAACGATAAAAGAACTCATGCCAGACGCAACAACAGTGAAAAAGTGGATACCAAAAGATTTGCCTATAAATGAAGGCTGGCTAAAAAATGTGGTAACAGCAGGAGGAGATATCAATGCTCTGAAAAAAAATAACTATCAATTAATACTTCCTAATGACAAAAAGTCTATAAAAGATGTACTGCAGAAAACAAGCAAAAATACAGCAAAAGAAACAGTAGGAGAATTTGCAGAAAATAAGGCAGTAAATTTAACAAAGGATAAAATAGTAAAAAAAGTAAAGAATAAAACAGTGAGTGAAACTAAGAATGAAGTAGGAGATGCTACAAAAAAGGTAGTAGGAGAATACAGTAAAAAAACAGGAGATGGCGTACATACAAGTCCTGCTGTATCTTCAACTGAAGTAAATACAGTGGAAAATATAAGTAGGGAGCAAAAATTAGACACTAAAGATTTAATAAAAAAAGAAAATAAAAATTTCCAGGTAGGAAAGGATGATATAGATAAAATTAGAAAAAAATTAAATGTTCCAGAAACGCATACTGTAGCTGTTGGAAAAACAAATGTTCCTGGATTAGAAGATTTAGAATTTGAGGGACTATCACCTAAAGTAAGACAGGAAGTAGGACTAAAAGATTTAGACGAAATTAATCCTAATAGAGAAATTAAATATCCAGGTCAAAATTACCTTTTTAAAAAACATGCAGAAGAAGATATAGCAAATGAATTTATTAAAGCGGTAGAAAAAGCTAATATATTACCAGAAAATGTTATTGGAATATTAAAAATTCATCAATCAAATCCAACAGGTGTATGTAGAAAATGCATACAAGGTTTAAAAAATAATTCAGTATCTCCTGGAGTTTTAAAACAGTTGAGTCAAAAATACCCACATCTAAGAATTGAAGTGACATCAGAAACTTTACCTAATATTAAGGTAACAGGTAGATCCACTGTTATAATTCAAAATGGAACATATATAGAATAGGAGAGTAAATTTATGTATCATACAAATATTATAAATAATCAAGATATTATTTTTCTATCAATTGCAGAAAATGTAATTCATATTTTTGAAGATGAAGAACAAAAAAAAATGGTACAAAATGTTGTATTAGATTGCTGGAATTGGATAAAAACAAAAGAAAAGGACGGAAATTACTTTTATGAGTTACTTGATGATGAAGAAAAGGGATTAGTTACCTTTCAAGAAAATACAAATGATGAAAAAGAAATTTGTGCCTGGAATTGTATTATAGATGCTGTTGCATATATTTCAAGAAAGGCATATGAATTAAAAGGACAAAGGTTTTTTCCACAAGCAATAGAAATAGTGGATAATGCTTTGATAGAGCACACAATAGAAAATTTTCTACAATGTAATAAACATGGAAAATCTTTTATTGATAATATAATAAAAATATGTAGTAATACAACTGATATAATGATGATTAGACAAAAAATATTGAAACTTTAGAAAAAGTAAATTAAAAGAAATATTTAAAAAATAATGCGATTGATGAGCTTAAAGAAAAATTAGGTGATGACTTTGAAGTGTTTTATAATGATTATTTAAAAGTTCAGCAAGAGTATAAAAAACTTTAGAAAATATTATTGTAAAAAAAGTAGGGTAATTGAGAAACACTTTGATTTTAGGTAGAGTATTTCACAGATATTGCTCAGCATAACGAGGGGAGTAATATTATTTCATGTTATATTGCAAAGCCAGACAATTTATAGTAAATCAATGAAATGGTTTACTATGAAGGAGGGGGAATATGGGATTTTTTAGTAAGACATTACAAGCAGCTATGCCAAAAATGATAGGAAATCCTATAACAACAGCAGTAGCAATGGTATCAGTGGCGTTATCAGTGGTGAAAGGAAAAAAAGCAAAAAAGGCTACAAAGAGCAAAAAAAAGGCAACTGTTAGAAAAAGTAAAATTGTATCCAAAAAACAAAAACAACAAATGGAAGTGATGGAGCGTATTTGTCAATCAGCATATGGCACTTACATCAGAGGAGCTACAACGGTGGCAG
>CAJUNT010000049.1 GCA_910587735.1 uncultured Clostridia bacterium
TGTCGCAAATCGTGGATTCGTATCCTTTTTACATTAGCGATTTGAGAACCTCTGTCCATTTCATGATGTAAATACGATTTTGTAACTGGAAACAATCTTTCATTCTCTTTTATTTCATACAGCATACTAATGTATTCTTGCACCTCATCACAAAGAAACTGAGGCATTTTTATCGTTCTGTTACTTTTTACCGTTTTCGGACTAGTTATCAAATCCCTGCCCTTTAATCGCTGATAAGACTTGTTAATTGTTAATGTCTTTTTGTCAAAATCAAAATCTGTTGATGTCAATGCGAGCAACTCACCTACTCGAATACCGCACCAATAGAGCAACTCAAAAGCATAAAATGAAAGTGGTTTATCCATAATTGCGTCAGAAAATTTAACATATTCCCCTTTCGTCCAAAATAACATTTCTTTGTGTTCTTCACTTCCTATTGTTCCTGCTCTTTGTGCTGGATTGTATGGTAAATGATAAAATCTTACAGCATGATTAAATATAGCACTCAACTGGCTATGGATTGTTTTCAAATAAGTCGGAGAATACTTTTCTTCCCCCATTAACTTATTTTGCCAAGCAATCACGTCTTTTGCTTCAATCTCTGCAATTTTTCTATCACCAAAATAAGGTAATATTTTTGTACGAATAATATGACTTTTGGATTCCCAAGTATTCTCTTTTAATCTTTTTTTCTTGTCTTGCTCGTAAATCTCAAAAAAACTTGCAAAAGTCATATCTAATTTTGTTTGCTGTTTCAGCATGATTTCTCTTTCCCACGCTTGAGCTTCTTTCTTTGTTGCAAAACCTCGCTTTTGTGTTTGTTTCTTCTCTCCTTTCCAATTCGTATAACGATAAATTACCCTCCATTTGTCACCATCTTTGTAAACAGCCATGTTTTCAACTCCTTTCGCTTTACATTTAACTACTGCTCTGTATAACAAACTTTTTTATAAAAATAGTTTGTGTTCACTCTACCCGAAAATGTCAAATAGCCTAATTTATTTAATTCTTCATTTAATTGCTTTACAATTTTATAGGCATAGGATTTCGACACTTTCAATTCTTTTGCTACTTCATCAACCGTCATAAAGTTTCTATTTTCCATATTTTCTCCTCCTTATATATTAAATAAAATAGTTTAGTATATTATTTATATTACTAAATATTTTTAGTTAAGTCAATGAGTTAGAGAAAAATATATTAACTTTTTTTATTTAATTTTTATTGCTATTTCATCTTTCTTATGCTATACTAAAAATAATATATTTTTTTGGAGGGTTCTTATTATGGCAATCGGCAAACGTATCAAATTTTTCCGTAAGAAAAAAGAATTAACGCAAAAGCAACTTGGCAGAATGCTTGGCTTTCTTGGTAAAACTTCTGATGTTCGTATGGCACAGTATGAAGCAGAGGCACGAATACCCAAACAAGAGCTTGTAAAAACAATGGCTAACCTATTTGGCATCAGTCCTAATGCTCTTACTGTTCCAAATATAGATAACTATACAGGACTTCTGCACACATTTTTCGCCTTAGAGGATTTATATGGTTTAAAAATCACTACTATGAACGATGAAATTTGCCTACACTTAGATAAATCTGACCTTTCCTTATTACAGATGTTCCAAGCGTGGCAAGAGCAATCTGTAAAACTCGAACAGGGCAAAATTACAAAAGAGCAGTACGACCAATGGAGATATAATTACCCTAAATTTGACACCTCCAATCGTTGGGCAAAAGTTCCATCGCAAACAATCAATGATATTTTTACAACAGAATTGGATAACAAAAGTAATGAGTAAGAAAATAAAAAACCTTACTGATTTCCAATTCTTTTTGAAAATCAGTAAGGTTTTATGAATTTGAAATAAATTATTTTGTGGGTAATTCAGAAAATGTTGCCATTTCGTTGCCAATCACTAAACAAAATTGCTTGTAAACCGCATAAATACTAGGTTTGTTTTCATTGACTTATCATTCCCACTCAACAGACCTTTTTAGATTTGTGGTATATCATATGGTATTTATTATTCATATTATACCAAAATTCATTTTATTTGTCTATATATTTCTATTTTAAAAATTTTTTAATATCAAAGTAATATCAGTAAGTGCTTTTGTTATTTAAAATTTTGAATAATAATTCTATTTTATTCATATTCATTTGAAAGTCATTTACTTTTTTAAGTTTAAATATATAGAAGTCTGCCATCTAAAAAATAAAAATGTTTTAAACTTTCTATTATTTATATTTTCATCATTTCTGACATGATACAGACACCTTTTGCCCCATGATGCATTACTTCATTTATTTGATTATTCTGTAATTTGATTCCTCCAATACCATAAACAGGTAATACAGTATTTTTGCAAACTTCATTTAAAAATATAAGTCCTCTTGGTGGAATATCTTTTTTACAATCTGTAGCATAAATATGTCCTGCGACAATATAGTTTACTCCTATTTTCTCTGCTTCTACTGCTTCTTGGCTACTATGTACAGAAGTACCTATGACATTAAAATTCTGTAATTCATTACTATACTTTTGTAATAATGCAAAAGGCATATGAATCGCATAACAATTTAATGCTTTTGCAACATTGATATAGGTATGCAAAATACAATAAACATGATAGGACTTACATAGTTTTATAACATCTTTTGCCAATATAGCATATTCTTTTTCCTGCAAATCTTTTTCTCGTAGTATAATTGCTTTGGGATGGCACTGGCAAATTCTATCTAACTGTTCCATAAATGGTCGTTTACATAATTTTCTATTTGTGACTGCAATTACATTTTGATATATTTTATGACACATAAATAGAATCACTCATTACTGGTTGTAAATTATTTTTCAAAAGAGTATTGTAAACTTCCTCAACAGAACGTCCATCAGATATTTCAAATTGCTCATCCCCCTTAGATTCCACATCTTTTACATGTTCTCCAATTCCTGTACTAACTCCAGCAGAAATTTTTGTTGCTGCAATGTTTACCATATTGTCACGTACTCTAGCACACTCTCTTGTAGAAATTGTGATATTAGAAAAAGGCATAAACAAACGATAGGCACAAACCACTTGAAGTAATTCTCTCTCATGAACATCCATAGCATTGATTTTATCATTATTGATAATTGGTCTTAATCTTGGACAAGAAAATGCAATTTCTGCATGAGGATATTTTTTTTGCAAAATATAAGCATGGTATCCTGTTGCAAAAGCATCTTTTCTAAAATCATCTAATCCTAAAAGTGCTGCAAAACCAACTCCTCTCATTCCACCTTTTAATGCTCTCTCCTGTGCGTTGATGCGATAAGGAAAAATACGTTTTTGTCCTCCAAGATGTAATGTTTCGTATTTGTCACTATTATATGTTTCTTGAAATACTGTTACATAATCTGCACCGCATTTATGCAAATAAGCATATTCGTCTGCATTTAACGGATAGATTTCTAAACCAATTACTTTAAAATATTTTCTTGCAATTTTACATGCTTCTCCTATGTATGTTACATCCGATTTTGCACGACTTTCCCCTGTTAATATTAATATTTCCTGTAAACCTGTTTCAGAAATTGTTTTCATTTCTTTTTCAATTTCTTGTTCTGTCAACTTTGCTCTTTTTATCGTATTATGGCAATTAAAACCACAATAAATACAATAGTTTGCACAATAATTTGAGATATAAATTGGTGTAAACATATAAATGTTATTTCCAAAATGTTTTCTTGTTTCAAATTGTGCTTTTTGTGCAATCTGCTCTAGTAATGGTGCTGCTGCAGGAGATAATAATGCTCCAAAATCTTCTGTTGAAAGAACCTCTTTTTCTAATGCCCTCATAATATCTGATTCTGTATAGTGGTGATAATCATAAGTTTCCATTGCCTCTAATACTTTCCTCATTGTATCCGATTCTAATACTTCCATCCCAGGCAAATAAGTCATATGGTCAATTCTATCTTTTTTCAAATTTGCCAATATTTCATCATTCAATATACTTTCATTAAAATGTTCCATATTTTTATTCTCCTTTCTTTGTCTATTGTAAAAAGCCTGTTAAAGGAGAAGATGCACTTGCCCCCTTATGGATAACTCTACCCATACCAGATAAATAGGCACTTCTACCTGCTTCAATGGCTTTTTTAAATGCCTCTGCCATTACTGCAACATCACCTGCAGTTGCAATTGCAGTATTTGCCATTACTGCATCGGCCCCCATTTCCATTGCCTCACATGCCTGTGATGGTCTGCCAATGCCTGCATCTACAATAATAGGTAAATCAATTTCATCTATTAATATTTGTATAAATTCTTTTGCAGAAAGTCCTTTATTTGACCCAATTGGTGCAGCTAACGGCATAATACAAGCAGCACCTGCGTCAACCAATGCCCTTGCTACATTCAAATCAGGATACATATAAGGCATAACAACAAAACCTTCTTTTGAAAGCACTTCTGTTGCTTTAATGGTTTCATAATTATCAGGTAATAAATATTTGCTATCGCGAATTACTTCTAATTTTACAAAATTGCCATATCCTACTTCTCGGGATAATCTTGCGATGCGAATGGCTTCTTCTGCATTTCTTGCACCAGATGTATTAGGTAACAATGTTATGTTTTTAGGGATATAATCCAATATATTCGCAAGTCCTCCCTCATTCACACGACGTAATGCTAATGTAATGATTTCCGCACCTGCTTTTTCGATACATGCTTTTACTAATTCCAATGAAAATTTTCCAGAGCCTAATATAAAGCGAGATGTAAATTCCTGTCCTCCTAATACTAATTTTTCATTTTTCATTTCTATATTCCTTCCTTTCTTTATACCTCTTCTTCTCCTAATAATAATCTTATAATCATGTTTGCTTCATGGCAGGCACAAAGTGCTGCTCTTGCTGCCATCAATCCATTTTTTTCAGAAATTTTTGTTATGCCATCGCCACACAAATAAAAATTTTTAGAAATTCTACGAGTTTTAATAGAATTACTGCTTTCATATCCTGCTAAACCAGAAGATGCAACTAACTTCTTTTCTGGGAAATATTCTCGTATACCATTTACTAACATTGCTTTTTCTTCTGGGGCATCTAATGCTTCACATATGATATCATTTTTATAAAACAACTGTTTTATATTTTGTTCGGTCACTTTCACACAATCCGTTATAATATTAATATAAGGATTGATTTTTAAAATTTGTTGCTTTAAAGCATCTGTTTTATTCATACCAATATGCTCCAAAAAATATTGCTGACGATTCAAATTTGTGATATCTACCACATCAAAGTCTATCATATGTATTTGTCCTACTCCCACACGAGCCAACATAATTGCAACATTAGAACCTAAACCACCTAAACCTGCAATCGCTACATTTCCTTTTTTCAAAAGTTGCTGTGTAGAAAAAGAATGTCTTTTTACTAATGCTTGATAGATTTCTTTTTTTGAATACATATTAACCTCCTCCTACAAAACTCACAATTTCTATGACATCATCATCTTGTAGCATTGTAGTATTGTATTTTGATTTTGGTATAATCGTACCATTCTTTTCTACCGCAATATAATCTAATGAATACTTTTTTTCTTGTAAATATTTTATCAAACACAATTCCTGCTTTAATGATACATTCTTCCCATTTACTACCATGTAAATCCTCCTTTCTCAAATAGCAATAAAAAAAGTTCACAAAAGAATACGCCCGCGGTGGTGTACCCCTTCATGAACTTTCGCTCACTCTCATTGTTTACTATATTAAATTAATTAGATTTAGAACATTCCACGCAAAAGAAAAAGAGAAACACCGAAGTATTTCCCGTAAATTCATAAAAAATAAACGTTCCCTACGTTGGCATTATCCAAATCAGGTTATAAAGGTCGAAGTTTTTTACTTCCTCTCAGCCTAATACATAAGCTCCCTTATTGTTTATAATTATATCTAATTTTTACCATTGTGTCAATACATTTTTATTAAAATTATTCCCCTGCATTGTTAACCTAATTTCTATACAGAGATATAGCCTGTATATATGATATATATAATTACGAATAAAAAATTAACAAAAATTTTAAAATGCTACTGTTTTACAATTTTCAAAAAATACAAAAATCGAATCAACAAACCACCAAACCAGCCAATAGGAGCAGCAATCCAAACACCATAATATCTTAAACTTGTATGAGAGAGAAATATTGCCACAGGTACTTGCAGCAAACACAATGACAGTATAGAACCCAGCATTGGCACAAAAGGTTTGCCATATCCCAATAAAAGACCATTTAATATCTGCATAGCAGCAAATATAAAATAAAATGCAGAAACAATACGCAAATATCCACTGCCAATTTGCAGTACATTTGTATCTCTATTAAACATAGATAGAAACATAGTTGGAAAAAGACAAATTATCACAGAAAGCAATAAAGATATACCTACTCCCATAAAAAGAGTATATTTTCCCCCTTTGATAATTCTGTCTTTTTGATTTGCACCATAATTTTGTGCGGTAAAATTAGTTAATGCTCTGCCTAAATTTAATGCAGGCATTTCTGCAAAAGAGTCTACTTTAGAAGCAGCAGTATATGCAGCCATACAATCTGTGCCAAACCCATTGATTAAAAATTGTATTGACATAAACCCTACACCAATAAATACTTGCTGCAATGTTGCAGGCAGACCAATTATAAGACTTTGTTTCAACTGCTGCCAATCAAACTGTAAAGAATTGACATGAATATAGAATTCAGCATAATGATAATACATATAAATCATACATACAATAAATGAAAATAATTGCGAAATGACAGTTGCGATTGCTGCACCAGAAACACCCCACTGGAAAATTTTTATGAAAGTAATATCTAATACAATATTTAAAAATGTTGCTGCTATCAATATGTAAGTAGGTGTTTTAGAATCTCCAACTCCTCTTAAAATATTTGTCAACGCATTATATGCAAATGTTGGAATAACTCCAATAAATATAATTTTTAAATAATCATTTGCCATAAAAAGTAATTCCTCAGGCACTCTAAAAGATACTAATATAGTATAGGAAAAATATATTCCCAATACTGCAATCAATACAGATAATACTACAGAAAATACAAACCCTGTATCAATTACTTTTTTGACATAATTCATTTTTTTTGCACCAAAATACCTTGAAATCAATACACTTGCTCCCATAGAAATTCCTGTGGAGAATGCAACCAGTAAAAAATTAATTTGATAACTAAATCCTACTGCTGCTAAACTTTCCTTTCCTAGATAATTTCCTACAATGATACTGTCTACTACATTGTAAAGCTGCTGAAATAAATTTCCAATCAATATAGGCAATGAAAAGTAAAATATTGTTTTTAATTCGTTTCCTTGTGTTAAATCTTTCATCTTTATCTCCTTTCTCTTTTTGCATACAATTTTTAAATTGTTTTCTTATTGATATTTTATAATTGTATTTGTATGCTTTCAAGTGTATAATTGTATGGAATACAATATTGTAAAGGAGAATCATTATGCCTATTAATTCTTTTGAAAATTATCCTATGTCATGGAAGCCAGATAAGAATCAATTAAAATTTCCTATGTATATTTCTATTGCGGAATTACTAGAAAAAGATATACAAAGTGGAAAAATTGCTCCAAATACAAAGTTACCTCCTCAAAGAGAATTGGCTGACTTTTTAGATATCAATTTGAGTACCATAACAAGAGCGTTTCAATTATGTGAAATAAAAGGTCTGATTTATGGAACAGTTGGAAAAGGAACATTTGTTTCTGCTCATGCCACCATATCTGAAAAGAAACAACAAAACACATTGATTCCACTTGGAGCCATACAGCCCTATTATCAATTTAATCATATTGTAGCAGATACTGCAAAGGAAATATTAAGTCATACAAATGCTCCCATGTTATTTGAATTTGACAACACTATAGTCACACAATATCACAAAAAAACAGCTCAAAAATGGCTTTCTCAATATGGCATTGATACAGATGAAAACAATATTATGATTACTTCTGGTATACAAAATGCTCTTATCATTACATTGTTGTCATTGTTTCACGCAGGGGATAAAATTGCTGTAGACAACTTTACATATTTTAATTTGATACAGCTTGCAAAACAGCTTTCTATTCAGCTTGTTGGTATAGAAACAGATAAAAATGGTATGCTGCCAGAAGCACTTGAAAAACAATGCAGCATCGTAAATATAAAAGGTGTTTATTTGATGCCTTGCTGTTCTAATCCTACTACTATCACAATGCCTTTAGAACGTCGAAAAAAAATAAGTGATATTATCAAAAAACAAAAAATAATGTTAATAGAAGATGATACTTATCACTTTACCATACAAAATAAAATAACACCTATGTTTTCTCTTATTCCTGAAAATACAATCTATTTACATAGTTTATCCAAATCGCTTGTAGCTGGTGTTCGTGCTGCTTATTTAGTATTTTCGGAACGTTTCAAAAAAATATTTTTAAATACAGCAAACAATGTCAATTTAAAAATTCCTTTGTTGAATTCAGAAATTATTACGCAGTTGATAGAAAATGGAACAGCCTATCATATCATCCATGAAAAATGTATGTTGTCAGAAAAAAGAAACCAAATTTATCAAAAGTATTTTCCAAAACTAAATAATATGTATTCTCTTTTTCAGTGGTTGCCTCTGCCCAATAATTATAATGGCTATCGCTTTGAAATGCAGGCAGAAAAAAATGCTGTAAAAGTGTTTTGTTCTGACCGTTTTGCAGTTGGAAATACAAATAATATTTCTGCAATTCGTATTGCAATTTGTTCTCCTAGCACAACAGCACAATTAGAACATGGTTTAAAAATAATAAAATCGCTCATAGAAAATGAATGCGAAAATGAAGAGTGGATTGTATAAATATAATTTCTATAGAATATTTTTTTAATAGATATTGAAACAAAATATCAAAAATTTATTTTGCCTCGTCAATATTAGATTATTTGAGTAAGAAGAATAATGTTTAAGTGAAAAAAGATTGCTAGAACGTGCAGAAAGCAAATAAGAAGAACGTATTAAAATTGCAAAAAAATTGTTAATGAATGTTGTATCTATTAAAAAATTTTTTTGGTAAATTAATCAATTAGGAAATAAGTAAAAATAGCAAAAATATTATATATAAGAAGAATTTGCATCAACTGCAAGCAGGGGAAAGGGATATCCCTTTCCACGCTTGTTGGGGTGACCCCAAACCCCAAATGCAAATTTTTTTGAAATTTGCAAAACGCCTTCGGCGTGGCTTTTCCTTTTTTTGGAATGTCATTTTTATTGCACTATATATAAATTCTACTACTAAAAATAAAACTACTTTTGATAAAATTTTTAATAAAAAAGTTTCCTGCATTGCTTAAAATTTTGCAAAAAAAATCTTCTTAAATTACCACTTCAAAATAGAAAATTTAAAAAATTTTTTTCTTTCGTTTTTAATACTATTAAATAGTAGTATTATTAAAAATAAAGCTATTTCTATATAAATTTTGTAAAAAAGATCTTCCTTAACAGCCTAAAAAAGAAGTTTGTTATATTTCTTTTTTTGCTACTAAGAAAGAAATATGATAATAAAATAATGCAATCTATACCTATATATAATACATACATATATATTTTATATCCCCCCTTTGGTTTCTTTATGTCATTTAATAAAATAAACTTAAATACTCCAAAATATTGTATATACAATGCCTTTGAAGGCTATTTTTCTTTGATTGACATTTGATACTTTTGTTCCTATTTAGCACATCAAATTGTTGCATTTTTCATGTTAGCAGAATAAGCAATTCCTCTTGTCAACTAAAAAACAGAAACGTGTCACGTTTCTGTTTTCAGTAAACAAGGAAAAACCCTACCATCGAAAGTTAGAGTGAATCCCTTTTCTATCTAAATACTCTTGCCTAGCTTTTTCCTTTTCTTCTTCTGTTGGAGCTGTTTTATATTTTGTATATAAACTTCTATTGACTACTCTATCAAATTTTTCCTGTAATCCTTCTACAATTTTTTCTTCTTCATTATAATATTCCAAAATATGGTATTTTATTAACAATAAAAATAAATCTTCGTTAATCTGTACTTTCTTCATATTTTACACCTCTATTTTTAAATCTTGTGACGATATTTTGCCTGTTGAATTTTAAAATATCGTCACGCTTTTTTTCAAACTCTACATTCAAAAAATGCTGTAAAATCAAGGCTTTCTCGTTGTTTTATTTTATCTTTTTTAGTTCTGTGACGATGTTGACGATATTTTTATATATCTATTACTTTTTGAAATATCGTCACGCTTTCACCTTTTTATTTTCTAAATCAATTAGCACAAAATTCAGTAAAATCAAGGCTTTTCATACATCTAAATTTATTTTTCAAGACATTTGTGACGATATTTTTTATCTATTCCCTACTATCTAAAATACCGTCACATCGTCACACTCATCACTTTTTTGCTGTCTATATGCTTTAAAAGCCTTGTAAATTCAACACTTTTAGCTGCTTGATGTTCTTCTTTTTGTATGACGATATTTACACAAAATATCGTCACACTTTTCATTTTTTCGTTAACGTCAATTTAATTTGTCTACCTGTCCTAGTTCGGCTTGTTTGATAGTAAATGCTAAATTCTTCCAGCAATCGTTCTGCATTGACATTTAAACGTCTGGTTAAAGCATTTGGTGATATTTCCTTTGGTAGTAGTACAGCTAATTCTGAAGCACTACCAATCCAATCAGATTTACTTTTTGTTACTATTTCTCCAACCATTTTTACGATTGGGTCAAGCGGTTCTTTGCACAATTCTGTTTCCATCTTGATAAATTTCCAAAGACATTTTTCTCTGTCAAACTCCAAATAAATTTTTTGGTCTTGTTGGTCACGTCCAACAATATCAAGTATTCCTTTGTTGTCAATTCGTTTTGTTTTTTGGAGTATGAACGCCCCATCGGCAGCACCTAGCAAACCATTCGTACCTGAAATCATATCAAAACAGTCTTCTGATTGCAGTTTTCTAGTATGATGAACAATGAGCATACAAATGTTATGTTTCTCGCTAAACTGTTTTAACTTCATAACAATATCATAGTCATTGGAGTAGTTATATCTGTCGCCATTGATTTCTCTTACTTTTTGTAGTGTATCAATCATAATTAACTTTGTGTTTGGATGCTCTTTCATAAAGTTAGTAAGCTGTTCTTCTAATCCCTCATTCAATGCCTTTGATTTTGTTGCAAAATGAAAGTTAGGTGTACTTTCCATGCCAAACATTCTTGATAATCTTTTTTGTATTCTGCTGTAATCGTCCTCTAATGCTAAATACAAAACACTCCCTTGACTCACTTGATAACCCCACAAAGGTAAGCCCACACTAACATGATAGCCTAGTTGTGCCATCAAAAACGACTTTCCAATTTTAGGAGCACCTACAAACAGATATGTACCATTATAAATCAGTTTATCCACAACTGCTGCTTTTGGCGGATATACTGTGTCATACAATTCTTCCATTGTAATCGTATTCAACACCCCCTGTTCAAAATTTTTCAAATTTTCTGTGGCTTGTAAATTGCTTTTTTGTTGTTTTTCTGCTATACTTTTGTTGATAATATTTGATTGTTCCTTTTCTGTTGCACCAGATGTAATAGGGACAATCTTTTTTTCTTTACTCATTGTTTTTCCTCCTTCATTCCTTGTAAAATTTGACCTATAAATTGAATTGTCGACAGTGTTACATCATCAATTTCTTGCATAGTTGATAACCTTTTTAGTTCTGTAAAAATCTGCTCCATATGATTTTTTAGAGCTTTGTATACTCTTGTATTGCCTACTACAACAACGTCTTTGCAAAGCAATCTTTTGATAATGTAGTCTTGCTTAGTTAATCCAGATAGTGAAACTAGGTTATTTAATAATCTTATTTCTTCATTCGACATTCTAAATGAAACAGTTTTATTTCGCCATCTACCTTGCTTGTCCAAATTTCTCTCCAAATTCCTCACCCCTTTCTATATTTAATTTTTGTGCCATTTCCATTTGTTTCGTAGGAAAAAGATGAGCATATTGGTATGTAATATCAATACTTTCATGTCCTACTCTATCAGCAATCGCAACTGCTGAAAACCCTAAATCTATTAACAAACTGATTGCTGAGTGACGTAAACTGTGCAATTTGATACGTTTTACCTCTGCTGCTTTTGCTCCTCTATCCATTTCATGATGTAAATAAGATTTTGTAATTGGAAAAATTCTATCTGTAGATTTGCAACCATAAAGCAGTCTTATATAATCTTTTATTTCCTCCACCAAAAAGTCAGGCATTTGTATCGTTCGATTACTTTTTGCTGTTTTCGGTTCTGTAACGACATCTTCTCCTTGAATTCTTTGATAAGATTTGTTAATTGTTACTACACCTTTTTCAAAATCGAAATCGGCTGGTGTCAACGCAAGTAGTTCTCCTA
>CAJUNT010000050.1 GCA_910587735.1 uncultured Clostridia bacterium
TTGGAAATATTAGAGAGCAACAGGAAAATGTAGAGAATGTTTTCAAATATGCAGGTGAGCAACTGGATAGTGAAACACAACAATACTACTTACGCGCAAGATTCTACAACCCAGTGATAGCACGCTTTACACAGGAAGATGTGTATAGAGGCGATGGGCTGAATTTATATGTGTATGTTGTCAACAATCCACTACTATGGTTTGATGCTAGTGGTCATAAAAAACAATGTTCATCAGATGAATTAACTCCAGAAGAATATCAAAGAAATAAAGAAGAACTAAAGAGAATGTATCAAGATTTTGTGGAGAAAAAACATGAATCTGTAGAACATGGAGTAAATAGAAATTTGATAGAGTATAGAGTAGATAATGAGGACCCTACAAAGGTAGTAGTAATAAAGGAATTAGAATTTGGTAGATTTGGCAGTTTAAAACAAGAATCAGGTGATAATTTAACAGGACATCATATGCCATCTGCTGACTATATGAAGCAAAAATTTAATATTTCTCGATTGGATAGTTATGCTATGCATTTAGAGCAACCTAAAATAGGCGGCGGAAGACATAGAAGAACATTTTCATATGGTAGAATAGACGCAGATATAAGAAAGCGTTATTTTAACTTGAATGCTAGAGATATGTTAGCATTTGATTTATGGGATGCCAGAAGAGTTTTAAAAGAAGATGGATTGTGGAATAGTGATGCTAGAAAAGCTTTTTCAGATTATATAAAAGCATATGAAGAGGCATATCCAGAGATATTTAAAAAAGGAGGAAAATAATATGTATTCGGTAGAAGAATGTTTACAAATTTTAGAAAAAATGAGATATATGTGTAATGAAGATGATGACATTGAAGTATTTGACGAGGCATTATATAGGGTAAGAAGGGAAGGTGATATGAATGTAATTGAAAGATTATGTACTGTTATTCTAAATGATAAACTAGAAGAACCATTATCAGCTATGGACGATATTTTAGAAACTATAATATATATATCTGAAAAATATAATCAAGTAGAGGAAGGAATTTATATCTTTTTATCTAATGGTTATAAAATTATAAAAAGTGCTCCATATTGGTTTAAAATGTTCAACAAACTATTACTGTATACGAAACATTTACATGAATATTATGTTTCTGCAATTAAAAGACTAGATGAAAAAAACTTGGAAATATTGCTCAATATATTGGATGATATAGAAAAGGAAACTCCTGTGGATGATTTAAATGAAGCTGCTAAGTTAATACGAGAAAAAGTTAAATCAATAGAATAATAAACAGAAATAGTATAGTTAGAATGCACCCTCTTTTTTAACAAAAAAGAGGGAGTTTTAAAAAACAGTAAAGGCAAAACAACATATCAGTACGACATATACAACAGAACAAGACAAGTCACAACAGAAAATGGCGATACGATCAAATATAAATATAACCATTTAAGATTTCGCTATAAAAAGGAGATTGTATATCAATGAATTTTTTTGATGAAATAAATAAAAAATATAAAGTTTTTGAATTTGGAGAGATATCTAGTGTAAATTCTATTATGAAATTAAAAGATTTTTCACCTATTCAAATACCAGAGGAATATTTTGAAATTATTACTGAAAGAAAGGAAATAGAAATAAACATTAGAGATATAGAGTATATTGGCATTAGCATATGGAATGCAATATGTTGTATAGAAATGAATACTGAATATTATATACAAAAGTATACTTTAATGAATTAATAAAGAAATATGATTGTAATGTTACTTTTTGTGTATATGAGATATCTGATAAGTAATTAGAAAAAGACCCATTTATTATGCATGATTTTTATAAAGTGATATCAAAAGCAGAATTGCCATTTGGCATCATTTTTCCATTAGATATGGCATTAGAAGCATCAGAAAAAGAACCATTTACACATAATTGGTTTGTTTTTGGTCAATATAATTATTTTTCATTCTGGTTATGTTCTTATAGTCCTGATTCTGAAGGATTCAGTTTTACAGCATGGGACCACGACTCTGGCAGTGAAATTGGAGAAGCAAGTGACAAATACAGTATTTCATTTTTAAAATATGAAGAAGAATGGGCAGAAAATGATATTTAGTAATAGAAAAAATGGACATACTATCAATATCTACTATAAAAATAATCCCCTACTATGATAGCAGGGGATATTTTTCATTCTTTTTTAGGAGCATGATAGCTAAGTGCCTGATTACTATCTTTTATACCACTTGTGGTAGGGTCATTTACATAGCCTATTACTGCAATAATAACACAGCAAAGTGCAAAGGGATTTGAAAAAAGTTGTTTACATTCTTGCCAAAGTATTCCCCAGCTTGTGAGCATTTCTGGTTTAATGCCTACAGAGGCAAATATTACAGCAATTAGACCAATCCAAAAATAGGGATTTTTTGCCCTTACTTTCCAGTTGATACCACAGAAAATAAATTTATTTTGTTCTGTTACTGCATTTTTTTTCATAGCATCACTTCCTATTTATTATAATTTTATATATGTGCTATATGTACTATTTATTAAAATTTTTTTGATAATGATATGACTTTTATATGTTTTTTACAAAGCTGATAGTTGCATTATTGAAATTTTTATTTTTTTCATATATACTATTTTTTGTAGTAATATAGTATAAAAAGCGATGAATCGTTAGAAATATCTGTGTTTATTTTTAAAATATAAAAATACTATGAAAATTACATAAAAGTATAGAGATATCATTGATATAAAAAGGAGATTTGGCTATGAAAAACCCTACTGTAATATTGACAGAAAATGACAAAATAATATTAGAATCTTATAAAAATATTGCTGATGGTTTGGGAGATTTTTTAGGCAGTGGTTGCGAAATTGTCATACACAGTTTAGAAAGTTTGGATTCTTCTATTATCAAAATTGTAAATGAAAATCATTCAGGACGTATGGTAGGTGCACCCATTACAGATGTTGCACTTTCTGTATTAACAAAGTTAGAAGAAAACAAAGAACAGAAATTTATAACATATTTTGCTAAAAACAAAAAAGGAGAGCAAATAAAATCCTCTATTTCTGCCATTTACGGGGAAAGAGATAGAATTATAGGCTTATTTTGTATCAACTTTTTTTTAAATACATCATTGTTTGAATTTGTAAATTCATTTGTCAATACAAATACACAAGAAAATGAAAATAATATTTCTGAAAATTTTGTGGATAATGCAGAAGATTTAATGATAGGTGCATTAGAAGAAGTGAAAAAAATAGTATATAATGATTTATCTATTTCTTCATCTAATAAAAATAAAGAAATCGTGTATTTACTCTATCAAAGAGGTATTTTTAATTTAAAAGATTCTGTTATTACCATATCAAATCATTTAGGGATATCTAAAAATACGGTTTATATGCATTTAAGAAATATCAACAAACAGTGATTTTATAATAAATCAAAAATAAAAGGGGAAAACAAAATTTTCCCCTTTCAATCATTTTATATATCAGATTATTTTACTGCTGTTTCTGCTTTTTTTTCTGATTCTTCTGTTTCTAAAGGAAGCCATTTTACAGAAATTCTATTTTGCATACCCTTAATATCTAATTCCTCATCAAATAAATCTTTATCAATGGTGATATATTTTTGATTATCTCCAAAGAATTCTACTTCAAAAGGTTGCATAACACCATCTAAAAATACAAGCATTTCTGTGCAATAAATATTTAAGTAGCCACCTTCGCTTAATATATGCTTTTCTAATTCCTGTTTAGATGGAAATGTTGCAATCACCCATTCCCCTGTTTGTCCTGTCATATCATAAAGTTGATAGCCATGGAAATAGAGTTTTTCTTCTCCAGTAGAACCTTTATCTGCATTTGCTTTACCTTTTACAAATAAAGGTTTGCCATTTTCACCATTTTTTATAATTTCTGCACCTTTGATATAACAGTCCACAAATTTTTTTACTTCTTCTGATTTATTTGTATTTTTAATTACATTATAATCTCCATGGTCATAACAATAGCTGCCTAATTCTTCTAAAAAAACACGTAATGTTTTTTCCATAATTACGAAACCTCCTAATAATATAAAAAATGATGAGCAGTGCGATATTGTGCTGTTGCACTTACATAAACAGTTATAACTGTTTTATGATTCGCACTGCTCGTAGGGATAAAAAATGTATACTTACAGTACAAAAAATATTGTACTGCTCGTAATTACATTAAATAATATTTTGATGATATTGTCAATAGTTATTTCAATATTTAATTATTTAATGACATATATCTTTCTGGAACAGTACCATTGATAACAGTATCAACAAGCATTATTTTTCTGCTTACAGACATGGTTTCACTTCTTAAAGGGTTTACGATTTTAATATCCATAGCAATATTTAACCATATTTTAAAATTGGTTTGGTTTATGCCTTCTGCAGAAAAAGAAGTTTCATAGTCTACTGACGCAATACCCATAGGTTTGATATAAAAAGGTATATTTGGTCCTATATTTGAAAACACCTCTATACCAGTAATTACGCCCAATGGTATGCTGATATATTCATCTGCAATTTGTTCCATACCTTTTGTAATACCCATGCTCACAGTGGTGCAAAATGTGTTTATGAGTATGGTGTTTACAGATACAGCAGAGGTATCTGATTGCTTTTCTATAAAAAAATCGGAAGAAGTAATGTTCAATTCTTTTATGGTATTTTGTACTGCTTTATCAATAATAGTATTTGCTGTTGCTTTAGATTGTATGTGTGAAATTTCTACAACTGTTTTAAAAATTTTTGTGTCATATAAAACAAGTATGAAAAATAATAATGAAAATACAATTAAAAATGTAAAAAGTAGTTTTATAAAAAGTGGTACTTTTTTGTTTTTTTTCATAATATATCACTCCGTTAAATTATGTAATATTTTATTATATGAATGAAATCTCTTTTGCTGTACCATAATCATTGTGTTCGCAAAATATAAAATTTTTGTCAGGTATAAACAGCGTCCACAAAAAGAGCATGATTTTGTTAAAACATTGAGAGTTCATATCAAATTTTATTTTAATAAGGAAAATTTCGTTTTCCTAATCATCCATATACTCTTTACTCCTAACTTTAATATTATTTTTTATTTAATTATTATTTATGTATTATAGAGAAAGGTGCAACTATTACAAAAATAGTATGACAAAATGTGTTAAAATGTTACAAAAATATACAATATTAACAAATAATTTATAAAAGTAATAAATTTGTAAGAGAAAAACCTTTCTAAAATGAAGTATATCTGATATAATCAGTTCATATAAGGGAGGTTATTGAAATATGGATGAATCAAAAAATATACGGCATCCATCAGGGCAGCAGCGCCCACCAGAGCGCCGTCTGCAAGGAGGACAATCGCCTTATATGGGACAAAATATGTATGGTAATGGGTATCCGCAAAGAACAAATGGCAATTATCATGCAAATATGTCGCAAAGGCAAACAATTGGAGGACAAACAGGACAAAGACAAATGTCTCAGGGACAGAGGCAAACAGGACAAAGACAAATGCCTCAGGGACAGAGGCAAACAGGACAAAGACAAACAACACAAAAACAATATACAACAGGTCAGAACCGCACAAGTGATATGAAGCGTTCTGGTATGCAACAACGTCCTCCTCAAAACAAAAGGAGAAAAAAGAAAAAGAAAAAAAGCATTATCGGTAGCATATTTAAATTTATATTTATTGTAGGTATTATACTTTGTTTTGCTGTTGGTGGTGCAGGGCTTGGCATGGTTATGGGTATTATAGAAGGTACTGACGCCATAAATGTTGTAGACGTTGTACCAGAATCGTATACATCATTTATTTATGACAGTGCAGGAAATGAAATTGATAGTCTGCATGGTAAAGAAAATAGAGAATATGCGAAACTGGAAACCATACCTGTCAATTTACGCAGAGCTGTGATTGCCATAGAAGATGAACGTTTTTATCAGCATAGTGGTATTGATATGAGAGGTATGGGCAGAGCGCTTATAACAAATATCAAAAACAAAGAATTTACGCAAGGCGCAAGTACATTAACACAGCAGTTGATTAAAAATGTGGTATTAACAAATGAAAAGAAAATACAAAGAAAAATAAAAGAACAGTATCTTGCTGTGATATTTGAAAGAGATTTAGAAAAACAACTTGGCTCAAAAGAAAAGGCAAAAGATTATATATTAGAGTTGTATTTGAATACCATAGCATTAAATCACGGTTTGAATGGTGTGCAGTCTGCTTCTAAATTTTATTTTGGAAAAGAAGTAAGCGACTTGACATTAGCAGAATGTGCTTGTATTGCTGGTATTACAAAAAATCCTTCTCGTTATTCTCCTATCAGTAATGCAGAAGAAAGCAAAAGACGCCAAGTTACTGTATTGGACAAAATGCTGGAATTGGGTTATATTTCACAAGGAGAATATGACCAGGCAAAAGCAGAAGATATTTATTCTAAATTGGTGGGAAGTATTACAGAAGAAGTCAGTGGAGAGTCAAAACATAACTATTTTGTAGATGCTTTAATTGAGCAGATAGCACAAGACTTGCAAGAGAAAAAAGGTATGGCAAAAGAACAGGCGTATGACAAAATTTACAGTGGCGGTTTAAAAATCAATGCTACCATAGATATGGGTATGCAGGGTATTATGGAAGAAGTATACCAAGATGATTCTTTTTTCCCAGCTTCAGACAATACATTAGAAGCAACCTATACTGTTTCTGTTATGGATAAACAAACAGAAAAACAAAGCCATTATTATGAAACAAAGACCGTTAATTCTGAAGAAGAAGCAAATGCATTTGCAGCAGAAGTCAAAGCAAAATATGAAGACTCTCAACATGAAATGGTAGCAGAAAAATTATCTTTGTCTTCTTCATTACAATCTGCAATGGTGATTATGGACTATCACAATGGCGAAATAAAGGCATTGATAGGCGGTAGAGGCAAAAAACAAGGTGATACAGTATTTAATAGGGCAACGCAGGCATTGCGTCAACCAGGCTCTTGTTTTAAGGTATTATCAGCATATGCACCCGCTATTGATATGGGTATATTGATGCCAGGCTCTATTATTATTGATGAACCTTTAAAAGTAGGTGCGAAAGAATTCCAAAACTGGGATAAAAAATATAGAGGTGCTACAACAGTAAGAGAAGGTATCACTCGTTCTATGAATATACTTGCTGTAAAAGCACTTATGATGGTAGGCTATGATAAATCATATGAATATCTGGAAAACTTTGGTTTTACTTCATTAGTAGATAATGATGAAAGAAATGGTCAAGTGTTTAGTGATAAAGGTGCAGCACTTGCATTAGGCGGTATTACAGATGGTATATCTGTATTGGAATTGACAGGGGCATATTCTACTATTGCAAATGGTGGTTTGCACTATCAACCTAAATTTTACACAACGATATATGACCATGATGGTAATGTACTTTTGGAAAATAAAGACGACCCTACAAGAGTGTTGAAAGAAAGTACAGCATATTTGCTTACAGATATGATGAAAGATGTTGTAGTACAGCGCAGATATTATGCAACAGGTACAGCGGCAAATATACCAGGTATGACAGTTGCAGGTAAAACAGGTACAACAACAGATGACAAAGATTTAATGTTTGCAGGATATACACCATATTATTGTGGTGCAATATGGCTAGGATATGATAATCCAAAAACAATGAAATTTAGCGGTTCAACACATTTAAAAATATGGAAAGAAATTATGACAAGAGTGCATGAAGGAAAAGAAGATATAGGATTTAATCGTCCTGATGGCATTGTGTCAAGAAGTTTCTGCTCTGCATCAGGTATGGTACCTGCATCCATATGTAGCAGAGATTATTATGGTAATGCCATTGGCTCTGATTTGTGTGCATCTGATTTTGGTTCTGCTACGGAGGTATGCACATATCATAAGAGTTATTCTGTGGATTTATCAACAGGAAAATTGGCAAACTCACATTGTAAAGCAACAAGCGTTGTATTGGCTGTCAATCCAGATACAGGTCAAATTGTCAATAAAGCGGCAGCAGGGGAAGGAAAAGTGGATATTGATATTGGTAGTACTTGTACAGTGCATAGCGCAAGCAATCCAGGATATGTCCCAGAGCCTGTAATAGATTCCGAAATTCCTATTGGTGGAGATTATCCAGAAGAAAACGAAAATAACAATAACAATGAAAATCAAAATAGTACAACAAATGAAAATCCAAATACAACGGTACCAGATTATTTGAATATACCACAAGAACCAACACAGCCAGAACCACCACCTCCAGTATCAGAAACAGAACCACCTCCAGTAGCGATTGATTCTATGGCACCAATAGGCTCAGAATAGCCAAAAAAAAATAATAAGAATAATAAAAAAACAGCCTCCTTATTTTAGGAGGCTATTTTTCATAACAATGTACATTTAATTGTTGTTTGTACATTCCATCATGATTTGTACAGCATAACGAAATCCAGATATAAAACCTTGTTTTTGTGCAATACATTGACTATTAGCAATATACTCCACTAAAGTGTCAATATCTGTGTCATTTAAGTTCATATCATTATGTAGTATATCAATGATTTTGTCAATGGTTTCATTTAATTCTTTACATTGTATAATACATTCTGTGTTGCCTGCATAATTCTTGTATAAGTCATCTAATAAATTTTGTTTCATTCCTTCAGCCCTCCAATGTTTTTAACACTTTATATGATTTTGTTATACAATATTGCTCCAGCATATCATAATATATGTATTTATTAAAGTCAATACTTTTTTTGGGAGTGGCTAAATGCGCATTTAAAATATTGAGGGTTTTGCTCTCTAAATAGCGATATCATTGCGTTCACATAAGACAAAGTTATTTGTCAAACTTTCTGAGAGAAAAGTTTGCAGGACGCTGAATGTCCGATGGACATTCATTTAGTGCGGAACGAAACGAAGCGTAGACTGAACAGCGTCCGCAAATAAAACAATATTGTTCTGTTAAAACATTGGAGCGTTGCTCCAAACTTCACTCGCTTTTTTAAAAAAAGCGAGGCAAAAACTTTATTGGAAAACTTCGTTTTCCTGATAACAAACAAAAATAAAAATTACTTTTAAAACTACTTTTTTTGGATACTCCCTGAAAAAAAGCTTGATAAAAAACTTTAAATTGCCCACGGCGAACAAAATCTGATTTATGTATGAATCATTGAAATACTATTGACAAAATATTGTTTTTTTAGTAAAATATAAAAGTCGCCGAGGCGTGGCTCAGCTTGGTAGAGCGCTACATTAGGGATGTAGAGGTCGCAAGTTCAAATCTTGTCGCCTCGAGCGTTTTAAAAGTGCTGTAATTCCAGTGGTTTCAAGTATTACAGCACTTTTTTGTTTTCTTTTTTTGACTAAAAAATTTGCGTTTTTTATGCTTATTTGCGTTATTTATCAAAAATTATGCAAGTCAAATGCAAGTCAAACCACTTTTTATATTTATGCAGTATAGTGTTATATTTATAAAATAGGGCTTTTTGTATATTTATACTGTTCGCAAAAAGTGAATTTTTTTTGTATAGAAATTAAATTTTTAACTTCTGTTTTATTTTTTGGAATTTCTTGAAGAATGTCTTCTTCTTCTGTAATTAAAAAATTAGGACTTACATTGTATATCTCCGAAAATTTTAATTTGGAGTGAAGAAGATGGCATTTGGCTAGGTTCTGGTATGTACTTTTGGGACAATTTAGCAAATGCAAAGTATTGGAAAGAGCAAAAAAAACGAAAGACAAATAATAGAAAACCCCTTTCTATCGTATGCTCCAATATTTATATTGATAATTTTTTATATTTAACAGATATAGATAATTGCTATATAATTGAAAAACTCTGGGAAAATTATTGTAATATGATGAAAAAATCATACGAATATTATAAAAATGTAGAGTTAGGCGGAAAATTAAATATTCTTTTTCATTCAAAAGTAACAAGAGAATATTTTTCAAAATATAATGTAATTAAAGTAATAGGAAATTATCCTTATACACAACTGTCCCCCCTTTTTTATTATGATGTAAACAACAAAAAACCTCAACCTACATTATCAGCAAAATGCATTTATACTATAAAAAATTCAAATTGTATATTTAATAAAAAATTAGTAGAGGAGTGAAAAATTATGAGTAGTGATTTAAAAGATTTATTAAAAAATTGTTTGGAGACAATGAAAAATTATGATGGCGATATCACTGAATTGCAAAAAGAGTTTGATGAAGAAGTAAAAAAATCTGCTGAACGCTCTAAAAATTTAGAATTTCAAATTCAATATCCAGCTATTCCTCTTACTGATGAAGAAGTATTAGAAATTCTAGGAGAAAAAATATGCGTCCTATTGTGACTTTTATTACAAGCCAATCAGGAATAACTTATAATATACCTTATGTTGATTTTACAAAGGAATATAGCAAAAAGGAAGGAAATGAAAAAGACCAGCATTTATTATAGTCTTTTTTTAATATTTTTCATTTACATATTGCAAAATTCGACAAAAAATGTTATATTTTAATATAGATAAAGGAATGTTATTAAAGTATCCAATTTTTTTGACGTTTTCTATTCCCTTTTTGATTCGTCTAAAAATTTCTTTAGTATTCATAATGAAATCTATCCAACCTTTATCAAAAAAAGACTAGTATAACGCTAGTCTTTTTTCTATTTGTTTATGATGCAATATCTTGCTCAATGGGAGTGTCAGAATATAGGCGTTTTCTCATTTTTTCAAAATAATAAAGGTAGCATATAGCCACCTTTACAACACTTTCATAATTTTATTTTTCACTCTTTTGCTGATTCGATTTACAGTAGAGACACTATAATCCAACTTTTCAGCAATACTTTCAAGTGTTTCTTCTTTGTTGCTCAAATACAGAAATTGTTTCTCTCTATCTGTAAAATTGCATTGGTCAACAAAAAAATCAAGCTCGTGTTTCAAAAAGTTAGGTATCTGATTTTTATTCAAATTAACACCTTACTTTCTTTTTCTTTTAGTTCCCTTGCTTTTGCTCTTTTTCCTTACTTTCACTTGTACCATTATATATATCACCGTCATTCCCTATATAATTCGCTGGTGCTTCTCCGCTGGAATCTACAGTAACATAGTCATAGCTTTGAAATACCCATAGCCATGCCATATTTGTACCAACTAAAACAACAAGCAATAAAAAATATAAAAAGGCAGGTTATTATGATGCAAAAATGGGAATGAAGTGATTATCAATGGGAACAAATCAAACAGTTTTTTCCTCCTAAAACTTCAAATATGGTAGAGCAAGACATGATCCAATAGAGTTACTCAATGCAATTATCTGGGTATTAAGAAAAGGTTCTCCTTGGTGTGTTCTTCCTAAAAAATATGGTTATTGGCACACAGTTTATAACAATTTCAGAAAATGGTCATAACAAGGTGTTATGGAGAAAAAGATTCTACTTATGTCAAAGCACATCAGCATAGTGCTGGAGCTAAAAAAAAGGGGGATTGGGGGAGGGAATAGGAAAATCAATAGGGAGATTTACCAGTAAAATTCATGCAGCAACAGATGAAAACGGAAAAGTAATGGGTATTTTCATAACAGGAGGAAATATACATGATAGTACACAAGCTGAAAAGTTATTACACAATGCGATTCACGAAGGAGTATATGTTATTGGAGATAAGGCATTTGATTCAGAATGGATAGTAAAGTATATTGAAAAAAATAAAGGTATTTGTGTAATACCATCACGAAAAAACCGAAAAGAACAAAGAGAATATAATAAAGATATTTATAAAAACCGAAATCAAATAGAACGTTTTTTCAACCAATTAAAACAGTTTAGAAGAATGGCAACAAGATATGACAAACTACTATTTTCATTTTTATCATTAGTACAATTTGCTGTAGTTTTAATTATAATACCAAAATTTTCCTCAATTGTTTAGGTTTACCCCCTAGAGTTTGTAGACAATGGTTATAGCGATACAAATTTTGAACGTCCTGCAATACAAGAACTTTTAGAACTCGTGAAATCCTATCAAGTGAACTGTATTATGGTAAAAGACTTTTCAAGGTTTGGCAGAAATATGATACAAACAGGATACGTGCGTCCAGATAGGACGAAAGTAGAAGTAGAAAAAAAGAATGAAAAACAAAGGTACTACTCTGTAAAGATAATGCAGGAATCCAG
>CAJUNT010000051.1 GCA_910587735.1 uncultured Clostridia bacterium
ATACAGGACTTCTGCACACATTTTTCGCCTTAGAGGATTTATATGGTTTAAAAATTACTACTATAAATGATGAAATTTGCCTACACTTAGATAAATCCGACCTTTCTCTATTACAAATGTTCCAAGCGTGGCAAGAGCAATCTGCAAAATTAGAACAAGGTGAAATTACCAAAGAGCAGTATGACCAATGGAGATACAACTACCCTAAATTCGACACCTCCCAACGTTGGGTAAAAATTCCATCGCAGGCAATCAATGATATTTTTACAACAGAATTGGATAACAAAAGTAATAAGTAAGAAAATAAAAAAACCTTACTGACTTCCAATTCTTTTTGAAAATCAGTAAGGTTTTATGAATTTGAAATAATTATTCTGTGGGTAATTTCAGAAAATGTTGCCATTTTGTTGCCAATCACTAAACAAAATTGCTTGTAATCCGCATAAACACTGGGTTTGTTCTCATTGGCTCATTATTCCCACTCAACAGACCTTTTTAGATTTGTAGTGTTTTATATAGTATTTATTATTTATATTATACCAAAATTCATTTTATTTGTCCATGTATTTCTATTTAAAAATTTTTTTACTATCAATTTAATATCAATGAACATTTTTATTATTCAAATTTTTGAATAATAATTCAACTTTTTTAATAAAGAATTTATCTATATTACTTGTACTGCATTTTCTTTTATTTCATTTACTAATTTTACAATTCTTTCTTTTTTATTATTATCAAAAAGTTTCATAAAACTAATAGGCTTATCAAATGGAGGTTTCATTAATTCTGCTGTACTTTCTATATAACCATTTTGAACAACATAATCAATAATTTTATTTATAAATACAATTTGTTGTTGGTTTAATGATTCATCATTAATAAATTCCGAAAACACTTCCATAGCAGCATTATAATCTAACTTTGCAACTTTTCGTATCAGTAAGCCGAATGGTGTTTCACCAAACTCTTTTTTATAATCTTCTTCATTTCCTAATTCCTTTGTAAAAATATTTTGAAGGTCTTGATAATCTCCAAATTCTAATTTTATATTGTTTCTTAATTTCCATATTGCTAAATGGTCTTTGTTTTCTTCAATATAGCGATTTACTTTTAGCCTATAATCTTCAAAATCATAAGCAGGGTCTAACATATCGCCTTCTTTTCTACTTATTACAATGTCTTCAAGATTGGTTATAACTTTTTTCTGTTCTGAGCCTTTATCTACTATAAATTTTATTAGTTCTCTTAATTTTATTCTTAAATTTTCAAATTTTAATATGTCATTAGAATTCCAAAGGTCATCAGCATAAACAGTATTGATTGATGAAATATTATTTTTTATTTTAGGTATAGATGTTCTTTTCTTTAGTTCATCAGTAATAGAGAAAAGTTGTTTTTTACCTCTTTTTATTTCTGAAGCATTTTCCATAATTGCCAATATAATACCATACATCAAATTATCAAATCTTTTAGCGTATTCGTCATTGTCGTCCATAGTAACTAAAGGAGCAATATTTTGTTCGATATCATATTCGTCTAATTCTCCAATATATTCAAAATTTTTTACATCTGAATATTTTTCAATATATTTCAGTTTCATTTTTACAGAAATAAGTTCCTTATTTAATTGCTGTATTTGTGACACAACGATATGAATTAATTCATTTCTGAAAAGCTGATATTTTTCATCAGTATAGATAGCTTGTTGAAGGTTTTTTATGATTTGTATCCGTTTTATAAATATTTTTTCACTTAAAGTTTTTGTTTCTTTGCTTTCAATACCTTCTTTATGCTGTCTGAAATACTCAAAATTACCGCAATAATCAAATATATAAAATCTCCTTTTGTCTGTATATTCTCCATCTTGTTTATCTAAAAAAGTTTTATATTTACATAATCTAGTACCACGTCCTATCATCTGCCAAAATTTTGTTTTGGAACGAACTTTTTTAAAAAATACTAAATTAACTACTTCTGGCACATCTATGCCAGTATCCATCATGTCAACAGAAATTGCAATATAGGGTAATTTATTTTCGATTTTAAATTCTTTTATAATACTTTGTGCATAGGAGTCTTCACAAGTAATTCTTTTCGCAAATGTACCTTTATATTGAGTATAAAGCTTATCAAACCTATTTAATATAAATTCTGCATGATTTTTATTTTGAGCAAATATAATTGTTTTTCCAATGGTATCTCCGCCATTTGTTTTAATTCCATTTGTCATTAAATCCTGTAAAACCATATCAATCGTTTTTTCATTAAAAATAAATTGGTTTAATTCTTCAGAAGATATAAACTCTGGTACTTTTCCATCATCTTCTACAAAATCGTCTTCATATCTTTGTTTATCTTCTGGAGATAGGTCATCATAATAAATACCTTCTTCTAAAAATTTTGTTTGCGTTTCTATATTGTAATAAGGTACAAGAACATGGTCTTTATATACTGCAGTTTCATAATCATAGGCATAGGTAGGAACACCATTTTCCATTTCAAAAAATTCGTATGTATTTCTATCTACATCTGTTTTAGGAGTAGCAGTCAGTCCTACAACAAGACAATCAAAATAATCAAATATAACACCATATTTTTTAAATATACTTCTATGTGCTTCATCAACAATAATTAAATCAAAATGAGCAGGAGTAAAAAATCTTTTTCCTTCATCATTTTTTGCTGTATCAATAGCATTTAGTATTGTTGGATAAGTAGAAAATACAATTCTTGCATTTTTATCCTCTTTGTTTGAGAGTAAATTGCAAAGGCTCATATCAGGCAAATAATTTTTGAAATCGTCTTTTGCTTGTTCTACAAGTCCTATTCTGTCTGCTAAAAACAATACATTTGTGATATATCCACCTCTGGAAAGTACATCCGTAAGACTAGAAGCAGTTCTAGTTTTTCCACTACCTGTAGCCATAACTAATAAATGTTTTCTTTGTCCTCTTTCAATATTAGAACAAACAGCACGAATTGCTTCTTTTTGATAATATCTGTCTGTTATTTTATCATCTATTTTAATATCTTTTAAAGACTTACGTTGTTCTCTATGGTTCATGAGCTTTTGAAGGTCATTTTTGGAAAATATACCGCTAACTTTTCTTTGAGGATAGCTGAGGTCGTCCCAAAAATAAGTATCAAAACCGTTTGTTGTAAACATCATAGGTCTACGTCCATATTGTTTTTCTAAAGCATTGGCGTAAAGTACAGCTTGTTGTCTACCAGTGTTAGGGTCTTTACTGCTGCGTTTTGCTTCTACAACAGCAAGAGGAAGGCCGTCCCTTCCAAAAAGCACATAATCAGCATATCCCTTTTTACCTTTTACACCATTCATATCTTGTACTTGAAATTCTTCTTTTACATCATCATCAAAATCCCAGCCATTTAGCATCATATCAACATTAATATAGCGTTTACGAGTTTCAAACTCTGATAAATCATTTGCTTTAAATTTACGCTGTTTTTTGTGTTGTTCTTTTCCCTCTGTCAATTGAGGAGATAACTGTTCAATTTGTTCTATGAGTTTTTTAATTAAGTTTTGTTGTTGTTTTAAAATGTCTTGTTGTTGTTTTATTTTTGAGATATCTATAAAAATCTTTTTTGTAGGAATACTATTTTCGTCAAATGTTCTTTCTTCGTAATACTCTCCATAACAATAGTCAATCCACTGAATAAATTCAAAAAGTGTTTTTAATGCAAGTAAAGCATAACTTTTTGTGATTTTCTTTTCGGTATGTACTGCAATATTGCCTAACTTTATAATAGCAGGAAGTTTTTGCCATGTATTTCGGTCAAGTGCTTCTTTAAAAGAAGGCTCATGTATTAATGATTGCAAATTGTCACGATAAGGCTTTTGTATGGTATTGTCTGCGGAATAAACCCATTTTACAGCAAGTTCCAAAGCCTTACGGCAGCCTATGGCACACATAGCAGGGGAAGTATAAAAAACTTCTTCTGCTTCTATTGTGGCAGTACAAAAAAGAGTGTATTGCTTGTTTTGTTTTAAAAATTCAAAATTTGACATTTGTTTCTCTCTCCTGTCTGTAAGGGTTATTGAGACATATTTCGTATTTGATTATATAATGCTACAAACGCTTTTTCTCCCATTAATTCTTTAAACAAATTTATTTTTTCATCATCAGAAAGTTCGCTGCATGATTTACCAGCTTCAAGTAAATCTTTTTTTGCTTTATAATATTTTTGTTTTCTTTCTGCTTTTAAATAATACATTTCAACACCTCCTCATTACCCAAAATATTGCTGCATTAATGCCTTTTTTAATACTTCTAGTTTATCAAGACTTTGCTGAATAGTCAATTTTTGTTTGTCAATTTTTGTAACAAAATTAGCAAATTGTTCCTGTAGTTCAATAGGTATGTTAATAATTTGTTTCTTATGAATAATATTACGATTTAATGTTGGAACTCCTGTTCCATCATAAAAACGTTTTAAATTAAAATATTGTAACAAATATGCAAGATATATTACATTATTTCCATGATTATCTATTGAAAAAAGAGTAGTATTTAAAGGCCAAAAAAAACCTTCACAATAATATACTTTTCCAATTGTTCCAGAACGTCCAGTAATAACTCCATTTCTTGATTTTGCTTCACTATGATAATCTAAAATTCCATTAGCACCATAAATGGGAATTACCCCCCCTGAATTTCTATTATAAACAGGAAGGTCATAGCCTCTTTGTAATGTGACTACATTAACAAATTCTGTTGTCGGGAAATTTTGAGAATTATAAACTGGGTCGCCAAACATCTTTACAAAGCGGGATTTTACTAATTCATCTAGTTTTTCTAGCTGTTTTTTGCGTAAAGCAATCAGCTCACTAACCTTATCCAGCACAGCAGCAATTTTTTGTTGTTCTTCATTAGATGGAAAAATAATATTGATTTCTTTTAACCATTTAAAATGTCTATTATATCCTGTGTTTGGAATGTGAGCATGACAAAGTGCATAATATAGATATTTATAATTTGCATTTTCTTTTTTTGCTTTTAATAATTTTACTCCATCTGCACCAAGAAAACAAGGTACATCAATATATTTTATAATTCTTGTATGATCCCCAAATAATATAATTGGCACATCTGAATAAATTCCATTTTCTTCATTAGTATAACCAGCTATATATTCTTGCCCTTGGTCAAAAATTGGATATTTTCCTTTCATTAAATAGTTTTCTTTTGGAATTTTAGTTCCATATTTAGTAACATCTTTAAAAACATTAAGAAATTGTTCTTTCACAACATTCCCTCCAATTCTATCAGTCCTGTTGCAATCTGTTTTTCCAGTTCTTGCAGTTCTGAAAGTATTTGTTGTGTAGGAGGGTATTCTACAGGCACATACTCCACTTTTTTATATTTATTAATAGAAAGGTCATAGTCATTTTGTGCAATTTCCTCTTTTGGTACAAAAAAGGATTGCTCTGTTCTTTCTCTGTTTTTCTCTTTCTCCATATTATGAAAACGTTCTAGCATATCAGGTATATCATTCTCTGCAATTACTGTACGTTTGTCGTCTAAACTAAAACCATCTGCTTTCATGTCATAAAACCATACATTTTCAGTTCCACCTGCATCTGTTTTTGTAAATACAAGCACCGCCGTAGAAACGCCTGCATAGGGTTTAAATACTCCTGACGGCATAGAAATAACTGCCATAAGCTGATTATTTTCTACTAATTCCTTACGAATAGATTTATGTGATTTACTACTACCAAATAATACACCATCAGGTACAATACAAGCACAGCGTCCTCCTTTTTTTAGCATACGCAAAAACAATGCTAAAAAAAGCAATTCTGTTTTTTTGGTATTTGTAACAGCTTTTAAATTGTCATTGATGCTTTCAGAGTCTACTGTTCCTGCAAATGGTGGATTTGTTAGTATTAGCGTATATTTTGATTGTATTTCATTTTGTTTTGATACACTATCATTATAATCAATATCAGGGTTATTGATAGAGTGAAGCATTGTATTCATTGCTGAAATACGTAGCATAGTGTAGTCGGTGTCAAATCCTGAAAACATTGTAGTTGTAAAATGTTCCCATTGTTCGCTTGTCATAACAGACTCATAATGTTTACGAATATATTCTGCTGAGGATACCAAAAATCCAGCTGTTCCACACGCAGGGTCACAAATATAGTCATTAGGAGTAGGCTGCATTAAATTGACCATCATTTCACGTATATGCTTTGGAGTACGAAATTGTCCGTTATGTCCTGCTGTTGATAGCCTATCAAGCATATATTCATATAAATCCCCTTGAATATCTAATCCTGTAATGTCTGTTGTATATAAATCTTCCAACCCTGTTATAATTTTTTGTAATATTTGTGGTGTTGGTATCATAAACATAGCTGTTTCCATATATTTCGAAAATGCTGAGGCATTTTCACCATTTAGATTTTTAATAAATGGAAAAACTTTCTGACTTACAATTTCAAAAATATCCCTTGCATCTTTATTTTTGAATTTGCTCCATCGCATAGATTGCCCTTCCTCTGTTTCAGGAAATATTTTTGTTATTTTTTCGCCAGTAAGTGCTTCAAAATTTTCATTTTCTAATTCCTTCTCATCAAGAGAATGTATAAACATAATATATGTAAGCTGTTCTATTACTGTAATGGGGTTTGTAATTCCTCCAGCCCACATATCTGTCCATATTTTGTCAATTTTATTTTTTATTTCACCTGTTATCATATTATTCTCCTTATTGTTTTATTAGTTTAAGTACTATTTTCAGCATACTAATTGTTATACCTCCTATGCCAGGAATACAATTCTTAATCAAATCACAAATATCATCTGGATCAATATTAATAATATTATCTTTTATTAACTCACCTATTGACTTACTTTAAAGGTTTTCTTCAAGTTTTCGTGCATCATGATATTTCTCATTTAATTTTTTTATGAGATTTTCTTTGGTTTTTTTCTTGTTTTCATCACCTGATATTTCTAAAACTAAATCAATAAAATATTCTGGAGATACTTGTAACAAGTGTGTATTTAGTGGCACATCAATATATCCTTTTTTACATTCAATAGCATTTTTTACTTCTAAATATAAATTTTTATCAGGAATATGAACTTTAATCTTTCCATTTTCATAACGAGCATTTTCAAGAACACGCAAAAAAGATTCTTTCCAATCAAAATCAGGATAGGGATATTTTAATTCCTTTTTTACCTTTAAAGTACTAATTCTGCTTTGCGTAATACCCAAATATTTTGACAAAGTATAATCACTATATGTATCCACTTTTTCTTCTGTTTGACTTAAAATTTGGTCAATATAAAGTGAAAATAATAATACATCAATGTCAGATTTTTGCATTGTTCCAAAATTGCAAAAATAATATTGTTTTGCAATTTCATCAAAGGCTTTTGCCTTTGTAGCATCATTTGGAAATAGTTCATTATAACGTTGTTGTGAATTGTATTCCATATTAAATTCCTCCTTATATTATATAACATTTTTAGAATACTATAAAATTTATCTTTCTTCAACAATCCTTTCAAAAAATGATATTTTTTTTGACGTATTATAAATTATTTGTGTTGAAAAAACATATTTATTGTAATATACTTATCACTATGTAAAATGATAGGAGAAAATTTATTATGAAAGATATTAATGTAGAATATTTAGAAAATATAATAAAAGAAAATAATTGTGCATTTTTATGTGGAAATGGATTTAGTATTAACTTTGATAAAGATTTTGCGAATATATATGATAGGTTAGAAGAGGCAAATAGTCAGATACAAGAAAACGGTATTTACAAAGTAACCCAAGGTAAGTTATTAACAAAAGTATTTGAAGAAAATTATAACAAAGTATATAAACTTGTAGAAAAATACAAACAAAAAGATTTTGAAAAATTATTTTATGATGGTATTCTTTTTGCAAGAACGATTATGGCAAATGAAAAGTTATTAAAAAATTTGGATACAGAAGGTTATAATCCTAAATTAGTTTTTGATTATTCAAAAACAGATATTATTAAATCCATTGCTAATTGTAATAATTATAAAAATATCAATATTGAATTTTGGACAATATTAATTTATATATATTTTGCTATCCAAAAAATGAAAAAACAAATAAACTATAAATTTAATAAAAAAAATACATTTATTGCATTAATTGAATGTGGAGACGTTTTTAGAGTATCTACAAATAATTTACAGAATGATATTGATTTTTTAACTTTAAGCAATGGATTTACAATCTATTATAAAATGCTATTCTCTACAGCTATACTTTGTAATGGAAAAGCATTAAATATCAAAAAACTCAATAATATTCAAAAAATAAATTTACCAATATTGACTAATTTCTTAAGTATTTTTAAATCAATTATGACATTGAATTATGACCATATTTTAGAAAATCTTTTAAAACAAGATATAATACATTTACATGGTAGCTTTGTAAAGAATGAATATGAATATGTATACTTACAAAGTTTTGGAATAAATATAGAAGATACATATATTAGCTTTTCAGATATATTGCTTGGTGATTATTTTTATAAAACTCAAGCTGCTATTTTATATGATTTATTTCAAAATAATTTTAATAAAAGAATTATTCATCTATCTAAAGTAACTGATAGAAATTTTAGTATAAATACCATTAATACAATATTTATTTTTGGATTAAATATAGAAAATGATGAACATATTTTAAGAACAATTATGCTAGAACTATACAAAGTAAACTCTAAAAATAAAAAAATAATATATAGTTATTTTACAGAAGAAGATAAAGAAATATTTGAAAATCAGTATCATAAATGTATTACTTTTAGAAATGATATATCTAAGGAAGTGAAAAACATTCCCTTATTAGGAATTAAAACACAAGAAATATTAGATAAAGTATTTTTTAAGTGACTAAGTAAATTATTAAATAATTGGAAATCTTAAAACTCATACAAAAAATAAAAACTGCAATGATTGCAAGCAGGGGAAAGGGATATCCCTTTCCTCGCTTGTTGGTGTTCCCCCAAACCCCAAATGCAAATTTTTTGAAAATTTGCAAAACGCCTTCGGCGTGGCTTTTCCTTTTTTTGGAATGTCGTTTTTATTGTACTATATATAATATTTACTATTAAAAATAAACTGATTTTAAACAAAATCTTCAATTAAAAAATTTCCTTTTAGCAGTTTAAAAATAGAAAATTTCTTTGTTCCTTTTTATGTACTATCAGTAATAATTACTATTAAAAAATAAAACTATTTTCATATAAATTTTGCAAAAAAAATCTTTCTCAATAGCTAAAAAGAAAAAATTTCTGTTTCTTTTTTTGCCATCAAGAAAGAAAATTATTGATAAAATAATACTACTCCCTATATATATAATATATACATACATTATATATCCCCCCTATAATTTATAAAATAATATGAATATCTTATATTTGTTTTCAGAGCGTTGTAGATACAACACTTCCGAAGGCTGTTTTTATTTTATTGACTTTAATACTTCTGTTTATACTTATTTCTAAAAACGTTGTACATACAACATTTCCGAATACCAGTAATATATATCTGTTCCAAACTACTGCTTTTTATGTTTAAAAAAGCAATTCCTCTTTGTCAACTAAAAAACAGAAACGTGTCACGTTTCTGTTTTAAGTAAACAAGGAAAAACCCTACCATTGAAAACTGGAGTGAATCCCTTTTCTATCTAAATATTCTTCTCTAGCTTTTTCTTCTTCTGTTAGAGCAGTTTTGTATTTAGTATACAGGTTTTGATTGATTACACTATCAAGTTTTTGTTGTAATCCTTCTGCAATTTTTTCTTCCTCATTATAATATTCCAAAATATGGTATTTGATAAGTGATAAAAACAAATCTTCGCTAATTTGTACTTGTTTCATATCAACATCTCCTATTTTTTTAATTTTGTGATAGTTTTGTTGATGGTGACTATATTTTTTATACCAGATTTTATCGTCACGACCGTCACCATCGACACGCTTTTATTTTTTTCTGTTGCATATATTTTCCAAAAACCCTGTAAAATCAATGTTTTCTTTTGTTTTGTAATCATCTTTTTTTCAGTCCTGTGATGGTTGTGTCGATAGTGTCGATACTTTCTATACTAAATTTTATCGTCGCAACTGTCACTATCAACATATTCGTCTTCGAATTTTTCTAAATAAATCATTCTGCCATCATGCCCTCTACTGCTTTTGTATGTAATTTGATAATCAGCATATAATTTTTCAACACAGATATTTAATTTTTTTGTCAACTTATTTGGCTGCATATTGATTTGTGGTAAACAGTTTAATAATTCTGTTGCACTTCCTCGCCATTCTTTTTGATTTTCCATGAATTTTGCAATCATTTCTAACACTTCATCAACTGGTTCTTTCCACAATTCTGTTTCCGCTTTTTTAAATTTCCAGATACAATGTTCTCTATCAAACTCAATCGTCAACTTTTGGTCTTGTTGGTCATGCCCAACAATATCTAATGTTGCAATATTATCTGTACGTCTTTTCTTCTGCATGATAAATGCTCCATCAGAAGCCCCCAAGAGTCCATTCGTTCCAGAAATCATTTCAAAACTGTCTTCTGACTGCAACTTTCTTGTGTGGTGTACTACCAAAATACAAATATTATGCTTATCACTAAACTGTTTTAATTTTGTTACAATATCATAATCGCTGGAATAGCTATATCTATCTCCTCCAACTTCTCGTATTTTTTGAAGTGTATCAATGATAATCAATTTCGTTTTTGTATGTTCTGTAATAAAATTTGTTAATTGATTTTCCAATCCTTCATTCAAAGATTTAGATTTTGTAGCAAAGTAAAAATTACTTGTACTTTCCATACCAAACATTTTGGACAATCGTTTTTGCAGTCTGCTGTAATCATCTTCTAATGCTAAATATAGTACTTCCCCTTGATTAACTTGATAATCCCATAAAGGTAAGCCTATACTGACATGATAGCCTAATTGTGCCATCAAAAAAGATTTGCCAATTTTAGGAGCACCCACAAAGAGATATGTGCCGTTGTAAATCAGTTTGTCAACAACTGCTGCTTTTGGCGGATAAACCGTATCATACAATTCTTCCATTGTAATCGTTTCCAACACCCCCTGTTCCAAATTTTTTAAATTTTCTGTGGCTTGTAAATTGCTTTTTTGTTGTTTTTCTGTTATACTTTTGTTAATCGTTTTGGATTGTTCCTTTTCTGTGCTACCAGATGTAATAGGAACAATCTTTTCTTTTTTACTCATTGGTTTTCCTCCTTCATATTTTTTAAAATTTGACTGATAAATTGAATTGTTGATGTTGTTACATCATCAATTTCATTTCCATTTGTTAGTCTTTGTAGTTCTATACAAAGCTGCTCTATATGATTTTTTAATGCCTTATATATTCTTGTATTACCTACTACAACAACATCTTTACAAAGCAATCTTTTGATAATATAGTCCTGTTTGGTTAAACCAGATAAAGCTACTAGATTATCTAACAATATTACTTCTTCCTTTGACATTCTAAATGAAACCGTTTTGTTTCGCCATCTACCTTGCTTGTCCAAATTTCTCTCCAAGTTCCTCACCTCTTTCTATATTTAATTTTTGTGCCATTTCTATTTGTTTGGTAGGAAATAAGTGAGCATACTGATAGGTAATGTCAATACTTTCATGTCCTACTCTGTCAGCAATCGCAACTGCTGAAAACCCTAAATCTATTAAATGTGAAATATGACTGTGTCTTAAACTGTGCAATTTTATACGCTTTACTCCTGCTGCTTTTGCTCCTCTATCCATTTCATGATGAAGATAGCTTTTTGTAATAGGAAAGATTCTATCTGTAGATTTGCAACCATAAAGCAATTTTATATAATCTTTTATTTCTTCCACCAAGAAATCAGGCATTTGTATTGTGCGATTACTTTTTGTCGTTTTCGGTTCTGTAACGACATCTTCTCCTTGAATCCTTTGATAAGATTTGTTAATAGTTAAAACGCCTTTTTCAAAATCAAAATCGGCTGGTGTCAACGCAAGTAGTTCTC
>CAJUNT010000052.1 GCA_910587735.1 uncultured Clostridia bacterium
CGGGTGAGAGTTTGAGAGCAACGCTCTCAAGGTTCTAACGAAACATCATTAAAAACCCGTTTACAATTAGGAAAACGAAGTTTTCATTTAAAAGTTTTGTCCAACTTTGGGGGAAGTTGGTAGGGTGTGGACAACGTCCCACAGTTCTAATAAAATAATATTAAAAATACTATTCATAATAATAAAAATTACGATATCATTCCGAACGCATAATGTAAAGTTTTTGCCCCGCTTTTTTCAAAAAGCGGGTGAGAGTTTGAGAGCAACGCTCTCAAGGTTCTAACGAAACATCATTAAAAACCCGTTTACAATTAGGAAAACGAAGTTTTCATTTAAAAGTTTTGTCCAACTTTCCCCCCAGAAAGTTGGACAAAGAACTTTACCTTTTGCTAACGCAATTATTTCGGAACTTTACCTTTTGCTAACGCAATTACATCATTATTAAGGAGTGTTAATTTTGAACACATTATACATTATAGGCATAGGTGCAGAAGCACAAACCACTATGACAACAGAAGCTACAAGTATACTACAAAAATGCGATTTGATAGTAGGCTACACAGTATACACAGATTTAGTAAAAAAGTACTTTCCCCAAAAACAATATTACAGCAGTGCCATGACACAAGAAAAACAAAGAGTACTTTATGCCATAGAGCAATGTCAAAAAGACATAAAAACAGCAATTATATCAAGTGGCGATAGCAGTGTATACGGCATGGCATCGCTTGCATACGAACTAGCAGAACACACAGACATTGACATACAAGTAATTGCAGGTGTAACAGCGTGTTTGAGTGCAAGTGCAGTATTAGGCGCAGTGCTTTCAAATGATTTTGCAGTCATCAGTTTAAGCGATTTGATGACACCATGGGAACAAATACAAAAAAGAATTGCACTTTCAGCGCAAGGGGATTTTTTAATTTGTCTATACAACCCCTCAAGCAAAAAAAGAAAACACTATTTAAAATATGCTTGTGATATCATACTACAATATCAGAGCGAAAACACAATATGCGGTATTGTGAAAAATATTGCAAGAGAATCACAGCAAAGTCGCATTATGACATTAAAAGAATTAAGAGAAACCGAAACAGATATGTTTACAACGATACTTATAGGAAACAGCAAAACAAAATTGATAAAAGGGAAAATGATAACACCAAGAGGGTACAGCATATGAATACAATATTGCTTTTTGGAGGCACAACAGAAGGAAGATTATTAACAGAATATTTATATGATACAAATGTGACAGTAGATGTTTGTGTGGCAACAGAGTATGGAAAAGAATTGCTACAGCAAAAACAAAATATCACTGTACATTTTGGTAGAATGGATTTAAAACAAATGAAAGCATTTTTATCACAAAAACAATATTGTTGTGTGATAGATGCTACACACCCTTATGCTATGGAAGTCACACAAAATATCATACAGGCGTGTGAATATCACAATATACCATATTATCGTATATCGAGAGAAAACAACAATACAGAATATGGCATATATATGGAAAGTATAGAGCAAGCTATTGATTATTTAAAAAACACAGAGGGAAATATATTGCTTACAACGGGTAGCAAAGAAATACACAAATTTACAGCACTCCCCCAATATTCAGAAAGAGTATATGCACGTGTATTACCTTCTGTAGATTCTATTACAGCGTGTCAAAACAGTGGACTAACAGCAAAGCATATCATTTGTATGCAGGGACCTTTTTCAAAAGATATGAATGTGGAACACATCAAACATACTAATGCAAAATATATTGTCACAAAACAATCGGGATATGCGGGAGGTTTTCAGCAAAAAATAGATGCCTCAATACAATGCCATGCTACTATTATTATATTGGCTAGAAAAGAAAAACAGCAAGGCATATCATACAATGATTGTATACAATTATTACAAAAGCAATATGGTATATATCAAAAAAGATACGTCACACTTTTAGGTATTGGCGCAGGAAAAAATACATTGACACAACAAGCACAACAAATATTACAGCAATGCGATTGTATTATCGGTGCAAAGCGTATGATAGAAACATTACAGCATTTTCATAAACACAGCTATATCTCTTATAAAAGTGAAGAAATTGCAGAATTTATAAAACAAAATGTGATGTACAATAATATCGTTGTAGCATATTCTGGTGATATTGGTTTTTATAGCGGTGCAAAAAAATTATATGATGCCATTGGCAATATAGATAATGTCACAATACAAACAGTAAGCGGTGTAAGTTCTGTAAGCTATTTTATGTCAAAAATACAAATGCCTTGGGAAAATGCTGTATTGATAAGTATTCATGAACAATATCAAAATGTCACAGGATATGTATTACAATATCATCAAGTAATTGTATTGCTTGGAGAATCTCATCAAACAGCAAATATTTGTAAAAAACTTTGCAATATGGGCTTACAAAATGTTAAAATAGTAATAGGTGAAAATTTGAGCTATGATACAGAAAAAATATCACAGGGTACAGCGGAAACATTTCAAAATATTGTGACATCTCCATTATCTATATTGTATATTGAAAATAACAATGTACTTCAAAAAAAATGCAATATCGGCATCAAAGACGAGTGCTTTATACGAGATAGTGTACCTATGACAAAAAGAGAAATTCGCACAATAGTATTAAGTGATATGGATTTCAAACAAAATAGTATTGTTTGGGACGTGGGTGCAGGTACAGGTTCTATTTCAATAGAAAGTGCATTACAGTGTCCTTTTGGCACAGTGTATGCCATTGAAAAAAAACAAAAAGCAATACAGTTGTTGGAGCAGAATAAAAATAAATTTCACATATACAATATGGAAATCATTTGGGGAGAAGCTCCCGAAATATTACAAACATTACCCCCACCTGATAGCGTATTGATAGGAGGGAGCAGTGGCACAGCAAAACAAATTATGGATATTGCCATACAAAAAAATAATGCTGTAAAAATTGTTGCAACAGCAGTGACATTGGAAAGTATAAGAGATTTTGAGCAATGTTTTTCATCATTGGATATGATATGGGAATGTAAACAAATAAGCGTTTCAAAAAGTGAAGCATTTCAAAATTATCACATTATGAAATCACAAAATAGTGTATGGATATTTAGCGGAAGGAGAAAAAATTGAATATACCAAGAATACTTTTTTCAGCACCTTCAAGTGGTACAGGTAAAACAACAGTTACTTGTGGATTTTTAAGCGCATTAAAATATAGAAATCAAAATGTTGTTTCATATAAATGTGGTCCCGATTATATTGATACACTTTTTCATAGCAATGTATTAAATGTAAATTGTTATAATATAGATACATTTTTAATGGGTGAAAAAAATGTCATAAATCTTTTTTGTCAAAATGCTTTTGAAAAACAAATTGCAGTAATAGAGGGTGTTATGGGGTATTATGATGGTATAGGTGGCATTAGCACAGATTCCAGTACCTATCATATTGCGTCATTGACAAAAACGCCTGTGATATTGGTAGTAAATGCAAAAGGTATGAGTTTGTCTATTGTTGCATTGCTAAAGGGTTTTATGGAATATCAAAAACAAAGTTATATAAAAGGTGTCATATTAAATGATGTTTCAGAAATGCATTATCAAACATTGAAAAAACTCATTGAAAAAGAACTACCCCTACAGGTATATGGCTATTTGCCTCTAAAACAAGAATTTGCACTAAAAAGTAGACATTTAGGACTTATAACACCACAGCAAACAGAACATTTACAGCAAAAAATGTATTTGTTGTCAAAGCAAATGGAAAAAACAATACAAATTGATGAAATACTGGAATTGGCAAAAACAGCAGAACCTCTCCCATTTGTACCACAAAATATACCAAAACAAATACAAAAATGTCGTATTGCTGTTGCAAAAGATGATGCTTTTTGTTTTTATTATGAAGACAATATACAGTATTTAAAACAATATGGTTGTGATATACAGTATTTCAGCCCATTGCACCATAAAGCGCTCCCCACAAATATACATGGTTTGATATTAGGGGGAGGCTATCCAGAATTGTATGCGAAACAACTTTCTGAAAATACTACTATGATAAAAAGTATACAATGTGAAATCAATAAGGGATTGCCTGTATATGCGGAATGTGGAGGTTTTTTGTATCTGCATGAAACATTGGAAGATATGCAGGGGAAAGAATATGCTATGTTGGGTGTGATAAAAGCAAAAGCAGTAAAAGGCGAACGTTTGAAACAATTTGGATATGTGACATTGTGCGCAAAACAAAATACATTGCTTTGTGATAAGGGAGAATGTATACCAGCGCATGAATTTCATTATTGGCAAAGTACAAATAATGGTAATGCATTTGATGCTGTAAAACCACTTTCTCAAAAAAAATGGCAGTGTGTTTATAGTGTAGGTAATGTGTTCGCAGGATTTCCTCATATTCATTTTTATGGTAATACAAATATTGCGGATAATTTTATAAAATTGTGTTGTACGCAAGTTAAGAAATCATGAAATCATTCCGTTCGCAAAAGTTAAAGTTTTTACTATAACTGCGTTCGCAAAAAGTAAAGTTCTTTGCTTCTTTCTTTCAAGAAAGAAGTGAGAGTTTGAGAGCAACGCTCTCAAGGTTCTAACAAAACAATATTATTTTTCATGATTTTAGTAAAAAAGTATTTTATAAAAATATCTTTTATTTGTGGACGCTGTCCACACCTGCAAACTTTTTTGAAAAAAAGTTTGACAAAAAACTTTAACTTTAGCGAACACAATTACGTCGAAAACTTTACATTTCAAAGGAGCATTGTATGAAACAAAACATACTTATTGTAATCATTGCATTTTACATGGATATACTTTTTGGTGACCCAAACAATATTCCTCACCCCATTTGTGGTATAGGGCATATCATAAGCAAAACAGAAAGCATATTACGAAAACACTGTTGCAATACGATATCACAAAAGCGCAAAAGTGGTGTATTACTAATTGCCATTGTGATAACAATATCATTAAGCATACCAGCAGTACTATTATTTTTATTACGTTTTTTAGGACAAAAAGCGGTATTGACTGCTAAAGTAGTAATATGTTGGTATATGCTTGCTATGAAATCATTAAAAAAAGAAAGTATTGCCGTTTATGACAAATTGCAAAAAAACGATTTAGAAGGCGCAAGAAATGCCGTTTCTCGTATTGTGGGGAGAGATACACAATATTTGACAAAAGAAGGCATTACAAAGGCAACAATAGAAACCGTTGCCGAAAATACTTCAGATGGTGTGATTGCACCATTGTTTTATATGACATTTTTTGGCACACTAGGCGGAGTATTTTATAAAGCAGTCAATACTATGGATTCTATGGTAGGCTATAAAAATGAAAAATATATCGACTTTGGTAAATATCCCGCTAAATTAGATGACATTGTAAATTATATTCCTTCTCGTATTTCCGCGCTGTTATTATGCTGTTGTTCTTTTCTGTTGGGGTATGACGGAAAAAATAGTTTTAAAATATGGAAAAGAGATAAAAGAAAACACGCAAGTCCTAATTCTGCTCAAACAGAATCAGCTTGTGCAGGTGCTTTGGGTATACAGCTTGCTGGTGACGCTTGGTATTTTGGAAAAAGATATCATAAGGAGTTGATAGGCGATAAAAATAGAGATGTCGAAATAGAAGATATTAAACGGGTAAATCATTTGCTTTATGCATCTGGTTTTTTGGCGGTGATTGTTTTTTCAAGTGTAGCTGTGATAATAGATAAGTGTTGTAAAAAATGATATTAAAATCCCGTTCAATTCCGTTCGTAAAAGATAAAGTAACGAAATCATTGTGTTCACAAAGAGTAAAGTTTTTTGTCAAACTTTTTTTCAAAAAAGTTTGTAGGGTGCAGGGGCAACGCCCCGCAAATAAAAGATATTCTTATAAAACACTTAAAAATTTTTACTAAAATTATAAAAAATAATATTGTTTTGTTAAAACCTTGAGAGCGTTGGTCTACGCTTCGCTCCGGTCGGTGCAGAACAAACGTCCACTGGACGTTTTGCACCTCAAACTCTCACTCGCTTTTTGAAAAAAGCGAGGCAAAAACTTTATCTTTTGCTAACGCAATTATAACAAGGAGGATATATTATGAAAACATATAAACATGGAGGAGATGTTTACAGTTATGATGTAGATTTTGATTTTTCTGCAAACATCAATCCATTAGGTATGCCAGAAAGTGTAAGGCGAGCAGTAGAGCAATCTATTGCGGATTGTGTCAACTACCCCGACCCCTATTGTAGAGAACTAACAGCAGGCATAGCGAAAAAAGAAAATGTGAAAGAGCAAAACATACTATGTGGAAATGGTGCAGCAGATTTAATATTTCGTTTTGTATTGGCAAAGCGTCCCAAAAAAGCACTGATATTAGCCCCCAGTTTTTCAGAATATGAAGGCGCACTTGCTGTAGGAAATTGTGAAGTTTATTATTACACATTAAGCAATCAAAACGGTTTTCGTTTAACAGAGGAATTTTTAAACGAAATCACAGAGCAAATAGATGTTGTTATATTATGCAATCCTAACAATCCCACAGGCAGATTAATAGAAATGTCTTTACTTGAAAAAATTGCACAAAAATGTCATGATACAAATACATTTTTATTTTTAGATGAATGTTTTTTAGATTTCATGTCAGACGGCGAGCAAAGAAGTATGAAAAAACATATTTCACACAACAGCAATTTATTGATATTAAAGGCATTTACAAAAATGTATGCCATACCTGGATTAAGATTAGGCTATTGTATATGCAGTGATACCAATTTAATAGAAAAAATGAGAGCATCAAGTCAAAGCTGGGCGGTTTCCATACCAGCACAAGCAGCAGGTGTTGCAGCATTAAAAGAAAATGATTTTGTACAAAAAACAGTTTCGCTGATAAGAGAGGAACAACAATATATTGCATCAGAATTGCGTAGCATGGGTATACTTTGCTATCCGCCTTCTGCAAATTATATATTTTTTAAAGAAGAACAAGGCATATATGAAAGATTGCTAAAAAAAGGAATATTGATTAGAAGTTGTCACAATTATCCAGGTTTGTGTCATGGTTATTTTAGAATTGCAGTAAAAAGCCATGAACAAAATATTATGTTAATCAATGCAATGAAAGAAGTAATTAAGGAAGGGTCAGCATATGGCAAAAACAATTATGATACAAGGAACAATGTCTAATGTAGGAAAAAGTTTGATTGTGGCAGGGCTGTGTCGTATATTCAAACAAGATGGCTATAGTGTAGCACCTTTTAAGTCGCAAAATATGGCTTTAAATTCATATATTACAGAAGAAGGGCTTGAAATGGGCAGAGCACAGGTCATGCAATGTGAGGCGGCAGGTATAAAGCCATCTGTTAATATGAATCCTATATTATTAAAACCTACAAATGATATGGGTTCTCAAGTAATTGTAAACGGTACTCCAATAGGTAACTTTTTAGCAAAAGAGTATTTTGAAAAAAAGAAAAGTCTGTTTACTGAAATCAGAAAAGCATATCATGAACTAAAAAAACAATATGATATTATTGTGATAGAAGGCGCAGGCAGTCCCGCAGAAATCAATTTAAAACAAAATGATATTGTCAATATGGGCATTGCAAAGTTATTCAAAGCACCTGTTATATTGGTAGGAGATATTGATAGAGGTGGTGTATTTGCGCAGATTGTGGGTACTATGGCACTTTTAGAACCAAGTGAACAAAAAAGAGTAAAAGGCTTTATCATAAATAAATTTAGGGGAGATGTCAATTTATTACAGCCCGGCATTACATTTTTAGAACAAAAATGTAATAATAAAGTATTGGGTGTTGTACCCTATATGAATGTGGATATAGAAGATGAGGATAGTATTGCAGAGCGACTTCACAATAAAAAACGAAAAGCATTGCTTTATATTGCTGTGGTACGTCTGCCTCATATTTCCAATTTTACAGATTTTAATAGATTAGATGTAATAGAGGGCGTTTCTGTATACTATGCCGATAAAGCGGAGCAATTAGAACATGCAGATATGATAATATTGCCGGGTACAAAAAACACCATAGAGGATTTACTTTTTATAAGACAACGAGGCATAGAGAGTGCTATTAAAAAACTGGCAAATAAAGGCGTTGTGATATTTGGCATATGTGGAGGCTATCAAATGATGGGCGAAAGCATTACTGATAAATATGGTGTTGAAAAAATGGGTACAATAGAAGGTATGGGGTTACTTCCTGTTGTCACAACATTTCAAAAACAAAAAACAATGACAAGAGTACGAGGCAAATTTTTAAATATTTGTGGTGATTTACAAGAGCTTTCAGAAAAACCATTTTATGGTTATGAAATTCATATGGGAGAAACAAAAGTGATAGGAGAACAATATTTTTGTGAAATTATTTCATATGATAACACAATAAAAAAACAAGGTGCATATCGTAGAAATTGTTATGGTACTTATGTACATGGTATATTTGATGAAGAAAAAACAGCTAAAGCACTTTTGATAGCGTTGTGTCGTAAAAAAGATACAGATAGTGAAAAATTACTTTGCCATACTGTGAATTGGGAAGATTATAAACAAAGACAGTATGATATATTAGCAGAAACTATGAGAAAAAATTTGGATATGGATGCAATTTATGATATATTAATGTCAAAATCTTGTTGAAATCCTGTTCCATTCCGTTCGTAGTTACAAAAATTACGAGATAATTCCGAACGCATAATATAAAGTTTTTGCCCCGCTTTTTTCAAAAAGCGGGTGGAGTTTTTTGCCATGCCTCAATGTCTTAACGAAATAATATTATAAAATCCCATTCACAATTACAAAAATTACGAGACAATTCCGAATGCATAATATAAAGTTTTTGCCCCGCTTTTTTCAAAAAGCGGGTGGAGTTTGAGGCGAAGCCTCAATGTCTTAACGAAATAATATTATAAAATCCCATTCACAATTACAAAAATTACGAGACAATTCCGAATGCATAATATAAAGTTTTTGCCTCGCTTTTTTCAAAAAGTGAGTGGAGTTTTTTGCCATGCCTCAATGTCTTAACAAAACAGAATGGATTTTATTATAAAGAATTGTAAAGTTTTAGTGAAAAGGTTTAAGGGATAAAAAAATATATCTTTTATTTTCGGGACGTTGGTCTACGCTTCGCTTTGGTCGGTGCTGGACGAATGTCCACTGGACATTCAGCACCCCGCGCCCTACAAACTTTCCCCCTAGAAAGTTTGACAAAGAACTTTAAATTTTGCGAACACAATTTTATTGAAAAATGATTTACACCAGTGAAAAATTTTATTTTCACTGGTGCAAGCAATAATCAAGCAATAATTAAAGCATCACTTTTACATGATATTTTTCAAGCCAATAATTAACTTGTATCATATAGGCAATCATTTGAGGAGCAGCCATAAGCTGACCATACCAAGGTTTACCATAATCAGAAGGACTTTTCAAAAAGCGATTTACTTTTTGTATATCCAAAAACTGCAATATGGGTGATGTGCTATCATGTATAATATCTTTTAAACGATTAGCAAGCAATAATTCATATTTTGTATCATATGTTTTAGGATAAGGCGATTTTTTACGGAACAATATTTCATCAGGTAAATATACTCGTGCTGCCTCTCTCAATATATGCTTTACTATGCCGTGTTTTGTTTTGATATTCCAAGGAATATTCCAAATATATTCTATAATATTGTGGTCTGCAAAAGGTACTCTTGCCTCTAATCCAGAATACATACTTGTTCTATCCATACGGTCTAAAAGTGTCTGCATAAACCATTTTAAATTCAAATAGGATATTTCTCGTCTGCGTGCCTCCTCTGGAGTATCCTCATCAAGACGAGGTGTTTCTGCAACAGAATTATGATATGTTTCTGACACATATTCATTCATATGCAATTCATATAAAAAGTCATCAGAAAGCATGACTTTTCTTGCTTCTAAATCCATTGTCCATGGGAATGTATCGGCATCGAAACATTCTTTTTTATGAAACCAAGGATATCCCCCAAATATTTCATCTGCACATTCTCCCGTAAGTGCCACTTTGTGACTTTGTTTTACAACAGAGCAGAAATATAGCATAGAAGAATCCACATCAGCCATACAAGGTAAATCGTGTGCATCCACAGATGCCGTCAATAAATCTGCTTGTTTTGTTGTTTCGCACTCTAAAAAATGGTGTATAGAATCAATATGTTTTACCATTTTTTCAACATAGGGGCGGTCTTGAGAGGGCTGAAAAGCATTTGCTTTAAAATATTTGTCATTATCCACAAAATCAAATGAAAATGTATGAAGTTGTTTACCTTGTTTTTTTAATTCCTCTGCACAAACTGCGGATACAATACTACTATCTACACCACCAGATAAAAATGTGCATATTGGTACATCTGAAACCATTTGACGACGTATTGCGTCCTGTACCAAAAAAGATGTTTTTTCAACTGTTTTTTCATAACTGTCTGTGTGAACATGGCTTTGTAATTTCCAATAACAATGCATATGTTTTCCATATTCATCAAATGTGATAAAATGCCCCGGAAGTACTTCATCAATATATTTATATACACCACAACCATATGTTTTTGCTGGTCCTATGCTAAATATTTCATTTAATCCTTTATTATCTACAATAGGTACAATATCCGGATATTGAAATAGCCCTTTTAATTCTGATGAAAATACTATGGTATCATTTTTGTTTGTGTAGAATAATGGCTTAACACCTGCTCTATCTCTGAATAAATGTAGTTGTCTTTTTTTGGTATCCGCTATGGCAAATGCAAATATACCATTTAATTTTTTGACAATATCTGTGCCATATTCTAAATAGCCATATAATATCATTTCTGTATCGCTTGTTGTTTCAAAAATATAGCCTTTTTGTATTAAGTCGTTTTTGATTTCATTTGTGTTGTAAATTTCGCCGTTGTAAACAATACTATATTCTTCACCATATATTTTTTTTGTCATGGGTTGATTTCCTGTTGTTAAATCAATTATGGAAAGTCTGACATGAGCAAAACCAAAACAGTCATGAATGTATATACCACTGTCGTCTGGACCCCTGTGGGAAAGAACATTTTTCATATTATGAAGTATTTTTTGATATTTTTTGATATTTTTTGTAAATTGTTGTTGCGTGTTGAAAAATCCTGCAATACCACACATAATAATCCTCCTTTATTATATTTAATGAAAAAATTTCGTTTGCAAAATATAAAATGATGAAAAAATTCCGTTTGCAAAATATAAAATGATGAAAAAATTCCGTTTGCAAAATATAAAGTTTTTTGCCAAGCTTTTTTTCAAAAAAGCTTGTAGGGTGCGGGACAACGTCCCATATATGGTAACTTAAGAAAATTATAAAAAA
>CAJUNT010000053.1 GCA_910587735.1 uncultured Clostridia bacterium
TAATATTTTTTCATTAATGAAATGTTTTTTCTCTTAAGTTACCATATATGGGGCTGTATCCATTGCAAGCAGGGGAAAGGGATATCCCTTTCCTCGCTTGTTGGTGTTCCCCCAAACCCCAAATGCAAATTTTTTTGAAATTTGCAAAACGCCTTCGGCGTGGCTTTTCCTTTTTTCTGAATGTCGTTTTTATTGTACTATGTATAAATTTTACTATTAAAAATAAAACCATTTTGGATAAAATTTTTAACTGAAAAATTTCTTACATTCTTAAAATTTTACAAAAAAATTTTCCTTAATTAGCAGCTTAAAATAGAAAATTTAGAAAACTTTTTTGTTCTCTTTTTTGTACTATAAAATAATATTTCTATCAAAAAAATAAAATTATTTTCAGGTAAATTTCGAAAAAAAAATCTTTCTCAGTAGCTGAAAAGAAAAATTTTTCTCATTTCTTTTTTGCCACTAAAAAAGAATATTACTAAAAAAATGCTATACCCTTATATTAATAATATATATACACTACACACTATATACTCCCTATGATTTATAAAATAATGTGAATGACTTATTCTAAAACATTGTAACTACAACACCTTTGAAGACTATTTTTCCTTGATTAATATTTGTACTTTTGTTCCTATTTAGCACATCAAATTGCTATATTTTTCGTGTTTGCAGAACAAGCAATTTCTCCTTGTCAACTAAAAAACAGAAACGTGACACGTTTCTGTTTTAGGTAAACAAAGGAAAAACTCTACCACCGAAAGTCGGGATGTATTCCTCTTTGATTTAGATATTTTTGCCTTGCTTTTTCTTTCTCCTCCTCTGTTGGAGCAGTCTTATATTTTGTATATAAGCTCCGATTGACTATTTTGTCATATTTTTCCTTTAATTCTTTTATAATTTTTTCCTCGTCGTTGTAATATTCCAAAATATGGTATTTTACAAGAGATAAAAACAAATCTTCGCTAATTTGTACTTATTTTATATTTTATACCTCTATTTTTAATTTTGTGACGATATTTTTCATTTGCTCTCTGCTATCTAAAATATCGTCACACTTTTCATTTTTTCATCAATGTCAATTTAATTTGTCTGCCTGTCCTAGTTCGGCTTGTTTGATAGTAAATGCTAAATTCTTCCAACAATCTTTCTGCATTGACATTTAAACGTCTAGTTAAAGCATTAGGTGATATTTCTTTTGGCAGCAAGTCAGCTAATTCTGAAGCTGTTCCAATCCAATCAGATTTATTTTTTGTTACTATTTCACCAACCATTTTTACGATTGGGTCAAGTGGTTCTTTGCACAATTCTGTTTCCATTTTGATGAATTTCCACAGGCATTTTTCTCTATCAAACTCCAAATAAATTTTTTGGTTTTGTTGGTCACGTCCAACAATATTAAGTATTCCTTTGTTATCAATTCTTTTTGTTTTTTGAAGTATAAAGGCTCCATCGGCAGCTCCCAAAAGTCCATTCGTGCCAGAAATCATATCAAAACAATCCTCTGATTGCAGTTTTCTGGTATGATGTACAATCAACAGTACCTTTCGCTAAATTGTTTTAACTTCATAACAATATCATAGTCGTTAGAGTAGTTATATCTGTCGCCATTGATTTCTCTTACTTTTTGCAAAGTATCAATCATAATCAACTTCGTGTCTGGATGCTCTTTTATAAAGTTAATAAGCTGTTCTTCTAATCCCTCATTTAATGCCTTTGACTTTGTAGCAAAGTGAAAATTAGGTGTACTTTCCATACCAAACATTCTTGACAGTCTTTTCTGTATTCTGCTGAAATCGTCCTCTAATGCTAAATACAAGACACTCCCTTGATTCACTTGATAACCCCATAAAAGTAAGCCCATGCTGACATGATAGCCTAGTTGTGCCATCAAAAACGATTTCCCAATTTTAGGAGCACCCACAAAAAGGTATGTACTATTAATGAATTTATCAACAACTGCTGCTTTTGGTGGGTAAACTGTGTCATACAATTCTTCCATCGTAATCGTTTCCAACACCCCCTGTTCAAAATTTTTAAAATTTTCTGTGGCTTGTAAATTGCTTTTTTTCTGATTTTCTGTTATACTATTTGTTAATAGATTTAGGTTGTTCCTTTTCTGTTGCCTCAGATATAATAGGAACAATCTTTTCTTTTTTACTCATTGGTTTTTCTCCTTCATTCCTTGTAAAATTTGATTGATAAATTGAATTGTTGACGTTGTTACATCATCAATTTCTTGTGTAGTTGATAATCTTTTTAACTCTGTAAAAATTTGCTCCATTTGATTTTTCAGAGCTTTATATATTCTTGTATTGCCTACTACTACAACATCTTTACATAGTAATCTTTTAATAATATAGTCTTGTTTTGTTAATCCAGATAGCGAAACTAGGTTATCTAACAATATTACTTCTTCTTTTGACATTCTAAATGAAACCGTTTTATTTCACCATCTACCTTGTTTATCCAAATTTCTATTCAAAACGTTCTCCTCCTTCCAAATTTAATTTTTCTGCCATTTCTGTTTGCTTGTTTGGGAACAGATGAGCATAACGATATGTGATATCAATACTTTCATGTCCAAAATCAAAATCTGTTGGTGTCAATGCGAGCAACTCACCTACTCGAATATCGTACCAATAGAGCAATTCAAAAGCATAAAATGAAAGTGGTTTATCCATAATTGCGTCAGAAAATTTAATATATTCTTCTTTTGTCCAAAACAACATTTCTTTGTGTTCCTTGCTGCCAATCGTTCCTGCTCTTTGTGCTGGATTATATGGCAAATGGTAAAAGCGTACAGCATGATTGAATATCGCACTCAACTGACTATGTATCGTTTTCAAATAAGTTGCAGAATACTTTTCTCCATTTACATTTTTTCTACCATCAGTTTGTTTTGCCAAGCAATAATGTCTTTTGCTTCAATTTCTGCAATTTTTCTATCACCAAAATAAGGTAATATTTTTGTACGAATAATATGACTTTTGGATTCCCAAGTGTTTTCTTTTAATCTTTTTTTCTTATCCTGCTCATAAATCTCGAAAAAACTTGCAAAAGTCATGTCTAGCTTGGTTTGCTGTTTTAGCATAATTTCTTTTTCCCACGCTTGAGCCTCTTTTTTTGTTGCAAATCCTCGTTTTTGTGTCTGCTTTTTCTCCCCTTTCCAATTCGTATAACGATAAATTACTCTCCATTTGCTGCCATCTTTATATACAGCCACTTTTTCAACTCCTCTCTTAATTTATTTCTTGTAAATACTTGGAAAACAAAATATTAACTTTTTAAATTTAGTTTTCATTGCTATTTCAATTTTTTTATGTTATACTTAAAATAAGAAAATAAAAAAACCTTACTGACTTCCAATTCTTTTTGAAAATCAGTAAGGTTTTATGAATTTGAAATAAATTATTATGTGGGTAATTTCAGAAAATGTTGCCATTTCGTTGCCAATCACTAAACAAATTTGCTTGCAAACCGCATAAATACTGGGTTTGTTCTCATTGACTTATCATTCCCACTCAACAGACCTTTTTAGATTTATAGTGTTTCATATGGTATTTATTATTCATATTATACCAAAATTCCTTTTATTCGTCCATGTATTTCTATTTAAAAATTTTTTTAATATCAAAGTAATATCAATAGGTATTTTTATTATCCAAATTTTTGAGACTAAACCTCATACTCTTTTTACTTTTTTTCATTGAATTCTAACACAATTACTGGAAAATCCCCCTTTAGCGTGCTGATAGAAATACCAACATATATTAATTCTTCTCCAGTAAAGCTACGCCCAGTATTTTTTTCCACATAAACTTTTTGATAATCTACATATGGAATTTTCAAAATATAAGATAGTGCTGAAACAGCATATTCTCTTATAAAATAATAAATAATAGCATATGTTTTTTCCTGATTAATTATCATCCATGCACAATTATTATCAGTAAAAGGAGAACAAAGGCGATAAAATTCACCATAAAAAAGCAGTTCTCTTTTCTGTTTATACTCTGATAAATGTGTTATAATTTGTTCTTTTTCCTCTGATGAAAGTTCTAATATATTTAACTCATAACCCATATTGGCAGAAGATGCAACTGCTGCACGAGTTGCAAAAGGAATATTTCGTCCTGTCTGATGATTTGGAGCAGCAGAAACATGAGCAGTAATGGCAGAAGGAGGAAACACATAAGAAGCACCATATTGTATTATTTGGCGGTCTAGTGCATCTGTATTATCACTACACCAAGTTTGAGGCATATAAAAACTCATACCTGCATCAAATCGCCCACCTCCACTAGAGCAATTTTCAAAAAGTATATCTGGAAATTGCATTGTCAACTCCTGCAATATACGATATAATCCGAGCATATATCTATGAAAAAATTCTTCTTTACTATCCTCAGACAAATATAATGAATTTGGGTCAGTCATATGTCTATTCATATCCCATTTTATATAAGAAACAGGATATTTTTTTATAAAATCGCTTAATGTTTCTATAATATAGTTTTGAACCTTCTGTTGTGTTAAATCTAATACTAACTGATTTCTTCCTAAAAGCGGTGTATAATCGTTTATTTGCATATGCCAATCTGTATGCGTTTCCATCAATACACTATCAGGTGAAATCATTTCTGGCTCAAACCAAATACCAAACTGTATACCATTTTCCTCAGCACACTTTAATAATGGTGTTAATCCATTTGGAAATTTTTCAGCATTTACTGTCCAATCTCCTAAAGAACTTTTACTATTATTACGATGTCCAAACCAACCATCATCTAAAACAACCAACTCAAATCCTAATTTTGCTGCTTGTTGAATAACATTTAACATTCTTTGTTCAGAAACATCAAAATAACACATTTCCCAACTATTGAGCAGTATAGGACGTTTCTTTTTTGCCCATTGAGGAGAAAACAGACGTTCTATATATAATTTATGGAATTCTTGTGACATACCATTTAATCCTTCATTGCTGTATATTAAAATTGCCTGTGGTGTTTGAAATGTCTCATTGGGAAGTAATTTCCAACAAAAATCTTCTGTATGTATCCCCATAGCAATACGTAAATGATTATATTGATTTCGTTCTACGGATACACAATGATTCCCACTATATATTAGTTGAAAAGCATGTACTTCTCCGCTATGTTCTGTGGTTTCTGGTGTGCAGATAGCAGCAAAAGGAGGATATTGTGGACTGCTTGCCCCACGTGTACTACCTACAGAAAATATACCATGCTTGATATCTTGTCTATTTAGCTGAAATTCCTTTTGATGTGTACCATAAAAAGTAATTAACTGCTGTTTTTGATATGTTGTATCTACTAATGCACTCATTGCTCTTTCAACCCATACAGGCTGACTTCCTTGATTACAAATTTGTGCAGAACGAATGATAACAGCACTATCTTCTACTATAGAATAATAAAGTATTAACTTTACATTACTGATAGTATCTAAAAAGTGAATTGCTAGTGTTTTAGCTGTTTTTTGTTCCGTTTCACGAATATGAGGCAAGCCTTCTGGAATATGTAATGTATCAGTGATTTCATAATATTGATATTTCATTCGTCCAATGGTACAGCCATTTTGTTGTCGTACAGATACAGAAGGCTCTCTGTAATCTCCTTGATGTGGAAAAGAAAATTCCTGTGACTCTATTTCTAATGAAAACAAAGGATTTTGCTGATTGTATGGTGCAGCAAATGTTCTTTTTACTGGTTGAACACAGTTAGCACCATAATAATTGTGTAAATTTTTTCCCCAATAACGATGTAGTAGCACATTCTCTTTCAACTCCATAATATAACTAATTTTGCTATTTGAAATATGAAAGATTTTTTTTCCTTATCATATAAAATATTTATTTTTTGCATGATTTTTCCTCCTTTTGTATACGATAATAATACGGTGAAATGCCTACCATACGTCTAAAAAATTTTGAAAAAGCTAAAGGGTCTGTAAAACCGACAGAATTTGCTACAATATAAATAGGATACTCTGTATACAATAATAATTCACAAGCCTTTTTTGCTCTTAAATTAGATAAATATTGTTTCGGTGTTACATGATACTGCTTTTGAAAAATATTCGATAAATAATTTGCATGAACACCCACAGAAGCAGCTACATCTGCAATTTGAATATTATTGTGATAATACATTTCCATATATTGCTGTGCCTGATATGGTATAGAAAAATCTAAATCTTCTGGGTCATTTGCTCCTAGTTCTTCTAAAAGTCTCCCAATCATATGATACATCATACCATTTACTTTTAAATGAGTAGAAAGCTGTTTTCCAGAAATATTTAGTATAAATTCAATTTGTTTTTCATAAAACATAGTGCTTTGACAATCCATGACATATCTTCTTTTATCACATTGCATTAACGAATTTAAAAACTGATTTGACTGTATACCTAAAAAGCCAACCCAACAATATTTCCAAGGATTTTTGTCATCTGCCCAATAAGTAGAAATTTCATTTGCAGGTACAACAAAAAGCTGATTTTGATGAATATGATAAATTGTATCACGTATTTTTAAATTTCCCTCCCCTTTTACAACAAAATGAATAAAATGATATTCTCGTCTTTTTGGACCATAAAGCTGACCACTTTTACATTGTTCTATACCACAGTTATAAAAAACAAAGTCAGAAATGCTTTTTTTGCTTTTATCCGTTATCTTGTCCGTATATTCTCTCATAATTGTATTATAACATTTCATAACCGCATTATAACACAACAAAAATAGAATTTATCAAAAATATTAGAAATTTCCATATTATCGTTTGTATTTTCCATAGCTGTTTTTGTATTGTAGATGGTACAATACAGTTGAAAATAAGGATTTATAAATCATTGATATAGAAAGGGTGTATCAAAAACAATATGGATAATTTATATAAAATGACATATCATATTGAACCAAGTCGAGGGCTTATAAATGACCCAAATGGTTTTATACAATACAAAGGAATTTATTATTTTTTTCATCAATGGAATCGTTTTGGCTTAGACCATTCTTACAAAGAATGGGGACTATTTACTTCTAAAGATATGATTCATTGGCAAAGTCAAGGAAGTGCTATACTACCAGATAGAGAAGAAGACAAACATGGTGTTCATTCTGGAAGTAGCATTGAACATGATGGAAAAATGTATCTGTTTTATACAGGAAGTAATAAAAATAATGGTATTAGAAAAAGTCGTCAATGTATTGCAATTTCTGAAAATGGGCAAACATTTATCAAGCAAAAAGAAGTCATTGATACACCAAATGGCTTTACAGAACACCATAGAGACCCTAAAGTATGGCGTGGACATAAAAATTGGTTTATGCTAGTTGGTGCACAAAAATCCGATTTGACTGGAGTAGTAGCATTATATTCTTCTAATGATTTGCTTCATTGGAACTATGAGCATATTTTATATGATAATAATTTAGACCAAGTATGTGAATGTCCAGACTTATTTCGATTAAATAATGAAACAGACATTTTAATTTGCTGTCCTCAAAAAAGAACTTTTGTTCTATCTGAAAATAAAGAAACAGTTTCAAGCTATACTTGTTATATTGCAGGAAATTTTGATGAAAATACAATGTCATTTACTCCAAGTCAGTGCAGAAAATATTTTGATTATGGATTTGATTTTTATTCTCCCCAAACATTTTTAGATAGTAAAGGAAGAAGAATTATGGCAGGTTGGATGTCAAGAATGGACGAAGAACAAGAAGCACTTTGTCCTACTAAAGAATTTGGTTATATACACTGTTTAACACTTCCACGTGTTTTGACATGGGAAAACAATATGTTGTATCAAAGACCAATAGAAGAAGTGTTTCAACTGCGACATAATGCGCAAAGCTATACTTCAAAACAGGGAAAATTCCAGGCAGAAACAGGACATTTTGAGTTACATTTGATACAAAATAAAAGTCATTCTTTTACATTATATTTACGCAATCGTACCATTTGTATTACATATCATGCAAAAACCCAAATATTGGAGGTGAGTAGAAAAAATTGGGTAAATGGGGAGATGCAAATAAAACAGCTTATGTTGTCTGAACTTTTAGAATTGCAAATTTTTAGTGACAATTCTTCAGCAGAAATATTTGTAAATAATGGGGCTGTTGTATTCTCCATGCGATATTTTACCAGTAACCAAAATCTTGAAATAGAATACGCTGGCTTAGAACATGGAGAAAAATTACAATATTTTACATTATAAAAAGAGAGGGAGAGATACTATGGAAAACAGAGAAATTGCGGAAAAAGTCATCGAATTAGTAGGCGGCAAAGAAAATATTCAATCTGTTGCCCATTGTGCAACAAGATTACGTATTATTACAGCCGACAAAGCAAAAATTAACATGAAAGCAGTTGAAAATCTTGATAAAGTCAAAGGTAGCTTTTTCAATTCTGGACAGTATCAAATTATATTTGGCACTGGATTAGTAAATAAAATTTATGATGAAGTACAATCTATTTTGGGAACGAGTGTAACGACAAATGCTACTCCTGTAAAAAAAGAAGAAACAACATTTCAAAGAGCTGTCAGAACATTTGGTGATGTATTTGTTCCAATTATTCCTGTATTGGTAGCAACTGGTCTGTTTATGGGTTTGAGGGGACTTTTAACACAAGAAGCATTTTTATCTTTATTTGGTATGTCACCAGATAGCCTTCCAGATAATTTTATTCTTTTTACACAGGTATTAACAGATACAGCATTTGCATTTTTGCCAGCATTGGTATGTTGGTCAACATTTCGTATATTTGGAGGTAATCCTGTTATTGGTATTGTAATTGGCTTAATGTTGGTAAGCCCTTCTTTGCCTAATGCTTATGAAGTTGGACAGCAAACAGCATCACCACTATACTTTTTTGGATTTATACCTGTTGTAGGATATCAAGGCTCTGTATTAACTACATTTATTACTGGTATTGTGGGAAGTAAAATTGAAAAATTCTTAAAAAAGAGAATTCCAGATGCAATTGACTTAATTGTTACACCATTTTTAATATTATTGTCTAGTAGTTTGTTAGCACTTTTTGTAATTGGACCTATTTTCCATCAAGTTGAATTAGTAGTATTAGCTGTTGTAGAAAAATTACTTGTATTGCCTTTAGGAATTGGTGGCTTAATCTATGGTTGTTTTGGACAATTATTAGGCATATTCGGCATTCACCATATTTTAAATTTTCTTGAAATCAGTATGCTTTCTCAAACAGGATGGAACATGCTAAATCCTATTGGTACTTGTGGTAATATGGCACAAGCAGGTGCAGTATTAGCTGTAGCAATTAAAGCAAAAAATGCGAAAATGAAACAAATTGCTTATCCTTCTGCACTTTCTGCAACATTAGGTATTACAGAACCTGCTGTATTTGGTGTTACATTGCGATTAGGAAGACCTTTTATTATGTCTATGATTGCTGGTAGTGTTGGTGGCTTTTTAGCTTCTATACTCGGATTAAAAGCAACAGGTATGGCTTTGACAGGTATTCCAGGAACATTGTTATATTTGAATAATCAACTTCCTATTTATTTATTTGTTAATGTTGTAGCTATGGTTGTGGCATTTACTTTAACTTATACTATTGGATATAAAGAAGTTCCAGAACAAGCAGAACAACTATCAGAACAAACAACTGTAGAAACAGCATCTGTTTCTAATGCAGACAGTGAAGAAAAAGTTGTGTTATGTGCTGCACTTTCTGGAAAAGTGATACCATTAGAAGAAGTGGAAGATGAAGTATTTAATAAAGGTATGTTAGGACAAGGCGTTGCAATTATACCAAAAGAAGGAAAAGTTTTTGCACCTTGTAATGGTGTTGTCAGTACTATTCCAAGTACAAAACACGCAATAGGTATTGCTGGTGCTGCTAATAGTGAAATTTTAATTCATGTAGGTATGGATACTGTGAAACTAGAAGGAAAATATTTTGATTGTAAAGTAAAAATAGGTGATACTATCAAAAAAGGCGATATACTTTTAGAATTTGATATGAATGCAATACAATCTGCTGGCTATACTTTTGTAACACCTATGGTCATTTGTAACTCAGATGATTATAATATTGATATTATTGCTAGTGGAGAAATTCAAACTGGTGCAGAATTAATTCATTTTACAAAAAATAAATAATAAAAATTTAATAGGAAAATAAAAACGGCAAAATATATTTTTTGTCGTTTTTATTTTTAATATTATAAAAAAATTCTATCTATTTTTCAGAAAAAGGATTATAATATGAAGATAAGGGAAAATATAAAAGTATATCACTGTAATGACAAACAACGCTGTGAAAAGTTTTTAAAAGAAGATAATTATTTAATTTGGAGTGAAGAAGATGGCATTTGGCTAGGTTCTGGTATGTACTTTTGGGACAATTTAGCAAATGCAAAGTATTGGAAAGAGCAAAAAAAACGAAAGACAAATAATAGAAAACCCCTTTCTATCGTATGCTCCAATATTTATATTGATAATTTTTTATATTTAACAGATATAGATAATTGCTATATAATTGAAAAACTCTGGGAAAATTATTGTAATATGATGAAAAAATCATACGAATATTATAAAAATGTAGAGTTAGGCGGAAAATTAAATATTCTTTTTCATTCAAAAGTAACAAGAGAATATTTTTCAAAATATAATGTAATTAAAGTAATAGGAAATTATCCTTATACACAACTGTCCCCCCTTTTTTATTATGATGTAAACAACAAAAAACCTCAACCTACATTATCAGCAAAATGCATTTATACTATAAAAAATTCAAATTGTATATTTAATAAAAAATTAGGTTCTGTTAACTTAACATGAAAATAAAAATACGAAAAAGACTTTTAAAAATACAACCCTAAAAAAGAGTATACAAATAAAAGCGAACGTCTGCAAAAATTTTTTAAAATAAAAACCAATGATTCGCTTGTTCTTGAGAGTATGTAACACCTGCAACACAAGCAGGTGATTGGTCTGATAAAGAAGAATGACTGTGTATAAAATTATAATAAAACAAAAAATTTGAAATCATATCCATAGCAGAATCAAAACTATGAAATCCTTTTTTCGTTTTGTACCAAGCCTTAAAAGTTTTGTTGAAAAATTCTAATATATTATTACTGCAATCATCAGCAAAACACGAATAGACATCTGTTTTCTCAATAGTCTTTGTATCTGTCTGAGAGAGCAAGAAGCTTCAAAATAAAGAGTAAGAGCATATAAAATAACATTTGGTGCGAAACGAAATCTTTTAAAAGAAGCTCTTACAAAAGCAGGGAACTTCTTTTTATAAA
>CAJUNT010000054.1 GCA_910587735.1 uncultured Clostridia bacterium
GAATCAAATATGGATATATTTTTTTATAATTTTCTTAAGTTACCATATATGGGACAACGTCCGGTCTTTTCTTTCATGCTCCAAGCGTGTTTTTGAAGGGGCTTGGGGAAACTTTTCACAAGTGAAAAAAGTTTCCCCAATATCTCCCCTTGTGATTACTCTAATTTTTCTATCTATTGTGGTATACCTTGCTCTTCTCTTGTTTTTCGTATTTCCTCTTGCAATTCTTGTACCACTTTTATTTTTTCTTGTACTTCAGCCACTTTATTCATGTCTTTAATACCTTGATACAATGCCTGTGACTGCAAATAAAACTCTTTTGCTTTATCATATTGTTGCAACTTCAATGCCTCGTCACCTCTTGCCTCAATTACACCAATATTCATTTTTTGCTCTGCAATATCATTTTCTTTTTGTTTTACTTGTGCCGCTGATATTTTTTCTATTATCTCAGCTACTTTATCTGTATTTTTCACTTGACTGTAAATATCTTTTGCTTTTTTATATTCTTCTATTGCCTCTGCAAATTTATTTTCCAATAAAAAGTTATCACCATTTAATACATAAGCGTCGCCCTCTGCTGTTTTAATATCATTTTGCTGTTGTTTTGCTGTAGCATCTGCATCAATTATCTTTTTCTGCACTAATGACGCTTTTTCTATTACACCAGCATCTTTATACATCTGCATAGCTTGTTGATAATACTGTTTTGCAGTTTCTGTATTACCTTCCGCAAGTAAAGCGTCAGCCTCTAACTCTATTGCTGCTCCATCTGTTTCTATCTGTTGTTTGAGTGCCTCCTCTTGTTCTTGCTGTTGTTGTTTTGCTTTTTCTTCTTCTGCCTGCTGTTGTTCTATTTGTTGTTTCATTTCTTCTGTCATTTTAGACTGCATTTCTTTTATTTTTAAATTGATATCATTGATTGCTGTATTATCACCATTTTCTGCTGCAATCTGTTTCGCCTCAGCATAATTTTGTGCAGCTGCAATATAATCTGCTAATTCTGCCTGAGCGTCAGCCAAATCAATCAAAGAGCTAATATATTTTGCATCTTGACAAAAATCCTGTTTTTGTTTAATGCTATCCTTGTCCAGCAAATCATAAAAATCCATATTATTTTTTGAGTATAATTTTTTTCTTGAAATACTTTTCCTATAAATACCGTAGCAATAGTATGATTATTTACCGTATTAGTCTGTTTACTCAAAAATAAATCTTATAAATCATCTATGTAACTTTCAGCATCTTTTGCATCTTCCAATGTGTCAAGCATTTCAACAGTAGTGATTTTTTCCCACAATCCCCATGTTGTCATTAAAAGAATATCTTCATTTTGCAATTTTTTCTTTTTAGACACTTTTATTTTGAGATGTCCCTGTTTTCCCAAATATTGTAAAAGATTGCGACTTTCCTCAATACCTTTTTCGCCATCGTCTACAATTTCCTGTTGCTGTATCATTTCCTGATACAAACTTGTGTCGTGGCTTTTTTCTAATATATTACTGCCTCTAAATATATGAAAACGGCAATTTCCACAAACAGCATAACGTAATTTTGTATAATTGCTCACTACAACTAATATACTTGCTTTTAAATGAAATTTACTGCTCTGCAATTTTAACTGTCTGTTTGCCTCTTTGATACAACGCTTTATTGTTCTTTTTGATAAAGAAGGCTTTTTTGTAAATTCGCTTATAACGGTATCTACTGCTAATTTTGCACTACTTATGGTAGTGTCTTTGTCATATCCTTCTGCAATGACCCAGCAGGCAACATTGTCCATTTCCACAAAACCGAAATAGTCTTTGTTTTCTGCTCTTGTGCCTGCTTCTGATATGTATTTTGTAGTAAATTGACTGTTTAAACGTCGCATAATGTGCCTCCTAAAAATAACTAAGACCTTGAGAGCGAAGCGTAGACCAGACAGCGTCCACAAAATAATGTTGTTTTGTTAAAACCTTGAGAGCGTTGCTCTCAAACTCTCACCAACTTTTGAAAAAGTTGGATAAAACTTTTAAAGGAAAACTTCGTTTTCCTAACGAAAAAAATCAAATTTCCACAATCACCGTTGTACCATTTTTTTGATAACTATACCCTCTATTTTTAATTCTTTCTGTCAACAGTACTGCTTTATCATAAGGGTGTTTCTTCATAGACAATATTTCTTTGAACTCCAATTCAGAGCTACCCTTTTCAATACCCTCTGTGCAAAATAACAAAACATCTCTTTTTTTACATTCCAGTGTTCCATATTCCATTCTTTTTTTGACTTCATCATGAATGGGTATAATTTTTCCCTTTCTGCACAAATATAAACCACAACTACCAACATTTGCCCACATCAATTTTTTGTTTTTTATCATGCCACAAATCACTGCTGTACCTGCTTTATTCCTTGTAATATTTTTATGAATACTGTAATCAATATCACCAAATGACTGTTTAAAATAGTCCAATAAACTTCTATATTTTTCAATATGATGATAATTGTATTTAAGTGTTTCTACTGCAATAACAGAAGCAAATCTTCCTGTTGATAAATCTGTCAGTCCATCTGCAACAACAACAAATAGATTATTTTTATTTTGTTCTGTAGCAAAATAATCATTTTGCTGTTCACAATTCCCTAACAACTGTGCATTTCCTATTTTGTAATTTTGTGAGAAAAAAGACATTATTGTTTTCCTTTCTCATCATCCAGTTCGCTCCACTCAAAATTTTCACCACACAAAGGAATAAATAAAAATTTACTTTTTCCCATTTCTATAACATCATAAACAGATAATTCCTGAGGCGTATATACTGCTTCCTCATTGACATACACAAGCCCTTGAGAGTCCCCTGGCAATATCAACGTTTTTCTTTTTTTAGGGTCATATACAAACACTGCATGATTTTTTTTAGCGATATGATTGTCGCCCAATATTTGTATATCCATTGTTTCAGAACGTCCTAAAAAGTTTTTTTCTGTCATAATTTTATAATCTCGTCCCTTTGACGCACCTTCAATACAAACAAGCCAGCCTGTTACAGGGTCTATGACTTCTAAATCTCCCAAATATGGCGTACTGCTGTCATAGTTTCCTTCTGGGTCATCTGCAATACTTTTTTGTTTTGTCAATGCAACCGTTTTATTGCAATAAGGGCAGATATTTCCATATCTTCGGGGGCTGAATAAATGCCCTTCTGGGCATCTCATTAAACTCATATGTCACATTCCTTTCTTATCGCACAAATAATTTTGCTTTTGAAATATAAATAATATCTCCTTCATCTACTTTGTATGAAATCATAGGCTTCAATCGTAAAGCATATTCTTCTCCTCTTTTTTTGATACCAACGCCATTTTTAGAATTCAAATCTTCTATATACCAATAACCTTCTGCATAATTCAACACAGCATGATTAGGAGAGATATAATCCATATAATAAGTATCTGTTAAATCAATATCTACTTCATTATCTATAGTACTTTTTCCTATTAAAAAGGAGTTTACTCCTTCACAATACCATTCTTTTTCTTTTTCACCATCTCTTGTAATCAATACAAATTTTTTGATATTACTTTGATACAATACATTTTGCTGTTTTATATTTTTTCTTTCACAATAAAACCATAGTATAAATAGTAATATCATTACTGTTGTACCAATTACTCTAATTTCCACATTTTTATTTATAAAATATAAAAAATAAATGCAAACTGTTAATAAAAACAATAATATTACTACAATGCTATAATATAAAAAACGTTTTTTGTTCAATACCTCACCTGCTTTGTTTCGTATTGTCACCACTTTATTTCATTTATTTAAAACGTCCTTCTCCAAAAATATGTTTGTATGCATCGCTTGTTTTCATAGGACGTACATTTTCATTATTATAATTCATATTGACACTTTCTCCATTTGGGTCAAATCCAAAAAAATTTTCAAATATACTACCTGTATTTTGAAAATTTGGTGCAGCAGACTGTGTTCTTTTTCTTCTACCAGGACGGTCTTCAAAATTCGTTTTTTGTTGAAATCCTCTTGTATTTTGCTGTTCTTCTTTTCCGAATAATTTATTATCATATTCTGCTCTCTTACTTTCATCTCCCAATATGCCATATGCTTCGTTCATTTCTTTGAACACTTCTTCTGCTTTGGAATTATTTTTGTTGACATCTGGGTGGAATTTTTTTGCTAATTTACGAAACGATTTTTTAATTTCTTCTTGTGTTGCTGTTCTTTCCACCTGCAAAATTTTGTAATAATCTTTCATAACAAACAACCTCATTCAATATTTTGTTTACAATACATTTTAATTATTGTAATATAGAAATGTATGCGGAAAATTCCTACATTTGCCCGTATTCCTTTTCCGCATACTTCCCCCCTCAGACTACTTTTTAAATAGTCTGAGGGAATTTATTATTCTTTAAAAAATTAGAAAGAATAACCGCCATCAATTGTTGTGAGTTCAAATTTGTCTTTTTTCTGTCTGATAACAAGTGTAAATTCGCCAATACCTTCTGTATCACCATATTTTTCCTGATAATCAACAACAAAAGCATTTGGGAAATGTACTTTTCTGACAATCTGATTTGCAGAAACGATTTCTACTGTTGCTTTTCTGTAACTGTCGGAGCTTTCTGCTCTGACAACAGACCATTTTGCAATTTTCATAGTATCATCTGCTGCATCACCATCTACTGTTGTCAATATTCTTCCTGTCAGAATCATTGTATTTACAACATCTGTAGAACGTGCATTAGAGTCATCTGGTGTGTCTGTGATAAACTTGCAAGTTTCAATGCTGTGTTCGTCCAAACTAATTGATTCTGCTCCCTCGATTGTTAATCTGATACCCATACTAAAAACTCCTTTCCATAAATAAAATATAATAAGTGAAATAGTATCTATATAAACACATAATTGTGTCTATATCATATTAGTGCAAAAGTGTTTTGTAATATTTTAAATTTGTTAATCAAATAAGCATTAATGGGTGCTAGCACCCAGCCCTTACTTGCTTTTTTAAAAAAGCAAGTAAAAAATTTCACTTTCTTAAAAAAGTTTCATTATATTGCTGCATTTTTGTTTAACACAATTTCAAGGTTTTTGCTGTTTCCATTGAAATTCAAATTGACATTACAGATGTTGTATTCTTCTTCAATGTCATAACTCATATCATCGCCAGATGCCATAATAGAGTTGACATAACCTGTTTTACCAATCCATCTGCTTTTTTGACTCATAGGATTCGCACTAAAGAAAGATACTACATTGTCATGTTTGTAATCTCCTGTTTGTGCTCTCATCATTCTTGTGATGTATGTTGCAGCAAGTGTTTTATAAATACATTCATATTCGTTGTTTACCATTTGCATACTTCTTGCCTTATATACTGTAATCTGTTTTACATCTTTTCCATCTAATTGATTGTTGTCGCTTGAGAATATAAAACCAAAGTTTTTATTGTTAATGTTGTCTTTGATATTGTTTGTGTAACCGCTTATTTCTTTTGCTAATGTAGTTGGCACTTTTAAAGCATGGTTTGATGCTTCAATATCAAAACGTACACCAGGATATTCTGGATTGACATTTTTGAATTTTCCTCTTAAAAATTCAGGGCATTGATATGCGGAAACAATACCTGCTGCAACATAAGCTGCTGGTATGTAAACACCTTCAATCCAAAGTTTCAGTAAATCTTTTTTATCTTGAGAAATATGAGCTCATTCATCTGTAGCAATCATATAAGAATCTAATATCAAACCAGATTTATTTTTAGGCACAATACTCATATTTGGTAGTGCTAGTATAGCATATTCACTATAATCTTTTCTCGTCAATACCTGTGTTCTATCCATATAGGATTCAATACCGTTTGTAGCAACTTTTGTAAATGAAGTATCTTCACAAGTTTCAAAACTAAAGAATGTTTGTATTTTATAATCGCATATGCCAAACAATAATGATGTTAATGATTCCATAGTATTGACATCTGGTTTTGACACTTTTTTGTTGCCTTTAAAACGCTCTCTTGTAAGTTTGACATTTGTTTCTGTTGTAAACTCAATATCATTTACAATACCAAACCATATAGTATTTCTAAAATCGTTTTTGTTGTTTACAGTATTCAAATATACTTGTAATCTTGGTAAGTTGCTGCTTTTTACAAGCATATCTAATTTGTTGTTACATATCAGCATATAGGCACCATGCCTTTGTTTTTAGATTGATATTGGTCAAAATAAATACACCAAGTATTTTTTCAATCAAAGGTTTTACCACTTTTATAAAATCGCCTTTTGTTTCTTGATAAAATTCCAAATAAGAATTATATTTTTCTACCTCTTTTGGCACATCAATATCAGTTGTATTTGTTACAGGAAGTGGGCAAAATGTTCTCACAACCAAATCCGCTACATAATCAGTAGGATTATCTGTAATATTTTCATAGTCTTCTTTAAATACTTCTATTAAAGCGTTTGTTGTGGTATCTTCTGCAATAGCAACTGCTGTGCTTTCGCTTGTAGGGCGTTCAATAATTTTCAGTTCGCCCTCATCACCCATAGTCAAAAGCCCTGCTACAAATTTTTCAGAACTGTCGCCATCTCCTGTACTACCTGCTAATAATCTTTGTTTGGAGTCTTCAATAGCAAGTGGCAACATAGCCATAATGTTGTTGTAACTTTTACTTGCTTCTTCAAATTTGACATTTAATTTGTCGCCAATGTCCAAGCGAAGTGGGTCTTCTTCGTCCAGTTTTTCATACTCTCCATAAAGATAATGAATTTCTTTTCTGACAAAACGAATATCGTCCATAACCTTTTTAGGACTTATCATATCTAATATTTTGTCAAATTTGAAATCTACATTTTCAATTCCCTGAGAACGTTTTGTCTGTATCATAGTCAAAAGCATTTTTAAAAAGTCATTATTTTGGTCAATGACAATTTCTTGTATACAGTCCGCTGGTATTGCTTCTGGTTTTTTGAGCGTATAAATTACTTTTTGATTTGCTGCATTAAAAAAACTGTAAACAGTAGGAGCAAATTTGTCTAAAAATTCATCAAAACTTTTGACAAGAAGATGACCATTAATTTCTTTTACTTTGTCATCGTCAACACTTTCTAATCCTTTTACATCTCCCACAAGTGTAAGCAAATCTAGCTTTTCAGGATTGATTTCATCAAACAATATGGTGCGATTGGTTTGTTCAATAATTTCCATACTATCTTCCTTTCTTTATTTTATTTATACATTAGCAAACTCATAAAAATAAAAGGTATTTACTAATGTTATCAAACACTGTCTACTGTGCTAATAATAAAATTGTCAAATATTATATTATTTTGTCGTTTTAGCCCCTTCACTTATAAGTCTAAAATTTGGCATGATTTGTCACGATTTTTTTAAAACTTTTTTATTATTGTTTAAAATATATAAAAATATTATCTAATTTTTTAATATTTCAGTGATTTTTAAATAAAATACTGCTATATTAAGTATAAAATATTATATAAATAATAAAAAATTATTCTATTATTTCATTTTGCTATAAAAAAAATTGATATTGTTTTCAATAACAAATAATCAATTTTTAAACAATTTGTTTAATTTTGGCTACAATATATTTCAATATTTTTTTACAAAAATATTGAAATATATATACTAATATCCTTAATGAAGACAAGGATTTTCAACTACTGTTTTAATGAGTTCATCATAAAAAACTAAATCGCATTTCGTACAAGACCTAGCTTCATAATACTTTGTTTCACAAGAACCATCTTTCAGTTTTTTATGTACCTTCATGATAGTATCTTTTAAGTCATGAAGATGTCTTGTTTCAGATTCTTTATTTCCATAGTATGGAATAATTGTTCCATCTTCAAAAATAAGTTCATAAGTAATATCTGAGTCATCTTCTATAACAAATTGATTTTTTAAAGTTAATTCATTTTCTTCTTTTAATTCTAACATTTCTTCTTTACTAATTTCTGAAATATTGGTTTCTTTTATGTTTTCTTGTTCTCCATTAAAAACAATTACTCTGTTAGAAAACATTTGATTCACTTTATAATCCATATCTTTTGCAATTGCTGTGGAAGCACACAACTAGCTACACGCTGCTGTTAAAATGATTACATTTCTTGCGATACTTCCTTTTCTTTTGTTTTTCATAATACATTCCATCCTCCTTAAACTATCTTTTTTGGCATTTACACCTATACAAACTACATAACTTTTCCAAAGTTTAAACTGTTTGCTTTCTTCTGCTATTTTAATGATTAGTTCACAATAAGAATTTCTTTTTTCTTCATTAAAATGGCGAGTGACTGCTTCATCACAATTTATTTCAACACACTCATATAAATTTTGTCTTAATAAATAAAACATAGGATTAAACCAATGAAAAGAGGTTAATATTATCATAAAAAATCTTAATAATATGTCATTATGTTTTATGTGAAAAAATTCATACCTTAATATAAATTCTATTTCATCAACCGTAAGCCTTCCGATTAATTTTGCTGGAATGATGATATAATATTCCTTTATTCCTGTTACACAAGGTTCAAAAATTTCTGGATTTCCTACAATATGAATCTTTTTATTGCATTTGTATTCTTTTGTTATTTTTTCTACTATAGCATTCCAAGTATCCTCTTTTATATGAAAACTTTTCTTTTTTATTTTCTGAATTAAACAAATGTATTCATAAATATTAATCACCAAAAATAATACAGCACCTACTAACCAAATAATATTTAAAACGGCTGCAATATTATGTAATTTTTCAAAAAGAAAACATTCCCATTCATTTTCTAATGTAATACCAATACTACTTTCGCTAAAAAACATTTCTGATTCATCTCGTATAGAAGAAATCATATAAAATGGTATTAAAAAAGAATAAAGAGCAATAAAATTAACAGCAATCATAAATTTAGGAGAAGTCATTTTATGAATATACTTTTCTAACATAAAATAAACTGTACTAAATAGAAAGCCGCATATAGATACCATTACAGCCAATATAAAAATACTATTTACGATTAAAATGATTTAACCACTCCTTTAATTCTTTTATTTCATTTTCACTGATGTTACTTTTTGAAAATGAAGCCAAAAATCTTTTTAAAGAACCTTGAAATCTTGTATTAATCAGTTCCTCTGCTGCATTTTGATTGTATTGTTCTCTGCTGATTAAAGGATAATAATAAAGTACTTTACCTTCTTTCATTTTGGAAAGCATACCTTTTTTTTCAAGGCGAGTTAAAAAGGTTGCTACCTTTTGATAAATCCATGTTTCCTCCTTTTCTTCTTCTGTTAACATAGAGATTAATTCTAAAACAGTAATCATTTCTCCATTTTCCCATACTTTTTCCATTATCTTCATTTCAGCTTCTGAAATTTTAATCAGATTTCCCATAATAATGTGTTTTTCCCTTTCGTTAAACGCAATGTTTTATTTTTCATTATTATACTATCATTTTTTATATTATTTGTCAATTTTTTATTTAATATCTTTAAATTTTTTTATTTTGAAAAATGAAATATAAATTTTTTAGACATAAATTGAAAAGTTTTTAGATATTTTTTTTATAATATGATTAAAAATAAACTTACTGAAAATATGGTAAAGAAATTTGTTGCACATTAAAAAAATATATGCTACAATAAAAAAAGAAAAGCACCCACTCCAAAAGTGGATGCCACCGATGAGTTAAATGTCCTTATGGACACCGCCTATCCTGTTTGCAGACAGGATAGGCATTTTTAATGCTTATTTCTCTTGTCGAGAAAGGCAAGAAACGCAATGACAAAACCGCCAAAGGTAAATAACAAAGTTAATATACCTATAAACGTTGAAATAATTTCAAAAGCAGTCATACACGTCACCCCCTCTCCTATGTAATTGTAAAACAAAGAAGTAGGAGGCAGCCACCCTGTCATGGGTACTTTTCTATGGCTTTCGCCATGTTAATACTATATCATTTTCACTTCTTTCTTTCAACATTTTTTTCATTTTTTATTTTTCATATTATGTTGTTATTCACAAATTTTATTTTTAAAAAATAATATAAATATATCATTTTTTTGAAATAATCAGAATCTATTTTTTAAAAAGATAATTAAAATTTTTTTGTCTATTTTTCAAGACAATAAAATAAACTAGTAATAATTGGTATCACTAAAAATCTGTATACAAATATAGTTCTGCACCGATCGCAAGCAGGGGAAAGGGATATCCTTTTCCAGGCTTGTTGGGGTGTACCTCAAACCCCTAGTGCAAATTTTTTTGAAATTTGCAAAACGCCTTCGGCGCGGCTTTTCCTTTTTTTGGAATGTTGTTTTATTATACTATATATAAAATTTACTATTAAAATTCAAGACCACCAGCTAAGCTGGTGACTTGCACTTACCCTATAAGGGTCTTTTACCTGCCATACCTGTAGGCGTCTGAAGTTCTACTAAGTGTACTTCTTTCTCTAACTTATCGCTTAAGCGGCTTTCTTATCTGTTCTTTTTTACTGGATTACCCATAAACGGGTCTATGTATTCTTTTAGACTAATCTGGTCTGCTATGTAGTCTTCATGCAGTTGATTATTTATATACTATCGTATTTTTTGTGTATTTTTCCCTACTGTGTCTACATAATATCCTCTGTACCCAAAATGCCTATTTTCATACCTATATTTCAAGTTTGTATGTCTTTCAAATATAATTAGGGCACTTTTTCCTTTTAGATATCCTACTATATCCGATACACTTTCTTTTGGTGGTATTCTTACCAACATATGAATATGCTCTGAACAGCATTCTGCTGCTATGATTTCTACCCTCTTTCTTTCACATAACTCTCTCAGTATTTTTCCTATATCTGCCTTCAACTGTTTATATATAATCTGTCTTCTATATTTAGGGGCAAATACAATATGATATTTGCATTCCCACTTTGTATGTGCTAAACTATTCACATCCATTAAAAAACCTCCTATGTTTTTATTGTGTATTGGCGGACTCAATTTATTTTATCATAGGAGGTTTTTTCTTGCAGCCAAAGCTTCTTTATTCCCCCAGCATAGCTGGGGGCTTTCTCTATGCTAAAGCAAACAATAAAAGTTCCCCCTTTTCTGTTGATGGGTTCTGTTACGTTAAAATGATATAGACAACAGCTCCTTGTTAGAAGTACAATAA
>CAJUNT010000055.1 GCA_910587735.1 uncultured Clostridia bacterium
TGTATTTTTAAAAGTCTTTTTCGTATTTTTATTTTCATGTTAAGTTAACAGAACCGATTTTTATGGTAAAATAAAAGAAATTAAGTACTATAATAAACATTTTATCACAATATAATTTTTTTTAACAATTTATTTTCAATTGATGAATAAATTAATATGATAAAAGGAGCATGAGGAATAAATTGATAAGAGAAAAGTTTTTAAATTATGAAATTAAAAAAATAGTATGTTACGTTTATTATGCATTTTTGATATCATTTTTATTTCTATTTCCTGTAATATATAAGGGAATATATGAAGGACTGCCTCATATAAACATTAATGCAATACTATATGATATTCAAAATGGATATAGAATTAATATTGTACCATTTAGAACAATATTTGATTATATTGAGCGTATTTTACAATATCAAATTTTTCACTTTATATGGATTCTATTAGGAAACATTATGCTTTTTGTACCAACAGGTATTTTTTTTAATAAGAAAAATATCATAATTGTTTTACTTTTTATAATATTAAAGGAAGTACTTCAATTTATATGTAATATAGGCTCATTTGATATAGATACCATATTATTAAATATATGTGGTATAGTGTTTGGCATAATGATACAAAAATATATATATCAAAAACATAGTATGAACATTTTAAATATAAATAATAATTAAATTTGAATGAAAATAAAAAAAGAGCGAATATTTGCTCTTTATTTTTTATATAAAATCCGTGCATTTGTATTCGATATTGTTTTCCATGCGTTACCTTTATTATTGACTCCAATTAAGCTACCTTGCGGCACACAAGAGTGCTTACTTAGTGCTGCTGCCTTCCGACCCTGACACGGTTCGTAAGTTCCTGTTGCACAAGACTCAATTTTCAACACCAACGCAAAAGGGCAGTCCATACAAAACAGATACCTCCAACAAACATCGTCCCCACTATAGCGGATTGTGGGTTACAAGACACCGCTAACGCCCCAACTAGCACGGAAATTTTGACGATATGATAGATACTGTTTATTAGTATACCCTATATTATTATCATTTGTCAATGATATTATTCTCAAAAAATATATTGAAAAACATTGTATTAAAATAATGATATTAATACCACGACATATTGCTATAAAAATATAATATCAAAGTGATAATATTTTATACACTTTTCTAAAAATTTAAAAAAATGTTGATAATATCTAAAAAAGATTGTATAATAATAATCGTATAAAAAAAGAGCTTAAAAAAAGAAACGTCGAGGGGGGTTTCTGGCGATTGGCAGGAATGGAGGCATTTTTTTTACAGCAGTATTAGCCTACCCCTGTTATTTTTTCGTTTTATATTTTTTCAAAAACATTTTGCAGGTGGCTTTGGCTATCTGTTTTTTGTATATCAAAAAATAGGTTACTGCAAAAGTTCTAAAAATAGAGGAGGAATTATATGATTTATATTGTAATATTTGCGATATATATATCAATTATGATAGCGATTGGTATGTATTTCTCAAATAAAAATGAAAATATGTCAGATTATATTTTAGGTGGACGTTCTTTAAATGTTTGGGTAGCATCATTAAGCGCACAAGCATCTGATATGAGCGGTTGGCTTTTAACTGGATTACCTGGGCTTGCTTATCTTTCTGCGACAGGAACACAAGAGGCAATTTGGACAGCATTAGGACTGGCTTTAGGCACATACTGTAACTGGAAGATTATTGCAAAAAGATTACGCCAATATACAGAAATTGCAGGAAATGCATTAACAATGCCAGACTATTTTGAGCAAAGATTTCGTGATACTTCCAGAACACTGCGTATTATTACAGCATTGTTTATACTGGTATTCTTTTTAGTATATACGTCTTCTGCTTTTGTTACAGCAGCAAAGTTATTTCAAACTGTTTTCGGTATTCCTTATTTGACAGGACTTTTAGTAGGTGCAGTAATTGTTGTACTTTATACTTGTTTAGGAGGATTTAAAGCAGTTTGCTGGACAGACTTATTTCAAGGACTTTTAATGTTTTTTGCAATTATCATTATACCGATTGCTGCTGTAAAATCCATAGGCGATTTGGATACTACTATGAATATTGTAAAACAAAGTCATGAAGGACTTTTGGATATTATACCGAATGGCGAAAATATTTCTTGGTTTGTTGTAATTGCTGGTATTGGCTGGGGTGCAGGCTATTTTGGACAACCTCATATATTAGCAAGATTTATGGCAATTAGAAGTTCTAAAGAAGTTGCACCAGCACGTTTCATTGCTATGGTATGGGTTATTATTTCTCTTGCGTCTGCAATATTAGTTGGTATTTTTGGTATTGCTTATTTAAATCCACCATTGGCAGAAGGTGCTCATGAAACAGTATTTATGACAATGGCTATGCGTCTTTTCCACCCTATTATTGCAGCATTACTTCTTTCTGCCATATTAGCAGCAACAATGAGTACAGCAGATTCTCAACTTTTAGTAACAGCTTCTTCTATTTCAGAAGATATTTATAAGGCGTTTATAAAGCCTTCTGCAACAGATACAGAACTTTTGAGATTAAGTAAAATTACAGTTGTAATTATTGCTGTGATTGCTGTTATAATTGGTTTAGACCCTAATAGTAGTATATTTGGATTAGTTAGTTATGCTTGGGCTGGTTTTGGCTCTGCATTTGGACCTACTGTATTGCTTTCACTTTATTGGAGACGTATGACAAGAAAAGGCGCGATTGCTGGTGTCATAACTGGTGGTATTGTTGCCATAGTTTGGGGATTATTAAGCGGAGGCATATTTGAATTGTATGAAATTATACCAGGTATGTTAAGTTCTATGTTAGCCATTGTAATATTTAGTTTAATGGATAATCCACCATCAAAAGATATGACAGATGAATTTGATTCTTTAAAAAATTCTCATATATAATGTAATAATATAGAACCTCGAGGAATTTTATTTTTCGAGGTTTTATATTATTAGAAATAAATAATACTATATTAAAAAATAGTCGCTTTTATATTTTGTGTTGATGGATAACGCTTTAGGTGATTTTACCAATTTACAGATTGTATTATGTTGACAGAAATGATATAATCAAATGGGTAACTGGAGATTTATGGAGGAAATAATGGCAATGGAATATATACAAGTGACAAAAGAAAATATTGACAAAGAACATATTTGCTGTGCGATATCGAATAACAAAGATATACAAGTTTTATCTAAAAAAGATTGGATGAAGCAGTGTTTTGATGATGGACTTGTTTTTCTAAAAAGTGCAGAGAGAGGAAAATGTTTTATTGAGTATATTCCAGCAGAAAATGCATGGATTCCTATTATTGCGGAAAACTATATGTATATAGATTGCTTTTGGGTATCAGGTTCATTCAAAGGGCATGGATACGCAAATGATTTGTTAAATCAGTGTATAGAAGATTCTAAAGAAAAAGGAAAATCGGGGCTTTGTATTCTTTCCTCTACAAAGAAAAAACCATTTTTATCTGACCCCCAATATTTATTACATAAAGGATTTAAAGTTGCTGATGTATCAGATGTGGGAATCAATTTGATGTATCTTTCTTTTCATGAAAAGGCAATGATTCCGCAATTTACAGAATCAGCAAAGCATCCACATATCAAAGAAAATGGCTATGTTTTGTACTATACAAGTCAATGTCCTTTCAATGGCAAATATGTGCCTATTGTGGAACAGACTGCTTTAGATAACAATATTCCATTTAAAGTAATTCATATTAAAACAAAAGAACAAGCGCAGGCTGCACCAAGTCCATGTACATCTTACGCAATGTTTTATAATGGAAAATTTCTTACAAATGAACAGTTTAACGATAAGAGATTTTTAAAAATGGTACAACAAAAATAAAAAATTTCTTGTTTATCAGGCAGTTATCTATGATAGATGACTGCCTACATAGTTATTTTGACGAAGGATTTGGAAATAAAACTTTTATCAAGGCGAAAAATAAAAGTGATAAAAATATAACTAATAATGATAATAAGGGGATTTTTATGATTACAATTATATCAGAAAATATAATAGCAGAACAAAAACAACAGGAATTTATTACGATTGTAAAGCAAATGATAGAAAAAAGCAGAAAAGAAGATGGCTGTATTTCTTATACACTTCATCAAAATACACAAAACCCTCTTTACTACTGCATTATAGAACAATGGGAAAATGAACAGGCTATATCACAACATAATCATACAGAGCATTTTAAAACACTTGTACCACAAATGAAAAAATGTAGAATAGAACAAAAACAAGCAAATCATTTTCGTATAATGGATATATAAGAAAGGTAAGCGTATGAAAAATTTATTAGTAGCACAATCAGGCGGACCAACTGCGGCAATCAACGCCACACTTTGTGGTGTAATAGAAAAAGCAATGATAAATACAGCAATAGAAAAAATATATGGTGTTCGTAATGGTGTGTTGGGTATATTATCAGAAAAATTGATTGAATTAAAGCCAGCACTTTTTAATACAACATCATTACAGCTTCTTTGTCAAACTCCTTCCTCTGCATTGGGTTCTTGTCGTATGAAATTGTCAGATTGGAAGGAAAATAGTTTAGAATATGAAAAAATTATATCTGTGTTAAAAAAGTACAATATAGGTTATTTTGTGTATATAGGTGGTAATGATTCTATGGATACTGTAGAAAAGTTATCTTCCTATTGTAAAGCAAAAAATATTACAGATATTAAAATTATTGGCGCACCTAAAACAATAGACAATGATTTATGTGAAACAGACCATTCTCCTGGTTTTGGCTCTGCTGCAAAATATATTGCTACTACATTCACAGAAATCGCTTGTGACTGTCATGTTTATGCTATGCCTTCTGTGAGTATTGTAGAAGTAATGGGGAGAGATACAGGCTGGCTGACGGCTTCTTCTGCATTAGCAAGATGTAATGGTCACGTTTCACCAGATTTAATTTATGTTTCTGAAATTCCTTTTGATATAGAGCAATTTTTAGAAGATTTACAATGTAAGCTTTCTGAGAGAATGGCTGTTGTAGTTGCTATTAGTGAAGGATTAAAAAATCAAGAAGGATATTATATTGCAGATGCTATGCAAAATCAGCAAACAGATGATTTTGGACATAAAATATTAGCTGGTACAGGACGATTTTTAGAGGAAATTGTACGTCATGAAATAGGTTGTAAGGTACGTAGTATGGAATTAAATGTTATGCAAAGATGTGCATCTCATATTGCAAGTGCTTGTGATATTTATGAGGCACGACTTTTGGGCAATGCTGCTGCTGATAGAGTAATAAATGGTTTTTCTGGTGAAATGGCGTGTATTAAGCGCACAAGTAATAAACCTTATCAAATAGAAGTTGTATTTTCACCTATTAATAAAATTGCAAATCGTGTAAAATTTGTGCCAAGGGAATGGATTACAGAACAGGGTAATGATGTGACACATGAATTGATTGACTATGTAATGCCTCTTGTACAGGGAGAGATGCCTGTTACATATCATAATGGTATTCCTGTTCATTTTAAATTATAAATATTGTTAAGGGGGAGATAGTATGTTATTAAAAAAAATAATTTGTTTTACAATGGCTATGACACTATTTTCTGTTAGTGTCTGTGCTTCCCCTAAGCTACCTACTGATACAAAGTTTGGTTATCTATCTATTTCAAAATGTAGTGGAGGAACAGAAAAAGTAATGTCAAATTCCTTTTCAAATTATGGAAATATTGTAACATCTTATATGTATGTTAATGATGATAATACATTTGATGTTGTTGATTTTAGTAACAATGCTATCAATGTGGATACATATAATAGTCAAACATATGAATTGATAAAAAGTAAAAAAATAGATATGGAATTGCCTCTTTTTGGCGGAGTATACTGTGGAAGAAAATATAATTTTATTGTATTTGGACAAAATAACACTTCTGAAAATAATAATACTGTTACTTTTAAAACAGTAAAATATTCTAAGGACTGGAAAAAAGTTGGAGCAATAGATTATAGTAATAATAATACTACAAAACCATTTGAAGCAGGTTCATTAAGAATGGTAGAATATAATAATTATTTATATGTACGTTCTTGTCATCAAATGTATCAATCACATGATGGACTGAATCATCAAGCAAATATTACATATAGTGTAGATATTGAAAAAATGGAAATTGCTGACCAATTTAGTAAAGTAATGAACGATGAATATGGATATGTTAGCCATTCTTTTGACCAATATGTTGCAATAGATGATGGTAAATTAGTAACATTAGATTTAGGAGATGCTTATCCTCGTTCTGTTGTATTGATAAAATATAATGATTCATTAAATAATGGAAAATTTACTACTTCAAGTGGACATTGTACTGTAGTAGATATGCTTGAAATTTCAGGACAAATAGGGGATAATTATACAGGCGTTACAATAGGTGGTTTTGAAGTTTCTCAAAATAATTATATTGCTGCTGTTAGTACTATTGACCAAAAAAATACATCTTCTGCTAGAGATGTTATGCTTTTGATAGTAAATAAAAAAGATACTTCAAAAGTAAAACGAATAAATATTACAAATTATGTAAGTGCTAAAAAGGGAACTTCTGCAAGTAAACCTTATATTGTAAAACTCCCAGATGGAAATTATAAGCTTATTTGGCAGACATTTTCAGATAAAGGTGGATTTTATGGTGTGCAACAGGTTACAGTAGATGAAAACGGAAAAATGTTAACAGATATCACAACACTTGGCTCTGCAAGACTTTCTCCTGATTGTCAGCCTATTTGTATCAATGATAAAATTGTATGGTATACAGATATTATTTCTCAAACGACTGGGATAGAAAGAAATTTTTATAAATTAGATTAACTAAATGAAAAATGCAAAAAAGGAAGTGCCCAAACAAGTATTTAAAACATTGAGGGTTTTGCTTCCTAAATAACGACATAATGGATACTCAAAAAAAATAAGCAAAGCATATCATTGCTTTGCTTATTTTTTATTTATCTCACAACATACACAGTAATGTTTTTGATACCCCAATTTAATGCTTCGGCTCTGGTTTCATAGCACAAGTCAATTTTATTGCCTTTAATTGCACCACCTGTATCGGCTGCAACGCCATAACCATAACCTGGTATATACAATTTTGTACCAAATGGTATTACTTTAGGATCTACCGCAATCGTTCCCCTAGACGCCTTTGTACCCGTATAAGTAATTCCTGTACATCCTGGGTCACCAGGAGTATAACCTGTTGCTACCACATTTAAAGAATTGTTCCCTGCTGCTGAAACAGTAACATTTGCTGGCTCTTTTTTCAATTCTACGATAGGAAGTTCCTCTTTTTTTGTACCTCTTTCAATAATTTTATTCTTTGCCTCTTTTGTTACCAATTCTCCTACAACTTCAGAAGAAATCAGTTTTGCTCCAGAATAATTTTCCTTCGTAATAATGGATAATTCTCCGTCTTCCCCTTCTTGCAGCACTTTTTCTTTGCCTTCTTCTAAATCAGGATTTTCTCTGATTTCTGTATCATAGGCAATGGTTTCTGTTTTTGTGGTCTTCTTTTCTGTGATAGATGTCAAATCAATGACCATGTTTTTTGTTAGCTCTGTGCTTTTGCTGATATCCCCCTGTAACACGTAATCAGCAGATATCACATCGTCTAACGTTTCCATTAAATCGCCTACTGTTTCTACATCTGTATTTATCATACGAGGTACACCATCTAAATTGATAATTACAGTTTTTGTGTAAGCGAAGGCCGTACTGCTGCCAATAGCCAGCATAAATACTACAACAGCGATTACTCTAATCAGTCTTCTTGTCATTTTTTCCTCCTCGAATGTCCTATGGTGTTGCATTTGATAGGATAGGACACCCTATTCGTTTTATTTGACATTATTCCTTTTTGATAAATGCCTTGACAGTATTTACAACTATTTTCAGTTGCGCCTATCTTTACTGCATAAAATAAAGATATACCATTTTGATATATCCTTATCCTGTTACATTTATTATATTAACATATCTGTAATAAATATTCAACATTTTTTATTAAAAAAATAGTTTTTTACCATTTTCTAATGTTGCGTTCGCTACATCAGTAGGAGAACCCCCTTTTATTTCAGCCAATTTTTTTACAATAAATTCTAAATTTCTCGAATCATTGCGTTTTCCTCTGTTGGGAACAGGTGATAAATAAGGACTGTCTGTTTCTATCAAAATATGCTCTAATGATATTTTTTTTGCTACTTCTACTAATTTTTTAGCATTAGGAAATGTCAAAACTCCTCCTATTCCTATTAAAAATCCCATTTTGACATATTCCTCTGCCATTTCCAAACTTCCTGAATAGCAATGAATTACGCCTTTTTCGACACCGCTTTTTTTAATGATGTCGAAACAATCTTGACTTGCTTCTCTCGAATGAATTATTACAGGAATGTGAAGTGATTTTGAAAGCAATAATTGTTTTTCAAACCAATATTTTTGTATTTCTCTTGGAAATGTATCATAATGGTAATCTAAACCAATTTCACCTATTGCAACACATTTTTTATGTTCTGCAAGCTGACGGATTTGTTGTATTACATTTTCATTGATGTCATACAGTTCATGAGGATGTACTCCTGCGGCGAAATAAATGTAATCATATTGCTCTGAAAGTTCTTTACCTATATAAGAACTTTTTAAATCAGAGCCACTATTGATTACAAAGTCAATACCGCATTGAGGCAGACACTGTAAAAGTGTCTGCCTGTCCTGCTGAAACTGTTCATCATCATAATGCGCATGAGATTCAAAATACATTAACTGATATCTGCTCCGCTTGGTATATCGTTTTTATCTAATGTCAATAATGAAAGTTTGTCTGCACCGTCATCTGCACACAATAACATACCATATGACATTTCGCCCATCATTTTTCTTGGTTTTAAATTATAAGCAACAACCACTTTTTTGCCAACCATTTCTTCTGGGCTGTACCATTTTGAAATACCAGAGAATATCACTCTTACTTCATCGCCTATTTTAACCTGATTTCTTAATAATTTATCTGATTTTTCTACTTTTTCACTTGCAATAATTTCTCCTACTTTTAGTTGTACTTTGAAAAAGTCATCAATACTAATTTCGGAAGGTACTTCAGGCTCTTTTTTCTCTTCTTTTTTCTTTTCTTGATTTGCAATAGAAGTTGCTTGAGACGCTTTGATAGCCTCTTCTAATTCTGCTAATTCTTTTTTCATGTCAATTCTTGGGAAAATCACATTTCCTTTTATTACAGAAAGTGTTTTAGGCAATTTTCCCCATTCTTTTGCAGTGTCCCATGCTGTGAGTTCTCCAGCTTCTAAGCCAATTTGTTTCCATATTAATTCTGGTGTATTAGGCATAAATGGCTGAAGTAATATAGAAATAATTCTGATACTTTCTACCACATTATAGAGTGCATTTGCTAATTCAGAATGTTTTGACTCATCTTTTATGAGTATCCAAGGCTGTGTTTCATCAATATATTTGTTTGTTCTGCGTATTAAATTCCAAAGTTCTATTAATGCATCGCTGAACATCATTTTGTCCATATTTGCCTCTACTTTTGGAACAATATTTTTAGCAGTTTGTATTAAATCTGTATCAAATTGTGTAGGTGTTTGTGTTTCAGGAAGTATACCATTGAAATATTTTTCAATCATACCCACTGTTCTGGAAACTAAATTACCTAAATCGTTTGCTAAATCAGAATTGATTCTCTGTATCAATGCCTCATTGTTGAAATTACCATCTTGTCCGAAAGCGATTTCTCTTAATAAGAAATAACGAATAGCGTCCACACCATATTTTTCTACTAATACATTAGGGTCTACTACATTACCCACAGATTTTGACATTTTACCACCATTTATAACAAGCCAGCCATGTCCGAAAATTTGTTTTGGCAAAGGTAAATTTAATGCCATAAGCATAGCAGGCCATATAATAGAATGGAAACGAACAATTTCCTTACCTACAACGTGTACATCAGCAGGCCAGTATTTTTGGAATAAACTGTCGTTGTCACTGCCGTATCCTAATGCACTGATGTAGTTAGAAAGTGCATCAACCCAAACATATACAATATGTCCAGGGTCAAATTCTACTGGTATACCCCATTTAAAAGAGGTTCTACTAACTGCTAAATCCTCTAAACCAGGTTTCAAAAAGTTGTTAATCATTTCATTTTGTCTAGTATTAGGCTGTAAAAATTCTGTATTTTCTTCCATATATTTTATAATTCTGTCTTGATATTTAGAAAGACGGAAGAAATAACTTTCTTCTTTTACTTTTTCAACTTCTCTACCACAATCTGGACATTTTCCGTCTACAAGTTGATGTTCTGTAAAAAAGGATTCACAAGGTGTACAGTACCATCCTTCATAAGTACTTTTGTAAATGTCACCTTGGTCGTAAAGCTGTTTAAATATTTTCTGTACTGTTTTTACATGATAATCATCTGTTGTTCTGATAAATTTATCATAAGATATGTTTAATGTTTTCCAAAGTTCTTTAATACCTACAACAACTTTATCAATGTATTCTTTGGGTGTAACGCCTTGTTTTTTTGCAATTCTTTCTAATTTTTGTCCATGTTCGTCTGTTCCTGTCAAAAACATGACATCATAACCGCGTAATCTTTTATATCTTGCCATAGTATCTGTTGCAACTGTGCAGTAAGAATGACCTATGTGCAATTTGTCACTGGGGTAATAAATTGGTGTGGTAATATAAAATTTTTGTTTGTCCAAAAAAATCCCTCCTAAATGCTTGCCTTTGCAAATTTCATGTAATGCGCATGATATGCTAGTATTATATCCGTTTTGGGAAAAAAATGCAAATTCTACAAATATTTTTTAACAAAAAACTACATTAAAAAAATATTCCATTTTCATTTCGTTCATAATAAGGAAAACGAAGTTTTCCATTAAAAGTTTTGTCCAACTTTTTCAAAAGTTAGTGGGAAGGTGAGGCAACGCCCCATATATGGTAACTTAAGAGAAAAAACATTTCATTAATGAAAAAATATTAA
>CAJUNT010000056.1 GCA_910587735.1 uncultured Clostridia bacterium
AAAATTACATCATATATAGCAAGTAGTTATTCTTATACAGTGAGTGAAGAAGAACAATTATATTTAACAATACATATTGAAAAAGCAATACAACAAAACCGTTAATACTAGGGTAGTGACATTCAGTTGGCTAAACCTTCATGATTATAAATAATATTTATCAAGAATGGAGGAAAACAGTATGGGTAAGTATGAAGCATTAGCAAAAGAAATTGTAAAACAAATAGGAGGAAAGGAGAATGTAAGCGGTTTAACACATTGTATTACACGTTTACGCTTTAAACTGAAAGATGAAAGCAAAGCAAATGATGATGTGTTAAAAAACATGGATGGTGTTGTTACGGTTATGAAAAGTGGCGGACAATATCAGGTAGTCATAGGCAATCACGTTGCAGATGTGTATGCAGATGTATGCCCTTTAATTGGCTTAGAAGGGAAAGCGGCAGCAACAGAGGAAGAAGAACAAAAAAAGAGCAATTTAATTGATATTGTATCTAATATTTTTCAGCCAATATTGGGAGTGATGTCCGCATGTGGTATGCTTAAAGGTTTAAATGCCCTATTTGTAGCGTTAGGACTGTATACAGATACCGCAGGAATTTACACCATGTTAAATGGTATTGGTGATGCGTTGTTTATGTTTTTACCTATGTTTTTAGGTTATACTTCTGCAAAAAAATTTGGTTTAAAACCTATGCTCGGCTTGGCAATCGGCGCAGCAATGTGTTATCCAGCATTACAAGGAAGTACATTGTCCGCAGCAGGAGAACCATTATATACATTGTTTACAGGTACAGTATTTGAATCTGATATTCATATGACATTTTTGGGATTGCCTATGATAGCAATGGATTATACGTCAACAGTCATACCAGTTATATTTATAGTATATTTTGCATCGAAATGTGAAAAATTTTTCAACAAATTTATACCAGATTTAGTAAAATTCTTTTTTGTACCAATGTTGGTATTGTTAGTAGCATTACCAGTGGGATTTTTATTAATTGGTCCTGTTACAACATTCGGCTCTATGCTGATTTCTCAATTTGTATTTAAAATAAGAGAATTTAGCCCATTATTAGCAGGTGCAGTTGTAGGCGGTACATGGCAAATACTTGTTATATTTGGTATGCATTGGGGATTTATTCCTGTTTATATCAACAATATGGTAACATTGGGATATGATAATATTATGATGCCATTCTTTGGCTGTACATTTGCAACAGCAGGCGTTGTATTAGCGATATTCTGTAAATCAAAAGACAAAAAAATGAAACAATTAGCATTACCAAATGTAATCTCCAGTATATTCGGTGTAACAGAGCCAGCAATATATGGTATTACATTACCTATGAAAAAGCCTTTTATTATTAGTTGTATAGTAGGTGCAATTGTAGGCGGTTATTATGGACATTTTAATTTTAGAAAATTCTTTGCAGGTGGTATGGGTATATTTGAATTCCCCGCTATGATAAATCCAGATGGCACAAATGGCAATATTATCATAGCAATAAGCGGTGCAGCAATCGCTATGATATTAGCGTTTATTATGATGTTTGTAGCATATCGTGAAAAACAAACAGTAACAGAAAGAGCAGAAAATAATACACCAGAAATACAAACAACAGCAGCTTTACTTAAAAAAGAAGTCATAGCAAGTCCATTAAAAGGAAGTGTGTTACCATTAACAGAATGTAAAGACGAAGCATTTGCAATGGGAATATTAGGAAAAGGTGTTGTAGTAGTGCCAGAAGAAGGAAAAGTAGTTTCACCAGTAAATGGTACATTAACAACCATATTTCCAACACTTCATGCGATGGGTATTACATCTGATGATGGTGCAGAATTGTTAATACATATTGGTATGAACACGGTAGAATTAAATGGAAAACATTTTACAGCAAAAGCAAAACAAGGAGATAAAATTTCTGTGGGAGATGTACTTGTAGAATTTGATAAAGACGCTATTGTAGCAGAGGGTTATTCTATTGAAACACCTGTACTTGTTACAAATGCAGATGACTTTTTAGATATGATTGCAACAGAACAAAAAACAGCAGAATACGGTGATGCACTCATTACGATAATGCACTAATGAAAGGAGTAGATAAATATGGGATTTCCAAAAGGATTTTTATGGGGCGGTGCAACTGCTGCAAACCAATGCGAAGGCGGATTTGACCAGGATGGCAGAGGATTGGCAAATGTTGATGTTTGCCCAAAAGGCAATGATAGAGAGAAAGTCATTTGCGGCAAAATGAAAATGTATAATTTTTTGCCAGAATATGAATATCCTGCAAAATTAGGTATTGATATGTACCATCATTATAAAGAAGATATTAAATTATTTGCAGAAATGGGATTTAAAGTATATCGTTTAAGTATTGCTTGGAGCAGAATATTCCCAAACGGTGATGAAACAACACCAAATGAAAAGGGATTAGCTTTTTATGAGTCTGTATTTCAAGAATGTCATAAATATGGCATAGAGCCACTTGTCACAATCGTACATTTTGATTGTCCTATGCATTTGATTAAAACATATGGCGGTTGGAGAAATCGTAAAATGATAGCATTTTATGAAAATTTATGTCGTACACTTTTTACAAGATATAAAGGGCTTGTAAAATATTGGCTGACATTTAATGAAATCAATATGATACTGCACGCACCTTTTATGGGAGCAGGTATCTGTTTTGAACAAGGAGAAAATGAAAAAGCAGTCAAATATCAGGCAGCACATCATGAATTAGTAGCAAGTGCATTAGCAACAAAAATAGCACATGAAATAGATAGTAATAATAAAATAGGTTGTATGTTTGCGGCAGGCAGTACATACCCCTATAATTGTAAACCTGAAAATGTTTGGAAGGCACTTTGCACAGATAGGAATGAATATTTATTTGTAGATGTACAGGTACAAGGAAAATATCCTAATTATGGGCTGAAATTTATGGAAAGAGAGCATTGTATGCCTGTTATGGAAAAGGAAGATTTCAAACTTTTAGAGGAAAATACAGTTGATTTTGTTTCTTTTTCATACTACAATACAAGATGTGTTGATGTTGACCAAAAACAGCAAATAGGTGCAGGTAATTTATTTGCATCAGCAAAAAATCCTTATTTAAAATGTAGTGATTGGGGTTGGTCTATTGACCCGCTGGGACTTCGTATTACATTAAATCAAGTATATGATAGATATAGAAAACCATTATTTGTAGTAGAAAATGGTTTAGGTGCTGTGGATATTCCAAAAGATGATGGCAGTATTGACGATGATTATCGTATCAATTACCATCGTGACCATATTAAAGCTATGAAAGACGCTATTGAGTTAGATGGTATAGATTTAATGGGTTATACTGCTTGGGGCTGTATTGATTTGGTAAGCGCAAGTTCTGGAGAAATGAAAAAAAGATATGGTTTTATATATGTAGATTTAGATAACGAAGGAAAAGGAACATTGAAAAGAACAAAAAAGAAATCTTTTGAATGGTATCAAAAAGTGATTGCTACAAATGGAGAAGTATTATAAATAGTTAAATAAATATTGAAAAACAGATATTTTTGTATTCATTAAAATATCTGTTTTTTTATGAGTAAAAAACTTCTAAACTCCCGTTTGCAATCGGGAAAACGAAGTTTTCCCAGTAAAGTTTTGCCTCGCTTTTTTAAAAGCGAGTGAGGTTTGGAGCAAAGCTCCAAGGTCTTTAATACTTACAAGCGTGTTTTTGAGAGAGAAGCAGACAAAGTTCCCCCATTTTAAAAATGTTTGTTTCGCAATTCCTTTTTTTAAAAAATTTAATATTTTATAATGTTTTTTATTTAAAATGATGGGCGTTACCCAAACCCACCAACTTTTTTGAAAAAAAGTTGGACAAAAAACTTTATTTTATGAGAATGCAGTATTGAAAATAGCATAAAATTTCATTATACTATACAAAAAATCATATCAATAATTGAATAATTATGAATATAATTTCAAATGGGAAAGGAGTTTTTGTTATGGGACTTATCAAAGCAGGAATGGGGGCATTAAGAGGAACACTTGCAGACCAATGGAAAGAATTTTTTTACTGTGATGCAATGGACAATGATGTTCTTGTTACAAAAGGCAAAAAACGCATGAATTCTCGTTCATCTAATAAAAAAGGAAATGATAATATTATTTCAAATGGTAGTGTCATTGCAGTAGCGGATGGTCAATGTATGATAATTGTAGAACAGGGAAAAGTAGTAGAAGTCTGTGCAGAAGCTGGAGAATTTCAATATGATACATCTTCTGAACCAAGTATATTTACAGGAGGACTTGGCAAAGGCATAAAAGAAACTTTTCAGACAATAGGAAAGCGTTTTACATATGGCGGTGATACAGGTAAAGACCAGCGTGTATACTATTTTAATACAAAAGAGTTGATTGATAATAAATTCGGAACGCCCAATCCAATTCCTTTCCGTGTAGTAGATTCCAAAATCAATTTAGATGTAGATGTTTCTGTTCGCTGTTCTGGAGTATATTCTTATAAAATTGTTGACCCACTTTTGTTTTATACAAATGTTTGTGGCAATGTGGAACAAGATTTTACACGTGATGAAATAGAGGGACAACTGAAAACGGAATTTATTAGTGCGTTACAGCCCGCATTTGCTAGACTTTCCGATTTAGAACTACGTCCAAATCAGATTATTGCACATAATACAGAATTAGAAAATGCCATGAATACTGCGCTTTCTGCAAAATGGGGACAACTGCGAGGATTGAAAGTAATTAGTGTAGCACTTGGCTCTGTTACTTTGTCAGAGGAAGATACAAAAATCATACAGCAATTACAGCGTACAGCAGTATTACAAAATCCTAATTTTGCCGGGGCGACTTTAGTGAGCGCACAAGCAGATGCCATGAAAGCAGCAGCTTCTAATACAGCAGGTGCTATGAATGGTTTTGTAGGCATGGGTATGGCAATGAATGCTGGTGGTAACATCAATGCACAAAATTTATTTGCTATGGGACAACAAAAGCAATCAAATCAAACAATACAACAACAGTCAACACAACAAACAGGTGGCTGGAAATGTTCTTGTGGTACAGTAGCAACGGGGAAATTCTGTTCTAACTGTGGTGCTGCAAAACCAAATGATGGCTGGGTTTGCTCCTGTGGTGCAGTAAACAAAGGGAAATTCTGCTCAGAATGTGGTGCAAAAAAACCAAATGGCGCATTGCTCTATAAATGTGATAAATGTGGTTGGAAACCAGAAGACCCAGCTCATCCACCAAAGTTTTGCCCAGAATGTGGAGATATTTTTGATGAAAATGATAGAATGTAAAAAATGATAAGTCATATAATGTCGCTTTATAATGATAATAAAGCGACATTATATTATTTCATGTTGTGTATAGAAAGGAGTATTTATGTGACAGAACTACAAGAATATAAATGTCCATGTTGTGGCGGTGCAATCGCTTTTGACAGTACATCACAAAAAATGAAATGTCCTTACTGTGATACTGAATTTGATGTAGAAACATTAGTAAATTATGATGATGAGTTAAAATCCGAACAGAAAGATGACATGAAATGGGAAACTTCTTCAAAAGAGGAGTGGGAACAAAATGAAATAAACGATTTGCGTGGCTATGTTTGTAAATCCTGTGGTGGAGAAATTACCTGTGACAAAAATACAGTAGCAACATCTTGTCCATTTTGTGGAAATGCTGTTGTTATGATGGAACAATTATCAAATGTGCGAAAACCAGATTATGTAATTCCTTTTCAATTAGACAAAAAAGCGGCAGAAACTGCATTAAAAAAGCATTATGAGGGAAAATGTCTGTTACCAAAAGTATTTAAAGACCAGAATCATATAGAAGAAGTGAAAGGGATTTATATTCCGTTCTGGCTGTTTCATGCTGACGCAGACGTTGCTATAAGATATAAAGCGACTAAAGTGCGAACATGGAGTGACAGTAAATATTATTATACAGAAACAAGTTTTTTTTCTGTATCCAGAAATGGAAGCATTGCATTTGAAAGAGTTCCAGTAGATGGTTCTACTAAAATGCCAGATGATTTAATGGAATCTCTTGAGCCTTTTGACTTTTCCAAAGCAGTAGATTTTCAAACTGCATATCTTGCTGGCTATTTAGCTGATAAATATGATGTAGATGATGAAAAAAGTATAAAACGTGCAAATGAACGAATACAAAAAAGTGCTGAAAAGGCTTTTGATGCAACAGTGCAAGGTTATACATCTGTTTTGAAAGAAAACAGTAGTATACAGTTACATAATGGAGAAGTAAAATACGCCCTTTTTCCTGTATGGCTTTTGACTACAAAATGGAATGGACAGAATTATATTTTTGCTATGAATGGTCAAAATGGAAAAATGGTAGGGGATTTACCTCTGGATAAGTCTGCATATAAAAAATGGCTTTTTGTATTAACAATATTGATAGGTATATTATTATATGCCTTGTCCTATCTCATTTGGCTATTGTAGGAGGATATAAAATATGAAAAAAATATTACATACAATATTAGAAGTACATTTTTTTTATGTTATATTGATTGCTTTTGTTGTTGCTATGAGTTCTCTATATATGACATTTGCAGCAGAATATCCGAGATTGGTAGACAAAGCAGAACTGCTCTCAGATAGTGAAAAAACGGAATTACTTTATATACTAGATGAAATCAGTGAAAGGCAACAAGTAGATATTATAGTACTTACTGTTCCTTCATTAGAAGGGGCATCACCTGTGGAATATGCTGACAATTTTTATGATAATAATGATTATGGTTTTGGCGATAATCATGATGGCATACTTTTTCTTATCAGTATGGAAGAAAGAGATTGGTATATATCAACAACAGGTTATGGCATTACAGCAGTTACAGATGAAAATATTGAGTATATGTCTGAATATTTTTTATATGATTTAAGTGAAGGAGAATATTTAAAAGCATTTACAACTTTTGCAGAATTATGTGACTATTTTATTACACAATCACAATATACTGGTGACAATGCTCCAAAAGAACCCTATTGGTTTGTTGGTAATTTTGTCATTACATTTGGTATTGGATTTATCATTTCTCTGATTGTAACAGGAGGTATGAAAAGAAAACTAAAAAGTGTACGCCCTCAATCAACAGCAGATATTTATATAAAAAGAGATAGTATGCATATAACAAAAAGAAATGACTTATTTCTGTATAGACATATTGACCGTATAAAAAAACCAGAAAATAATCAAGCGAATCATTCACGTGTTTCAAATACACATACTTCTTCTTCAGGTAGAACGCATGGTGGTAGGGGAGGAAAGTTTTAAAAATAATAAAAATAATTTTTATTTCTGTTTGTTATTAGTAAAATGAAGTTTTCCAGTAAAGTTGTTGCCTCGTTTTTTTAAAAGCGAGTGAGAGCTTGAAAGCAAGACTCTCAATGTTTTATATGATTATTTAGCTACTTTACATATTTTCAAAAAAAGTATTCTTTGTGATAGAGAATACTTTTTTATTTGTAATAATTGAAAAATTTATCATTTTTGATATGATATTAATATAATGATAATTTTTAGTATAGTGTTGGGAAATATGTCAAAAAATATATTAAGAGAAGGGAATAAGTTTTATAATGGAACATGGAAAACAATTATTTTTAGAAAGGCTATACACTTTATATATGGAAGAATTATATAATTTTGCTTGTAATGAATTTCATTATAATAAAAATAAAGCAGATGAAGTAATACAAGAAATGTTTTTGATAGCCTGTATAAAAGTAGATACTCTATATCAATCACAATATCCCAAGGAATGGTTAAAAGGCGTACTGAAGAATGTAATAAAAAGAGAAAAATTTCGATTATATAGGTAAAACAGAGGATGGCGAATATAAATTTTGTAAAGAAATTGATATTGATACAGTATCAGAAGAAAAATTACCAGTAGAAGAGATAGAGTTTTATGACAATTATTTATTTGAAATAAGGCTACCGCAATCCCACTGGCTTTAGACGGTGGGTTAGCCAAAAATATTAGACTGTGTTATACTTTTGTATGTAAATATAGTAAGGATGTGACAGCTAATGCTAAAAGCATATCAATATAGAATATATCCGAATAACAAACAAAAAATACAGATTGCGAAAACATTTGACTGTTGCCGTTTTGTGTACAATAAAACATTAGCATATCGAAAAGAGACTTATGAAAAAGAAAAGAAATCTGTTAGTAAAACAGATTGCAATAATTATTGCAATAGGGAATTAAAGAAGGAATATGAGTAGCTGAAAGAGGTGGATAAATTCGCCCTTACCAATGCCATTTACAATATGGATACTGCTTATTAGAAGTTTTTTAAAGAACATGCAGGATATCCAAAATTCAAAAGTAAGCATTAGTAATCATAAATCCTATACAACAAATTTTACAAACGGAAATATAGGCATAGATTTTAATAATAGTACTATAAAATTACCAAAATTAAAACAGATAAAGGCGAAGTTACATAGAGAATTTAGTGGTCAGATAAAATCTGCGACCATATCACAAGTACCAAGTGAAAAATTATTTACGATTATGTTAATTTTAGCAACAACTTCATCTATATTATCCATTCCAACTTTTGCAGAGAAAATTAGTACAAAAGAAGAAAATACAATAGAATTAGAAAAAATAGAGGAAGTAGAACCTCGTGCTAGTCTATATTTTTCTAGCTATACTTACGATTTAGAACCATCAAGCAAAAATGGCTATTTAGATTTTTCTAGTTTAGTAGTTAGAACAAATAGAACTGACGAAGTAAAGGTAACTGTTCAAATACAACAATATACTCCAGGTGAAGGCTGGTCAGATTATGGTGACGCCCAGTCTGGAACAAGTTCAAGAGCAGCTTATCCATTTGAAGGCACTGTAAAAGTAGACAGAGGCGAAGAATATAGAGCAAAATTCTATTATGATGCGATTGTAAATGATAAAGTAGTAGAATCAAAAATATTTGCAACAAGCAGTGTATTAGCTCCTTAATTTAATTAAAAAAAATAATATAAAAAAACAGCATATAAAAATTTTATATGCTGTTTTTTTGTTGTTAAAATAATAATTAAATAATTAGAAATCTCCTAAAATCTTGTATGATAAAGCAATCAATAGGTTTTGTTAACTTAATATGAAAATAAAAATACAGAAAAGACTTTTAAAAA
>CAJUNT010000057.1 GCA_910587735.1 uncultured Clostridia bacterium
GGAACGGCAAAATTTTTTACACTTCTTTTACTTCTTTATCTCACATGAGCAAAAACAGAAGTATTATAATGAAATGTCGCTGTACCCGTTCCCTTTAGATTGATGGTTTTGTTTCCCTTCATTTTTTGTCCTAATATTGGTACTTCTACCTTTGTTTTTTCAACAGTCGCTTCTACGCTGATTGCACTCATAAAATTGATTCTTCTACCATCAATAATAACATAACATTCCCCGCGGTTACCCGCTATGGTATCTTTCGCATTTAAAGTATGAAAAGCCATTCTTTTTCCTCCTATCTTACTACTACTGTCATGTATAATTTTTCCATGGACTGTACTGGCGTTACAGATGTTGTAACAACAACACTTTCTTTGCTTTCTCCCTGCTCTACTACCACATCATCGGGCGTAAAGTCTGTAATTGCCTTAATCCTTTCTAGATTTCTGTAAAAATCAGTGATATCATTCCAAAAAGCAATTCGCCCAGCATGATTATTTTGCACTTTTCCTAGATATCTTTGTTGAAATATCGCTGCAATGTCATTTCCTATTTGGTCAAGTACCCTCATGACTTGATTGCTTTGAAAATATTTTGATTTTTCTTTTGTGAAAGAAAGAAATGTGTTAATATCTTTTAGTACACATACTTCATCTCCGACTTGATGAAATAAAAATTTTCCCTTTTCTATACACTGTTGCAATTCCTTTTGGGTATAGTCGGTGTTGATATCATACTCACCGTCATAAATCATATTGGTTAAACTTTTTTGCACCGCACACCCCGCAATCGCACCAGTCAACCAATAAACAAGAGAAAATTCACCAAATAAATCTATATTAACGTTCAATAGATTGTTTTCTAGTGAAATAATGCCCTCATGGTCTGCATTTTCTGCACGATATACTACCGTCTGAAATTTAATACCGTGCTCGTCTCTCATTCTTTTTGTAAAAGCAACAAATAAATCAACGATTTCTTTTTCTGGAGAATTACAGCCTAATGCATGAAAGCGATATTTTTCTATTTTTTCTAGAAATTTTTTGTAATTGGGTGGTGTTCTTCCTTGTCCGTCATTCCCACCCGTCAAAGGCATACCAGCCGTTAATTGTAACTCTGTCTGTTTTTGAAATACCACAAAATCATTCTCTTTGAGTTCGTCCGCTGTTGATACGACTTGTCTGTCTTGCTCTATGTTGTCCAGTAGCGTTGTGACAACAAAACCGCCTTCTATATCATTCTCTATGACGATAGAAAGGGCATTGCCACGATTCCCGCCGTATTTTGCTTGTGCGTACTCATTACTTGCCTTATTTGTTTCACTGTTGAGACGATAGGCAAAAACCGTTTTTGTATGCCGAAATAGTTCCCGAAACATCTGCATTTGAGGATGTGTGTAGTCATAACCAAATAACGTTAAAGAATGTTTCATAAAATCCTCATGAGATACCTCAACAACGGTATTTTCCGCCCCCCAGTCACCAACATAGGGCATAGCAGCAACGCCCCTATCAGACAAAAAAGTGCTTGCATTTGCTGCTGATACAAAATTGACATATGCCCCAGGTAATACTTTATTTTGAAAAGTGAATGTTCCACCACCTAATGCCACATGATTAACCCCCTTTACCAACTAAATTTACGATATTTGTTTAATTGAGCATTGTAATTTTTCAAAAACTGCATACCCGGATTATCGGCGGTAGAGTAAGCCGAGCCAAAAGAAACAGAAACATCACCTTCTGTAATGCTTTTTAAGTTCCCTTCTGTCTGTTCTTGTCCTAGACTTTCGGCACGATATAGGTCAACCGCCATATTTAACATAACATTTTCTAATCCTTTTGGTATTTGATTGATATTACAATAATTGCACACCATATCTTGTATTTTGTCTAATACAAAGCACAATATAGCGTCTTTTTCGTCATTTTCTACCCCTAGTAGCAGTTTCAGTTTTATCAGCCTTTGTAGGTTGTCCGTCGTCTGATTCTCCATTTGTTTCACCGCCTGTTTGTTCGAGTTTTTCAGATTTCAGCCGTTCTAATTCTTTTTTGAGTTGCTCCACTTCTTGTACTAGATTGCTATATTCTGTTTGCGCGGTAGGAGCTTCGTCCGATTTTGACACCACAGTATAGCCCATAGCCAACAATTTATTTGCTTCATGTTCACTTTGTACTTGTTTTACAACATTGAGCCTTTTTAAAGTATACATTTGTCATTCCCCCTTATGCCTTTTGCTTCACATTTACCCATAATTTATCCATAGAATTGTCCAATATCCATAAATCGTGGTATTTTCTGTAATCAATTTTCCAAGCATTTGCTTTTTGATTTGTCATAGGGTCAAATATTCTTGTGACATCGGTTTTAGAAACTGCAATCGGTACTTTTTTAGCGCAAATAATCCAATTAATATCTTGAGCGTCAGCAGCAGGGATAAAGCCGCCGGCTTCTTGTCCGGTTGTCTTACCATCATAAAATGTGTAAGCAGTTTTCATTCTAGCAGATGGTACAGCAATAATCGGACTGCCATCAATGGTTTTGACTGTAAAATTGAGCCTTCCTTGTGCGAAATTACCATTGTTGACCCATTTGGAGAACTCTTTACTGTTTGTGAGAATATTCTGAACCGTGATAGGCATTGTCACAATCAAATCGGTGTTACCGCCTGCAACATCTCTAATTGTGGTAATATCGTCCATCAATTTAGACAAAATATCATTTGCGTTCGGTGTATAAGTCGTACTGCGATTTTTAGCCATTGCTTGAGCAGCGATAGAGCTGTAGCGGTAGGCATCAATTTCGGGTATCATATGCAGCCTTTGAAATTCACCCACAACATTACCAGCGGTAGCAATAAAATTGCTTTCATCTACATCCATGGCATCCAGTTGGAATGTCCTACCCCTGTCTTGTGTCAGTGTTTTTGTCTGATACTTGAGCGTTACAGAACCTTGTACAAAGCCGTTATCTCTGTCATAATCCCCTGCACCGTCTGTAGTAAGAATAGGGATTTTTACTTCATTCCCGCCATGATATTTTACACTGCTCGCATTGGATTCCATCCAGCCACTTGTCGCTCCTTCTACTATCTGTTGGTCAAGCGTTTCCATAAATATTTTTGCAAATTCTAATGTATTCATCATAATCTAGCCCCCTTATTCTCCAAATACAGAATGTTCTATTTGACTTTTCAAATCGGCACTTGTATGAAATTCGCCTTGCTGTTGGCTGTTACTGCCTACTCTTTTCGTTGTTTCGACATCAAACAAATAGCCGTCAGACTGTTTCAAAGCGTCAAGGTCAAGCCCGTCAATGCTGCCATCCTCTTTTAGCGTGACTTTTTCCATATCAATCAATGCCTTGATAGCCTTGAGATTTCTACCTTTTGCCTGCATAATGGCAATGTCAACCGCACTGTTTTTACGACTTTCCAGATATTGTTTTTGTAAATTTGCGGTATCAGCCTTGTATTTTTTCTCCAATTTTTGGTATTCCGCCTGTAAGTCTGCATTGTCCTTGGCTGATTCCTTCAAGGCTTGTATGTCGGTATCTCTTTGCTGTATTTGCCCCTCTAATGCCTGTTTTGTTTGTACCACAACATCATAATCGCTTTTTGCTACATAGTCTGATTTCAATTTCTCTACAATCTTTTGTTCGATTTTTTGATTGTCCGTTTCACTTTCAAATAGTTCTTTTAACCAATTCATTTTTTAACCTCCTTATTTTTGGCATAAAAAAAGAACAGTTTTATGACTTGTTCAGGTCTAATATTTTATTCATCTCTTTTTAACATATGACTAAAGTATTTATATGCCATACTATTTTTTTCAAGTTCAAATTTTTTGCAATCTCTTTTTTCATGTTCAAACAAATAATTTTTTGGCAAAACATCATAAGCCTTACATTTTTTACTATCCTCATCACTATATAATCTATTTTTACAGAAACCACATATAGGTATTGATACAATTTCTGCTTCACCATAAACTACTTGACAACTGGTAGGGACATCATCTTGATTTTCAATCATTTGTTCTTTTTCATCTATCATGGTATCACTTCCGCCTCTAAACAATAATTATTATTTTCTATTTTAGCAGATACAATTTTATATTTCAATCCTCTATCAAATAAAACTTCTTCTTGGTTTTGATATTTTTTGTAAGCCACATTTTTTATATAAGCTGCACCTTTATAGCCTTTTAGTACTTTAAATTTAATCAATACATCTCTTGGTGAATAATCAAAATCAATAAGGCTTGTTGATGTAAATGATTTATTTATTAAAGTATATCCTGTTATATTTGATATATCAAATATTCCTTTTTTAATATCTTGTACTATCTCATTAGAAATATTCAAATGTTCCAATATTGTTTTTCTTTGTACAATGATATCTCTTGTAATTTCACATTTTTGTAATGCTGTACTTATTTGCTCTACTTGGTCTTTATATTTTCCTAAATTCTCACCTTTTGCAAGTTTTCTATTGATTTGATATGCACTATTGCCTGTATATTTTTTAATTGCTTGTTTTTCTTGTTCTGTTAAATTTTCTAGCTGTTTCGAGGATTCTAATTTGAATTTTTCTATGTTACTACTTGTTCTTTTTTCTAGTTTCTTTTGTTTCAAGCTATCCCATTTTTCTTTGTTTGTGTACTTCATATCTTGGAAATTGTCAAAGCTACCTACTTCTTTTCTACCTAAGCTTGCCTTATACGCTTCATATTGCTTTTTATCCACACTCTTATGCTTGATTTTCTTTTCCTGCAGCAACCATTCAGGGTCGTTTGCTACATAAGTCTGATACCATTCTTTGTAGTTCATGGTAGCAGGCACATAATAAGTTTTGCCGTTTTTGCCCCTTGCTGTCTTTTGATGTCCTTGCTCTGTTTCATCATCAAAATAAGGCGCTGTTGTACTACGACATCTTGGGTGAAAAGGATTTGCGGTAACGCCTATTTGATAGTCCTTGATGTCAAATATTTTACCGTCCATTTCTCTGCAAATTTCACTTGTTCTTAGGTCAAACACCGATACAATTTGAAATTGCTTTACACCTAATCGCTCAAAGCTGTCTTTTCTAGAAGTGGATGAAATAAAAGCACTTTCTGTTCTTACAAGCGTTTCTGTTGCATGACGTGAAGTTTCTAGGGATTTCGACATATCTCTTATGATTTTTTGAGGTGCTTCTCCTCGTATAATACCTTGTGTAAAACGGGTCTCTAGCTGATAAATCAGTTGTGTTTTGTCCTTCCAAATCCTGTCAGAAAAATTTCTACCGTCCGGCGTCCAAGGGCGTGCTAACGTCTTTTCAATACGATTTGTGTCTATTTTGGCGAAAGCACTGCCAATCCCTGTCCCTTTTTGTATTTCATATGCCGTCTTATAATAGCCTTCGGTGTAAATCTCACCTAATACCGCCGTTAAACTAGCTATTTTTGACGCCTCTAATATTTCAACCTGTTGACGCATTTGATATTGTAACGCCTGTAGCCTAGTGATTCTATGGCTGATACTAGCGTTTTCTAGCTCATGCACCCATTTTTGATTGAGGGCGTTCTGTTGTCCGTATAATATGTAGTCCTCTAGTTCCATTTGAAATGCCTGTCGCTGTTGAGCCGTCAATAATTGCTTTGCCTGTTGTAAGCTGATATTGTTTTCTACTGCAAATTTCATGTAAAAATTATTGATATCCCTCTCAATCGCCGACATCGCACCGAAATAACTCCTATGGGCGTGCTTGATATACTCCTCTCCCTTATTCAAAAGCCCTTCATTAAGTAATGCAAACCTTTCCGCCCAATACTCTTTACTTTGCATGCTATCACCTATTGTCGCATAAAAAAAGCACCTATTTCAGAATAAGTGCTTTACAAAATACGGTTTTACATGCTATAATTTGTTTAACAAAGGTGGTGACTGCTGTTCTTTGCTACTAACAAAGAAACAGTCAGCCTCATTTTTTCAAACTATTTCAATAAAATAGCTGCCTTGGGCTAATGAGGGCAGTTATTTTTTGACCTAAAATTGAGGATTAAAACAATAAGTGTTGCAAATGCTATCATTAAATACAGACATTCGTATATACTTACCATAATCCCACCTCCCCCCTTTGTTTAGGGAGGCTGACCGCCCATCACAGTCACCTGTTTTACTATAGCATATTAATTTCCATATTTCAACATTTCACTTTCAAATTTCGACAATTCTTTCTGCTCTTGTGTCTCTAGTTCTTGCAATTCTGCATTGATATCCGTCACAAAAGGATGTGCTGCAAGCAGCGTTTTGTCCGACACAATACCTTTAGAGCTTTGTATCATGCTCATCATTTCAACATCGTTTGTAATCATATTTTTGTTTATATCAACTTGTATATCATATGCATTGTAGTTCGTATTATGCTTGCTGTTATAGTCATTTGTCACATACCACAACAGCCCCTTAATCACTTTCTTCAGTTTTGCAATCATATTGCCTGCCTTTTGGTCAAGCAATGTATACTGAAATTTTAAGCTGACACCACTTGGAGCATTGCCAAATTTGTCACTATCGGTGTCAATGCCCATACCAAATTGAAAAATGTCTTTTCTTAGCATTTTGAGAAATTCCAACCGCCCCGCAACAGGTAATTCAATTTGTTTTGCAGTAATTTTAGAATCTCCTGTTGACTGCACGCTTACCGCCTTATTGATTTGCAGTCTCTTTAATATGCTACTTGCATTTTCACCGCCTGCACCTTCTATCGTCCAATATAAGTCCACAAGGTCTAAAAAGTTGTTTGTGCCTTCACTAGATATCAGGTCATAGGCATCAATTAGCCCCTTAATATGCTCTAAATCCGTGGTACTATTTCGGTTGTTTTTGAGTATTAAAAAAGGTACTCGCCCCCAGCTATGCCCCTGTTTTTTGCTGTCAAAGCCGTTTAAATTAGTAATGCCTCACCAATGTGGAGCAGGATTTTCTTCAATACTACTATCTTTGACGTATAAGTCGCCCTGTTTTTGCATATAATACGTGACATTATCCTTTGTCCAACACTCTACTTTTTTATGTGTGTAGTTTTTTCCATTTTTGACTACTGTAATATTATAATATCGTATCACCTCTATCAGCTCTTTTTGATAATTTGTGTCATAAATCGGTATAATTTCATTTGATGGCACAATACAGTATTGCAAGTCGCCATTTTCATCATAGTAAACGTGCAATGTCTCAAAGCCTTTACAGCTTGCACCAATTACCAAATCTTGCAATACTTCATTAAATGTGTCATCTGCAAAATCAGAAAGCATTTTTTCATATGCCTTTTGACTGCTATTTTGCTCCGCACCGATTACCCTTATAGTAGGCTCTTTGCTCACTAAATACGCGGTTTTTTGGTCTACCAATATTTTCAAAAAGGCATTGATATTTTTATGATTGCTCCGATTCACGTTACGAAACAACATACTTTTTTCTTCACCGGTTACTTCATCTGTTTCAAGAAGTTTAGAGCTTGTAAAATCTCTTTGCAGTACATCATGTTTGCCATTATAATAGCGTTCCCCTTCTAGCATTTTCCTTTTTCGCTCACTATTGATATCATTTTCTACAATATATTTTATGATATCGCTTTCGTTCAAAATGCCCTCGGCGGTCAATTTTGCAGTAATCAATTCTGTTTGCGTCAACATGTTATCACCTTACTTTTACATTTCTCATATCTAGCTCCCTGCTGTAGCGTACGACGTCGATACTATGATTATTTTTATCGGGGAAATGGCTTTTAAAGTTACCGTTTGTGTCTTTTTCTAGCTCATACTCTATAAACTCCCTAGCCGTATTAGGACAGCGTACAGGGTCAATGATGATTTCTTCTAAATCCTGTAGCCATTTGATACCATATTCGACGCTATCCGCACCTTTTTTTGCACCGACTACCTTCAAGTTATAACTATACATTTCTGCTATACTTTTTGGCTCTGCACTGTCACAAATAATCATTCTATTGTATTTGTTTTCTGCCTTTACAAGCTCTGCTGCCTTACGATTGCTTAACTTTAGCAGATGTATTTCATAGTATATGTATAGTTTTCGTCTTGTTTTGTCATAATGATTGACAGTATAATGAAAGGGGTCAGCAGCATACCCCCAGTCAATGCCCCTTGCGATATGGTAAAAATGGCTGATTTCCTCATCGGTAATCTGTCTTATTGTGACATTACTAAACACCTCACCGCCTGTACCAGTTACCTCGCCCATATACTCATGTAGGTATGCCATAGGCTTTACTTTTTTGAGATGTTCCGCCTCTATCAGGAATTGTTCGCCTAGCCATTCAGGGGGGACATCTAAATAGGTACTATGGTGCACTAGCCTGTTAGGGCTTTGTTGCAGTACCTCTTCATTGACCCAATTTGATTGGCTTTGAGGGGGATTGTAGGAGTAAAATACCACAAATGTAGCACCGCCCCTTAGTAACGATTGATTTATGGTACGAATTTCTTCCATGCCGTTAAATTCGTCTACCTCTTCATACCAAACGTATTTGCAATAACCGCTTTTAAACTTAGTAGATTTTATTTTTTTAGGCTTGTCAGCGCCTCTAAATACAATTTTATTTTCGTGTCCGTCTGCTACATACTTCATTTCTAAGGGACTTAATTTGTTTTCCCAAAAATCGCTTACCCCAAGCACTTCAACCGCCCATTGTAATTGCTCATACACGCTCCCTTGCAGTGTTTGCCCGACTTTTCGCAATACGACCGCATTTGCTTTGCTGTCTTTCATCATGCCTAATATGATTTCAAGTGAGATAAATGACGATTTTGTAGAGCCTCTACCGCCTTTTAGCCAATAATGCGTGAATTTGCTTTGCTTTAAGTAGTGATGAATTTCATAAAAAGGGCTTGCAATTAACTCTTTTAGCTTAATCATGCTTTTCACCTGTTTCGCATGGGATATCGTCCATAATTTTTACGCTTGCTGCCGTTTCTAACTCCATTTTTTCAGTAAAAAGGCTGTAACGCTTGCCTAAAAGTTCAGCCGCTTTCAGTCTTTCTTTTATAGAAGCACTTTTTTCTTCTAATATTTGCTTGTCAT
>CAJUNT010000058.1 GCA_910587735.1 uncultured Clostridia bacterium
TATTTAGAAGTTTATGTAATTAAGAACCCCATGCCTTTAGGCGTGGGAGTGTCAGGAGAACGAAATAATGCAAGCCGTTCTGAAAGAGAGTAATCTCCTCTTCCTACCATATCAATAAATGTTCTAATTTCTTTAATAGATAATCCCGATTTTTTTAAACATTCAATCACTTTCAGCCATTCATAATCTTTATCACTGAACATACGAATACCCCCCTTGGAGCGTTCTACAAGGGGAAGAAGTTCCTCTTTATCATAATAGCGAAGTGTAGACGCAGGGATATGTAATATTTTTGCTATTTCACCAACTGTATATAACATAATAAATCTCCTTAAAATATTTAGAATAGATATTGACTTAAAGCATACTTTAAGTAGTATGATAATGATAAACTGATTATAAAATATTTCAATATTAAAGTCAATGAAGCATATAATAAGGAGGATAATTTGATATGAGTAATGTATTAGTGGCATATTTTAGTGCAAGTGGCGTGACTGCAAAAGTAGCGAAAACACTGTCAAATGAAATCGGAGCAACACTTTTTGAAATTGTGCCAGAAGTTCACTACACAAATGCAGATTTGAATTGGCAAGACAGTAAAAGCAGAAGCTCTATTGAAATGAATGATAGAAATTGTCGCCCCGCAATTCGTACTGTTGTAGAAAATATGAATCAATATGATGTTGTATTTGTAGGTTTCCCAATATGGTGGTATAGAGAGCCATCTATTATTGATACATTTATGGAGTCATATGATTTTAGCGGTAAAACAGTTGTTCCTTTTGCGACATCTGGTGGTAGTGGTATGGGCGATACTGTAAAAAATATGAATGCCTTATCAGATAATGCAAATGTAGTAGAAGGAAAACGATTTTTTGCAAATGTATCAGCAAATGAAATTGCAGTATGGGCATCAAAATGGCTGTAAATTGTATATAGAAAAGTCATTTGTAATAAAAAGTAAATTTCATATTTCATTTTTAAAATGATAATAACAGCGGTATATTTGTATACTGCTGTTATTTTTTAAAATTATGTAAATTTATAAGTTGCTTTTTTAGTATTGACAATATTTGTTTGTTGTTGTATTATGTAACTGTAATAGTAATAACACAATATCATATTATATAGGGGGTGTGATTTATGTTATAACAATTTTATTTACATAATGTTGTTTATTTGTAATATGTGATTTGTCACAAAAAGGAGGTATGATTATGAAAAAGAAAAGTATTATAACGGTTTTCGTATGCTGTTTATTGTATTGTGTTACAGCATTCGCTAACAATATGACAATAGAGGATTTTGTTGGTGTGGATAGTGCAGACAAAATTACTATGGTTTATATAGAGTGTGGGAACTATGGTATAGAATTTCCTATTGTAGAAAAAAACGAAATACAAGAGATGTATCAAGCGCTTATGGATATGCCTATTGAGCAATCTATGCCAAAATCTGATTATTTTAAAATGAATCAACATACTAATTTAAATGATAATATTCATTCTAAAAGAAGTTTTTATGATGTTAAAATATATATGGACCAAAGAGGAAAAGGATTGATAGTTGACAAACAATTCACTGTTTCAGTTGATAAAATATATCATGATGATTGGGTATTTGCCTCTGGAAGCAGTGACATAGGGAAAGAAAATGAATTTTACAAATATATCACTGAAAAAGCAAAAACAAAACAGAAATATTTTTTTGAATTAGAAAAATCTGATATGTATCAAAATCATGTATTTGTGGAGAATGAAAAACTCTCTTATGAATGGGGAAAACCTTATTTCAATAAAAATAATCAGTTAATGGTACCTTTTAAAGAATTAAAAACTGCTTTAGGCGTACCATCAAGCACTTATCATACAAAAGAGCAAACCATTACAATAAGAAAAAATGACCCTGTACCATTATATGGAGAGGTGATAGATGATGTTATTTATGTACCTGTAAGAACATTTGCAGAAATGCTCAAATATCATATTTATTGGGATAATGATTTAAAAACGGTACTGATTACAGAAAATGATAATATAGAATTGTGGAACAGAAGAAATATTTATGCTCCTCAAAGTCGTATTGTAACAGAAGAATATACATTAAATTTACCAGAAAACATTAGCCATGAAGTATCTGGTTTAAATGATGACACAATTTATTTTTGCGATTATAAAAATGATGTGACATTAGGTTATATTAAAAAATATATAAATGTTGATGAAGGATTTGATTTTCAAAAAGAGTATGAAAATAAAAAGTTAGGCTCTATTTCAGACAATTTTTTGAGTATTCTGGGAATACGCCTTCATGACAAAGAAAACAAATTTCAAATGATGTCTGGCGATTCTAATTATGCTGATTATGAAATGTGGATAGGTTCAGAAGAAAGTTCTAGCACAGACTACTACTTTTTTGTAAATGGAAAAAATATATATGTTATAGCTTTTGATGAAAGACAGATTAATCGTGCAGAACAGGAAAAAATTGTTTCTACATTTGAATATCGCTAAAAAAGTAAAAACATTGCAATTTAATATAAAAATTTATAATATAAAATGGATACAAAAGTAATCCCCTGCCTATTTATTTTGGACAGGGGAAATATTACAAAATGAAAAAAATATATTAACAAAAAAGCATATACAAACAAATTAAAATATAAAACTATATAGTCAGTCATTGTTAAAATATTGAAGTTTAAAATCATGATAGTATTCCAAAAAATGTAATGTTTTTAACAACTGATAATCATTAAAACTTGCAATTAAATTTTTTAATTCACAATCATAAAATGTTGCATCTTTGTTGTATTGGTGTACAACAAGAGAATCTTCTAATAAATCATCTAGTGTCACATCTAATACATTAGCAATTTCAGAAAGCTTATTGATATTAAATTTATTTTTACCATGTTCTAAATTAGAAATATTACTTTGAGAAGCATTTATACATTTCGCTAATTCTTTTTGAGAAATCTTTTTTTGTTTTCTAAAAAAATTTACTTTTTTTCCAAGTTTAACAGTATCATACATAATAAACAAACCTTTCAAATAAATTCTAATAATAATTTATATATAAATTTCTTTTCCTGTGGTTTTAAATGAGAAAGATTTTTAAAAATTTCATTTTGTAATAAAATATTACTGCTTTTATTATAAATATTATACTGCTGAAAACTGATATGAAAAAAATTTGCTAAGTCAACTGCAATTTCTACAGAAGGTATTGCAATTCCCCTTTCTATTTTACCTAAATAAGATTCATGTATACTTAATTGTTCAGCAACATCAATCAATTTAAAACTTGTATTTTTTCTAAGCACTCTAATTGTTTTTCCAAATTCTATATAATTAAATATAAATACTCCGCCTTTCATAAAAATATAAATAATATTTATGGATATTATATTTACAAAATTACATAATTATAATATTATTAGATATAAATAAAAGAATTATAAATATATTCAATAAATTGGTGATAAATATGAAAGACACAACTGCAAATTTTAAAATAAATAACGAAGTATTGAAAAAATATACAGGAAAGGCAGAAAATTTAATATTGCCTAATACCATTACAAAAATTGAAATTTTATAGTATTTTAAATGGAATTCACAGTGTTTTTCTTGACGTATGTTAATAAATTTTATATAATAATGTATTGTATATGAAGTTTATAGAAAGATAAGGAGAATGTAGCATGAATTTAACAACATTTTTATTAGATGTCAGTACACCAATTATACCATCTAGTGGTGGTACACAAGCGGCTGCACCTGTTGCAGATGCCGCATCACAAGCCGCACAACAGCAAGCAGCAGGAGGATTTGCAAGCAATCCTTTTATGGTGATTATAATGTATTGTGTCATTATATTCGCAGTAATGTATTTCTTTTCTATTCGTCCAACCAAAAAAAGAGAACAAAAATTAGAAGAAATGAGAAACGCTATTTCTGTTGGTGATACAGTGGTATTAAACAGTGGTTTATTCGGCAAAGTTGCAGATATTACAGCAGAATGTTTTGTAATTGAATTTGGTACAAATAAAGGTGTCAAAATACCTGTGTTGAAACAGGAAGTATTTGCGAAAAGAGAGCCTAATCTCTCTAATAAAGAAATCGAACAGCCTAAAGAAGAAAAAGAAAAAAAAGGTTTTCTTGGATTGGGTAAGAAAAAAGAAGAATCGGAATAATCATAAAAAGCCCTAAGGGGCTTTTTTAGATTGTAAAAAATTGTGATACAATTCCGAACGCAAAGTTAAAGTTCTTTGTCAAACTTTCTTTCAAGAAAGTTTGTAGGTGTGGACGAAGTCCACAAATAAAATAATAATGTTTTAAATCCTTTTAACCTTTTCGTTAAAACTTTATAATATATATTTTCTTAATAAAATATCGTTTCATAAAAACCATGGATGCTGTCCCATGGTTTTTATGAGAAAGGAGCTATTATGAAGAATACAAAAAAATACAAAATTATCATATTACTTTCTTATTTTATTTCCATATTTGTTTGGAATATTTTCCGCTTTTTGTTACAGTTGATACAATATGCTGTTTTTAAATTGTCGGGAAATTACATAGATATTTTTAATTTAAATCATACTTCTGTTGCAGTTGCAATGATAGCAGTTTCTATTATTATTTATTGTATGATATCAATATGGGAATGTGAAAAGAAATGAAATCATAATAAAAAGAAAATATTGAAATAAATTTTAAAGGGGGAAATTTTTCACAAATGAAAAAATTCCCCTTTTATTTATGCAATTTATTATTATTTTATTTTTGTGGGTTTTACCCACACCCACCAACTTTTTTGAAAAAAAGTTGGACAAAAAACTTTATATTATGTATTCGGAATTGTTTCGTTATTTTATATTATGCGTTGGGGATTATTTCATTATTTATTAGCTTAATGGAATATACCCACTTTGTTTTACAAGGTCTTGTCCTATTTGTGATGTCAGATACTGCACAAGTTTTTGTTCAGGAGATTCCGCATAACTATTTGCTCTTACAACAGCATAATAATTTGTCATAATAGGATAAATACCCTTTGCAATATTTCGTTTTGTGGGATAGATACCATCAATAGAAAGCATTTTAATATTATAATCATAAAGCATAGTATTTGCATAATAATAAGTGTCATATCCTATGGCATATTCTCCGCCATCATAATTACTAATTACTTTTTCTAATTCATACTCTTCATTGATTCTAATTTGCTGAGGGGGAGACATCATACTTCCCTGTGGCAACACAAGTGTGTTAAATAAATATTGTAATATTGAATTTTCAGGTTTTTGATATGCAACAATATCTTTTTCTACTCTTGTAAAATTTTCCCAGCTTGTTACTTGTCCAGAATAAATATTTTGAATATCCTCTAAATATAAATTTTGTATACTATTTTTTTTATTTACTAAAAATACGATTGCCTCATTTGAAATCGGTATAAATTCCAATGATGTACCATATTGCTGTTGTATTTCCTCAGAAGGGGCAGGGGATAATACAATGTCACATTCTCTGGAAAGTAAAGTATTAAAAATCTCATCAATAGTATAATAATGTAATACTGATATGTCGTCATCAGTATTTTTTGAAAAAGCAGAAACAATATTTTCTCCTAATGGTGCAGTAACAGCAGTTACACCAATGTTAGGGAAGGGACTATCAAAAAAATCTGTTGTAGCATATTGTGTCCAATTTGTTTCAGATGTTGTTTGTTGTGATTGTTGTTCTGTTTCATCTGATTGCTGTTCTGTTTCTTCAGTAGCTTGTGCTTCTTTTTCGCTCATAATACGAACATAAACGGCGGTGGAAATCATACTTCCAAACAATATAATAAATAAAAAAGACATAAATATTTTTGTAGATTTTTTCATGAAATACTCCTTTTATTAAAAATTTGCATATTTTGAAAAATCAAATAATTTGCTTTCATAAACAAGATTCATAGTATTATCTTCTTCTGTAGGTTGCAAAGGTACAGTGATTTTTCCGCTGTTATCTAATGTAAAATCTGTACTATCTAAATAACTTAATTGCTGTTCTGTTAAACCATCTATACTATCAGGCAATAATAAATCACGAACAGACATTTGTTCTCCTGTAGGCATATGTATCAATATATTTCTTTGATTAAACAATTTTTGATTATTTACCATAGCATTGCTTGATATAAATACTTTTAAAAATGGTCCTAATGCTCTAAATGATACGACTTTAATAGAAATCTCATCTGCTTTGGAAACATAGTTTAATATAGGTGTAGTATCTGCATATAATCTTTGTGTAATATTTAATTGTTCATTTACCAGGTCTGTCATATCTTGGTCTTTATAATTTTTAACAGCAATAAATAAAGTGTCTTCACATTCCTCTACTGTAATACTGTCATCTTGTTCTATTAAAAAAGTATCTGTTGTATCAATAAATTGCTTTGAAAGTAAATTTGTAATATCCATAATATCCTCTATTTCATTAGGAGAAAAAGAAAGATATGGCAATAAAACAGATAAATTTAATGCAATATTATTTTCATTGATACAATATGGATTTTGTTCATTTAATATAAATACAAAATGGGGTTCTGTATTGGTATCGACTCCGCTATCATAATATAATGAAAAGTCATTTTCTGATAAATTATGAAAAGAACGTTTTAATGTATCAAAATGTTCTGTACTTTCTAATAATATTTTATTTTGAATTTGCTTCTCTAAAGCTGTCATATATGATTTGTCTTCTGTAAATAATTCATTTAATTGTGCCTCTTTTTTTTCTTTTACATTATAAAATTTTGAAATATAATAAGTATTATTTTCAATATTATATAATTCCACTGCTTCATTTGTATTTTTGTTTATGATACTAGGTGTTGCAGTAAGCTGTATGCTGGCATAATAGCCAATAAAGCACAATTTACCTTCTATGGTGATATGGTTTTGTAAATCAGTTGGCTGTAATGCTGTCTGTTGCTGTAATGCTGTAAAATCAATATCATATAATACAGCATCGCCGAATTCAGAACTTAAATTCTCTATAAAATCGTTTAAATCGCTTTCATAAGAACTTTTTAAATTTTTTGCTTTGGGCAAGTGTTCTGTTACAGTAACATCATTTACTGTGAATTCCAAAGGAGAGGAATATGATGTCATAGTATTTTTGATTGTTCTTGTAGAGGGGACATATATCCATGAAACACATTCTGTTTTTGCAGTATTATTTTTTGATGAAACAGTAATGGCATTTTGTTCATCAAAAAGAGAAACGATATTTTGACAGCCACAGCAAAAACAAACAGACAATGTTATAATAGAAAGAAATATTTTTTTGAGCATATATGAACTCCTTTCCGAATCATCATTCTATATTAAGAGTATAGCTTTTTTGATAAAAAGTCAATTCATAGTATAACATTTTATATAGACAATATCAAAAAAATCGTTTAAAATGAAAAAAATATAATGAAATATGAAGGAGGACAAAATGAGCTGGGAAGAAATTTTTAAAGCGTTTTTGTTTGGTGTAATAGAAGGTGTTACAGAATGGTTACCTATCAGTAGTACGGGACATATGATATTGTTTCAAGAATTTGTGACATTAAAAATGTCAGAAGAATTTATGGAAATGTTTTTTGTTGTGATACAATTAGGAGCGATATTAGCCGTTGTATTATTATATTGGAATAAACTTTTTCCATTTTCATTTAAAAAGGGAGTACAGATAAAAATATCAATACTACAAATGTGGTTTAAAATTATATTTGCTTGTATACCAGCAGCGATTATTGGTGTATTGTTTGATGACCAATTAAATGCATGGTTTTATAATTATCAAACGGTATCCATTATGTTAATATTATTTGGTATATTATTTTTAGTGATTGAAAATATGAATTATGGTAAAAAGCCTCAAATTACAAAACTTTCACAAATTACATATCAAACTGCTTTTTTGATAGGATTATTTCAGTTAATTGCTGCCGTATTTCCAGGGACTTCTCGTTCTGGTGCAACTATTATAGGTGGTTTGCTGATTGGTATGTCACGTACTGTAGCAGCAGAATTTACATTCTTTTTGGCTGTGCCTGTTATGTTTGGAGCAAGCTTGTTAAAATTGATTAAATTTGGTGTTGCGTTTGAACATGATGAAATCATTGTGCTTTTGGTGGGTATGGTAGTAGCGTTTGTAGTTTCTATTATTGCCATTAAATTTTTAATGGGTTATATTAAGAAAAATAATTTTAAACCTTTTGGTTGGTATAGAATTGTGTTGGGAATATTGGTTTTGCTTTATTTTGGCGTGCAGACATTTTTGAGATTTATAGCTGCATAGTAAATAACGATAAAAAAGCGAACGCAAAAAGTCAAAGTTCTTTGTCAAACTTTCTTTCAAGAAAGTTTGTAGGTGTGGACAACGTCCA
>CAJUNT010000059.1 GCA_910587735.1 uncultured Clostridia bacterium
ACCAACAAGCAAGGAAAGGGATATCCCTTTCCCCTGCTTGCACTCGGTGCAGACCACATTTGTATACAATTTTTTATGGTTTCTATTTATTTGCTAATTGATTGTTTAACTTAAAAAAGTACTTTAAAAATTTTTGCTGCATTTCCGAAAGTGTATTTTAAAATGATAAAAGATTTGAATGTCTATACCATTTTTTTGAAACAAAATTTTTTAATAGATACTCAAAATTTAAAAATAAAGATTTGCAAAATAAAAGAACAAGAAATACAGAATATAGCATTTCTTGTTCTAATATCTAATTTAAAAGTTCAATTTCTTTTTCGGACAAACCAATTATAGAAGAAATAAATACAATGTCCATATTTTGATGTAACAGTTTTTTTGCAATTTTAATACGTTCTTTTTGTTCGCCTTTTTGTTTTCCTTCAGCACGTTCCTGCAATCTTTCTTCTTCACTCAAATGAACCATATACTTATTCTTCTTGTTTAAACAATGTAATACAACCTTATGCAAATTATTTTTATATTCTGTTACAATATCAATCAACTCTATTTGCTCTTCTGTAATTGCCTCTAATATTTTTTCACAAAGTTCTTTTTATAAAAACATCACCATAAAAACAACGTCTGATTTTGGTAAGTAGTTGGAATGAAAACTCATTTGTAATTGCACATTCTTTATTATAAATATAACATAGTATAGAAAATGACACAAGTTGATTTATAAAAATGTTTTTTGTCTGTTCTATAGGCTTAAAAGCCTTGAAACTTAGTCAAACACTCTCCCTTCGGAAAAGCCAGCCTTTGGCTGACTGTCTGTCTTGGAGATGCATACTGTTTTCTTTAGACGGGTGAAGTGAAGCTCGCCCTGCACAGACTGAAGCAGAGCATAGAAGCTGCACTCCCCATACTCCTTGATTTTTATGGCGAAAATAAGGTTCTTTGACGGACTGTTTTATAAATATACTTATGAAAGAATTCAAGGTGTATTATTCAATATGTGTTTTAAAAATTCTTTGGCGATAGGGGACAAAATATCATTATATTTTACAGCGATTGCAAGACTTCTATAAACAGGTGGTAAAAGTCCTCTTATTTCTATATGATAGGGGCAGCGATGCAAAACCAAACCTGGAAGTACACTAATTCCCATACCAAATTCTACCATAGACATAATAGAGTAATCTTCTTTTGTGATATACTGCGATTTTGAAGCAATATCATATTTATCCAATATTTCTTTTATTTCTGAATTTTCGTCATCAATATATAGTATAAAAGGATATTGTGAAAGCAAATCATGAGGAATTTTTTCTAATTTTGCTAAGGGGTGTCCCATAGGAAGCACCACCATCATTTCGTCTTCTTTTAAGTGATATACTGTCAAATCATTGCTGACAGGTTCTTTTACAAAACCCATGTCTACATTTCCGTGTTGAATCCATTTTTCAATATCAGAATATTCTCCACAAAGCATTTGAAATTTTATATTAGGGTATATTTCATTAAAACTTTGAAGCAATTTAGGAAGCCACGCTGTAGAAATACTTGTCATAGTACCGATTCGTATTGTACCAGATTCTAATGAAAGTAATGTATCAATCACTTCAGACAACTGCTGATGACATTCACACACTTTTTGTATATAAGGGTACAACATTTTTCCTACAGAATTCAAATAAACACCAGAACGGTCTCTTTCAAGCAATCTCATGCCACATTCTTTTTCAAGTGAATTCAATATATGACTAATGCCTGATTGGGTATATTTCAATGCATCTCCTGCTTTTGTTAAAGAACCAAGTTCTACTGTTTTTAGAAATACTTCGTATTTGTTGACATTCATTATGAATCCTCCTTGTATATTACAATATTTTGTAAAAATATAAATTCTATTGTAATGATAAAAGCATTATCTATTAGAGATATTATATAACATTAATAAAATTTATTATAGTTTTTTTGTATGAAACTTTTTCATTTTTAACATGAAAAATGCAGACTTTATTTTGTGCTTATGCAGAGATTATAATATAACTAATAAAAGATATCTTTTAAGCACTTATTCTATATTAACTATTTTAACAGAAAGAAGGTAATTTATTATGAGCGGAAATCCTTTTGAAACTTCTTTGAAAACATTGCATGAAGCAGCAGAGCTTGGAAATATCAATGCAGAAGTGGTGAAACTTTTAGAACAGCCAAAACGTCAATTTGAATTTACCATTCCATTGCGTATGGATGATGGACATTTAGAAATTTTTACTGCATATCGTGTCCATTACTGTGATGCTTTAGGACAAGTAAAAAATGGTGTTCGTGTTGTACCAGATATGGACATGGATACTGCAAAAGCATTAGGATTTTGGATGACAATTAAACATGCTGTAGGAGATATTCCAGCAGGAGGTGGCAAAGGCGGAATTAAAGCTGACCCAAGTAAACTTTCTCGCAGAGAATATGAAGCACTGATTAGAGGATTTATACGTAATTTACCTATGAAAGGGGCTTGGGTAGATGTACCTGGTGCAGATATTGGTACACATGGTCAAACACAGGCTTGGATGCTTGATGAATTAGAAGCAATACAAGGATTCCATTCTCCTGCTGCCATTAATGATAAACCTATTGAAGCAAATGGCACAGAACTGTCAAGGGAAGCAACAGGGCATGGTGCTTATTATGTTACTTGTGAAATTATGAAAGATTTAGGCTGGTATGGCATAAACAAAAAGTTTGCTTTACAGGGCTTTGGAAATGTAGGTCGTGTAGCAGGAGAACTTTTACAAAAAGATGGGCATAAATTAGTTGCAGTATCTGATATTTATGGTGGTATTGAAAATCAAGATGGTATTGATATTTTTGAACTTGGAAAATATGTAGACAAACACCATACTGTAAAAGGTTTTCCAAACTGCAAAGAAATTTCTACTCCTGAAGTTTTAGAAGTAGAATGTGATTTCCTTCTTCCAGCAGCTGTACAAAGTGTTATTCATGAAGGAAATGCAAATAATATCAAAGCAAAATTGATTATGGAATGTGCTAATGGTCCTACAACACCAGAAGCAGAACAAATATTGTATCAAAAAGGTGTAACGATTATTCCAGATGTTTTGACAAACTGTGGTAGTGCAATTGTATGTAGTTTTGAACGTACACAAGGCTTAACTGACCAATATTGGGATAAAGAAACAGTTCGTGCAAAATTAGAAGAAAGAATTGTAAAATCCTATCATGTAGTAGCAGATTTGAAAAAAGAATTAAATGTCAGCTATAGAGATGCAGCTTGGATTGGTGCATTAAAGAAAATAGAAAAAGCAATGATTACACGTGGCTGGGCTTGGAAATAATTTTGTAATACGATACGGTTTTTAAGGGGGGAAAGTACAATTTGACTGAAAATTTTGAACAATATCTTGATGAAGTAGTTACATTAAGACGACATTTTCATCAAAATCCAGAATTAGGTTTTAAAGAATATAAAACACAGAAATTTATCATAAAATATTTAACAGATTTAGGATTACAACCTTATAAAATTGCATCTACGAGTGTTGTTGCATTAATACATGGTAAAAATCCAGGAAAAACATTACTTTTACGTTCTGATATGGATGCACTCCCAATACAGGAAACAAACACTTTTTCTTTTGCATCCAAAAATGATGGTGTAATGCATGCTTGTGGTCATGATGGACATATGGCAATGCTTTTGGTAGCTGCTAAAATACTTGTGAAAAACAAAGAATGTTTTGATGGAACAGTAAAACTTGTTTTTCAACCTAATGAAGAAGCAGATGGTGCAAGTTTTTTGATAAAAGAAGGTGTTTTGGAAAATCCAAAAGTAGATTCTTCTTTTGCAATTCATTTATGGTCACCTATTCCAAGCGGTAAAATAGGATTGAAAAGTGGTGCAGTTATGGCAGAAATGTATAATTTTAAAATTATATTAAAAGGAAAAGGGGGACATACTTCTGCACCACAAGACGGTATTGACCCTATATTATGTGCAGCAAATATTATACAGTCTGTGCAGATGATACAAACAAGAGAAATTAATCCTATGGATACAACGGTAATCATGTTTGGGAAAATAAACGGTGGTACACAATCCAATATTATTGCAGAAACAATAGAATTAGAAGGTAGTTTAAGATACCTTTATGATGGTGATGATGCAAAGGAACAACATCCAAGAAAGAGAATGAAAAGAATTATAGAATCTATTTGTCAGGCTCATAGAGTAGAATGTAATATTGCATTTATGCCAAGTAACTATATTGTTTTGAATGATGAAGATAGTGTTGCATTTCTGAAAAAAAATGTACTTTCCCATATTACACAAAGTGAAAACATCATTCCTTATTATTGTATGGGTGGAGAAGATTTTTCAGAATTTACAAGTCATAATGGTATTCCTGGTGCATTGATATTTGTTGGAACTGGAAATAGTGAGATTGGTAGTGATAAATCTCATCACACTTCTGATTTTACCATTGACGAAAATACATTACTTACTGGCGTAAAAATACATGTTTATACAGCTTTGTACTATCTTTCACAAAAGGAGGATTCATTATGACAGAAAAGAAAAAAATTGAAATACCGCATATATTTGCGATATTAGCTTTATTAGCACTTGTTGTTGCAGTTATCACCTATATAATTCCTGCTGGTGAATATGTAAGAATAGAAGGAGCTGATGGACGTGCTATCATTGACCCAAATTCTTTTCATTTGATTGAAAAAACACCTACAACATTTTTGCAATATTTAAAATCTTTTCCACAAGGTCTTGTAGATTCAGGTTGGTTATTTGTTTTGACATTTACAATAGGTGGTGCATTTGGTGTTATCAAAAAAGCAATTAATGTATCAGCATTAATTAAGATGGCTGCTTCAAAATTTGGTCGTTTTGATATTTTTATGATAATCTCTCTTATGATTATTATTGCATTAATTGATTCTTTTATTGGTATGTGTGAACTAACAATCGTTTATGTACCAATTCTCTTACCTTTGATACTTGCTTTGGGATACGACAGCATCACTTGTTGCGGTCTTGTATTAGGTGCTTCTGTAGTAGGATTTGCTTCTGCAATGACAAATCCTTTTACGACAGCTGTAGCACAAAAAATTTGTAACCTTCCTTTATATTCTGGCATAAGTTTTCGCTTTGGAATATTGATTGTAATGCTTATTATTTCAATTATTTATGTAATATGGTATTCTCAGCGAGTTAAAAAAGCTCCCGAAAAAAGTTTTATATATCAAGAGGATAAAGAAACAAAAAAAATTGTGCTGAGTGACGAAACAGAAAATGTAAAACTTACTACAAGAGAAAGCATTGCTGGTTTTATAACACTTGCTGGTTTTATACTTACTGTATTTGGTGTTATAAAATGGGCGTGGGATATGCCTGAAATGGGTGGCTGTTTTGTAGGTATTGCAATATTTTCTGGCATAATATCTGGAATGAATGGAAATGAAATATGTAATAATTTGATAGAGGGTTTTAAAGAAGTTCTTGTAGGGGCATTGGTCATTGGAGTTGCAAGAGCAATCACTGTGATTATGTCTAATGCAAATATTACAGATACCATTGTATACTATTTATCTAGTGTTATTCAGTCTGTACCAGCAAGTATTACTTCAATTGGTATGTTGATTTTTCAAACCATATTCAATTTCTTTGTTCCTTCTGGAAGCGGACAAGCAACGATTGTTATGCCCTTGATGTCACCTTTAGCAGAATTATGTGGTATTACGCAGCAAACAGCAGTTCTTGCATTTCAGTTTGGTGACGGACTTTCTAACGTTGTTTATCCTGTATCAGGTTATATGATGGCAACACTTGCAGTTGGCCATGTACCTTATAATAAGTGGTTAAAATTTATATTGCCTTTATTTGCAATATTAACGATTGTGTCAGCTATTATATTAGTTGTAGCACAAAGTATACAGCTAGGTCCATTTTAAACATTATCTAAAAAATAGAAAAACAGTATTAACACTATGATTAGTGCTGTTTTTTTATGAAATAATTGTTTATTTGCAATACACTTTTTCATGTTTAGTATGAAAAAGGCGAACTTTCTTTTCGGTATTTGGTAATGTTATAATCCATTTATAGAAATCAAACAGTACAAAATTTCAGGAATGGAGGGCTTGTAATGAATCGGGTAACAGTAAACAGAGAAATGTGCAAAGAATGTGAATACTGTATGACATTTTGTCCCAAAAAGACAATACTAGCAAAAAGTAAAAGTTTAAACAAAATGGGATATTATGCAATAGAAGCACAAAATATGGAAAATTGTATTGCTTGTGGCATTTGTGCAACAGTTTGTCCAGAAGGTGCAATTATGGTAGAAAAGGATATATAAAGGAGGGAAAATAAAATGAGTAAAGTATTTATGCAAGGAAACGAGGCTTTTGCAGAGGCTGCTATTCGTTGTGGCTGCAAATATTTTTTTGGTTATCCTATCACGCCATCTAGTGAGATACCAGAGTATTATGCCAAAAAAGCACCTTCAGAAGATTTGACATTTGTGCAGGCAGAAACAGAAGTTTCTGCATTTAATATGGTAGCAGGTGTTGCAGCAACAGGAAAAAGAGGTATGACAGCAACATCTGGACCAGGATTTTCATTAGGCTGTGAAGCAATGAGTTATATGTCGGCTGCTTCACTTCCGGCAGTCATTGTAGATTGTATGCGTCCAGGGCCAGCAGATGGCGAAATATTAGGTTCGCAAGGAGATTATAACCAATTAACAAAAGGCGGAGGTCATGGTGACTATAATACTATTGTTTTAGCACCTTATTCTGTGCAGGAATATGCTGATTTTGCTTCACTTTCCTTTGAACTTGCTGAAAAATATAGAAATCCTGTGGTTGTAGCAAGTGATGGAACCATTGCAAAATTAATGGAAAATGTAGAATTATCAAAAAAGAATTATGAATTTAAGAGAAGTGACTGGGCATGTGATGGTATGAATGGCAGAAGCCATTACAATGATATTACTACTTGCGGTGATGGTCCAGAACAGTGGGAGCACTTTAATATTACATTACAGCAAAAATATCAAACAATACAGCAAAATGAGCAAAGATGGGAAGAAATAAATACAGAAGATGCAGATATTATAATTGTTGCATTTGGCTCATTAGCAAGGGTTTGTATGGATACCATAAAAATTGCAAGGGAAAATGGTAAAAAAGTGGGACTTATCAGGCCAATTACATTATGGCCTTTCCCAGAAAAAGCATTTGAAAAATATGAAAAAACAAATACAAAATTTTTTGTAACAGAATTAAATGCAGGACAAATGGTAAATGATGTAAAAATTGCAGTAAATGATAAAAACAGAGTAGAATTTTATGGGAAATTGGGAGGTATCACCCCCACTCCAATAGAATTATACCAAAAATTATGTGAAATTTATCCATAAAAATAGGAGGTGAAATCAAATGAGCATTGTATATCAAAGACCAGAAGTTTTTACAAATGAGTATATGAAATATTGCGGAGGTTGTGGACATGGTATTATAAATAGACTGATTGGGGAAATCATAGAAGAACAAAATTGGAAAGAAAAAACAGTGATAGTATGGCCAATAGGCTGTTCTGTTTATGCGGACAAATATTTTAAAGTAGATAGCATTTGTGCATTACATGGCAGAGCTCCAGCAATGGGAACAGCTATAAAACGTTCCTGCCCAGAAGATTTAGTAATTGTATATCAAGGCGACGGTGATATGGTTTCAGAGGGCATGGCGGAAATTATGCACGCTGGCATTAGAGGAGAAAAATTTACAGTCGTATTTGTAAATAATGCGATATACGGTATGACAGGCGGACAGATGGCACCTACAACACTTATGGAGCAAGTTACAACAACAACACCTTATGGCAGAAAACAAGAAAATACAGGAAATCCTGTAAATATGGCTGAAATCATTAGTCAATTAGAAGGTTGTTATTATAGCGAAAGGGTTGCTGTAACATCACCAGCAAACATACAAAAAACAAAAAAAGCAATCAAAAAGGCATTTCAATATCAAATGGAAGGAAAAGGACTCAGCTTTGTAGAAGTGCTTTCTCCTTGTCCAACAGGTTGGAAAATGAAACCTGCAGATGCTTTAAAACACATAAACGATATTGTAGTAAAACAATATCCCCTTGCAGTATTTAAAGATTTGGTTCTGTTAACTTAACATGAAAATAAAAATACGAAAAAGACTTTTAAAAAT
>CAJUNT010000060.1 GCA_910587735.1 uncultured Clostridia bacterium
CTAGCATATCAATTTTTAATATTCTATCTTTTTTAAAATATGGGTATCTAATTTCTTGCAATATACTCCCTCCTTAAGACCTTGAGGGTTTCACCCTCAAACTCCCACTTCTTTCTTGAAAGAAAGAAGCAAAGAACTTTATTGCAAAAACTATCGTTTTTGCTTACAAATATTATTTTATAATAAAAAAATTTTAATTCAGCAAAACGTAGTTTCGCATAAAAGTTTTTTGTCAAACTTTTTTTCAAAAAAGTTTGCAGGTGTGGACAGCGTCCACAAAATAATATTGTTTCGTTAAAACCTTGAGAGCGTTGCTCTCAAACTCTCACCCGCTTTTGAAAAAGCGGGGCAAAACTTTTAAAGGAAAACTTCGTTTTCCTAATTGTTAATGGAATTATTTATTTTGTTCCATCAAAAAAACTACCTTCCCACTCATCACTTTCAAATGGGAAATATCTTTTTTCACCCATCAAAAGCTGTCCGTCTTTTCTTGCAATAGGCAATGCACAAAATCCCCATTTATCACCATACGAAAATGTAAACAACTTCATTTCATCATCTACTATATTATCAATGTCGTCCTGCAATATTTTATCTGCATATTCTTCACTTGTCTGTTCGTAAGTGGTTTGCTGTAATTCTTCTGGCAATATCGTCAACTGATAAGTATGCAATATTATGCCCTCTTGATTTTTCAATATTAAATCTATTTTTTCCGTATCAATATTTTTAGATACAAAACCATATGTTTTTGTGATTTTTTCAAAACTAGACATCATAATCACTTCAGTGTCATTATATGTAAATGTTGTAAGTTGATAAGGTGTGATAGGCACTTCATCCGTCAATATCGGCGCAATCAAACCAATTTTTTTGGCATTTTCATATTGTATTGCACCCTCCACACAACTTAACTTGTAATGTTGTGCTGTTTTTTTGCCTCCAGAAGTTTCAATGATTTTACCGGGCATATATTCCTTCATAGCCTCTCGAAATAAATCAATACTGCTTGTCTGTCCTGTCAATTTAATAAAACTGTAATCTTGTAATAAATCCTGTTCATAGAGAGGTTCTATAAACTTTTTAACAATACCATAAATATCTCCTTTTATTAAAAAATCAATTTCCTGTTTGTTTATGACAATTTCAGGTAAATCTGTGATTAACTGCATCGTATTGTTTTTCAATATGACATTTAGTTTCCAAGTCTGTTCCGCTATGATTTTAGTATCATTTTCATTTTTTTTGATACCTTGTTTGTGAAAAATCGTTCTTGTAATGTTTGTATTTTTATAAAAATCTAATTTGATATTTTCTGCTAAATTCCACAAAAAGTAAAAATTGCTTTTTACTTTGTTATAGCTTTCTGTATCTTTTTGTTTGTATTTTAAAAACTGTGTTGGTATGACGTTTTCGCAGTTGTCATATTGTTTTTCTAATTCTTCATACAATGCATTTTTTCCAAATTCATCTATATATTTGTAAATTTCTGTACTGCTTGTATGGAACAATTCCCCAATAAAAGGCACTTTTTGCTTTTGATAATATGCCGAAAACAATATTTTTAAATATTGCATAATGCGATAAGTAATATTATTTCCTCCAAAATGAATATCACCATTGGCATATACTGTTTTTAAATCTAATTGATAAGTGATTTTGTTATCCTCTATATCATAAATACAACTTGTTAAATCTGTTGTACCACCTCCACAATCAATTACAAGTGCTTTATACTGTTCTTTTTCTTCAAAATTTTTATTTTTAATCTGGTTTGAAATGCTGTTATACAACACTGCAATGCCCTCATCTAGTGCAGTAATGGTTGATACTGTATAATCTTCTCCAAGTATTTCAGTATACATATCTAAAAACTGTTGTTTTTGTCTGATGGGGCTTGTGATATGCAACTTTTTATATTTGCATTTGTGTCTCTGCTCAGCCGATTGAATAATGTAATAAAAATATTGTTTCAATATTTCTTTTCGGGGAACAAAAGCAATATTTCCTTTTTCGTCATATACTTCTTCTATTTTTTCATAATTGTTTACCCATTTTTTTATTTCATAAAATACGCTTGCTTTTCCGCTAAAACTATCTCTTGCTGTCGTATAAACTGCATCATAGCCATAGCGATAAGCAATATTTTGTTCATTAGAACAGTCTTTCACAGCAATAACAGTAGGGAATGTTTCTACAAATATTTTTTCGTCATTTTCGTTTACTGTTTTAAATTTAATTTTATCTATGCTATCAAACTGTATACCTCTTTTTATCAATTCCTTTTGTGTATGCTCTGGATATTGTCGCTCATCCATGTAAGCACCTAATGCCGTATTACTTGTACCAAAATCTATTACGAGTGTTGTACTGATTTCTTTTGTACGACTAATCAAAAGTTCCGCTATTGTTTTGGTATAACAGTTGTATTGTATAGGTTGCAATTTCGCCAAACCATAATAATAACAATAAAACGCCCTTGATGTTGCCTCATCTAAAAAACCTAAACTGTAATTTTTATAAATTGCTTCTTGTAAATCGGACTTCATCATTCTATAATTGTTTATCAAAAAGTTCTGTCCGTTTTGCTGTATCATATTCCATATACCACATACATTTTTTTGTTCATCTAACAAAAGCACATTTCCACCATATTTTTTATCTGTTACAACAATATATTGGTCATCTGCCGTGATGTCATTGTCCAAATACGCTGCAATACGTGCTGTAATGCTGAACTGTTTTTCAGAACTGATACAATTCAAATGTTTTTTTAATTTATTCAACACTTCTTTATTCCAATCTTCAGAATAAAAATCAATGTATTCAAACTGCTGTTGTCCTCTATATTTGAGTATGGTGTCAATGATATATTTTCTATCTAGTTTGTATGCAACACCAATTACAATTTTTTCTGTTTTGCAAATATCTCTTAACTGGAGTGTTGTCAGTCGTTCCAGTTCTTCACGACTGTATAAAGCGTGTGTTGGCTTTTCTCCTTTGTGTAGTTGATAGGTATATTTCATGCTCTCTCCTCCAGTTTATTTATATTAATAATGAAACAATTCCGAGTGCAAAGGTAAAGTTTTTTGTCAAACTTTTTAGGGGAAAAGTTTGTAGGGTGTGGGGTGCTGAATGTCCAGTGGACATTCGCCCAGCACCGACCGGAGCGAAGCGTAGACCAACGTCCCACAAATAAATAATATTGTTTTGTTAAAACATTGAGAGCGTTGCTCTCAAACTCTCACCAACTTTTGAAAAAGTTGGACAAAACTTTTAAAGGAAAACTTCGTTTTCCTAATCACAAACGGAATTTTATTTTTTGTTAATAATTCATAATATGTTCTATTTTCATCAAATCATCTACACCAATCACACCAAAAATATTTTCCCAATACACTTCCACAGTACATTTAAAAGGCAAAAACAAATATTTTATAACCTCTAGCTTTTGCTCTTTTTGCTCTGTTTGTTTTGTTCTCAAATAAAATATAATTTCGTCTTTTTCTTCTGCATTTGAAAAAATATAGGTACTTGTAAATATTCTCCTTACGGTGTCTCTAAGCAAATAAATCCCTTCACCTGTTTCATACAAACGCAATAGATTATTCGCAAGTGTTTTTTTCTCATCTGGTGTAAACACATTTATTTTCTGTTTAACATACTCCCCAAAATATCCCTTTTCCAAATCTCTTATAATGAAATGAATGTAGTATTCTCTTTTATTCATACCCATAAGCACATCAATATCTTTTAAATGATGTATCGCCAAATCGTGACAAACTTCTATTGTTTCCTGATTTTCATTGAGATTCGGTTCAAACAGTTCCTTAAATATGTCAAAATATCTGTAATAGGGGTTGATTTCTACACGTTTGAGTATATCTTTTTCATTTATACACTCCATACTCAACTCCATATAAGCAGAAAAAGGTTGTCCTATGGTATAAAAAATATCACTTTCATCAATCCCTTTTTGTATTGCTTTTATGGCAAGTTCCCAAATATAATTCATACTATCTCTCCTATACAGTGATATTCTGGAAACAATATTTGTATTTCTGAAACAATAAAACTCATTTTGTCTAGCATTAAATAATCTTCTTTATTGTGTGCTTCAAATTTGATAAGCATGACTTTTTTAAATCTGTCTATACGAATATTTTCATCTATAAAATGATTGCAGTCTGATGTCTGTTGTATTTTGTTGTAGTGTTCCAATATTTCTACATCTATAAATGTCAAATCTTTTGCTGTTTCGTAACATTGCATCAGTCTTGCAATTTCTCCCTTTGTACGAATAACAAGTGATTTCACACTGGCAAATCTTCCTGCAAAACCTAATTCTCTTTTATTAGAAAGCACTTCATATATAAATTTTTGTCTGTCTTTTAAATTGCTGTTATTTTCAATTTTGACTAATGCCCAATTATTTTGTTTTTCATAGTGCGAAACAATTACAATATTGTTTTCATATCGCTTTAAATATTCAAAATCGGTATTGCCCAAATCTGCCATATAACCGTTTTCTGTGCCTTCTTCCTCTATGGATACAATATGTTCAAAATTGATTCTGTCTTTTGCAGGCATAGGGAAAGACTTGTCCGACAATGTAATATGTTTGATATTCCAAACAGGAATATGATTGATTACTTTGTATGTTTCGTACTCCTCCAAATCAACAGTAATTTCTGTAATGGTTTCACCATTTCCGAATACAGTATCTGTATGTAGTACAATATCAGCAAATCTATAAGCATAAGGGCAATTTATCGTATTCCATTGACTACCGTTCACCTGAAAAATATGATATATTTTTTCTATTTCCTCCATATATCTTGTAGTCTGTTTCAATATCACTTTGACTTCATATTTGTTTTTATCTGTCTGTATCAATGCCTTATATTCTCTATTGCTTTTTAATATTTCATGAAATGTCAAAGCATCACATTTTAAAAATATGCTGGTCAATATAATGCTTTTTCCTGCATTGAGTTTTTCAGTGATTTCAGACAGGTCAAACAATTCTTCTGTTTCTTCCTCCAGTATGGGGTGAAAAAATTCGCTGATAGGGTCAACATCTTTTCTGTCTAATATGGTAGTATAAATATAAAATTTCTCTAATGGGTCATCAATTTCGTTATAAATTCGCTTTTCTAATTTATCATACATATCCATATTGTAATCCACGATATGCGTATATACATCTTCTAATACTTTGCGAAACATTCGCCTTTCGTCTAAATTTGAAATGTGTTTTAACCTCTGTTGTATCAGCTCTTTCATTTCTTCACCTCCTAAGACCTTGAGGCTCCGCCTCAAACTCCGTCCGCTTTCTTAAAAGAAAGCGGAGCAAAGAACTTTATTGCAAAAACTATCGTTTTTGCTCTGTTTATCAGTATTATTGTGGTATGCCTTGTTCTTCTCTTGCTTTTCGTATTTCTTCCTGCAACTGTTGCACCACCTTTATTTTCTCCTGCACTTCAGCCACTTTATCCATATCATTAATACCCTGATATAACGCCTGTGACTGCAAATAAAACTCTTTTGCTTTATCATATTGTTGTAATTTTAAAGCTTCGTCACCTCTTGCCTCAATCACACCAATATTCATTTTTTGCTCTGCAATATCATTTTCTTTTTGTTTTACTTGTGCCGCTGATATTTTTTCTATTATCTCAGCTACTTTATCTGTATTTTTCACTTGACTGTAAATATCTTTTGCTTTTTTATATTCTTCTATTGCCTCTGCAAATTTATTTTCCAATAAAAAGTTATCACCATTTAATACATAAGCGTCGCCCTCTGCTGTTTTAATATCATTTTGCTGTTGTTTTGCTGTAGCATCTGCATCAATTATCTTTTTCTGCACTAATGACGCTTTTTCTATTACACCAGCATCTTTATACATCTGCATAGCTTGTTGATAATACTGTTTTGCAGTTTCTGTATTACCTTCCGCAAGTAAAGCGTCAGCCTCTAACTCTATTGCTGCTCCATCTGTTTCTATCTGTTGTTTGAGTGCCTCCTCTTGTTCTTGCTGTTGTTGTTTTGCTTTTTCTTCTTCTGCCTGCTGTTGTTCTATTTGTTGTTTCATTTCTTCTGTCATTTTAGACTGCATTTCTTTTATTTTTAAATTGATATCATTGATTGCTGTATTATCACCATTTTCTGCTGCAATCTGTTTCGCCTCAGCATAATTTTGTGCAGCTGCAATATAATCTGCTAATTCTGCCTGAGCGTCAGCCAAATCAATCAAAGAGCTAATATATTTTGCATCTTGACAAAAATCCTGTTTTTGTTTAATGCTATCCTTGTCCAGCAAATCATAAAAATCCATATTATTTTTTGCTTCTTTTAATGCCTTGTTGTAACTTTTTTGTGCATTTTCATAGTCTTGACTACTATATGCTTCTTCACCATCTGTCAAATATTCTGTAGTTTTTTGTTTAACTTCAAGTCTTTCTTTTATTGCTGTGTTTTGTTTTCCTTTTTTGCCTGTTTTCTTTTTGAGTTCCTCACTTTGCTCTGCTGCACTTTCATATTCTCTCAATGCCCTATCAAAATCTTCTTCCGTAATATAGCCGTCGCCTCTTTTTTCTATTTTTTCCACTGTTGCAATGATTTCTTTTCTCTTTTTTTCTGCTTTCCAGTTTACGAAGCCTGTAATTGCAGCGATTATTAACACGGGTATCAATATCATTATGGCGATTTTGATTATTTTTTGAGTATAATTTTTCTCTTGAAATGTTTTTCCTATAAATACTGTAGCAATAGTATGATTATTTACTGTATTGGTCTGTTTACTCAAAAACAAATCCTGTAAATCATCTATGTAACTTTCAGCATCTTTTGCATCTTCCAATGTGTCAAGCATTTCAACAGTAGTGATTTTTTCCCACAATCCCCATGTTGTCATTAAAAGAATATCTTCATTTTGCAATTTTTTCTTTTTAGACACTTTTATTTTGAGATGTCCCTGTTTTCCCAAATATTGTAAAAGATTGCGACTTTCCTCAATACCTTTTTCGCCATCGTCTACAATTTCCTGTTGCTGTATCATTTCCTGATACAAACTTGTGTCGTGGCTTTTTTCTAATATATTACTGCCTCTAAATATATGAAAACGGCAATTTCCACAAACAGCATAACGTAATTTTGTATAATTGCTCACTACAACTAATATACTTGCTTTTAAATGAAATTTACTGCTCTGCAATTTTAACTGTCTGTTTGCCTCTTTGATACAACGCTTTATTGTTCTTTTTGATAAAGAAGGCTTTTTTGTAAATTCGCTTATAACGGTATCTACTGCTAATTTTGCACTACTTATGGTAGTGTCTTTGTCATATCCTTCTGCAATGACCCAGCAGGCAACATTGTCCATTTCCACAAAACCGAAATAGTCTTTGTTTTCTGCTCTTGTGCCTGCTTCTGATATGTATTTTGTAGTAAATTGACTGTTTAAACGTCGCATAATGTGCCTCCTAAAAATAACTAAGACCTTGAGGCTCTGCCTCAAACTTCGTCCACTTTCTTGAAAGAAAGTGGAGCAAAGAACTTTATTGCAAAAACTATCGTTTTTGCTTTCTGCCAAATGATTAAAATATGTTTTCTAAGGGAACGCAGTTCCCGTTTAAAAGTTTTGTCCAACTTTTTCAAAAGTTGGTGGGGGCAAAGCCCCATATATGGTAACTTAAGAGAAAAAACATTTCATTAATGAAAAAATATTA
>CAJUNT010000061.1 GCA_910587735.1 uncultured Clostridia bacterium
ATGAAAAAATAAAGGTAGCTCTGTTAATCAGAACTACCTTTATTATAGTTTTTCACCTATTGTAAGTCAATGCTTGCTGTTTAGTAAGAATCTGTTTCAGATATTGTAATGGTTTCTGAACCATTTCTTGTGCTAACAGTTCCATTAAATGTCAACTCATAGCTTCCCCTACCAGAAGCAGTTAATGTACCAGAGGTATTAAGCATATTGCTATTTTCAGTAATCCTCTTTGAAGTTACATATTCACCATCTTTGTAAAGTGTCAATGTACCAGAAATTTTTGTAATATTGTCTCCTTGTATATATATTCTGTATGAGGCTTTGGAACTACTAACAGAAAAATCTAAGTTAGCTGAAGTGATATATTTATATCTTGGCATTATAGATTGTTCTGTTATTGTTTTATACGAATTGTTTTGAATTTGTGCAAATGCTTGCAGTCCTGTTAAAGAGGTCATTGAAATACTTGCTAATGCTGCAGAAAATAACATTTGTTTTATTTTAATCATTTTAATTTCTCCTTATATTTTAAAAATAATCCACAACTTGCATGATAAATAAAAAAATATTATAAATCATTTTATGTTTTCTCGTATTTTAAATAATTCTTCTTTTTCTAAATGCCCTTGCAACATATAACACCCAGTATCATCATACCATAATAATATATTAGGAAAATCTTCGGATAAAGATAAAAATAGATATTCTGTATTATTCTTGTATGAAGTGATAACATAATGTTCATCATCAATTTGAACAGTTGGAGAATGAAATAAATATTGTAATATTATTTTATCTTCTTGTTCATTTTGATACATAATGTAAATTGCAAATTCATCTGTCTTATTTTCTATTTCCACATAACCTTCTGGTATATAACCTACTGTAATTTTTTTAGGAGATTCTGAAAAAGAATTAAAATCAAAGCCAACATATTTATCACAAAATTCCACAATAACCTGATAACAAGCGGCTCTTACTTTATCAGATTGCAAAAGCAAACCAAAAACTCCAGAAACTACTACCAAAAATATGATTGCTACTTTTTTAGAGTAGTTATTCCACTTTTTTACTGTTTGCTTTTTTATCATTTTGTGATATGTTTTCATAACTCTATCATCATATGATTTAGGAACTTCTATTTCTTTTACTATTGTTTCGTCATCTATCCATTCGTCCATTTCTTCTAATGCGTTTTCGATGACAGCAGCCTTGAGCAAAGACTCAAACAATTCGTCCTGTAATTCTTTTTTATACATCTTTTTCTCCTAGTTTTGTTACAAAATGTTTTGCCTTATTATTTGCGTCTGCAAGTCTTGCAACTACTGGAATGCTATCCATAATTTGTTGTGCCATATCATTTACTTCTGTAACAGAATAAGTAACTCCATTTATTGTTTTGTCAGAAAATCTTGTATCAATAAGACCTGAGTTATTAGTACATTCTTGAATCAAATCAACAACTACTTGTTTAGCCTCACTTGATGTATCGTAACCTTCTTTTTGACAAATTAACATACCATAAGCACAAACACCACAACCATATTCTTGTACTGTAGTATTATCTTTTAGTTTTAAACTTGCAAATGGTTCAGTTCCTTGATTGATATAATACACATTTTCTACATTATAAATTGCCATAAAAATCACCTCATTTTATTTTTTCTTGTTTTTTCATAATCTTTTATTTAGTAGCTACTGTTAATAAAAGATAAAATGCTTGTCCATCTAGCAACTGAAAATTTAAAACTTTTTACTAAAATTTTAAATTTACTTAATCAGCTATACATAAAATATTAAACTTCTACTACTTCAAACTGAATAACTTCAGTGCTACTACCCTTTGACAAAACAGAGTAGTTGAATTCGGACATCAAAAGTTTATTTGTTTTTTGACCACAGCAATCAGGACAAACAGAATAAGAATAGTCCTGATACTTATTCCATTTATTGCTGCTTACATAATAGAAAGAGGATTTATGCCAATGTGTGTAAACCAGTTTTTAAAAAATTTCAAAAAAATAAAAATGTTACTATAACAAATTGCCATAACAACATTTTTATTTATATTTATTATTTTGTTTCAATATAAAGTGTATTTTTTAATTTACTGTAATGACAGTTCATACCAAATTGTTCTAAAATAGTATCAACAGGACAATAAATTGTACTTTGGTTTCCCTCTAAATCCTCCATAGTAATAGGAAGTTCTGTTTCCTCTGTATAAGGAGATTCTTCATTAATAAGTAATGCTTCTGCACCAATATCAAATGTTTCATTGCTTATAGTAGCCATATTTTCTCCTGTAGTTACTTTTACAATGGTATTCTCTTTTTGATATTGCGCTGTACAAGGATACCATGAAATCCATTTTGTAGAAATTCCACATAAATTACATACATATTGAGATGGTACATAGACCTTATTTTTGTAATAAAAAGGTCTTTCAGCCAAACCATCAAAATCAATGGGAACATCATCAATGACTAAATTCACTTCTTTTACTACTTTAGGCATTTTTTTACTTGTTATTTCTTTTGCTCCAGCCTGCCATATCATATGATAAGCCTTTAACTTAATTCCTCTATAAATTACAAAATCTAATGAATCACATCCCATAAGAGCATGTGAACTCATATTTCTAACACTTTTAGGAATAGAAATCAATTTTATTCCACTGTTATAGAAAGCAGCATTTTCAATTTTTTCCAATCCCTCTGATAAACCAATTTTAGTTAAATTTGGTCTTTTGGTAAAAGTATATTCTCCAATTTTTTTTACTCCTCCAGAAATTGTAACAGATATTACAGAATTAGGCAAAACCAAACCACTTTGTCTATCAGAATCATCAGGTAGTATAACATTATCTGGTATTTGTAATTGTTTTATATTTGTATGCTGTAAAGCACATGGCTCTAATGTTTTTAAAGAATGAGGCAATATCACTTCTTCCAAATTTTTATTCTGAAAAGCATCTTCTTTTATTGTTGTCACTCCATTCGGTACAATATAACTTTTTTCTTGTTTGCCAGAAGGATAAAATAATAATGTTTCTCTAGTTTTATCAAATAGCACACCGTTATCACTAGAAAGCAAGGGATTTTGTTCTGAAACAATTATCTTTTTTAAATTTGGAAAATCATAATTTGATACATTTTTATGACTTTCCTCTACCCATTCCCATTCAATATTTTTCCAAATTGCTGTACTTGGAAGTATAAGCGTTTCTATTTCACTGCTATTTGTAATGGTATCACTTGTTATATCAGTAATACCTTCTGGCACTTCATAGATAACACCAATAAGCTGTTCTGTTGTTTCTGCATGATTGTTTAAATTCATCATTTCAGTAGGTAATGGAAAAATTGATGTCATTATTATCATTGTAATTGTAACACATAATTTTTGTAACATCTAAAACACTCCCTTTTTCTATTTTATTTTACTGATATAAACAATAAAAAACAGTAATATACTACAAAATTTCTAATTGTTTAAAAAAAAATACAAAAAAGATTGAAAAAAGTTGTAGTAAATCTTCTCATTTTATTGTTTATTTATCATATAGCTTATTTATAAATAGTTTTATAATAGAAAGGAGAATATTTATGAAAAAAATAATGTTGCTATTTGTTTTTGTGTTTCTTTTGACAGCTTGTGTCAAAGAAGAAACAAAAACATCTTATTTACAGCAGTTTATAAAAGAAGATACTACGATATTAGATTGCTTTGATTGTTCAAATGAAAAAAAGATAACAGAAGAATTGCTTCTCACTATATTAGATAATGAAATTGGATTTTTAGAAAAAGAGTACGAAGTAAAAGAACCTGAAAATCCAGAACCAAATCAAGTTTATGAAGTAGTATCAAAAGAAGAAGAACCAATTTATTTTAAAGTATATTATATCAATAATACAGGAATCATTACTGCTGACCGTACTTTTATAGATAAAGCAATTGCATTAGCAGAACAAAAAGATGTTTATGCAGGTATTAGATATGGCATCTATATAGGACAGTATAATATTGGCAAACAAAACATACAAGAAACAGATACAGAATATATCAATAAAGCAGAAACATATCTGCAAAGTATATTTCCCTATTTGAATTTTGATGATTATACTGTAAGGGTAATATATGGAGATGCAGGACAAACAAGTTTTAATTATTATGCAGATAAAACACCAAAAGAAAACCAAGCAAGAGATTTTGGTTGGACTTCTCCTTTAAAAAATAGTTATATTGATATTACTATATCTCGTAATTTGTTAGATAAACTTCTTTACAATAAATAATTTCATAGGAATGTCCAAAAACAGTAGCTTTAAAAATAATTTTTATTTCTTTTTATTATCAGGAAAACGAAGTTTTCCATAAAAGTTTGTGGAGTTTAAGGCAACACCTCAAGGTTTTAAGGTCTTTTATGCTTTCAAGTGTGTTTTTGAGAGAAAGGAGCAAAGTAACGAGGGAACTTTTCACAAGTGAAAAAAGTTTCCCTATTTTAAAAATGCTTGTTTAGTTATTCCCTAATTTCATTATAAAATAGAAAAGGCGGAGATGTTTTCTCCGCCTAAAATACTTAAAAACTAAATTTTAAGTATTAAACTTCCACTACCTCAAATTGAATAGCACAAGCACTGCTACCTTTTGATAAAATTGAGTAATTGAACTCTGGCATCAAAAATTCACCTGGTTCTAATGCTCTGGATTCGTAAAAATGCCATCTCATTTTATTTCGTGCTATTTTAGAGCCATTAATACCTAAATGATAAGCATCTGCATTATACCCTGATTGAATTCCTGCACAATGAGAGTCGTTATTAGATATAGCATATGCCCTAAATTTCACTGTTTTTTGTGTATCATTTCGTATTGTTATAGCAAAATGATAAATAATGCCCCAATTTCCTAAATTGTTGTATGTAGCTGTTCCAAAGGAGGCAACACCACCTTGTACCATATTAATAGGGATACTTTCATTGACATTTTTATTGTTATGGCAAGGTACTCCTAAACGGTAAAAAATAGAACATTTATCCTTTTTTAACAATTTAGAGGCAAACAAAGTATCTTGTGTATGTAGGCTGTAATTTTCAGACCAGCCAGAATATACATTTTCTGTTTTCTTAATAAAAGTGGTTTCTGCTGGAATCTTATTTACATTTTCACATACATAAACTGCAACTACAATTTGTGAATCGGTTTCAAACAATGACAGCAATTCTACAAATTTTTGAGGAGCATCCTCTATAATTATCCATTCACTTTGTTTGGAATTAACCTTAATGCGTTTACTTCTATTTACTGCATAATCTTTCCATACATCACAAGCAACATCATAGTCATCAGTGCAATTATATCCCATTTTTGTAATTTCTACAGTAGCAATCGTAGAATTAGGATTAAAAACGCGAACTGCTAATTTATTTGTACCCATTAAAGGTTTTTTCGTAAGTTCATAAGAAGCATATAATAAAACTTTTTTGTTTGCTTCCACAACAACTCTATTAAGAAATTTACCTTTTTCTCCATAATGCTCTGCTTTAACTTGCTCTGGATGATTACAATAAATCAATCTTTCATTTCCCCATTTTACAAATGTAAGTGGAGTAGTAGATAGGTCATCAATATTTGCTATTCCTGATGTACCATAATCATAAAAGTTTTTTAAAATTTCAATACTAGACATAAACATTATCCTTTCTTTTTTTGTACATTATTTTTTTAACCATAGCAATCAAGACAAACAGAACAAGAATAGTCCTGATACTCTTATTCCATTTATTGCTGCTTACATAATAGAAAGAGGATTTATGCTAGTGTGTGTAAACTAAATTTTAAAAATTTTAAAAAATAAAAAATGCTGTCATAACAAATTATTATAACAACATTTTTATTTTATATTTATTATTTTGTTTCAATATAAAGTGTATTTATATAAAGTGTATTTTTTAATTTACTGTAATGACAGTTTATACCAAATTGTTCTAAAATAGTATCAACAGGACAATAAATTGTACTTTGGTTTCCCTCTAAATCCTCTATAGTAATAGGAAGAATTGTTTCAGGTGTATAAGGAGATTCTTCATTGATAAGTAATGCTTCTGCACCAATATCAAATGTTTCATTATTTATAGTAGCCATATTTTCTCCTGTTGTTACTTTTACAATGGTATCATCCTTTTGATATTGTGCTATACAAGGATACCATGAAATCCATTTTGTAGAAATGCCACACAAATTACATACATACTGAGATGGTACATATACTTTATTTTGATAATAAAAAGGTCTTTCTGCCAAACCATCAAAATCAATAGCAACGTCATCAATCACCAAATTGACTTCTTTTACAAACTCTGGCATTTCTTTTCCTGGTCTTTCATCAAATCCAGCTTTTTGTATCATATTATAAAATTTTTGTTTCATTCCTCTATAAATAACAAATTTTAAAGAATCATTTCTTTCAAAAGCAGAAGTTTCTATTTTTTTTACACTTTTTGGTATTGCAATTATATTCATACCTGTTCTATAAAAAGCATATTCTCCTATTTCTTTTAATCCTTCTGATAGTCCAATCTTTTTTAACTGCTGATGTCTGTAAAAAGTAAAATCTCCAATCCTTTTTACTCCTCCAGAAATTACAACAGATATTGTAGAATTTGATAAATCAATACTTCTCTGAAATTCGTCATCAGAAAGTATAACATTATTTGGTATAGATAAATGTTTTAATTCTGTATGTCGAAAAGCACCTGTTTCTATTATTTTCAGAGAATGAGGTAATATAATTTCTTCTAAATTTTTATTTTGTTGAAATGCAAAATCTTTTATTTTTGTAACACCTTCTGGCACAATATAACTTTTTTCTTCCTTACTTGCAGGATAGTATAATAGTATTTGTTTGTTTTTATCAAAGAGTACACCATCATAACTAGAAAGAGTAGGATTTTTCTTTGAAACAATTATTTTTTTTAATTTTGGAAAAGCACAATCCCAAGACATTGTATCATTTTCCATATCTAATAAATTTCTATTATCCCAAACTGCTGTGCTAGGAAGTATAATTGTTTCAATATTTTGTCTGTTTGGAATTATTTTTTTAGGCATATCTGTTACACCCTCTGGCATTTTATAGGTGACACCAATTGGTTCTTCTGCCGTTTCTATAATACTGTTTAAATTTACTATTTCAGCAGGCAATGGAGAAATTGATGTCATTATTGTCATTACAAAGATAACACATAATTTTTGCAACACTTAAAACACTTCCTTTTCTATTTTATTTTACTTATATAAACAATAAAAAACATCAATATACTACAAAATTTTTAATTGTTTTAAAAAAAATACAAACTATTACAATATAACGAAACAAAAAAGCGAAAAAATTTTCTCCTTATTATTTTAAAAACCATGATTAATAACATATTCAAAAAAATTTGTTACATTAGTATCTACTTTATCAATCATTTCAACATAAGAGCCATGTCCTGCATTTCCATGTCCTGTTTTATAATAAATTTCTCCTGTTGTTTTATCTACAAGCAATAAATAAGGAGCGTCTATTATCCAAAAACTAGCCGTATCTTCTATGCACTGCATCTCATTTATTTTTTGCTGAATTTGTGTAAGCATTTCAGTTGCGTTGTCATTTTTTTGC
>CAJUNT010000062.1 GCA_910587735.1 uncultured Clostridia bacterium
GCAAAAAAATGACAACGCAACTGAAATGCTTACACAAATTCAGCAAAAAATAAATACTATGCAGTGTATAGAGGATACGGCTAGTTTTTGGATAATAGACGCTCCTTATTTACTGCTTGTAGATAAAACAACCGGAGAAATTTATTATAAAACAGGACATGGAAATGCAGGACATGGTTCTTATATTGAAATGATTGATAAAGTGGATACTAATGTAACAAATTTTTTTGAATTTATACTAAATCATGGTTTTTAAAAGAATAAAAAATTTCTTTTTTTTTGTTTTTTTAAAATTTTCGTTGCTATTTTTACTTTTTTTCTCTCTTTATATGATGTAGCAAGTAAAGCCTATAAGAAAGGGACAAGCTTATAGGAAAGTCCTATTTGCTATAAAAATTAAAAATAAAAAGAGAAAGAAGTGAATTTTATGTCAGCTAAATTTTATCAAAGAACAATAAAAATTGCGACAGGAGAACAGATTACAGCTAAATTTTATATTGCTTCTCCTATGGATTTTTGTGTTGAACCAACGACAGATAGTAATGCAACTAATTGGGCAAAAAGCGGAGCTTTTGGAACAAATGCCTCTTTTTTCACAGTACAAGCTAACAAAAAAGGATATATGACTGCATTACATATTTTCAGAAATAAAGATATGTCACAATATCCTGGTAATACGGAAGGCGGAAGCAATAACTATGAAAATCTGAATGACACAAAAACCGCTATGGACGTTTTATGTTGTAATGGAACAACGAAAAAAGTAAGTTTATTGTCAAAAATATCTTCTTGGTCACCATCAAATCATCATGGTGTAACTAACATGGAATGGGGAGTTGGTGGTTTTAATGTTTTACCATACAATTCCTATGCGAATGAGAGTGCATTTTTAAAGGCTTTTAAGGAATATTATCCTAATTTGTATAATGGTCGTACAGAAGTTCATACTCCAAGAACTGCTATGGGTGTTCGCTCAGATGGTTCTGTTATATTAGCAGTTTTATTTGGCAATTCTACCAGCGATTTAAACAGTGGTCCTAATATTTATGGAGTACATCTTCTTATGAAATACTTTGGTTGTACACAAGCAATTTGTTTAGACGGCAGTAACTGTACTAAAATATCTTATAAATCAAACGGTTCTGCTACGAGTGCAGGTGCTAGTACTAGACTTACTTTTTGTAGAATAAGATTACTGGTAGATGTCGCAAATTCTTGTGATTGGACAGGACAATAATGTAGCAAGTAAAAAGAATCCCACTGTTTTTTCAGCGGGATTCTTTTTAATCAATTTCTATAATGGTATTTTTATCAGGGAAAAAGGGATTTCCAAATACTGCAATATCTTTTTCTGACAAATTTTCTGCTACAACCATAGATATTTGAATCAATTTTAAATTTTTTAGAGAATATAATGCTTCTAATGTATTCAATGAAAAATTTCCGTCTGTCAAAAATAACTCCTGCAATTCTTTCATACCAGACAACATAGAAATATCAGAAATATCATTTCCTATTAAACCTAATTTTTTTATATGATAAAAATTTTTTAAAAAAGAGATATCTTTGAAAGGAGCATCTCCTTGCTGACAGTAATTGATATTTAATTCTGTCAAATTTTGTTTGTTTGGTAATTTTTTGATAGACTGATATTCTTGTGCGATGCAGTTAGATAAATGCAAAGATTTTAAATTCTGTAAGGATGACAAAAAAGAAAAATCGTTTATATTGCAATTTTCTGTAAAAATAGATTCTAAATTTTGATATTGTGATAGCATAGAAGAATCATTTAAAATTACACCACATATGCGAATCGTTTTTATCTCATCAATAGGATAATCTACTTCTTCCAATGACAAAAATTCGATTGCTGTTTCAGAAGAATATAACATATCTTCATATTTAAAATTGATTTCTATTTGTGTGTTTCCAGTATATTCATTACCAATATACTCACTGACTTTATTTTCCTTATCAGAGCAAGCTGAAAATGATAAAAGAATAAAAAGAAATAAAAATAGCCTTTGAAACATCTGTTTTACTCCTTTACTTTTATTTACATTCTATGATAATTGTTTGTATATCTCCAAAGTTTTTGACTGTTTTATTAATGCTAGAAGTATCAAAATAAAAATAATAATCACTGTGACCATTTCCGCCACCACCACGAACAAAGGTAACAGGGATTGTAATTCCATTCACAGATACTTTGATATGTTCATTTACAAAATCAGTTCCTTCCTGTACTTTATTTCCTTCTCTATCCTGATTTAGCATTTTATCTAATAATTTTCTAAGGTCTGATGTTTCATTGATAACTCTTTGATAAATAGAAAAACTGAAAGAAAAATATAATTTATCTTCTTTATCTTTAAAACAACTTATTTGCAAGGAATCTAAATAAGATTGATTTTCTTCTTTTACTATTTCTAATCCTGCTGTTTTAAAATTAGCAGCTTCTTTTCTTTTGAATTCTAATTGAAAATTAGAAATTTCTTTTGTGGTGTCACCATCATAATCAGGGTATAAATAAATATCATTGCTGTAAAAACATACTTTTCTTTCTTCAGGATACCATGTTACATTTCCGTATTCTTTTAAATCGTCTATTAAAATAATTGTTTTACCATCTATGTTATAGGTGTGTGACAATTGTTTGCTTAAATATACAATAATATCTGTATCATATACATTTGATAAAAATGTACCAACTGGTTTTGGATTTTTTTCTGGAACATAATTTGCAGTAAATTCTTTGATAAAATTATTTTCTATTCTTAATTGACGATATTTATCATTATATGTCACATCAAAACCATAGTTTTCCAAATCTTCCGCAACAATTCCTGTATATCCATCTATATTATAAGATGGTATTGCTGCTCCATTGATATAGGCTGTAATATCTGTACTAAGTATTTTTCCAATAATATCTCCTGTTTTCGCAAAAACAATACTGCTGTTTATCATCATACAAAACAATAAAATAATACAATTTCTCAATTTTTTCATAAAACATTCCTCCTTCATTGATGATATGATTATAAATTTCTTTTTATATATAAACAACAAAAAAGACAAATTTACTACAAATTTTTTGAAAGTATTTTGTATTTTTTTAAATACAAAAAAGACTGCCACATAGTCCTTTATGTAGCAGTCTTTTGATATTGAATTAGGAAACTGTGAAAATAAGGCGTTTATTTGCACAGCTATTTGTACCTAAAACATATCTGAATGTTTCTGTTGTACTGGTAGTTACTGTTTTAGAAATACATTTCCATGCATTATACATTTTCTGTACATCATCAGTAATGCCATTTTGTTTTAAATGAGCATATTTTGTATCAAAACCAGAATTGATAACACAATATTCTGCTGTATCATTTGTATCAGTTTTCATATAGATATTAAATGTTACAGAGGATTTTCCACTGTCATTTACAAATCTAACTGGAAATTCATAGATAATACCCCAGTTACCAAGATTTTGACCTGAAGTTGATGGAGAAATGCACTTTCCAGCAGGAGCTGCTAAATAGATTGGAAGTAAATCAGAAGTAGCAGCAGCTCTATTGATTTTTAAATTAGAAATTCCTGTTGTATTTAACTTCAAATATCTTCTTGCTTTTTGTAAGTCACTTGCATTTAATGTAATGGTATCTGCTACATATTTATAGCCATTAGAATAGCCAGAATATTGCTTACCATTACCATCTGTTTTTGGAATTACAGTAGCTGTACCATCTATATTCCATTTGCTTTTGTAGATATATACTGTGATAATAGCTTGTTTATCTACTTGAAACTCCATTAAACCGCTGTAAAGTCCACTGTAATCAAGTAATTCTTTATCAAACCAGTAAGAACCATTTTTAGCTATGCTCACTTCAGACGCTGGTGAAGAATTAAAATAATCTTTGATTGTTTCCCCTGCAACTCCATCCCAACTTTTTTTGTCGTCAAAACGGTTTGTACCATGTCCTAATTTTAATTGTTTAAAATGTAATTCGGCACTGTTTGGATTAAATATTTGTATACCAAAATTTAGTTTTTGCTGTGATGTAGGTGCAGCTGAACCTGCACCATTATTGTATTGATAAGAAAAGAAAATCTGATGTGTGCCAGCTGGGACAGTCACTTGATTTAAACATTTATTATTCTCTCCTTTATCTCCATACATATCATTTTTTAATGCTTCAGGGTGATTACAAATCACAAATTTTTTGCTTGTATCTAATGAATAGTTTACAGGTAAACTAACATCAGTAGACAAATTCGTTAAATCAGTTAAATTGCTGCCAGAGGCAGATAAAATAGTGAAAGCCATAATAAAATCTCCCTTCAAAAATTTAATTTTGTTTTTCTTTTAGCAAAACTTATCTATGTAGATTTAAAAAAATGATGTTTTTTTACTGTCTGAATGCTCTTTTGTTTTAAAAAATAGTAAAAATATAAAATCGTATCATCATTGCAGTAAAGTATTTTATTTTTATATTTCTCTACAATAAATAAATTTTTGCTATTATTTTGAAGCAGTTGTCTTTTTCTATAAAAGATGGTTGTGACTCAGCAATCTTAAGCTCTATCCTCCCTCCCTTAAAAATTCAGCTAAGCATTTTCCCTATTTGCTGAAAAAGATTTTTAAATTTGAATCACTTGCTTCTATTTGATAAAGATAAAATAAGTTTTGTTTTAGCAACCTAAATACACAATTTTTTAAATTTTTTATAACATCTTTTTTAGAAATAAGAATTTAAGAAAAATCTCTTTTAACCGCTTCTGTCTAATAAAGATAAAATTGCTTCTTCTTGTGCAACCTAAAATTCAAAATTTTTTAAATTTATAAAAAAGTTTTATAGAAATATTGGTGATAATTGTAATATTATTTCATTGATAGGCTGATTTTTATATAACAGAAGATAAAAATAAAATGGAATAACATGAAAATGAAGTTATTATGATAAAATTAAAAAAAGGCAGAGATAACTATAGAAACAATCTCTGTCTTTTTTATATTTTTTATATTAAAGGGGTATATACGCTACACCAGATACATAAGGCTTTATGCTGTATTGTTCTCCTGTATGATAATTATTGATTTCCCAATCTCCTATTCCTATATCGCCATATTTAGACAATAATTGGATATTTACATAAAAATCACCAATTAAAATTTCCTTTTTTGATTTCTTGATTTTTAATATAACAGATTCAAACTCATAAAAAACAATATATTTTTTACTTTCTGCTAATATTTCCATAAAGTTCTTCCTTTCTATTTACATTCTATGGTAATACTTTGGATTTCTTCTAAATTTTTTATTTCTTTGTCCAATTCTATGTAATACGTGTAACCGTCAAAATCTGGTCTTAGTTCTATTGCCGAAACAGGTATACTTTCTCCATTGATAGATACTTTGATATGTTTATTAGCAGCAGCAATGTTTTCTGACACCACATTCCCTTCAGAATTGATTGTCAAAATAGAATTTAATAACTGTATTAACTGTTCTGCTTTCAAAATAGTATCCTCACGAATACAAAAATCAATGGTAATTTTACCATTTTCAAACCAATTTTTTTTGAAATCTCTTACTGGTGTTTTTTCGCACCAAATGATTCTAAAAAAAGAAAGATACTGTTCATTTTTTCCATTTACTTGGAATTTAGGCTGTTCTTTTCCAAATTCATTGGTCTCTTTTTGTTCTGTTTTTGTAAATTCTATTGCAAAACTGGAAATAATTTCATTTTTTTCTTTTTCATAGTCAATATCAGGGTTTATTTCCCAATATGGCATATAATCAAAACATATTTTTCTTTCTTTTTCATACCATGTTACATAGCAGGAATGTTGTTCTTTTAGTTCATTAATGTTAATGAGCAATTCTCCATTGCTACTATAAGAAATGCCATCTGTACTATGTCCTCCTATTCTGGTATAAATATCTGTTGCCTGCAAAGGAAATGCTACAGAACCAATTTTTTTATTCTCTTTTTGAGGGTCATAATTTGCAGTTACCTCTTTCTCTGGATTGTACTCTATATATAAACAGCGTTCCTCATCAACATAATTTAAGTCAAAACCATAGTTTTCTAACTCTTTTGCAATCACTACCGTTGGTCCATAAAAATTGTAGGAAGGGATTGGCAAACCATTAATATAAGCAGTGATATCAGAATAAATGACTTTTTCTGTTTCTGCATAAGCTGTATTTCCCATTAATATTATGCAGTAAAATAATACTATAAATTTCAAAAGTCTTTTCATAATCATGTTCCTCCTGTTTTTTATATTGTAATAAAAAGTCTTTTTCCAGTATAGATATCAAATATTCTCCAATTTCCAATATAGGCTCTTGTTACATAGGCACAGCAAACAACATCTTCCAAAATATGAATTTGGGTACTGTAAAAATAAGGAACTGCTATTACAGGCTGATTTTGTTCGCCTTTTAATGAAATACGATATAAATTAGGATAATATTTACCATTTTTTTTAGTGTTATAACCATAATATAGTGTATCATTATAAATAGCAGAATAATATATTGCATCATTTTCTGTTTCTATTTCTATAATTGTTTTTGTTGTATGATTTTGTAAGGAATACTGTTTGATTGCATTTCCAGTATGATAATACAAATTGTTATTATACACTTGAAAGTTGTATGCTTCTTCTTCTAATTCTATTTTGTGAAAAGCATTTTGCTCATGTAATGGGAAAGCATAAATTCCCTTTTCTAAAGGCTGACCATTTTTATAAGTTGTTGGAACAACATTCAAATTAATATGATATGCATCCAAATAAACCACATCATGATATTCACAGGAACTGTTTTCTGGTTCTTGTAGTAGTATGGAATCAAAGGAATTTGTTATTGTATTTTGTATTGTTTCTTTTGTCACTAAATTATAAAAACTGTTTTTTTCTGACCAATATATCCAGGTATCAGAAAGAAATGCAATTTCTTTAGATTTACAAACATACTCGCTTTTTCCACCATTGACAGAAACACGATAGTATGCACTGTTATATACATTTTCTTTTATGCCTTCCTCTTTTATCGCATTAAAATAGATGTATCCATCCTCACAAACTCTCATATGATAAGTTGATGTAGAAGGGTCATATTGAAAGGAATCTTCACATAATAAAGAATCTGTTTGTGTCTGCAAATCATACTGATAAAGTTGCAACACATTATGATTTTCCTCTGCTTCAACACGTTTTAGATAATAAAGAATGTGATTTTTTTCTGCAAAATATCCTCCATTTTCCATATTGCTTTGGTTTGTAGATGGATTTTCTTGTTCTGCTGCATAGATAGGCTGTATAAAAATCATGCTACACAATAACAGTAGATAGATTATTTTTTTTAACTTTTTCATAAAGAACTCTCCCCTTTTTTATTTTTCTCTATTATAAATAAACAACAAAATAAAAGATTTTACTACAACTTTTTTTAATGTTTTTTGTATTCTTTTAAAGACAATCAAAAATCTTGTAGTATTTTCAGCTTTTTTATTGTTTATTTCTATATAAAAAGTTTATAATCTGGTTCTGTTAACTTAACATGAAAATAAAAATACGAAAAAGACTTTTAAAAATAC
>CAJUNT010000063.1 GCA_910587735.1 uncultured Clostridia bacterium
TTCATGCGAGCTTCCTCCTTGATTAGATAGTCAAGTAGCAAAGCCAGCATATTTAGCATATTAGCGACTGTTATTACTCCATGCAAACGTCGCTTCTACTGGCTTTGCATGAAGCTGTACTTCATTTTTCCCTTTTTTATCGGTACGCATAAGCTCACCTCTTTCGTTTTATCTAATTTGGACAGGAGTATTATAGCATTTATAAAATACAAATTCAATGTTCACAATAAGAAAGAGATAAGAAATGAGGGAGATTCCGTAGCAGTCGGCATCGGTGGTAAAATCTAAACTTTTGGATTTTACCACAATGCGCCCTTGCTTTTCCAGCTCTTGAAGTTCAGAGGGTACGGCTATGCGGTTCTCTCTGCTTCCTATTTTTTCCTGTGGTATGCTTCCCTCCTTGCGGCAAGGTAATTCTCATAGCGTTCTACCGCTTCGGGGTTTCCTGTGGCGGCTTCCTCATACATTTTCTGCCGGGATTTCTTGGTGGCTTCGGAAGCATACGCCCGCTTCTCTGCCAGTTCTGCCGCCGCTGCTGGGTCGGTTTCGGCTTGCTGTACCAGTTTTTCCCTTGCGATTTTCTTCCGGCTCTTATGGGCTTCCAGCCGTTCTGTTTCTTTCGGCGTTATTAGATAGAAAAGGGATACACTCCAGTTTTCGTTGGTAGGTTTTTTCCTTTGGTTACTAATGACAGAAACGTGTCACATTTCTGTTTTTTAGTTGACAAAAGAAAATTGCCTTTTTAGGTACAAAAAGCAGTAATTTGAAATAGATTTATATAATTGATATTTGGAAATGTTGTATGTACAACGTTTTTAGGAATGAGTATAAATGAAAGTATATAAAGTCAATAAAATAAAAATAACCTTCAAAAGTATTGTAGCTACAACGCAAATAGGGCATATAGCATTTTTTATAGATATTCTTTCTTAATGGCAAAAAAGAAATAGAACAAACTTCTTTTTTAGGCTGTTAAGGGAGAATTTTTTTTATAAAATTCACATGAAAATAGTTTTATTTTTTGATAGTAATTCTTATTGATAATACATTGAAAAGAATTAAAAAAATTTTCTAAATTTTCTATTTTAATCTGTTAATTAAGGAAAATTTTTTTGTAAAATTTTAAGAATGTAAGGAATTTTTCAGTCAAAAATATTTATAGAAATCTTTATTATATTCTTAAAAAATAGGTTTTATTTTTACTCTAATATTTTTATAATACTGTTAAATATGAAAACGATTTTTCTTTATATATTAGTATAAAATGAAAAAAATAAAATAATAATTTTGTAAAATAGTAAAAAAATTTGTAAAAAATTCTGTTTAAACAGTTGACAAATTTCATTTTTTATCGTATATATAATATATAGCAATATATATACCATGTATGTTTATAGCAGGTATAATATTGTAATATTATTTTAGGAAAGGAGAAAAAACGATATGAAAGAAATCATAAAAATCACAGAAGGACAATTAAAAATCTTAAACATTTTATGGAAGGCAGAAAAGCCAATTTGTGTTTCAGAAATATTGGCAGAATTAAAAAAGCAGGACATTCATCTAGCCTATCGTACTGTTTCAACATTTGTAGGGCAATTAGAGGAAAAAGGTGCGGTTGCAGGTATCAAAGACCAAATGACATTTTATTATTATCCTCTTATTGAAGAAAAGGATTTTAGAAAAAATGAAGCAAAAAATCTGATAAAAAAGCATTTCGGGGGGTCATTAAAAGGATTTTTAGCCGCTTTTACAGGAGATGAAGATTTGACACAACAAGAAATAGAGGATATGAAAGAGTGGATTGATAAACTTTGATTCCTATGTGTTTTATTGCAGTGTTACAACTTTCTGTTGCTGGGGGAGCAGCAGGAATATTGTTTTTATATGTGGAAAGATGGCTGTATGAAAAAATACCATCAAGATATATTATATGGCTAAATATTGTAGTATTATTGATGTTTGTAATACCATTTTTTACAATGCTTATGACAAAAGAAGATAATTATCAATCGTTTTTAGAAGATAGTCTTATGGTTATAACAGGAAAAAATGAAATACAAAATAAATTTTATGATATAATTCAGCAGACTGGTATTTCAAATCAAATTGTTGCTATATGGCTGATTGGTATGATACTCTATTTTGCTTATGAAATGATGTATTATATTTATACCATAAAAACAATTAAAAAAGGAATTTCTCTTTCGGAAACAATATGGCAAAGGGTGTTAAATGAAGTACAAAAAGAATTGCATATTAATAAAAAAATTAGTTTATATGGAAAAATAGATGTTGCTCAGCCATGTACCATAGGCATAGTAAGACATTATATTTTAATTCCCTCATTGCTTGTAAATCAGCTAAATGAAACAGAAATGAAAGCAATATTAAGACATGAATGTATGCACATGAAAAGAAATGATGTACCTTTAAAATCAGCTATGCAAGTATTAAGCTGTTTGAATTGGTTTAATCCTTTATTTGCGATATTAAGAAACTCATTGTATGACTGGATAGAAGTAGGTTGCGACGAGGAATTAACGGAAAGATTTACAAAAGAAGAAAAGAAAACATATATTAAAGTATTGTTGAAATTGACAGAAGAAAAGCGAAAAATGAAAAGATTTCGATTTGCAGCAGGATTTGGAGAAAGAAAAAACACATTAAATAGGAGGATAAAATACATTATGAGCGAAAATAAAAAAAGAGATACTTTAGGAAGAATTGTAGTAACAGCATTTTTATTATTTACAATACCTGTAAGCAGTGTAGCAGCAAAAAATACCGATGTCGTATTACATAGTATTTTTTCAGAAAATGTTGAATTTGTTGATGTAAACGATTTTAAAGTAAATGAAGATGGAAGTGTAACAATAACACAAATAGTTGAAGAAAGTCACTATATGGGTGATATAAAAGACACCACAAGAATATTGCAAGAGGGAGAAGAAACAGCAGAGCCAAGACATACACACAATAAAGTAAAAACAACAATAGAAAACCATATAAAATATAGTAATGGTTCTTGTGAAGTATTTGTTTATAATGCAGACTATTGTGCAAGCTGTGATACTTATTGGACAAAAGACGTTGTTAGTTCAAAAAAATATAAAAAATGCCCTCATTAAATTTGATAATAACTCAATACTTTATTGAGATGATATAGATAATATGGCATTTAGCCTATATTATAAATAAAAAAAAAGAAAGGAGGATATTAAAATGCGCTGGAGAGGTGGATAGCAAAATAAAAAATGCCTTATAATGTAGAGTTTTTGATTACATGGGGATGTGATAAAATTCTATATTTATATAAGACATTTTCCTAAGTATAACAGATAAAAAATAAAATTTCAATCTAGTTAAGGAGGAAAAATTATGAAAAAAATAATAGCATTAGCTTTAGGTATGATTATGACAACCAGTGTTATTACACCTTGTTTAGCTTCTCAGCAAGTAGCAGCAGAAGAAAAAACAGCAGCTATGGGGGAAAGAGAATTATGGCATGAAGTAATTAATTCATTAGATGAAAGCGAATATGGAGGAGCTTACGTCAAAGACGGAGAATTACATATTAAGCCTAAAAATAACGAACAAGTGCAAAGTATACTCTTTGACCTTTCACCAGATACAAGAATGTCATCTAATATAATTTTAGACAAAGAAGCAGAATATACATTAGATGAATTAAATGAAGCTATGGATAAATCAGAGTCTGTTTGGGATGAGTTAGAATTAAATTATGTTGCATTAAGTGAAGCAAATAATGGTTTAAGAGTGGGAGCTCCTGAATGGTCAGATGATAAAAAGCAAATTTTTATAGATACAGTTGGTGTAGATAATATAATTTTTGAACTTGCAGATGTAACAGAAGAAGAAACAACTACTGAAATGAAATATAACGAAGCAAGAGTTACAAATGACCCTATTATTGGTACTCCGGTGTCTAATATAAACAGAGTAGAAGATAAAATTATGACAATTGGTGCTTGTGTATTAGGAAATAATCGATTTAAGGGATTTATTACTACAGCTCATTCTGCAAAAATAGGAGATAAACTTGTTACTATTGATACGGCTACGAACAGAAAAAATGTTGGTAAGGTTATAAAAAGTGTATTAGATGGCAAAAGTGGATTGGATGTTGCTTTAATAGAACAAGAAGATGTACCAATGTATAATGAGTTACCAAGCGGAAAAAGAATTATGATAGGAGAAAGACCAGTTGAAGGTGACGATGTTATTATAGCAGGAGGGAATGGAGGAGAAAAAGATGCGACTATTACATCAATAAATTGTAAAAAAGCTTGGGATGCTCCCTCTTATGGAGATGTACAGACATATTATAATCTTATAATGATGGATTTTGTTGGTGGCGATAGAACAATAGGAGGAGATAGTGGTGCTCCTATTCTTAGGGATGTAGATGGAAAATGGTATGAACTGGTTGGAATTTATAAGGGTTCTTCTAATTTAAGAGGAATAAAAGCTTCTGATAGTGACCGAGATGGTCTAAAATATGCTTATGGCTCAAGATGGGATTTAATTGAAAGCCATTTTAATGTAAGAACTTATTAAAATTTTACAAATAATGTGCTTATGCTTTAATGTATGAGCATATTATTTATAATAAAGGGAGTGTATTTATGAAAAATTTTACAATATTATTTTTAATGGTGTTAATGAGTTTTTATATGAATTTATATTGTTTTGCTATTGATTCTAATGAAGGTTTTTCCGCTGAAGTTTATGATGTTATATTACAACAAAATGGAAATTTAGCAGTGAAGTATGGAAGTCAAATTTATATGGAAGGACAAATTTATGAAAAAGATAATTGTGTTATGGTTCCTTTAAAAATGGTTGTTAATATAGAAAATCAAAATTGTAGTAAAAAAAGAGAGGCTATTTATGAAAAAGAGGGAATACAAGCAAAATTTATATTAGATGAAAAGGAAATTATATTTTTCGATGGAAAAAGAGATGTTATGATTAATGGATATAAAAAGAAGCTTTATATGATGCCAGATATCAAAGAAAATGATGTATTTGTTTCAGCAGAAGATTTATATATATTATTAAATTTGTACACTAATACTCAGTCTTGTAAATTTCCTTGGGAAAAAGGAAATTTACAGATAGGCTGGTATTTTAAAGGAGATAATGGTGCTCATATTAGAGAAATAAAAAAAGAGGAAGAAAAAAAGAAATATCGTTTTTCTACAGAATATGAAGGAACATTATTTGAGGGAAAAAAGGAAAAAAATATGCCTGCTTATGAAAAAAATGGTCATTTTATGATAGGTTGGAAAGATATTTCTTATTTCGTAGAACCTAAAGTATTATTAGAATCTGTTTGGGAAAAAGAAACAAATAAGTTATTTGTAAAAACATGGGATGGAGTTGCTTATGATGTAGTATTCCAAAAAGATAGTGATATTATGCTATTAAATGATATTCCAGTAAAAATGGAAGAAAAAGCGGAAATTAAAAATGACCGCTTGTATATACCTCTTACAGCATTATTTCAAGTACTAGATATACCAGAAGAAGATATTAATTGGATAGAAAAGGGGAAAAATGTATCTGTATCATATTAATAAGAATGATAATAAAAAATAGTTTGTTCATCAAGCTATTTTTTATTGTATAGAAAAGTTTTATAAAAAATCCAAATATTAAAATAATTACTAAAATAAATTGTAAAATAAAAAAATTTACTGAAAAAAATTCTGTTTTAATGTATAATAGTCAAATGTGACATTATATGTTTATGAAAAAAGGGAAGATTATGAAGATAAAGCATAAAGTACGTATTATAATTGCTCTTATTTCTGCAATAGCAATTATTTTATCAGCAATTATTACTGAATATTTTCAATCTAAAAATAGTGTACCTACATCACATAATCAAATTATTATATTAGATGAGGATATACAAAATAGCCAAAATGGCAGCTTTAATATGAATAGCTCTATTAAGGAACAATAGTGCCATTCATTAGATTGTAAATTCGCTTTTTGCAAAAGGAAATTAAAGACTGCTCTAAAAAAGGAATAAAATGGCGAATCCAACGATAAATGGAAGTATGAGAAACACAAACAGATATATGGTTTTGTAAAAATTTTTGTATCTGTCGAAGAGAAAAAGAACCCGAAATCTTTTAAAAAAAGTATTTACAAAAGTAGGAAATTTCTTTTTACAAAAGTTCAAATTGATAATAGGAACTTTTATAGAATGACCTGATTTTTTAGAATTACATCTAAAATGAATATAAGTACCATACTTATGCCAAACGAATGTATTTCTACTACAAATAAAGCATTTAAGATAATTTTTGTTAGATTGTTTTCTTTTATTTAATTCTAAAGTAAATTGATGACAACGATTACGACAAATATATTTTTGATAACCATATTTGTTTTTTACATAACGCCGAAGGGAATGAGAAAGACAATAAGGACAAGAAATAGAAAAGTCTCTAAAAGTAATTTTTATATTTATGCATAGAAACAGCTCCTTTCTGGGAGAAAATATGTTTTTAATTTTTTTGTACTTTCAATAAGAGATTGTTGTCTATGTCATTTTAACATAATAGGGCTAAATAATACTATGGGGAGGATAAAGATGAAAAAGAAATTATTTTTACTTAGCATTTGTTGCTTGTTACCAATAAATTTAGTAGGGTGTAATAAGAATGAATCTACGATTAAGCTAGTTCATCAACAACTGATGTTGATATGAATGATAGTTTAAATGGTACTGGCAATGAAAGTAGTGATGTTAATGTTGATGTTAATTCAGAAGAAGATAAAATAACTTCTTCTGATACTATGGAATCTGATACAATTAATTTTATATTTGATGGTGTACCAGTAAAAATAAAAGATAGTAAAGGAGACGATGCAGAAGCGTTTATTTCAGGAGGAACAGTTTATATTCCAGCAACTGCTGTTGGAGAAGCTGTTGGAAAAGCAGTTACTTATGATGGCACTTCAAAAACATTATATATTGGAACAAATCCTAATATAAAAAATTATCTATTTAATGTATGCCCTCCTACAGATGGTAGTTATACAGAATATACAGGGGGAAAAACATTTGAAATGAGGGGGAAAAAGTATAAAGAAGTAGAAGTAAAAAAAATCAATATAATTTTATCTAAAAATTATATTGATTTTTTTAGTGGTTTGGTTATAATAAATACATGGCAACAATTTGGCAACAAAAAATCAGTAAGTCAAAATAAAATATGGAATTGAGAGAAAATATCGGCGAAAATAATACAGAAATAAAACATATGTATTTAAGTTCTGTTTGAGCTTGCCGAGTAGGAATAAACAAAAAAATCCCCGAAATCTGTATATATAGAGGGCACTGAAAAAGTCTGATTCTTTGAAAAAGAATTGGGCTTTTTTCCGTATTGGCGTTATAATAGAAATATAGGGAAGGAGGGCTCCGAAATGCTGAAAGATCATTCACAGTTGAAACTATCATTATCACCTTATCAGGAGATTTACGATGCAGTCATTCCTGCAAATCATCTTTTGCGGAAGATAAAAGAGAACATTGATTTCAGTTT
>CAJUNT010000064.1 GCA_910587735.1 uncultured Clostridia bacterium
TTTTAAAAGTCTTTTCTGTATTTTTATTTTCATATTAAGTTAACAAAACCTAATACAAAATTCATTCTTAATAAATATTTTTATCAGATTTTCTTTGTATTAAATTTAACACATCATTTTTTTGGGGCATTACCTTAAGTGCACCTTTTTTTGTTGTAATAATAGAAGCAGCAGCATTTGCAAATTGTAACATCTCATATAATTTTTGTTTATTCATATTATTCAAACCATTTTCTAAAATTGTATTTAATATACAAGCCATAAATGTATCTCCTGCTCCTGTTGTTTCAACTGTATTTTCACATAAAAATGGAGCGCATTCTACTTTTTCGCCATTATAATAAGCATTACTTCCCATCTTTCCCATTGTTGCACAAATAAGTGGTATATTGAATTGTTTTTGAATTTTTTCAATTCCTTTATCAATATCTGATATGCCTGTAAAAAATTCAATTTCATCGTCAGATATTTTTAAAATATGACATTGACTCATTCCATAAGCAATTTTTTCTCTTGCAACATCTAAATTTTTCCATAATAAAGGGCGAAAATTTGGGTCAAAAGAAATCAATGCATCATATTCTTTTGCAATTCCTAGAGACATTTTCGTTACATTTTCTATTTTTGTATCTGTCATTGACAAAGTCCCAAAATGAAAAATATGCGTATTTTTTAATATTGATATATCGAAATCTTCTTTTTGAAGCATCATATCTGCTCCAGGATTACGATAGAATGAAAAACTACGGTCTCCATCTGATGCAGTATGTACAAAAGCTAATGTCGTTGGAATTTCTTTATCTGTAACTAAATTGCTTATATCAATGCCTTGCTCTTTCACAGCATTTTGAAGTATTTTACCAAAAAAGTCTTCTCCTACTTTTCCTATAAAAGCCGTCTTTTTTCCTAATCGTTGCAGCATAGAAAGCACATTACAAGGTGCTCCTCCTGGATTTACTTCAAATAAATAATTTCCTTGTTCACTCATTCCATTCATTGTAAAATCAATTAACAATTCTCCCAATGCAACCACATCATATTTTTTCATATATACTCATTCCTTTTTACAAAATCACTTTTTGATATTACTATAATTTATTAAATATGCCTGATAAAACTTTACTATATTTATCAGGCATAAAGTGATTCTAATATATTTCAAAATTATTCTTCTATTGATATTATTTTTTCTATCTGTTTTGTTACTCCAGTTTTTAATATTTTAAAATGTGGATAATCACTGCTGTTTGTTAATAATACAGCAGAAGTTGTACTATACCCTGCTTTTTTAATTTTTTCCATATCAAATGTTAAAAGTTTTTGCCCAGCTTTTACCTTTTCCCCTTCTTTTACAAAAGGTTTAAAACCTTCTCCTTTCATTTTTACAGTATCAATTCCAACATGAATTAATACTTCCATTCCATCTGGACCAGTAATACCAATTGCATGTAGTGTTTCTGCTAAAGAAGTAATTTCACCATTACAAGGGGCTACAACTTCTCCTGTTTCTGGTTCTACACCAACACCATCTCCCAACATACCAGAAGCAAATGTTTCATCAGGTATATTTTCTCTTGCAATGATATTTCCTTGTATTGGAGCAAAAAGTGCTTTTTCTACATTTTTATTCATTTCTTCTTTTTCTGAAACAATGGCTGATACAGGAGTAGTTTCTTTTTTCTCCCCTTTTTCTTCTTTTTTTCCTAATATTTGACCTAACACTGTTGTAGCAATAAAAGAAGCAATAGTAGCAACAATCATAGAAATAACAAACTGTAACATACAATCTGGTCTAATACAAATGACGCCAATAATACCACAAGGACCTTGTGAAACAGATAATACCCCCATCAATGTTGCATAAGCAGCTCCAATACCTCCACCAATCAAGGAGCCATAAAAAGGATATCTTAATTTTAAATTGACACCAAATATTGCTGGTTCTGTAATTCCTAAAAATGCAGAAATACCAGAAGCAGAAGCTAAACTTTTCATTTTTGCATCATGTTTCATTTTAAACATAACTGCTAGTGCAGCAGCACCTTGTGCACAGTTTGCGGCAGCAACAACTGCAAATGTAGGGGAGCCACCTAATGTCCCAATATTAGCAAGTATTTGTGTTTCAGCAGTTACTAAACTATGATGCATACCTGTGATAACTAATAATGGATATGTAACACCATAAATCAAACCTCCAACAGCACCTAAATCAAAGAATAGCCACATTACTGCATTTGTCATGGCATCGCCGACACCTCTCATAACAGGACCAATAAACAAAAAAGTTAATGCTCCAGCAATCAAAACAGATAAAAGAGGTGTAATAATATTATCTAGCATTGCAGGAACAACTTTACGAAGTCTTTTTTCAAAAAATGCCAAACAGAATGAAGAAGCAATGACAGGAAGAACGGTTCCTTGATATCCTACTTTGGCAACAGAAAGTCCAAATATTTCCCAATATGGTACTGTTCCATCTAATAATGCCTGACCATAACTATAACCATTCATCAAGTCTGGATGAATCATAATTGCTCCAATGACTGCTCCAAGTATAGGCGTTCCTCCAAAAATCTTAGTCGCAGAAAATCCAATCAATACTGGTAAAAATGTAAATCCGGCATTAGAAAATAGATTTATCATTTCTGCAAAATCTTTTATTGCTGGAAATGCTTCCACAAGTGATTTATCTGCAACAAACATACCTTGTGCCGTTAATATGTTGTTAATACCCATCAATAAACCAGAAGCAACCAACGCTGGCAATATAGGAACAAATACATCTGCAAGCGTTTTCAGCAATTTTTGTACAGGATTCATTTTTTTTGCTGCTTGCTGTTTCAATTCTTCTTTTGTCATTTCAGTGATATTAGCCATTTTAATAAATTCAGCATAAACTTTATTAACAATACCTGTTCCCAAAATAATCTGAAATTGTCCGCCATTGTTAAAATTGCCTTTTACCATTTCAATATCATCTAAGCCATCTTTATTAATCAAAGATTCATTTTTTAAAACAAGTCTCAGACGTGTTGCACAATGTGCTGCACTAGCAATATTATCTTTTCCGCCCATACATTCCAAAATCTCTTGTGCCGTTTTTACATATTTATCTTCCATGTGATTTCCTCCTTCGTATCATATTTTATTTTAAAACAATTAAATAGATAATTTCATGCCATCATAAGCTGCAACCATTCCATTTTTTTGTGCAAATTCTTCTAAATCCTTATGGCTCATATTTCCATTATGTGAAAAATGATTGATAACCTTTATTGTATTAGAATGAAAACAGCCTTTTTCTTCCAATAATGATGCAAATGTAACAGCATCTGGCAACCCCATATGATAACCTTCTGAATGATTTTTCCCCATTGTTGCATCTAATGAAATTAAGTCAAATTTATGGTTAAAAATCCAATTTTTTGCTTGTTCGCTTAAATTCAAACCTGTATCATGTCCGTATAATATACATCTTTCATCTTTTTCAATAGCATAAATAAAACAAGTTTCTCTTTTATCATGGTCTGCTGGAATTGCTGTAATATGATATTCTCCTGCCATAAAATCTGCAAAAGGTTCTAATTTTATAAATTTAACTGCATCATCTAATGGATGCACTTTAAATCGTTCTATGAGCACTGCATCAAAAAATGCTTTTTCTACCGCTTCATTACCATATACATGAAGTATTCCTTCTGCATTATGTCCAAAATGTTCATGTCTGTGAATGAGTTCGACTGGGAAAAAATGGTCCATATGAGAATGTGTAATGAGTAAATGTTGAATTTTTCCCATATTCAAAGAATAATTCAATGCGTGCATATAACTATCTGGTGGAAAGTCAATTAAAAGTTTTCCATCTATTATGGATTGCGTTCGAGTACGAAGCTCTTTTCCTTTTGTATTCCTTGCTTTTTGACAGATTTCACAGCTACAAAATAAAGCTGGCAATCCTTCTGCTGCTGCAGTACCTAAATATTGTATTTCCATAATACCCCTCCCTCTCTGCTTATATGCAGATATCATATTTTATTACATCAATACTGGCTATTCCGTCAGTATCAAAAATAATTTCATCTGCTTCTATAGGTGCATAAAATACAGATGTCATTACTTTTTCTCCATCATTGATAAATACTTCAATAGAATATTTATCTAACAATAAACGTAATTTTAAAACTTCTTTTTGTTCTTCCATCATTGGCTCTACATCCATTTTTCTGCGACATACAACATCACGCAATAATTCTGAATGGGTTCTATCTACTGTTAAGCATTTTCTTCTATGGTTATATTGTAAAAGCATCTCATACTCCTCATTGTTTGCAAAATGAATTGTAAAATGATGAAAATGAAATTCTGTAATATTCACTTGTAAGTCTATTACTCTGCCTTGAATACCTTCCAAACGAATAGACTCTGTTATTTTTTGTTGTTGATACTCTACTAAGTTTTTACGATAATTTTCAAGTTCTTTTACAGGAGTCTGATAAATTTTTCCCTGTTTTATTTGTAATTCTCTTGGTATTGTCATCATACCAGACCAATTTAAAAAGTCTTTCAGAAATTTAGCATCCCATGACTGCATCCAACCAATCATAATTCTTCTGCCATCTGATGTTAAAAGTGTTTGTGGTGCATAAAAATCTAGTCCATAATCCGCTGAAGAAATTTTTTCTCTTTTAAATTGATATGTAGTAGCATCATATTGTCCACATACAAACATAGAATTATTGCCATTATGAAATTCATAACCTTTTGCTCTCATATTTTGAGGAGAAACTAATAAAATTTTTTCTTTTCCTAAAGTAAAAAAATCTGGACACTCCCACATTTTTCCATATTCTCCATTGCTTTTATCTAAAACAGTTAAAAACTTCCATTTTTTTAAATCATTTGATTGAAAAAGAAGAACTTGACCATATCCATCTGCACCACGACTACCAGCAATAAGATAATAAATATCTCCTTCTTTCCATACTTTTGGGTCACGAAAGTCTTCTGTACTACTTCCTTCCGGAATATCTAATCCAGTGATAATAGGATTTTTTTGATATTTTTGATAATTGATACCATCTCCTTTTGCCATACATTGTACCTGTCTATAATCATGTGAACCATCATCAAGGTAATGGTCTATCACGCCAGTATAAAATAAAATGTGTTCTTCTCCCTCTTGTATAGCACTTCCAGAATAACATCCACCTTCGTCATAACTTTGGTCTGGTGCCATAGCAATCGGTAAATACTCCCATTTAATAAAGTCCTTGCTTTTGCAGTGTCCCCAATGCATAGGTCCCCATACATTACTAAAAGGATGATACTGAAAAAATAAATGATATTCATTTTTATAAGTAGAAAATCCATTTGGGTCATTCATCCATCCCATTGGAGAAGACAAATGATAAACAGGTCTGCTTTCTACAGGGATTTCAGAAATTCCTTTTTTTTCAATTTTTCGTGCTTTTTCTAATTGATTATTTTGATTATTTTCCATATTTATCACTCTTTCTCTAAAATCATATGTATAAATAATAACCAGTTAAGTAATCAGTTAAGTAACCGGTTACTTTATGTGTTTTATGCTATCATTAATTGATTCAAATGTCAATCATTTTTTGCAAAAAAATAACCAGTTACTTAACTAGTTATTTTAACATTGATTTTTTAATAGGATATTGTTATACTATAAGCATTACATTGTTATGTTTTTGTTTTTGGAGGTAAATTTTAATGAATAAAAATAAAATAACATTTGCTGATATTGCAAAATATACTAATTTTTCAAAAACAACCATATCCAGATATTTTAATCATCCTGATTCTCTTACATTAGAAAATCAAGAAATTATAGCAAAAGCATTGGTTGATTTAGATTATCATGAAAATAAATTAGCAAAAGTATTTGCAAATGGTAAAAGTGAATTTGTTGGAATTATTATTCCAAATCTTTACTTACATTATTATGCAGAAATGTTAAATCAAATATTAAATACCTATGAAAAATTTGGTTATAAATTTTTAGTATTTGTTAGTAATGATAAAGAAGAAACAGAACGCAACTACATTCGAGAACTGCTTGCTTATAAAATTGAGGGTATGATTATTTTAAGTCACACAATTTCTTCTAAAGAACTTGCTTCTTATGATATTCCGATTGTTGTAATTGAACGTGAAGATAAATATGTAAATAGTGTAAATACAGATAATTATTTAGGTGCTGTACATGGAACAAACTTATTGTTTGAAAATAAATGCGATGTTTTACTGCACATTAATTCTATGGTTTCAAAAGATATTCCTGCTTATGGACGTATTCAAGGTTTTCAAGATATTTGTGAACAGCATAATCTAAAACATGAATTGATTATACAAGAATTAGAACATTCTCAAGAAGAAATTGATAAATGTATGCTTAAAGTATATGAATATATAAAAAAGAAATATCCAAATCAAAAAAAAGGACTATTCTTATCAAATGACACCTATGCAAATAGTATACTAAATATTATTTTTAGAGAATATGGAACATTGCCAGATGAATATCGTATTATTGGTTTTGATAATTCTCCTATTGCAATTCATGCAATTATGCCAATCAGTACCATTGCTCAACAAATTGATAAAATAGCATATGAAGCAATGGAACTATTAGTAACACAAATGAATGAAAGAAAAAAACGTCGCCCTAAACCACAGACAGATTTTATTCATAAAAATATAATGCCTATTTTAATTAAACGAAAAACAACAGATTAAATTACTTTTTTAAAGTAGCTAACTTAATTTCCACAACTTAAAAAAGTATGTTAAAGAAATAAAAACAAATATATAAAAAATTTAATATATTTGCTTTTAAAAAATATAATACTCAAATAGTAAAAACTATTTTTAATAAAATAGATAAAATTTTTTGACCATTTTTTCAAAAAAATAAACAAATTGAAAAATAATTCAAAACACTAAAAATCTGTATATAAATAAGGGGCTGTATCCATATGGTAACTTAAGAAAATTATAAAAAAATATATCCATATTTGATTCAAAGTGA
>CAJUNT010000065.1 GCA_910587735.1 uncultured Clostridia bacterium
ATTTTATTAAAGAATATTTTATATTTGTGGGCGTTGCCCACACCCACAAACTTTTCCCCTAAAAAGTTTGACAAAAAACTTTACTTTTTGCGAACACAATTATAATGAAAGTTTTTAATTTCGTTCGCAACAAGGAAAACGAAGTTTTCCTATAAAAGTTTTGCCCCGCTTTTTCAAAAGCGGGTGAGAGTTTGAGAGCAACGCTCTCAAGGTTTTAACAAAACAATATTATTTTTAATAATTTTAGTAAAAGATTTTAATAATTTTATTAAAGAATATTTTATATTTGTGGGCGTTGCCCACACCCACAAACTTTTTTGAAAAAAAGTTTGACAAAAAACTTTATCTTTTGCGAACGCAGTTTTAATGGCAACTTTATTTTTTTATATACAAAAGAGGTGAATATACTTGGGAAAAAAGAATTGGGCAAAAGAATTATTTCGCCCTGAGAATAAAAAAGCACGCATGAATTTATTTACAGCGTTTTTAATAGGAATATTACTTCTTTTAATGAATCATGTTTTTTTTAAACCATCAGAAAATCAAACAGAAATAGAATCAGAGCAACAAACAGAACAGACAGAACAAACAGAACAAAAACAATATCATATAGAACAGGAAATTGAAAAAAGATTGGAAAATATTTTCTCGAATATGGAGGGGGTAGGACAAGTAAAAGTGATGGTAACAATGAAAAATACAAAAGCATCTGTATTAGCAAAAGAAGAAAGAAAAGAATATTCTTTTACGGAAGAAGGAAAAAAAATACAGTCACAGAAAGAAGAAAATACAATAGTTATGACAGAAGATAACAGAGGTACTAGAACACCTGTTATTGTACAGGAAAAAATGCCCGAAATAGAAGGTATTGTGATTGTAGCAGAAGGAGGAGAAGATGCACGAATTGCGCAAATGCTTTCGGAAGCATCACAAGCACTACTGAATGTACCTGCACATAAAGTCGCAGTATTAAAAATGAAATGAGGAGGAAAAAAATATGTTTGTAGTAAAAAGAAATCAAGTTATTGTAACAGCATTAGCAGTTATGGTTGCCGTTGCAGGTTATTTGAATTTTACAGAAAGCAGAGCAAGTGAAGGAACAAAAACAGCAATGTCATTAAATGAAGAAGGGGACGCTATGGCATTATTAGACGATTTTTCTGTACTGCCTGATACAGACCCCTCAGAAATGGCAAAGGGAAATATGGAAGATTTAGACCCTATTACAGCAGAATTAAATGTAGCAGAGGCATCTACTACAACAGGAGATGGCGCAGCAGTTTTTGTAAATGCAGAAGAAAATACAAATACAGTAAGTGCATCAACTTTTTTTGCAGAGGCAAAACTAGACAGAGAGCAAGCAAGAGCAAAACAAAAAGATATGCTTACAGAAATGATGAATAATGAAAGTGTAGACGGAGAACAAAAAGCCGCTTGCGCTGACAATATGCTTGAACTGCAAAAAAGAATTGAAAAAGAAACAGCAGCAGAAGCTATGATTGAATCTAAGGGATTTAAAGAAGCATATGTTCGCATTGATGATGAAACAGTAGATGTTGTAGTGGATAAACAAGAATTGACAGATGCAGAAATTGCACAAATAGAAGATATTGTGAAAAGAAAAACAGGTTTTGAAGCAGACAAAATTAGAATCAGCCCTTTAAAACCATCTAAATAATACATAAATTAATATGCACTCCCATATAATGCAAAAATAATAAAAGTGTTATAAGGGGGTGCTTTTTATAATAAAAAATTTTATATTTTTGTATAAAAAAATCACTCATTAAAAAAATACAGAACGTTTCTATAAATTCAAGAGTGATGTTAATTCCCCTTATTTTGTTTTTGTTCCTTTTTTAACAACAAATATCTCTCTTTTTTTTACATAATTTAATATAATACTTTTTCTTTTGCTAATATAGCGATTTTTTATGCATTGCAAATTATAATATTGTTTTTATTTTTATGCATTGCTTGCCCAAGGAAGTACTTCTTTTATTTTTTCTTTCCATTCCCCAGAAACTTCTATATTTTGAGGTGCAATTACAAAAATACCATTTGCAACTTTTTGTATACTTCCCTCTAAAGAATAGCAAGTTCCACTTAAAAAGTCCATAATTCTTTGAGCAACTTGATATTGTACTTGTTCTAAATTGATAACAACTGGTTTTCCCTCTTTTATGTGGTCAGTAATTTTTTGAGCATCTTCATAACAAACAGGCTGTAGAATGACTAACTGCATTTTTGTATTTGTGTTAATATGATACACATTAGAATTTTTTCTATTATTTGATGAAGTTTTGTTTGAATAACGTTCAGATTCTTTTTTTAATGGTGTAGTTTGTGTTTGTTCCATTTCCTCTTCATCATAATCTTCTTCTTCATAATATTCTTCGTCACCATCATATTCATCAAACATTAGCCCTCTTAATTTATCAAATATTTTTGGCACGTTTCATTTTCCTCCTTGTAGTACATTGCATAATCACACTATGTCCACTCTAGTATAGTGAAAATTATTACTTTTTTCAACATTATTTACCAAATTTATTCAAAAAACTGATTGGTTATTTTTAAAAACAATTATTTTAAGTCATAATTTATATAATTTATTTGATTTACATCACATTTTATAATGTAAAATGTTAATGAAAAACAAACAAGACCATCAAATTTATTTGATGGTCTGATAATAAAATCAATATTCTCCTGCTTTAAAATTGTATATTGGTTTTATCACATCAACAATTTCAACAGTATCTCCAATATTATTTACAATATCCTCCATATTTTTGTATGCCATAGGACATTCGTCCAATGTATCTTTTCCTATGGAAGTAGTATAAATACCGTCCATTTGTTTTTGAAATTCTGATACAGTAAAAGACTGTTTTGCGACAGTACGGCTCATCAATCGTCCTGCGCCATGAGGTGCGGAATAATTCCAGTCTGCATTGCCCTTACCTATACATATTAAAGAGCCATCTCTCATATTGATAGGTATGAGCAGTTTTTCATTTTTTTGAGCAGATACAGCACCTTTTCTCAATATCATATTGTCTGTATCAATATAATTGTGTATTGTTGTAAACTGTTCTGTAATATGCAATTTCATTCCTTTTACAATTTCATATATCATTGCTTTTCTGTTCCACAATGCAAAATTTTGTATAATTTTCATATCATGTATATATTGTTCAAACAAATCCCCTGTCACATATGCAAGCTGTTTCGGTATAGATGTTGTTTTTGTATTTTTTAATGTAGTAATGCTTTTTTGTATTTCTTTTGTTTTTCCTTGTGCTTTTAATGTTGCAATCAATTCATCAATATCTTTTTTAGAACAACCATTTAATGCTTTATATCCTTCCATTTGATAATAATTTGCAACTTCCAGTCCTAAGTGTCTGCTTCCAGAATGTACCACAATATAAATATTCCCTTTGCTATCTTTGTTTGCCTCAATAAAGTGATTTCCTCCGCCTAATGTTCCTAGACTTTTTTCTGCTTTTAGTGCATTGATATGGTCATAGCAGTAAAGCAGTTCCAAATGTACTTTATCTATATAACTATGCGCTTTTTCTCTTATGCTAAATCCAGAAGGTATTTTTTGATATATTAGTTTATCCAATTTCTGTAATTCAATATGTTTTTCTTTTATTTGTATTGTTTCCATGCCACAACCAATATCTACGCCTACTAAATTTGGTACAATTTTATCTGTAATTGTCATAGTTGTGCCAACAGTACAGCCAGCACCAGCATGCACATCAGGCATGAGTCTAATTTTGCTATCAGAAACAAATTGCTGATTTAACAAAAGTATAATTTGAGAAATAGATGTTTCATCTACAACATCTGTAAAAATTTTTGCTGTATTATATTTTCCTTTTAATTCTATCATATTGCCTCCTAAATAATAATGTTATAATCAATATTTTTCTCTATTTGATATTTTTTTTGTTTTATTTTTTTCATGAACATATAAAATTCCTCCTTAAAATTTAATAAAAAATGATAGATATTATATTTATTATATCAATTTTAATGATATAATACAAATATTTTTATTATAAATTGTTTATATTGTTATAAAATAAAAGCACTATTAATTAAAAAAGAAACATATATAAAAAGTAACAAAAAAAGCTATTATTTTACTATAAAATAGTATATAATGATACATATTATGATAATGAATTGCATTAAGAAATGCAAAAAAAGGATAGGTGATACAGTATGGCATTGATATTTACAAATGAAAAATGTATAGGATGCAATAAATGTATACACGTATGCAGTTGTATGGGGGCAAATATTTTTACAGTAAAAAATGGCAAAAACAGAATAGAAGTTGACGAAAAAAAATGTATTGCTTGCGGTGCCTGTATAGATGCGTGTGAACATAAAGCAAGGGAATTTAAAGACGATACCAATCATTTTTTTAATGATTTAAAAAGGGGAGCAAATATTTCTGTATTAGTTGCACCTGCATTAAAAGCAAATTATCCAGATATTTATAAAAATATATTAGGCGCATTAAAAAAAATGGGTGTGAATCATATTATTAGTGTATCATTTGGTGCAGACATTACAACATGGGGCTATTTGAATTATATTAAAGAGTATGATTTTAAAGGCGGAATATCACAGCCATGTCCAGCAGTAGTAGGGTATATTGAAAGATATTTACCTAAACTGATACCTAAACTTTTTCCAGTACAAAGTCCTTTGATGTGTGCGGCTATTTATGTAAAAAAATATATGGGAATAAAAGATAAATTAGCATTTATCAGCCCATGTATTGCTAAAAAATTGGAAATAGATGACCCCAACAATGAAAATTATGTCAATTATAATGTGACATTTAGCCATTTAATAGACTATATGAAAAAGCATAATATAAAGGGAGAAGAATATACAGACGAAATAGAGTATGGACTAGGTTCTATCTATCCTTTACCAGGAGGATTAAAACAAAATGTGCAGTGGTTTTTAGGAGATGATATATTTATTCGTCAAATGGAAGGCGAAAAAAGAATGTATCATTATCTGGAACAAAATGAATATAGTATTTCAAATAATCGTGTGAAATATCTTTTTGTGGACGCATTAAATTGTGAATCAGGCTGTATATATGGTACAGGAATAGAAAGTAGTAAATTAAATAATGACAATAACTTAAGCAGTTTAATTGATATTAAAGAGCAAAGTAAAAAAAATGGTATAAGAAGTGCATGGAGTAAAAAATTAAAACCAGCACAAAGATTAAAGAGATTAAATAAACAGTTTTCAAAATTAAATTTGAATGATTTTATTCGAAAATATACAGACCGTTCTAAACAATGTCAATATCACATACCGAATACTACAGAACTAAACCGCATATTTTTGGATATGGGAAAAGAAAAAGAAGAAGAAAGAAAAATAAATTGTTCTTGTTGTGGTTATGAAACCTGTCATGATATGGTAGTTGCTATTTATAATCGTTTTAGCCATAAAAACAATTGTATTTATTACATAAAAAAACAAGTGGAAGAAGAACAGTTGAAAACATTACAGCAAGCGGAAGATATCAAAAAACAAAAAGAAGAATTATTATATGCTGTGGAAAAAATCAATGATGAATTTTCTGGGCTTTATGTTTCTGTTGACCAGATGTCAAAAGAAAATGACGCTAATGCAGAAGAAACATCTGGAATTTCAGGAGAAATGCAAATAGTTTCTGATTTTTGTAAAAACTTAGAAAATTCTATAATAGAAATTAGTACATTACTGCAAGAACTCAACAATAATAATGAGGAAGTTGTTTCTATTTCTTCTCAAACGAATTTACTTGCATTAAATGCCTCTATTGAGGCAACAAGAGCAGGCACTGCTGGAAAAGGCTTTTCTGCTGTTGCATCATTTATAAAAGAATTGGCTGATAAATCTAAAAAAACAGTAATAGAAAGCAGTGAAAGTCAGTGTAGAATAGAAGAGGCAATATTAAGTATACAAAAAGATGCACAAAAATTGATAGAAATTGTAAATAAAATCAATGACAGAACACATAGTCTTGCAAGTTCTACAGAAGAAATTGCCATTTCTGTATCATCTATTATAGAAGTATCAGAAATTATAAAAGAGAAATTGAGAACACTTACACAATAATGTATTTGTATAAAATAACTAAAATTGTCGAATACTACTGAAAGCGTAATATCAGAAATGGATAAATTACAAGCTAAATGCGAAAATCCCACCCCTAAAGGGGTGGTATGAAAGCATTTTTTTTATTTCAATATTTGATTAG
>CAJUNT010000066.1 GCA_910587735.1 uncultured Clostridia bacterium
ATAGCCTGTTATGCACATTTCCACAATGCTTGTCTTTTGGTCTTTGGTTTCTTTGGTTCGGAATAGTGTGGTGCTGGTGGTCTATCTCTTGTTTTCGGTTGCTTGCTTCTTTACCGTACATGAGCATTAGGGGTGGGATGAAAGCATTTATTTTAATATTTGATTAGTGTATGTTAATATTGATTTTATACACAATAAATGGTATAATAAAATTATGGAAAATAATTATAGATATACCAATACAACAGTATTTTTTATAAACTATCATTTTGTATTTTGTCCAAGATATAGAAGAAAAATTTTTTTGATACAAGGTGTAGAGAAGAGATTGAAAGAACTCACCCAAATAAAATGTAAGGAGTTAAAAATAGAAATCATTGCGATTGAGTGCGATAAAGACCATGTTCATATGTTTTTAAATTGTCCGCCTACATTAAGTCCTTCTGATATTATGCAAAAATTGAAAGGATATACAAGTAAAATACTGAGAGAAGAATTTTTTGAGTTGCGCAAAATGCCCAGCCTATGAACCAGAAGTTATTTTGTTTCAACAGCTGGTAATGTATGTAGTGAAACAATAAAAAAATATATAGAAAATCAAAAGAAAAGATATTAAAAATAGAACAAGTGAGGTGAATACTATGGCAAATTTTATCATTCAATTTCCTTTAAAAACAGAAAAGTATCAGGGAGATATTTTAAATAAGAGATTTGAAATATCCAGAAAAATGTATAACTCTTTGGTAAACATAACACAAAAACGTTATAAAGAAATGGTAAAAATAAAAGAATATCGTAAACTTTTAGTATCGTTAACAAATGACAATAAAAAAGATAAAACTGTTTGGAAAAAAATAAATGAGATTCGTAAACGATATGGTATGTCAGAGTATTCCTTTCATAATGATATTAAAAATATACAAAAACATTTTAGAGAAAATATAGATGCTTTTACTGCACAAAAAATAGCAAGTGAGTTATGGAAATCTTATCAAAAGTTTATTTATGGAAATGGGAAAAAAGTGTATTATAAAAAGTATGGAGAATTAAATTCTCTGGAAGGAAAAAATAATAAAACAGGTATTCGTTTTAAGGAAAATATGCTTTTTTGGAATGGATTAAAAATACCCGTCATGATAGATTATAACAATTCTTATGAATATCACGCTATGCAGTGTGACATTTGTTATTGTAGAATAATAAGAAAATACATAAGGAAGAAATATAAATTTTATTTACAAATTGTTTTAAAAGGAAATCCACCAATAAAAGTGGATAAAACAGGAAGATTAAAGAGATGTTTAGGAAATGGTGATGTAGGGTTAGATATTGGAACACAAACCATTGCTATTTCCAGTCAATCAGAAGTAAAATTATTAGAACTTGCAGATAACGTACAAAATATAGAAAATAAGAAACAAAAACTTCTTAGAAAAATGGATAGAAGTAGACGAAAAACAAACCCCAATTATTATAATGAAAATGGAACAATGAAAAAGGAAAAATGTGAAATATGGAAAAAATCAAAGCATTATATAAAATATCAAAATGAATTAAAAGAATTATATAGAAAGCAAGCAAATATTAGAAAATATCAGCATGAGTGTTTAGCAAATAAAATACTATCTCTTGGAAATAAAATATATGTTGAAAAAATGAATTTTGCAGGACTTCAAAAACGTGCTAAAAATATAGAAAAGAATGAAAAAGGAAAATATAAAAGAAAGAAACGTTTTGGAAAATCCTTAGCAAATAAAGCTCCAGCTATGTTATTAACAATACTAAACAGGAAGTTAAACTACTTTAATATTCATTTAATAGAGATAGATACTTTTAAAGCAAAGGCAAGTCAATTTAATCATTTTGAGGAAACTTATCAGAAAAAGAGCTTATCCCAAAGATGGAATGATTTTGATGGGATAAAAATACAGAGAGATATGTATAGTACTTTTTTAATTATGAATATAAGCGAAGATTTAAAAAGTTTTGATATGGATAAATGTAAAGAAAGATTTGATAACTTTTATAAGCTACATCAGTTAGAAGTAGAGAGATTAAAAGGAAATAAAAATTTAAGCAGTATTGCTATTTAAGAAAAATAAAAGGTTTTGACATGAGCCTTATACTATCGCTAATGGATACAAGGGTATCTTTGGTAGTGAAAGTCTTAATGAAATAGATTAGTTTTATATGCTTTCGAGTATATTTAGAAGTTTATGTAATTAAGAACCCCATGCCTTTAGGCATGGGAGTGTCAGAACATCGTACTCTAATCTTTCTGTAACCAGTTCATTCATAATACTAATTCCAAGCCCTTGTTCAATCATGGGCATTGTTGTAAATGTTTCTAATGTAGAAAAATAAATATTAGGTGTAATTCCATTTTTTTGCAACATTGTGATTACATCATCATCTCGCCCTTGTTCTGGCATAATAAACTTTTCATTACAACAATTTTCAAGAGGATAACTTTTACTATTGGCAAAACTATGATTTGGTGGAAGAACCGCTACCATAGAATTTTCTGCAAGCGTAATCCAATCATAATTCATAGGTTCAATATAACTTGTAAAAGCAATATCAACTTGTCCAGATTCTAGCCATGTATCAATTTCTTTATGTGTGCCCTCCATAAGTTTTACATGAATTTTATTGTAATTCTTTTGAAATGTTTGTATTACTTTTGGAAGCTAGTAAGTAGCAATACTAAGGTATGTAGCAATGGTTACAGTACCTGTTTGCAAGCCATTTAATTCAGCAGCTAATTGATAAATATTTTCTTCTTGTTTAAGCAATGTTCTTATTGCAGGAAGCATTTTCTCTCCGCAGTTTGTTAATATAACACCTTTTTTATTACGATAAAACAGTGCAAAATCAAATTCTTTTTCCAATGCATTTATCAACTGACTTACACCAGATGGTGTGTAACAAAGCAGTTCAGCAGCTTTTGTAAAGCTTCTTGTTTCTGCTGCGACTAAAAATGCTTTATATCGTGCTGTATCCAAAAAAATTCTCATTTCTTTAAGTATTACTCAATATAAATATAATAATATATAGTTTTACTTTATATAAAATCTATTTTATAATAAAAATACAATAAAATCAATATTTTATATAATGAGGAATAAACATGAATAAGAAAAGTTTTATGTATATTAAAATTTCTGCTGTATCATTAATAATAAGTTTTGTTTCATCATTTTTTTGGAGTCAAAATCAGTATGCTATGCCATCTACATTAGGTATGGTGACGATAATATTAGCAACAGCATATTTTGTATTTGGAGCAATGTGTTCTTTTACATTATCTGATAAAGAACAAAAAAAGGAATAGTTAAAAAAATATAATGAAGATAATCACTATTTTATTAATAACAAAGCAAGTTAATTATGAAAGAATTGTGACAAATGATTTAGTATATAAGATTATTTTACCAATAACTATTTTATAGTTATTATAGAAATCACCTAACATGGCAGATTGCAAAATATCTATGTAATATAAAATGATATTTACAGTCTGCCGTGTTTTGTTTTAATATAGTGATTTTTGTATGCAAAATAAAAAAACAATTTAAAGCTGTCAATAAAGCATTTTTTTTGCGCTAGAAAAAATAACTATAATATAATATTATATGGTATAATTTGGAAAATGATTTTATTTGAAATGGTTTATAAAGGGGGCTTCTTTATGGAAGTTTTAAAATTTGCTGATATGATGTTTTTCAAAAAAGATACCAAAATGCAAACACTTCCTATTAATAAAATTAGACCGAATCCTTATCAAACAAGAAAATATTTTAATTTTAATGCTTTGGAAGAATTGGCAAATTCTATAAAAGAGTATGGCTTATTGCAGCCTATTACAGTTAGAAAAATAGGAAGTACATATTATGAATTGATAGCAGGAGAAAGAAGGTTACGAGCTTGTGAATTAGCAGGTTATACTACAATATCTGCAATTATATTAAATGTAAATGATAGTCAAAGCGCTTTAATTTCAATGGTTGAAAATTTGCAAAGACAAGATTTAAATTATTTGGAGGAAGCAGAAGGCTATCAAAATATTATGGAAGACTATCATATTGCAAAGCAGGAATTATCAAATAAATTATTAAAAAGTCAGCATATTATTACAAATAAAATGCGTGTATTAAAGCTAAGTGATAGAGTAAAAAAGAGAATGATACATTATCAATTAACAGAACAATATGGACGAGCTATTGCAAAAATACCCGAAGAAGAAATGCAATTAAAATTATTAGAACATATTGCAGAAAAAGAGTTGACAATAAAACAAGCCGAAAAATTAGTAGAAGAAACAATGGAACAAATGTGTCAACAGAAACATGAAAAGCATATACAAAAAGAAAAAAGATATATCAAGGATATGCGTCTCTTTACAAATTCTATACGTCAATCTATTGATATTATCAAAAAATCAGGTATGACTGTTTTTTATGAAAATAATATAAAAGAAGATGGTTTTGAAATTGTTATACGCATTAAAAAATAATATATTGTATAAAATATTACTCCCTATATTTACATCAAGGGAGTAATATTTTAGGATACCAATTTGTTAATGATATTTTTGGAATTAGTAAGGCACATCATCAGCTTTTGTACATAATTTCATAAATGTACATGACGCAGTTGCTAAAAGTAAATTGTTTTCAGATAAATGTGCTTCTGCTGTCATAGATGTAATGGTATTTCCTACATGATTTGCTTTTGCAGTAATAGTATATTTACAGTTTGCAGGAATGGGTTTTAAAAATGTTGTGGAAATATCAATGGTATTAATCATATTTTGTTGCATATAAAAATGACATAATAGACCAAATACTGTATCAAATGCTGTTACAATCATACCACCATGAAGAATACCTTCAGGATTTAATTGCCATTCCTGCACTTCAAATTGTAATGTTAAACATCTATTTTCAGCATCACAACTGAAAAAAGCAGGATTCATTTTAGAAATAATTCCTTTTTGAAGTAAATAAGATTCTGGCAAAAGTGTTTTTTTAATATAATTTTCCATATCTTGTTGTATTTCTTTTTTTTGTTCCATAATTCGCATTTCCTTTCTTTAATACTATTGCAAAAAACTATGAATACTTTCATTAAATACAGTACTGTTTTCATAATGAGGAAGCATTCTTGTATTTTCAAATAAAAAATATGTGCCATCAGGACGCATTTGCTCTATAATATCCATTTGTTCTGACATATTGATTCTGTTTTCTTTTCCCCATACAACACAAAAAGGAATTTTAATTTCTTGAAATACTTTTTTAATATCTGCATAAGTGAATTTTGATTCAGTAGAGGCAAAAGAAAAACGAGCATTTTCATTTCCTTTATGTGCCATAATATAATAATTTTCAATTAATTCTTTTGTAACAATTTCTTTACTAAAAAATATATTTTCTGTTAAATGTTTTTTAATCGCCTTTTTAGAAGTAGCAGATATAAAAAATTGTGTTCCCAATAAAGGTGATTGTAGTAATATTCTTTTGTGGTTTTCTTTATTAGTAGGTAAATGATTTTGCAGTCCAGTGGGAGAAATCAATACTAATTTTCTGATATTTTTACTATTTAAAGCATATGCCATAATTGCGAAATCAGCAGAGGCAGAAGATGCTATAATAGATGCAGGACGTTGTATAACATTTTCAATAAAATAATTAATGAATAAAGCATATTGATAAGAAGTATATGTGATTTTTGGTTTTTGAGAATCTCCAAACCCTGGTAAATCTGGTACAAATACTTGATACATACGACTAAGACTTTCTATATTATTTTGCCATTCTGCTCCACTTGCTCCAATTTCTGTATTATGAAGTAGTAAAAGAGGACGCCCTGTACCATATACCTGATAGGCTACCATACCATATTGATAAGGATACATTTTTTTAGTACATTCTTGTTTATTTTTTTTATTTGCTTTGTAAAAAATAATATGTTGTATTGCGCTGATGCTACACAGGCAAACAGATGTAATAGCACAAAACAAAGAAAATCTTTTTTTATTTTGATTCATCATATTTCACTCCTTTATTTATAAATAGTAGCTTTGAGCAAAACCTCATAAACCCAACAAATAAGCGGTTTTGCAAGAAATAATAAAT
>CAJUNT010000067.1 GCA_910587735.1 uncultured Clostridia bacterium
AAAAAACCCTTCTATTTCAAGGCTTTCTAAAGTTTTGGGTACTACTCCCACTCGGTAAGGTTTTTGTAATACTAAATATATTTATTTAATATTCAGTATATTTTTTAGCATATATTCTCTATATTATCTCTATTTCTTTTTTTATTTCAATTTTTAGTATCAAAATAGTATCACAAAAAAGTAGATAAAATATTCTATTATACAATAAACAATTCTTAAGTAAACAACTTTTTAATATATTGTACGAAATTGCTGTATCATTTCGCTTATGTCTTGAAATCTTTTTGTTTTATCAGGATTTAATCCTTTTTGAATAAATATATTTAAACTACTATTCTTAATTCTATCCATATTTATATTTGTTTTTCCTGTCATTACATAATATACTATTTTCGTTAAAGCATAGGTCTCATGTAATATATTATATGAATTAAATCCCTCAAGTATAAGAGCAGGATCATTAAAATATCCTTTGAAATCTGTGTTAATAGTAGTTAATTTACTATCTGGGATTTTCACTAATCCAAAATCTGCTATTTTTACCACTAGAACATCTTCATACTCCTTAATCAAAATATTTTTAGGACTAATATCTCTATGTAATCTATTTTTCGAATATATATAACTAAACGCTTTCAAAATCTGTTGTATTATTCCTTTCCTTTGTTGAGTTGATAAATTAGGATTGTTTTTTGTTATATATGAATCTAAAGTATAATTCATATATTCCATAACGTATTCATTTCTATTTTCATTATAACAATATACTTCAACAATATATGGAGAAGAAAACTCCTTCATTTCTTCAAACTCTTTTTTAAAACGAAAAAGTTCTTTCTCTAATAAATCTTTTTTTGCTCGTTTTAAAACGAAATTACGATTATAAAAAGTATCTTTATATTTATATACATTTGCATAAGAACCCTCTCCAATTAACTTTAACTTATATGTTGTTTGAGTATTTATATTTTTAACTGTAATATTATTAGAATTTTTAAAAATAGGTTGAATATAATATAACTCAATTTTTTCCATATGAGCAGGTAAAGTACTTCCACCATATAATTGAAGAAAATCTTTACATTTCTCAATTAATTTATAATAATAATCATCAATATCAAAACTATACATAGTTTCCTTTAAATTGTGAAAAAGACCCATTGTTATTTCTATAATATTTATTAAATCTCTACTAGGGTCAGCCCAAAAGTGAGCTTTATTTTCCTCTGTAGGTAATCTTTCATTCATAGTTTTAAATAATGCTATAAAATAGTAATGTAATGTTGCCATTATTTCACGAAGTCTTTTATGTTTTACATCACTATACAACCTAATATACTCAATATTCAATCCCTTTTCCTGTAATTCTCTATATTTACTTTCTATATAATTTTCTATATTCATACTTAACACCTACTTAATTATATATCATTTAAATTCAATTATATAGAAAATATTATTGATAATCTCCTATATATTCTCTATACCACTCTAATGGTTTCAAATCAGATTGATATGCTTTTTCAAATATATTATATAATTCCTTATATTTTTTGTTTTTTGATATAATATCTTTTAAAACATCTGTTTGAAGGGGTATTATTTTCATTCCATTAATATATTTTGAATAATCATTGGAATCATAATATATTGTTGTTTTTCGGCTTCTGAAATCTGAAATTACATTTATGTGTAATGAATTTGTTATAAATATACAGTATGAATTCATGTCATTTGTAGAAAGTAAATGCTGTCCCAAATGTCTTGAAACTGGCTCCATTTCCATACGTCGTTGATTTGTTTTATCTGCAAGTGTTGCTTCAATCAATAAGGTATGTCTTGGATAATACTTTGTTTTTTCATATTCATAAGTAATATCCGCTTCGCCGCCTCCTGCATGTGTTTTAGGTAACAAATCTGCATCTAATGATAAATTCATATAATCTAGCACTTTTCCCTCTTGATTACTTATTTTGTACCATATAATACCAAGTACATACTCAAAAATAGTTGGTATATCTGCATTATCTGTAACCATACTATTGATTTCAGAATCTTTTCTTTCTTTAAATAAATCAAGAAGAATAAGAATTTTATCATCTGTAAATTTATTATCAATAAGATGATGTAACCTTTGATAGCGATTTTTTTCTAGAATCATATATGCTTCTGAAATATCTTTAATATTTGTATTAAATTCGTTATTAATACCATTGATAATGACTTTTTCATGGATAACAATACTATTATCTATCTCTTCAAGTTTGCAATCATCAAATAATTTACTTGAAGGAACAAAAGCACTTTTATATAATTTATTTACAATGGAATAAAAAAAGTATTTTGCAACTATATCTAATTTTACAGTATCATCTTCAAATAAAATAATATCTGTTGTTTTAATATATCTTCTATTCAAATCAAAATAGTCAGACAATGTAGCTTTTGCTTTAAATAAATGCATCATTTTATAAAATGCTTTTTTAAATTCTTCTACTGTTTTCACTGTTGAAAATATTGTAGCATTTAAATGCTTTTCTGGTTCTTTTTTAATTGCCTTTTCTGCTATTGTATCAAATAAATATCCACGCCAAAGCACTCCTATTTTAACTTTTTTTGTTGCCTTTAAAAGATTTATAGTAGCAGTTTTATCATTCTTTATAAAAACATTATATAACTCATTATAAAGCAAAAAATAAGGTTTATCATAATCACGACTTTTTCTATTGATTCCAACAGTACAAATAATATCTTCATTTACATCATTTTTTAAAAGCAATTCAAGTCCTGCTTTATAATTATCCATTGTCATAAGTCTATCAATTATTATACTATCTATTGAAATATCATGAGCACGTAATTTTTCTATTTGTTGAATAATAAATTCTATATTTTCTTCATCAGTACATAATGGCAATAAATATGTAAATTCTTCCATAGTAAGATATTCTAATTTAGAAAGCACATATAATAATACAATAAATGGTCGAATACATTTACCATTTACATTATTAGAAGTTTTTAAAAGTTGTTTTAAATATATAAAACTATCTCTTGGAATTTGAAAAAAATTATTTGTAGAAAATACATTACTTTTGCTTACATCAAGTAATGCCATACCAGCTAAAGTTATTTTCCTTTCTTCATTAATTAATCCAATATCAACTAAACCTGAAGTTTTTTCACGAGCATCTTTCGCTTTATTATTTGAACTACCCTCTACAAATTCTTTACGAAACATAAAATCATAATAACGAATTTGTAACTCTTTATTTCCACTCCATTCACAGTCAGTATTCTCTGGAATATTCCAAAATTCGTCTAACAATGAAAGTTGCTCTTCAATTGTTTTGTTAAAATTTTTTGTTCGAAAACTAGTAGTTCCTAAACTCCAACAAAAACTTTTATAGGGAATTGTATTTGACACAACAAATCCTCCTTAATAGTTTATAATTAAAACTTCTTCACTATTAGAATTTTTATCTTTTATATGATAATTTGAATTAGAATAGCTATAATTCAAATTTATAGTTCTATATTTATATCCACTTTGATTTAGCCATGCAATCAAAATATTATTTTCTTTTCCTTTACTTCTTAAAACATTTGATAATCCAAAACGTATGCCATTTTTATCTAATTGATCTAAAAATTTTAATAAATCCTTTTCATCATTCTCAGTCCAACCATCTTTTTCATTATAAGTGGCACAAGTAATTAAATATGGTGGGTCAATATATACAAAATCATCACTTGTTAACATAGACACATCAAATTTACGAAAGTCTAAACAAGTAAACTCACAATTTTGTTCTTTTATTTTGTCAATAAAATTTGATAACTTATTTTTCATATTGTCATTAAAATCACGTTTTCCAACAGGCAAATTAAATTCCCCTTTTGCATTAAAGCGAATTTGATTATTAAATGCATATACAATAAGTACATACAACATAACATAATAATAATAATCATAATTTTCATTTAATCTTTTTTGATTAAAATCTGTTCGTAGTTTTATAAATTTATCTTTATTATAACTTCCTAATCCTTTACTACTATCGCATTTATAAAAATCATATCCATATTTACTAACTAATGACAAACCATATTTTTCAATTATTTGATAAATCCATTCAAACACTGATTGTTTATCTAAATTTTTAAATGTATTATATAAATATAACAAATTAATATCAATATCATTATATATTACTTTATTACAATTTACATTTATTCCTACATTACATCCACCACAAAACAAGTCTATAAACAAATTAATATTCTTGGGAAAAAACGGTAATATTTGTGGTAACAATTTATATTTTCCGCCTATATAATTTAGTGGTGATTGTATCATTTTCTATACCTCTTATTTAAAAATAGTACATAAAAAAAGTCGTTCTTCATTTTCTGAAATGCATGATTTTCCTGTCGTAAATGCTTTATAATTCTCTGAAAATATTTTTACATTTCCTTTTTTGCTTAAGATTCTCATAATATCATCATCAGAGATTTTTGCATTAGAACGCTCATTTCCTTTTTGAGCCATATTATTATAAGAAAGCAATATATATTTTGCTTTAATATTATCAATTAATTCTTCAAATGCTTCTGTAGCATTTTTTGTACAATACTTACTTTTTAATTTTGTTCTATCCATTTTTCTTGCTATACCAAATACTTTTGGTTTTTCCCATCGAGCAACATTTTCAAGTAAATGATAAGCGTCACAATACTGCCTTGAATTATATGGAGGGTCTATATATATTAAATCTGCAGTGATTTTCTTTACTAAATCATTTGCATCTTTATTGTAACATTCATTTTTACTATTATTTTGTATTTTCGCTATAGGAACTAACAATTCTAACGATTTATCAAACACTACATTCTTCCTATAAGCATCATAATGTCCACAAGTCTTTGCAATTTTATCCATTGCATAAAGAAGTGAAGTAATTAAAATTGCTCTTTCTCTGTTATTTATATTTCTTTTTTTATAGTTATTTTCTATATCCTCTCGTATAAATCCTATTTTAGCACAATCAAAATAGCTAAAATAGGTATTAGCAAAATTTTCTGTCATATAATTATCTTCTACATTTATAAAAGAATTATAATATATGATATAATCAATAATCACTTGCTGATTATAAGTTTCATTCCCAAACCAAGCAAAATTACAAATATAGTTACTATACATTAAATCATTTGTAATTAATATCTTATCTGTAAAAGCAGAGGAAACTGCCCCTGTACCTGCAAATATATCTGCAATAGATACAGTATCTTTGCATTCTTTTTTTACAATACTTGTAATAAATGGTAATAACTTGTATTTATTTCCTAAATATCTTCTATTGTTTATAAATGAAACTTTATAATCTCTATTTTCCATAATTACACTAATGATAGACACCTCCTTCCTATAAATTTAAAAACATCTCTGATAGAGTGATATTTAATCCATTTGCTATTTTTTCAAGATTTATAATAGAAATATTTCTTTTTCCTAGTTCAACACTAGCAAAATAAGTTCTATCCATACCAATTTTAGCTGCAAATTTTTCTTGACTAAGTCCTGTATTTTTTCTTAATTTTCGAATACGCGTTCCAATTTTTTCAGTAATCATATATACCTCACAAAATTTTCAAATTACAACAATTTATTATATATTTTAATATAAAGATGTAGATAAGTCAACAGGTTTTAAGCAACATTTTTAATCTATTTTTTATTATCTATCCTTTTCTTTTAACAAAATTTTTTGTTTTTCATTCATCTGTTTAAACCATTCTTTCACATTTTCAATGCCTAAATAGGATTTTAACTTATCAAAATCACGAAGTTGTACTTTATATTTGCTAATTTCCATATTATTATCCCAATTTTCTTTTTTAAGCTGTTCATTTCTTTGTTTTA
>CAJUNT010000068.1 GCA_910587735.1 uncultured Clostridia bacterium
ACAGAGGTTCTCAAATCGCTAATGTAAAAAGGATACGAATCCACGATTTGCGACAACAAAAAGTCAATAGCAAGGCAAAAATTAATGATTAAAAATATTTTTTAAAATAAAATAGTATAAAATATAATTAATCTTTATATTTATACTATTTCTATAAAAATCAAGATTATAATAAATTTGAAAAACTTTTCAAGAAACTAAATTATTTATAATCTAAATAATATTTTGTTTTTAGCCTAGATACTGTACTAAATAATAGAGTAAAATTATTTAATATATGTTCCATATTTCATCTTTTTCAAGAAAATATCCATACAAAATCTTTTTTTCATCATCTGTTGCTGTATTATTTCTTATTCTAGTTTTTAATAAAGGAATCATTTCTTCTTTATGTTCAATAAATTTTTCTATAAGTTTTGAATATTTTATAAAATTCACCCACATATAATTTGAAAAATCTACTTTTGTATAATTAAAAGTATCTGGATTAAGTAGAAACTGTAAATGTTCTTTTTCTTTGGCTAAATCTTTCAACATACTAATATCTTTTATGATATCTGTTATATATAACAGATATATGCATTCTAATCTCATTTCTAGGGGATTAGGATAATATTGTTCTATATCTTGCTTTTTTTGAAGTTCAAGTATTTCAGATAAAAATTTAGTAATCTCGGTTTGTAAAGGCTTTAACCAATTATTAGAAGCAAAATCATAAATATCTTCAATATCTAATTCTGAAAAATGAGATGATAAGAACTTAATATAATTGTTCTTAATATCTTCATCAATAATACAATTAAGAAATAATCTTAATAAAGAAATTTTATTAGAAAATGAATCTGTAGCTTCAATAATATTTTTAATTTCACCTTGCAAAGTAGCAATATTATTCTTATCTAGCATAGATGTTATGAGATTTCTCAAATTACGCAAATCATCAAGATTTACAAATTCCATATATTCAAAAAAGTTATTTTCATTTATAATTTTTTCTATTACCTGAATATCTATTGATAAAGATAATGATTTGCATAACATAGAAAATATATAGAGAGCATACTTGAAATCTGGATAAATTTGTGAAAAAAAACATTGAGAGAATTTTTCGTCACAGAATAAAAGTTTTACAGATTTTTCTACTATTTTTTTATGTTTTTCGTTTAAATCAACAAATTGAAGTAGTAATATAATATTAGATAGAGTTAAAAATGATGACCTCATAAAGCCATAAGTTTGACCTTTTACTAATGATTCACTTAAATTTATGAAACAATTTACTAAGAATGTTACTACTTTATCACAAATATTTAGTTTTTTAATATGATATTTAGTAAGAAGATTATATAAATCTTTAGTTGAAATAAATTTTGTAATAATATCTAAATCAATATAATCTATTGAATATTTTTTGTTTGTATAAATTTCACCACAGAATATTGTTGGCTCTTCTGCTCTTTCGGTGTTAGTACATATTATTGCTTCTATATATGGCTTAAAAAAAGTATTAAGTTCATAGCCAGATGTTTTGCAAAAAATATTATTAAAATAATAAAAGAAATATTCTATCATTACAGCATTTTTAATTTCATACAATTCTGAATAAGGTCCAGTAGAGGAAATTCTATTCTTTGCAATTACATTTTCCTTTAATTGTTTTAGTTTTTCATTCATATATAACAGTTTTTGAGAGTTGCCATTGTAAATTTCTGTATATAGTGAAAATAACTCTCTTTCTTTACTTGAAGTAATATTTTTAATAAAATATTTAACTTTAGTTGGGTCAAATGTCGAATGACCTTTATAATAATTAAGTATAGAAATATTGTATAAATAAGCCACTTTTTGTTCCATAGTTAATTTTGAAAAATCAGTTTGATAATAATTTGATGGAATATTATGATAATCATCAATAATATGCTGATAGAAATATTTTTTATTTAAATCAATATCATAAGTTTTTAATAACTGTTTTATTTCATAATATTTGTTTTGAATATATAATTTAAATAAATTATCTTGAAATAAAAAATTGTCAGAAATGTTACCTAATGTAATTGGTCCTTTAATATTCCATTGTATTGTAACTAATGTTATTCCAGCATTAATAAACAATTTTTTTAACTTTCGTGAATCCGAACCATTCAAAAGTTGTTCTAACAAATCATAATCATTCTTATTTACCAAACAAATTTCTTTTTCTTTTTTGGTATATCTTTGTATATATAGAGTTTTTAAAATTTGATGATAATCTACAAATGTATATTGTTCTAAAAGTCGTATAGAATTTTTTATAAAAGCCAAATCTTTTATATATAATGGATTAGTAATTGCTCTCAAAAAACTATAAAGCCTTTTTCCCTTTTCATTAGTTAAAGATTTAGGAATATCATCAACATAAGGCATTTTATTAATATTTACTACTTCAATATTGACTCCTGCAAAATAGGAAGTTTGTGTAATATCAATTTGTTCCTCATCTAAAAGAATATACCCAACCTTTTGGTTATCATTTAAAGCATCGTTTTGCAATCGCATATAATTTAACCAGCTAATAATCAATTTAACATTGTAATCACTTAGTGAATAACCTAAAAATAATATTGTATGGTTTGTAAGCAAAGATTTTATAAAAAGTTCTGTTAGCATATGTTTTTGTGAATACTCTAAATAATCTTGTTCTTTTAAAATAATCGTTTCGAGCTGTGATAAATTTCCATGCATTTTTATAATATATTTATTTTTTTCTGTATTTAATAAATCTTTATCTGTTACAATTACATCATATTGTTCACGAAATTCATTTTGTGATGATTCAAGTAATGTATCATAATTAGTAGTAATAATATGTAATGAGTTAATATCAAATATAACATTTGATAATGGAGCATCTATAGTAATATCTTGTATATTGTCCTTTAATATCTTGTTGTATAATTCTTTATCTTTATTGTATACATATTGCGGTATTTTCAAAAATTCATCGGTAGAATACTCTTCCATAAATAAACATGTATCTCTACAATTTTCTTTTTTATGTTGACAATAAGAACACTTTGAATAGTTAATTGATTGAGCCATTTTTTGAATTAAGTCATACCAACTAGGCATTCCCTCTACATTACGAGAAACACCAGAACCAACAAAAATAATTACTTTATTTTTTTCTGCTTTTTCATTAAAAAAATTAATATATTCGATTAATTTTTCTTTATCCATTGTATTTTCCTTTCTTTGTATCACCTAAAACAAAAATATGATATTATGATATCATATTTATAACTTTTACGATTTTCATATAAAATCCTTACACACAACTTTTATAATTTTAGCCTTATTAAATATATGATTTAACAACATCCTCAGATATAGAAATAGCTTTTGCTATTTGGTCTACAGTCATACCATTAGAAAGCATTACTTTTATCATTATTTTTCTTTCTTCCTGTTTGCCTTCTTCTTTCCCTTTTTCTTTTCCTTCTTCTAATATTTCTTCTCTAAAGTTCACTTGTTTTAACATAGTACGAACCTCCTCATCTGTCAAATTCAACAGAGTTTTTAATGTTTCTGTTTCCTTTTCATTATTACAAATGACATCTAGCAATTTTTTTAAATTTTCTGCATTGCGAATTTGTTCTCTTTTTTTCAGTTCAATGAATACCACTTCAATTAAATCTGCATTTTGATGATAACTTGCCTCTGATTGTTCCGCAGTTACATTTGTAAGCATATCACTATTACGATTGTAATATACTCTTGGAGCAATGGAATGTACTGCAATATCATCATCAAAATAATTGAAATTCAAAAACCATATACTATATACTTTATGTAACTTATTGTAATTATCACCTGTATGGAGCATATTTGCTGAAATACTGATGGCATAACATAATGCTCTTTCTAGCATATCGTAGTCTTCTTTGGCATTTTGCATTTCAAAATTAATAGTATAAATATCTTTTTCTCCTTCTCCAACTTTGTAATCAAAAAGTACATCATGTCTAAAAACTTTTCCTGTATTTGTGATGATTTCATTTGATTTTTCCATCACAGCCGAAACTCTATCACATAAAGGAACATTCTTTAATTCTATATCATAAAATTTGTATGTTGTAATAGAATTGTTTATGACATCATCTAAATTTCTCTCTTTATTCGTTTCTAAAAATGGTATCAATGTTTGTACTAAATTGATTGCAACTTTTGGTTCTGTAAATAGTATTTTAAATTTTGTATCTTTTAAAAAATCATCATCTTCTAAAACGATTTGTAACAAATTGGAAGGAATATCCAATTTATCTGTATTTTCCACAATGAAATCACATCCTATCTTCCCTATTATTTTTTATTATACCATAATTCTGACCACTTTACAGAAACTTTTTTTCTTTGATAAACACGAATTTCTTCAATATTATTTATAATTTCTTTTGTCGCAATCTCTGTTCCAAGTTCCTTATAAATTGCATGAAATATTTCTTCTTCTCGAATATACATACCTGTACACATTCCAGTAGCAATACGATTATTGGTATTACAAGTAAAAAAATACCAATCTGCATGATTGGTACCACGTTTTCTTTGCATTTTTCTACCGCAACAGCCACAAATTATTTTTCCCTTTAATAAGTTTTCTGTAGATTGCGGTTTTGTTTCTACATTTGATATTTTACTTTGTAAATTTTTTTGTACTATTTTAAAGCTATTGCTATCAATTAATGCTTCATGTGTATTCTCTACAATTCTTTTATTTTTTCCTTGTATCAAAATACCTGTGTAAGTGGAATTTGTTAAAATATGTTTTACAGAACGAGTATTCCAATTACCACTTCCATCGTTGTATTTTCCAGTTAAGCCTTTCGCTCTAGCATACTGCATAGGAGTAGGAATGTGATTTTCATTTAAGTAGCGAACAATTTCTGTCAGCCCCATATTGTTTGTGGCAAGTTCAAATATCTTTTTTACTATTTTTGCCGCTTCTTCATCAATAACAATTTTATTATGATTGACTTCAGATTTTTTATAGCCAAAAGGAGCACGAGCTCCAATAAATAGCCCTCTTTGTGCTTTATAATCTAATGCTGTTTCCGTTTTCTTTTTAATATCTAATGCAGTTTCTTCATGAAAAGCATTTGTGAATGAAACACAAACTTTAAAATCACCTAATTGATTATTAATACCATCAATCGTATCAAATTGGTCATTGACCGACACAAAACGAACTTTATGAGATGGAAAAAACATTTCAATATAATATCCTGTTTCGATTAGATTGCGTCCTAAACGAGAAAGGTCTTTTACTACAACACAATTCACTTTTTCACCTTTGATATCTTGTAAAAGTTCTTGAAATGCTGGTCTTTCATAATTAGAGCCACTAAATCCATTATCAACGTAAAAATGAGAAATAACCGTTTTCTGCTGCTCTGCCCATGATTCTATTATCAATTTTTGATTTTCAATAGAATGATTGCTTTCTTCTTTAGAAACGGATAATCTAACATAACCTACTGTAACTGGTTTCATAAATGTTTTTTGTATATCAGTATTTGCTTTTCTACTTTTTCTTGACATAATGATTCTCCTTTATTGTATAATATAATATTTTTGTTTGCTAAACTGTTTCATATATAATTATATTTTCTTTTATATCACTACCATTCTCTACTTTAAAAAACTTTTATAATTCTCTCTTAATACAACAAAAAAAGACTATAATGTATGATTTATAGCCTTTTTATTGTTGTATTTTTAAATTCCGCTTCCACGCACTTAGGCATTCTGCAATTTCGCTTTTGATAGAAATGGGATTTTCTGCACTTGCTATAGCTG
>CAJUNT010000069.1 GCA_910587735.1 uncultured Clostridia bacterium
ATGTTACTTCAGTGCCATTAACCGTTATGTCCCACTTCGTAGTATCATCAGTAGCACCACCACCAGTAGGGTCCCACTCTATTGTTTTTCCATCAAGTGCTGCAGCAATTTCTTCTGCAGTCATATTTTTATCTGCAGCAATCTTTATTACTGTTGATTGACCACCAGAATCAAGGGTAATATCTAATGTTGCACCTGTACTACCATCACCAGCAGCTGTTACAGTAGCACCAGCAAAGTCAATTTTAAATGTACCATTAGTTACAGCAGTACCTTCTGTTACACCTGCAGAAGTATTAGTATTTAAATCTGTCTTTGTAGGAGCTGCACCAGCAGTAGCACCAGCAGCAACATATGTCAATTTTACTTCCATATCTGGATCTACTACTTCTGTAGCATCTGTAGGCTCATTTGTTTGTTTAAATGTTACTTTATTACCATCTGCTTCAACAGTGAAATCAGCAAATGTTACATTAGCATTACCATTAACTGGATCAGTAACTTTTGCACCACCAGTCTTAAGTGCAGTTGCAACTGCGTCTGCAATACTGTCTGCACTTGTTAAATCAACAGCAGCACCATCATGTGTTAATGTAATTTTAGTACCACCAAATTCAATATCTAATGTATCACCATTAGCAGCGTCTTTAGAAGCATAGTTTGCAAAGTCAATAGCAAATTCTGTTTTCTTTGCTTGTGTGCCGTTTTTGTGAACGATAGTATCTGTACCTAATACAGTTCCAACATCTGGAATAGGGAAATCTTTTCCTGTAACTGTAGATGTTGATTTTGTAGCTTCGCTTGTCATAGAACCATCAAGCAATTTGATACCATTGAAGTTTGTAGCGTCGGAAATTCTATCCATTTCACTCTTCAACTGGTCCATTTCAGCTTGTAATTTTTGTCTGTTGCTATCGTCATATGTGCCGTTTGCAGCTTGGTTAGCAAGTTCAACCATTCTATTTAACATAGAGTGAACTTCTGTTAAAGCACCTTCAGCTGTTTGTACCAAAGAAATACCATCTAATGAGTTTTTCTGAGCAACTTCCAAACTTGTGATTTGTGCTCTCATTTTTTCGGATACAGCTAAACCAGCAGCGTCATCGCCAGCTTTGTTGATTTTGTAACCGGAAGACAATTTCTGTAAGTTAGCAGCCAATGCTTTGTTGTTACCACTTAATTTGTTGTACGCGTTTAATGCGGAAATATTATGTTGTATAATCATAAAACAAACCTCCTTGAATATGTCGGGGAGTATCCTTTCTCCCCCTCAATTTCATTTTCTATTTTTTATTTTTTTGTAATATATATTTCAATCTCTATGGGAAAGGGGCCCTCTCCCCCATACAGATGAAAAACAATTTTAGCGCTTACGCTTTGCTCCACCCAACATTCTTGTTCTTTTGATACATTCTGGAACATCGTGAGTTTTTTCGTAATTTTCTCCTCTTTCAATGCTCATTTCTTTGGGTGCGTCTATAGCCAAACGTAAACAGTTGTCAATAGAAACAACTTCAACAATAATGTTATCTCCTATTACAACGTATTCTCCTGGATTCCTTCCTAATGATAACATAATAATAGTACTCCTTTCATTCCATTTAATAGTAATACTATTGTTACAGAGCAAAAAAAATTGCAATTTGAATAATAATATAATTTTTAATTTGCTTTTTTTCCCTCTTGACTAATATATCGGCACACTATTTTAAAACTTAATAGTGTTACTATTATTTTTTTTATTTGTGTCACTATATGGTGAATAGCACTCTTTTTTTATAAACTAGTTTTGAATGTGGGGTGATTGATATAGGATATTCATTTAATCAAAAAGAACTAGGCAAAAGAATACGTGACGAAAGATTAAAAAATAAATTAACAATAGAAAAACTATGTGAGCTTTTAGATGTTTCACCTTCTTTTATTGGTTTGGTAGAAAGAGGTACAAGCGGTATCAGCATTGAAAAATTATGTCGGCTTTCTGAAATTTTTCAAGTATCAACGGATTATCTAATTAAAGGTACACAAGATAATACATCGTCTGTTTCAAAAGTAGAAAACCATGCACTAGATGCATTAAATGCTTATTTATATAACTCCACAGAAGACGAAATCTTATTCATATTGTCTTTAATTAAATTTATAAAGCCCCGTGTTGATATTAAAAAACAATAATACATAATAGTATTGGGGCATTGTCCCCAATGCTACCGCTTTTCAATACAAACCATTTTTTATAAAAATCCTGTCTTATCAATCCATTCTTTTTTCCTTATTTATATTTTCATAATGAAAAGAAAATATATAATATTCTTTCAATCTATGAAAAACCATATTTTCTTTTTCAAATTATATTAATCTATACATAAGGAGGTGAATACTTTTTACTTTTTTTATACAGTGCCAAATCTATATGGTGCAAAATAAAGAAAGGAGGATTATTGTAAATAACGAATATTTTTCATTACAATTATTTATTTATTAAAGAAGGGAATTGATACATTGGAAGAAAAGGACTTCAAAAAAAAACTAGAATTATTTTTAAATGAATATATTTCAGAAAAAGTGCATGATATTCGTGAAAAAAATAAGGAATTGATAAAACAAAAATCTGCGCTTGCTCAAGAATTGCAATGTTGTGAGGCTTTTTGGCATTATGAAGAACTAGAAACGCAATATGTTATATTGTTAACAACGGAAATCTATAAACAAGCACTGCATGATTTTCATTTTTTTGTCAATGATTATTTAAAATAGCATAATATAATATCATTGCCCTCTGTACTGTTGGCGATTTTTTAGCACAGTCTGGAGGCACTCAAAAAACCCTTCAGACTGTGTTATTATGGTGGGTTTTATTTTGTTGCATATTTATATTTATTTTGGTAGAATAATACAAATATATTATCAAATTCTATCATTATGCCACTTTATTTAAGGAGGAAATTTACATTGAATCATGATGAAAAAATGAATTATTTTTGGAAAGGACTAATATTATTCGGCGCAATTTCCGCCTCTATATTATTTTTCTTTTTCCTTTTTAAGCTAAAGGATATTTTAAATGGTTTTGAAACAGTATTAAATGTTTTAGCACCTATTAGCTATGGTCTAATACTTGCTTATATTTTAACACCAATTTATAATAAATTTGAAAAAAGAATAGAACCTTTTTTTATAAAAAGCTTTTCTATATCAAAAGGAAAAGCAATTGCAAAAGCAGTCAGTACATTTATCACACTGCTTTTAATGATTGCCGTATTGGCTAGTTTTTTCTGGCTAGTATTTCCTCAGCTTTATAAAAGTATATTAGGTATTATTGATTTAATACCAAATAGCATCAATAAAGTATCTGTGTGGGTAGATGACCTTTTTAAAAATAATCCTCAGGCAATACAAACTTTTTCTGCTTATTATGAGGAAGCAACAAAATATTTAGAGCAATGGCTGGATACTTCTTTTGTATCAAATATACAGTCATTTGTATCAAATGTATCCATAGGTGTTTTTAAAGTACTTTCCTTTTTAAAGAATTTTTTAATTGGTATGATTGTTGCAGTTTATGTTTTAAATTGTAAAACAAAGTTTGCAACACAAGCTAAAAAACTAATATATAGTATATTTAATCAAAAATTAGGTACTGCTGTTATCAATGAAATTCGTTTTGTACATCAAGTATTTGGTGGTTTTATTATTGGAAAATTGATTGATTCTTTTATTATTGGTATCATTTGCTATGTTTGTTTAACACTTATGAATATGCCTTATTCTATGCTGATTAGTGTAATTATAGGTGTTACAAACATCATACCATTTTTTGGTCCTTTTATCGGTGCGATACCTAGTTTCTTTTTACTACTTTTGGTTTCACCTATGCAAAGCCTATATTTTTTAATTTTTATATTTATATTGCAGCAGTTTGATGGCAATATTTTAGGACCTAAAATATTAGGTGATTCTACGGGATTAAGCAGTTTTTGGGTATTGTTTTCTATATTATTTTTCGGTGGTTTAATGGGATTTTTCGGTATGATAATAGGCGTTCCTTTTTTTGCTGTAGCTTATCATTTAATCTCACAAGCCATCAATAATGCACTGAAAAAAAAGAATCTTTCCACTGAAACAGAAGATTATAAAAATATACCATAAATATATCATAGATTCCCTTTTCAAATATAAAAATATTGAGGATATTATTATATATCCTCAATATTAATCATAAAAAGTGCCCCTAATTTGTAAAGGAACGCTATTGCTTTATTGTTGTTTTTCTGTTTTTTCCATATATTCTAATTGCATTTTTTCTAAAAGAGTTTCATTTTCTGTTTTTTGTTCTTCTACTTTATTACTGTCATATTGTTTTTGTGTTTCTCCTAAAGTTTCTCCTATATCCCCCATTAAATCCCCTGAGCGTTGTTCTAATTCCGCTACTTTGTTTTCTTTCTTCTCTATAATAGATTCTCCAGCATCATGTTGCTTATCCAGTTCAATTTCTGATTCCAATACATTTTTTTCAGCATCTATACTTCTTTTTACAGAATACATCGTATCAGCTTGCTCCGCACTAACAGAAAATGCTGTCAAATCATTTATTTTTTGCTTTTCTGCATTCTGTTGTGATTTTGGAGTATTTTTATTATATTCTTTTGGTTCCATTGCCTTTTTTGTTTCTTCCGACTGTATTTTTGCAATTTGAGCATCTATATTTTTAATTTGCATATCATAAGATTCTAAAAGGGCATTAATATCTTGCGCACTACTACCATCTTCCATAGCTTTCGTTCTAATTTCACTCTTACGTTGCATTAATGCTTGTTTTTGCTTTTGTAAATTTTTAATCGTATTAGAAGATTTTCCTTGTGGGCTTAAAGATACTTTATCATGATTTGCTTGCTGTGACTGTTTTGAAGTACCTTTTTGTTTCACCGCATTCTGATTTGTAATATGTGCATTTTGAAAAATCGAATTATTATTTTGTATTGCTGAAAAATTAACATTCATAATGCATTACCCCTTTCATAGTTTTAAGTTCTGTTACGTTAAAATGATATAGACAACAGCCCCTTGTTAGAAGTACAATAAAATTAAGCAAAACATATTTTCTCCCAGAAAGGAGCTGTTTCTATGCATAAATATAAAAATTACTTTTAAAGACTTTTCTATTTCTTGTCCTCATTGTTTTTCTCAATCCATTTGGCGTTATGGAAAAGATAAATATGGACATCAAAAATATTGTTGTTGTAATTGTTATCACCAGTTTACTTTAGAACCTAATAAAACTAAACTTTCTAAAAAAGGCTATCCGAAGTGTC
>CAJUNT010000070.1 GCA_910587735.1 uncultured Clostridia bacterium
TGATAGCAATAAAACGAACACCCAACGACGGCAATATTTGTCGCAAATATTTTCCCGTTTGTATGTAATCTCTGCCAAATCTGGACAAATCTTTTACAATAATGCAATTTACTTTTTCTGCTCTAATGTCCTCCATCATTTCCTGAAATGCTGGTCTGTCGAACAAAACACCTGTATAACCGTCGTCCACTTTTTCAGAAACAATTTCAATATCAGAATGCTTCTTTACAAAATCTCTAATTAACATTTTTTGATTAGAAATGCTGTTACTTTCGTTGTCTTTTTCATTGGTGTAGGAAAGCCTTGTATAACTGATTGCTTTATATTTTGACATAAAAAAATCACTCCTTAAAAATTTACAGACTTCTTCCGTAAATTCAAGAGTGATACAATTTCTCTTTATTCAATTTATACCTTTTATCTTTTTCCGTTATTAGTATATCACACTTTTCAAAAGAAGTCTACTATAAATTTGATTACAATAATATTCCTTTTAAACAGTCCTCCAATGATAATCCATTCTCTGAAAATTTGGATAATACAACATATTTGCCACATTTAAAACAATAAGGATTTCTAATCTGTCGTATATAATCTTTTATTTTTTCCTCTTTGGGTAAGTCTGTGTTAATGATAACATCTCTAATATCCACTAATTTATCTCTATCAATTACTTTTGGTTTATTTTTCATGTTTTTATTCCTCCTCTTTTTTAATAGAAAAGACAAAACACTTTTTGAAATGTCCTGTCTTTTCTATTAAAATTTCTGTCAGACTGCAATAGTACAGCCTGACAGAAATATGCTTTTATGTATTTTAAAAATTTTTTCTTTTGTACTGTATTCTAATATAACAAGATTATATTTTTAGCTCGTTCCCTAGTACGGAATATACAAACTGCTAAAAAGCTGTCACAAATACCGCCGATACGTGTTATATTGCAGTTGACAAGTCTGCACACGATATTCGCAGTATTCCTCATTTACTATGCGAGGTACACAACAGTGACTTTCTAAAACTTATGGAATCGCTCCAATATTTTTTATATTATCATGGCAATTCTTCATAATATTAAAAATCGTTTGTATACTGATATGAATTTGTCAAGGTGCAGTAAAAAGGTATCACGAAAAACCTTCTTACTATATAGGTCACTTCTTGGGCAAATCTTAGGGTACTTTTTTAAATTTCTTTCACTTTTTTAATTTTTTTAATACAGTTAAAACAGATTCTCTAACTGAAATAAGGTTACAGCCCTCTATTCTTGCAATTTCTGTATAGCTGTAACCGCAAATACGGTTTAAGTAAAATCTTCTCTGTTGTGTTTTTGTACAAGTACCTACAACTTTTTGGATTTCTTTTAGTTGCTCTCTGTTGATGCAGTAGTCCTCTAAATTTTCAGCAACTCTTTTTTGATGTATTATGTAATCACTCAACTCTCTGGTATCAAAGTGTCTTCTTTTTTCGTTTCTTTGACGTTCCTTTTCTTTACTTTCTTCCTGCAAAACTGCATAAACTTCTTCTGATACTTCAACAAAAGTCTTTTTTCCATTACTGTCTTTGATTTCAACTTTTCTCATTTTATTCTCCTCCAAATTTTGAATTTTTTTGAACTCAAAGTTGGATAAGTGGAGAACGACACTTTTTTCCAAACAAAAAAAGGTACAAACAGAATATAATTTCTGCCTGTACCTTTATAAAAAGTATTTTAATAAATATGAACAAGACCTCCACCTCTTTTGTGTGAAAATCACACAGTATTCGGGAGTGGTCATTGATTGGATTATGTAAATAAATTTGACCATTCATTCATCATGTAACAAAAAAATATTTCTAACTACAAGCAGTTATCATTTGAAAAAGAATGAATGGAATATGCTTGTATATTTTTTTATTTTATCGTAAGTAACTCATTTCAGAAAAATCTATTCAGGAAAGATAATTTTCCAATTTAGATGTTTCAATAAAATTTAACATTTCCTGTATTGCTTGTGACTGCATACGTTTTAATGTTCGTTCAGAACGACCATTTAGTACGCTCCACTTTTGTTCAAATAATTCTATTGTTTCACTCCATATGCACTGATTGATAAGATGTGTTTCTAATATAAACTTATGAGGTTCTTTTAACAAACCTAAACATTGATTGATGATTTTTAACTGAAGTGACGCTTTTTGGCACTCCAATTTTATTTCTAAATTATCAGAAAGAATTAAGCACTCTTTCCATATTTCCACTTTTGCTGACAATTGTTTATAAGATACTAACATTTCCTTAACATCTGTTTTTGTCATACAATTTCCTCCTTTGTTTTTTTCATTTATCCCAATATTCTTTTACTATATAAACAAAAAAAATCGACATTTTACTACAAAATGACACGAAAATGGCACGATTTTGTCACTTAATAAAACATATAGTATGTGTTAAAATAATAATTGATACTGATGGTAATATTTCCTCCTAAGTAATTTCATTATCCCTCTGAAACAGGGGGGATAATTCATAAAGGTAAATTTATTAATACAATTATATTTAGAAACGAAACAACAAAAGTATTTTGAAGAAATTGTAATAAAATTCAAGCCATTACTTCATCGTTATTCTAAAAAATTGTATGATTTAGAGTATGAGGACAGTTTTCAAGAATTGACATTAACTTTGTATGAAGCAATTATTCATATAAAGCAAATAAAAAATGAATATTCTTGTCTTTTGTATATCAAAAAATCTATTTTACATAAATTTTACAGCCTTTATGACAAAAGTAAAAAATTGCAGCATGAAAAATCAAAAATAGATAACATATATTTTTTTAATCCATTGGAATCTCAAATAGAAAACTGTTTATTTCAAATAGACATAAAACAGCAGCTCAAAGGAAAGAAAAAGTTAGACTATATTGTGCTTTATAAGGCACTGATAGGATATACAGATAAAGAAATTGCAGTTGAATTAGGGTATTCTAGACAATACATTAATAAAATAAAAAGATGTATTTTTTACGATACAATACAAAATTTCTCTTAATTTTAATACTATTAGTTTTAATTATAACACTTACATTCACTGTATTAAAAGTAATACTTTTGGTATACTTTTTTATACAGAATATATTTTGTAATAGTATAAAATTAAATGGAGATAGTATTGAATGGATGAAAAAGAACTAGGAAAACAGATTAAAAAATATAGAAAAAAACCGGATATACACAAGAAAAACTTGCAATGCAAATAAACAAAAGCTCTATATTTATATCTTATATTGAACGTGGTATAAAATTTCCAAGTTTGAATACATTAATAGACATAGCAAATGCTCTTGACATTTCTCTTGATATGTTAGTTGGAAATAGCGTAAATAGCAATTTAGAAGCAAATTTGTGCTATATCAATAATAAATTAATACAACTTTCTCCAAATAGACAACAAGTACTTTTCAGAATAATGGAATCTATGTTAGATATTGAACTAGACAACCAAAAAAATAGTAATATAATAGAATCATAACAAGTTACTTATTGGGGAAAAGATATGTTAATACTTATTTTTGATACGGAGCAGGAAAAATGTAAGTTTGAATTGATTTACGAAAAATATAAAAAGTATGTAATGTATACTATAAAACGTTTTATTTGTGATGATTTTTTAGCAGAAGACTTATTCCATGATGTTTTTATTGTGATTGCCAATCATTTGGACAATATCAATATGAAACAGGAAAAAGAAACCAAAAATTTTATCATCACAATCACAAGACACTACACTATCAATCATTTAAAAAAGCAGAATCATATCAAAGAAGTGTCTTTGGAAGAACAAGTTCAAGAAAAAGATATATTAGATGAAATTGTCGTAAAAGAAGCAATGGAAAAATTGAAACAGCAAATCCATATGTTAGATGAAAAATATAAGACTGTGCTAGAATTAAAATATATCATCGGTTTTACAGATAGTGAGATTGCAGAACTGTTAGGTATTACAAAGAAAAATGTGCAAATCCGCTTATATCGTGCTAAAAATTTATTACGCTCAAAACTAGGAGAAAAAGATGTATAAAAAAGAATTACAGGACGAATTGTTTGAGTCTTTGCTCAAGGCTGCTGTCATCGAAAACGCATTAGAAGAAATGGACGAATGGATAGATGACGAAACAATAGTAAAAGAAATAGAAGTTCCTAAATCATATGATGATAGAGTTATGAAAACATATCACAAAATGATAAAAAAGCAAACAGTAAAAAAGTGGAATAACTACTCTAAAAAAGTAGCAATCATATTTTTGGTAGTAGTTTCTGGAGTTTTTGGTTTGCTTTTGCAATCTGATAAAGTAAGAGCCGCTTGTTATCAGGTTATTGTGGAATTTTGTGATAAATATGTTGGCTTTGATTTTAATTCTTTTTCAGAATCTCCTAAAAAAATTACAGTAGGTTATATACCAGAAGGTTATGTGGAAATAGAAAATAATACTGATGATTTTAGAACTTCTATCATATATCAAAATGAGCAAGGAAAAGAAATTAGGATACGATACCTTTTTCAATCTCCAAATATTCAAATTGATAAGGAACATTATGTTATTACTTCTTATAATAACAATACAGAATATTTCTTTTTATCTCAAGAAGAAAATTTTCCAAATATATTATTATGGTATGAAGATACAGGTTGTTATAGAATACAAGGATATTTAGAAAAAGATGAATTATATAGAATAAAAGAAAATATTAAATAAACTATTGTATTCATGTAAAACAATATCTATTTTTTAAAGTAAAGGAGAGATTTTGATGAATAGTATAAAGAGATTATTCATCTCTACAACTTTAGCAAGCATTTCAATATGTTCTTTGAGTGGAATACAGGTATTTGCACAAGATAATTTTTATGAAGCAACAATAACAGAACAATCTGTTATGCCACGTTACAAGTATATTACTTCTGCTGAACTTAGTCTTAATGTTAGTAGTTCTGGAGCTAAATATAGCATATATATACAAGGAGATAGCATTACCAAAATTTCTGGCACATTAACATTATACAAAAATGGTGAATATGTATCCTCAAAAGGAGTTTCAGAAAGCGATAACATACTTGATACCTCTGGTACATTAACTGCTTCTGGCAGGGGAAGTTATGAGTTGACATTTAGTGGAACTGTTAGCACAAGAAATGGTTCAGAGCCAATTACAATATCTGAAACAGATTCTTACTAAACAGCAATTATTGACTTACAATAAATGAAAAACTATAATAAAGGTAGTTCTGATTAACAGAGCTACCTTTATTTTTTCAT
>CAJUNT010000071.1 GCA_910587735.1 uncultured Clostridia bacterium
CAGGCATGTGAGTGTTAACCGAAAAATGAACCGGGATCGCGCTGCATTCCGTATTCCGGCTGTAACTGCCTGATAGTAAACAATACTTTTACTGTCAGGCTTTTTTTGTTGCCATTTTTTAGCCACGGTGTAATTAGGATAGACAGTCGTTTATCTGGTGATTGGCAGGGCTTTTTTTCTTGAAAGCAAACAATGGAACCCTTTATAATGGAAATTAGTAATTATCACTACTTCGTGAAAATAAAGGCTACTTCGTGAAATATTACTAAAAAAATGATAGAATCAATCCGAAGAAAAGATTGCTACATTGATGTTGTAAATTAAAAAGCTAGCTGCGCTACTGGCACATATGATAATTAAGCATTTAGTGTCATTTGGACAAATAGCTGATTAATGATATTTCTAAATAGTTAGGATTAGCCATGGAGGGCATTAAAATTATTTTAATGCCCTCTTAGTTTTAAGTTAAAATGCAAGGAGGTAGTAGAAGTGATGAATTATGTTCAAATTATTTGCAGTACATTGGTTAATGGAAAGAAATATAATGTAGAAAACTATTTTGTTTCACCAATGAAAGAATTATGCCAAAAAACAGTATTGACTGAGGATAGAAAGGAAAACAATAATGACAGTTACCGTCAGCATACAAAGTATAATGATAGGTTGGATTGTTACTTTAGCACATATGATTTAGTAAGTTTACTTCATAATGAAGAAAGTTATCTGGAAGGAAGTATAGATTCCAGCCAGGATGTGGATTATTATTCTTTTTCTTATCAGGAAAAAAAGTTATATTCAAAGATGGGAATTTCTTCTGAAGTAACTATTATATTAGAATCTCCAGATAGTAGCTGCAATTTGATATTGTATGATTCTTATGGAAATCAGATTGGAATGGCAGAAGATGATGGAAATGGCAATAAAAAACTTACCATACCAGATTGGGATTGTGTTACATCACAATATATTATTAAAGTAGAAAGTACAGATAATGCACCAAATTCAGACAACAGCGCTTATCGTATTAAGATAATGGAAACAAGAACCAAAGACAGCCAAAGTAATAGTGTACAGCACGCTTCGGGAATAGAAAATGCTGGTAATGCTAAAAACCGAGATGAAATACGGAACAAATACGAAGGATTATACAAAGAACAGCTTGATAGATTGCATAAAATTCAGTTTGAAGCATTGCCAGAGAGCAAAAAATATTCAGGAACTGCTACGGTTGAAGAATTATTATGCAGAATGAAAAATGGTGAGCAGTTGGATCAAAAAGAGATGGCATATGTAAAAATATTTGCAAACCTAGCTGATTATGAAAAAGCGGAAGCTTCCAACTATATACATAATGAATTTTATCAGAGAATAAAGGAAAAAGCAGAGAAGGATGGGCTCAAAGTGCCTGCTGGATTATGGGAAATTGAAATGAATGTGGAAGGAAGTATATCTGTGAAAGGGGATATGCAGGAAGAAGATAGGGAAAAATTGGAAAAGATGCTATCTGAAAATTTTGCCGAAGATTTGTGGAATAAACATATACAGGCAACAGACATTTCTAAGGAACAATATAGATTATTAAATGGATACCATGAATTAAACAAATTTCTTCAGAGTGCGACAAACGGAGAATATTCATATAAAGATATTACTGTAGATAAAAATGGTAAAATTGGAGGATTGCCAGACAAAATGTGCCAATTGCTCAATTCCCAGGAGGCAAATGCCCGGTATGAGGAGTTAAGGGATGATATTTATATGCTTATGGACTATGAAAGAAAATATGGTATGGATAACATTATAAATTTTAATATTAAGTATCAGGCCTCTAATTCAGAATTAAGTATCATTGGTTCGATTGCTAGTATGGAATGGCCAAACAGCGTCGGATATTATAAGAATATGAAGCCAATCAAATAAATTTAAGGATAGTATCTTGTTTTTTATATGTTGAAAATATTTAGGACGAGTATATTGCAAATTTAGTATATCTGGGTTTTGTCCGATAAAAAGGGTGAGGACTATGAATTTGGGAATGATATATCTGTATTAGAGGACAAGTAAGCAGTTTGGAAAAGTTGTTGGGTAAGCAAGATAAGTATTATTAAAAGAGGCTGTCAGATTATAAAGTGACAAAATATATACATGTAACTGTTAAAAGTTGTTTTGTTATATTCTATGTTTATAATCATAATTTTGGCAGTCTTTTTTATATTGGTAAGTGACAGATTTTGGTGAGAAGCTTGAAAATATTATAAGGAGATGGAATTTTATGATAGAAATTGTTGTCTGCGATGATAATATAGAGGACTTGGGCCATGCAACAGATATTTTAAACGGAATTTTTGAAAACAAAAGTATTTTGTGCAATATTAGAGCTTATTTATCGGTTAGGGAAATGCTAAGCGCTGTTCAGAAAATAGATATAGGAATTTTAGATATTGCAATGAAAGAATATAATGGAATTGAAGTGGGGAGGAAAATTAGGGAGAAGTTTCCAAATGTAAAATTGATATATATAACTAGTTTTGAAGAGTATTGTATGCGGGCAATTAATGAAGCCCATGCTTTTTCTTTTTTATGTAAACCTTTGGACAGATATAAGCTTCAGGTACAGATAAAAGAATTACTGGATAATTTTTCTGAACCGGTAGTAGAAAAAGAATTTTATAAAGTGACAGACAGCCAGAAAAAAGAATATCCCTCTATGAAATTTAATTTGAAAGATATTTTGTATTTTGAATATATAAAAAGGCAGCGGAGGGCTTCTATTGTATTAACAGATAAAATATATGAATGTGAATGTGTATTTGAGAGACTGGCTGAGGAGTTAAAGCCATACGATTTTGTGGTAAATTGCCGGGGGAATTTGGTAAATTTAATGCATGTTCAAAGAATTAAAGGGCATATCGTTTATTTGGATAATGGAAAGGAACTGGTGATTGCACAAAAAAGAGTTGTAGAATTTAGAACACAAATGAATGAATTTTTGCAGCGAAATTCCTAGGAGATCAGAAATGGATAGAATTTTATTGATTATGTGCAGCGGTTTTTCATGTTTTATTATAACTGAAATTCTGTTTCAGTTTATGAATGGAAGATATGAGAAAAGATGTCAGAAGAAGTATGTTTATTTTTTTGCTAAAATCATTGTAATATTATCTATTGTATTTGTAAATTTATTAAACAATTCTATCTTAAATCTGTCGGCATGGTGCATTGCAGTTGGTATGTCGGCGTTTTTTCTTTATTATGAACATGTTGGCAGAACCTTAAAGCGCGTCCTTGAGTGTGAAGCATTAGCGCTTTGTATGTGTGTCTGTGAATCGTTGGGTGTAATTTTATTACAGTGGATGCTGCAAGTATTGAATATAAAAATTACAAATGCAGTGATGTTGCATTGCCTTAAAGTTGCATTTTCAAAGATTATACTTATTTTTTTATATTATATGTTTATAAACAGGCTAATGAAACGTAAATATTCCTCTCCTTCAAATACGCAATATGTTATTTATCTTATTATGTTAGGATATAGCCTTGTCAACATGGTAATTATAGTTGAATATTTTGTGCAGGGGCAAGAAAGTTATTTATGTGCAGTAAATATGGGATGCATCGTATTAGCTGATTTGTATCTATTGCATTATCTTAAAATAGCTGATGAAAAAAATTATTATGAAAATCAGGTGAAAGCCTTGGAACAACAGGCCAATGTACAATATGGGTATTATTTGCAGCAGACCAGAAAGTATGAAAAAACGGTTCAAATTTTACATGACGTAAAAAAACATATGAAAGCAATAGAGGATTTGTTTATGACGGAACAGAGGCAGAAAGCGAAGGAATATACAAATGAGATTGGAGACATGTTAAAACCTCTTATACCAGTTGAATATACAGGAAATCCTATATTAGATATTCTTTTAACGGATAAACAAGTATTTATGAAAGACAAGAATATTTTATTTGATATTAAAACAGATAGTGTAAATTTGGATTTTATTGCGCCAATAGATATTACTACGATTTTTGGCAATCTGTTGGATAATGCGATTGAGGCAGCGGAACAAGTAGAGGATGATAAATATGTGTTTATAAAAATCACTTCCTATCGTCAGATGATTGTTGTAAAAATTGAAAATAGCTGTGGTAAAGTAAAGTGGAAAAATGGTTATCCGGTCTCCCAAAAGGGAAGGGGTATTGGAATTTTGAATGTGCTGAGCAGTATAGAGAAGTATGATGGAAACATAAAATTGAAACAAGAAGGCGAAAGATTTATTGTCGAGTTATTTCTTAATTAGGGCAGTTGGGGCAGGGGATTTAGAGATAAAGTATGGGGGAATATAGCCAATGAAATAAGTTTGCACGGATAGAAAAGTTTTTTCTACAAAGAAAATCCAGCAAGGCCGTGGATTTCGGCTAAAG
>CAJUNT010000072.1 GCA_910587735.1 uncultured Clostridia bacterium
AACTCTTATATTAAATCCTTACTTCTCAGATTACTCTGACTCCTCAGATTTTTTGTAAAATCTGCAAAACTTTTTTTGAATAGACTTGGGTTGTGTTTTATTTCTATGTTATTTTATTTTCAAAGTTCACAGCGCAGTATTTATTTTAACAAACATAAATTGTTTTGTCAACACTATTTTTTATATTTTTATAAATTTTTTCAAAAACTTACTTAATTTTATGATTCGATTCCTGTTACTGCTCCTAACACTTCTCCTATGAAGTCAGATATTACTAAATTTGCACTTTTATCATACTGTGTTGCAGATTTGTTTATCAAAACTAATTTATTACCTTTATAATATCGTATCAGTCCTGCCGCAGGATATACATTTAATGATGTACCTCCTACGATAAGCACATCTGCCTTTGCAATGTCATTCACTGCCTCCATAACAGTATTGTCATTCAAGCCTTCTTCATAAAGCACCACATCAGGACGTACAATACCACCACATACATCACATTTTGTAATTTCATTATCTTTTGTTACATATTCTAAATCAAATGTTTTATGGCATTTTATACAATAATTTTTATATAATGTACCATGCAATTCCAAAACTCTTTTGCTTCCTGCCTTTTGATGCAAATCATCAATATTTTGTGTAATAACAGAACGTAGTTTTCCCTGCCTTTCTAACTTTGCTAGTGCTTTATGTGCTTTATTAGGTTTCGCATCAGTATATAATAAATTCTTTTTATAATATTGAAAAAATATATCTGGTTTTGCCATAAAAAAAGAATGACTTAATATTGTTTCTGGTGAAAAACCATATTCATTCATTGTCATAAATATACCGTTTTCGCTTCTAAAATCAGGAATACCGCTTTCCGTAGAAACGCCTGCTCCTCCAAAAAATACAATATTATTGCTTTCTTCTATCCATTTTTTTAATTTTTCCCATTTTTCGTCCATATCAGCACCACCTATTATTTTATCACACGCAAACACAAAGCAACACTATTTTGTTCACTTTTCAATACTTCTTTTATTTTTTTACTATTCAATTCACATAATTTACAACTTTTTATAGACTGTTTTTGTTCTTCTTCTAACCATATCGACCATAATTCTATCTCTTTATCCCTTTTACCTTTCGTGTTGATAAACGACTATATATTCTTCTTATTGTCAAAATGACGAAATGGGCAGCTGCTCTGTAAACTGGAAGTTATCTGTTTCGTATTCTTTTCCACGCTTTCAATTCCTCTTGAAATTGCTCTGTATCTAAAATAAAATCAAGCCAATCCTGATAAAATGCCTGAAAGCTGCTGGCTTCCAGTTCAAAAGCACCTTCCGTATCATGGATAAATACCTGACCACGTCGTTCCCCAGCTGTAATCAACCCAAAATTCCTCCAGCATCCGTATGTACCCAGATGGAAAAATCCATATGGTCCATACAGAACATCATTATGCCAATTAAAACTTCCCCTGCTTCCCTGAAAATATTTTTCAGGATTTTTCTTGTAGTCCTCTTTGGAAATACAGAAATTTTTCAGCCATTCAGGGTCTACCGGCAGCAACTGCAGCTCTCTTCCGAGACCATGCAGATATATTTCTCGTGTTTTGGTCTCCTTGGTGCTCTCCGCTTCTGTACTATAATAGCCGAAGGGATAAAGCCCATAGCCTGGTCCTGCACCTCCGTCGCCGACTTCTGTAATGAACTGGACGTAATCCTCTGGAAACTGGAAGTGATATTCTTCCTCTATCGAACGGACAAAGGTCAAATCAACAGGTAAACCAAGCCTGTATTGATGGTTGGAAGCGCCAAACATTTCCAACCGTGGGTCTATGCGCCGTGCCTGTTCAAGTATTCTTTCGACTTCCTCTCTACGAAACATATCAACACCTCTTTAAAATCTGATTTGTTTTTCTGGCTATAGCACATCAAATCTTTAACTTCTTTAAACCTCTTTAAGTTCAATGTGGGATTGGTGCAATCGCCAATGTCTAACTCTATCAACACGAAAAGAAAAAGAGGTCATCTCTTTTGTTTTTTTCAAATTTCTTTTTATATAGTCAATTAGCTGTTCAGCTCTTTCTTCTGCATAACTTCAATTTAATGTATAACAATACTTCTTTTTTGTATAATTCATAGAATAAATTGCTAAATCTTCATTTACTTCTAAATATATATCAATTTTTCCTAAATCTTCTCTTTTTTCAAAATATAATACAGTATACTCTTTATTTTCGTTTATACGAGAAAGCACTTTTTCATCAAATGGAAATGAAATTCCTCTTTCTTGTGCTTCTTTTATAGAAAACAAAAACACTTTATCATTTTCTACTGTTGCAAGCATAGCATCACTTGCTAAAAATTGATACACACTCATACTATTCTTCTTTCTGCCTCTAATACTTCTATCTCCCTACAATAGAAAGAAATGGCATTGCTTTCATAATCAATTATCAAAAATTGTTTTTCTTTATCCATTTCATAATCTGGATTTTTATCAATATCAAATCCACCAACAGAATCTAATCCAGCCATATAAAATAATGAAACACCCTCAAACAACAGTTTTACTCTTATGCTATTATCCATATTTTCTAATTCTAATATAACCCTTTTTTCTGCTTCTCCAGTGTTCTGATTTTGTATGATTTCCGCTTGCAAAAACATAATATGATAAAAAACACCCCAAAATGAAAACTCTGGTACTGCCGCATACATTTTTTCCATTCCCTTTATTTCTGCAAATCTCTCTTCCATAAAATCACATTTCCCTCTCTTTAATATAAAAAATGTAAAAAATTTTTATCATTATTTAAAGTGGTTTTTATGTTTTTCTTACTAAAATCTAGTTTACGCCCTCTGCCGTATTCTGTCAATTTACTTCTAAAAATTATACATTAAATTTACATTTCATTCCTTTATCCTCTACTAAAGATTATATCATATTTTTGTTTTTCTTTATACACAAAATTTATAGTATATTATGTACTCTTTTTTATACAAGAAACTTTTCCATTTCATCGCTTAAACCATATATTCCTTCTTCATCATAATCATAAGAATCTTCAAAACCTAATTTATGAAGTCGTTCACGATTGTTCTTCTCATAAGTTTTTATTACAATACAATTTCTTTTTCTCGCTTCTTCTACAACCTTACCAAACAAATGTTTAAATATTCCATTTCCTCTAAATTCGGGTAGAATATAAACATCAGACAATGTAGCTTCTCCCTTTGCAATATCTTCTCTCCAAATATATATTTTTGCCATTCCTACAAATATTTCATTTTGATAAGCAATATAAGATATTAATGTTTTCTCTTTCATTAATCTAGGAATAGCCTCTTTATAATGTTCTTCAAACTTTTTCTGCATAGCAATACCACAATGAAAATCTTCAAGCAATTCTTTCATACTTATTTCTACTAATACAGGTATATCTGACAATTCTGCTTTTTTATACCAAAATGCTTCCATACAAATTAAACTCTCCTTTATACAAAAAAAGAACAATGAATTAGCTTCATTGCTCCTCTCTTAATTAAAACTAGGGTAGCAGGATTTGAACCTGCGAATGACGGAATCAGAATCCGTTGCCTTACCGCTTGGCGATACCCCAACATTTATTTTACAAATAAAAAAACTGGGCTAGCTGGATTCGAACCAGCGAATGCAGGAGTCAAAGTCCTGTGCCTTACCGCTTGGCGATAGCCCAATAAATCAAAAGCGCGAAACGAGATTCGAACTCGCGACCCTCGCCTTGGCAAGGCGATGCTCTACCACTGAGCCATTCGCGCATATGTCGTGCAGTCGAGGGGACTTGAACCCCTACCCAGAAACCCGGACTAGATCCTTAGTCTAGCGCGTATGCCAATTCCGCCACGACTGCTCAAATAAAATGAGTCACTCGGGGCTCGAACCCGAGACACCTGGATTAAAAGTCCAGTGCTCTACCTACTGAGCTAGTGACCCATAAAATAATTAAAATTAAGGGTGGATAGTGGGATTCGAACCCACGGCCTCCAGAGCCACAATCTGGCGCGCTAACCAACTGCGCCATACCCACCATACACCATAGGCTTTTCCAACCACTTTTTTTAAAATATCGGGGTGACAGGATTTGAACCTGCGACCTCCTGATCCCAAATCAGGCGCGCTAGCCAAACTACGCTACACCCCGTTAATATCCAGCCACCACTTACTTTCCCAAGCAGTCCCCCACTAAGTATCATCAGCCGTTTG
>CAJUNT010000073.1 GCA_910587735.1 uncultured Clostridia bacterium
GAAATAATCCCATTTACAACTAGGAAAACGAAGTTTTCCCATAAAAGTTTTGCCCCGCTTTTTTAAAAGCGGGTGAGAGTTTGAGAGCAACGCTCTCAATATTCTAACAAAATATGATTACTTTATTTGTGGGTTTCACCCACACCCACAAACTTTTCCCCTAAAAAGTTTGACAAAAAACTTTAACTTTTGCGAACACAATTTCACAACAACTTCACATTCAGCATTCAGAAAAAAAGGTTTTTGGCACATCATGCACCAAAAACCTTTTTATTCACTACATATCAATATTTACTCATATCATCAGCTACAAAACTACTATAATCTTCCTCTTCTGGTTCAATATTCAATGTAATATCATTATCCATACCATTACATTTAAACTGTCTCATCAATCTTCTCATATCGCTTGCTTGTGCAGACAATTCTTCACTTGCTGCTGCGCTTTCTTCACTTGTTGCAGAATTTGTCTGTACAACTGCGGAAATCTGGTCAACACCAATAGTAACATTACCAACAGCAGTTGCTTGTTTTTCACTTGCTTCTGCAATGGTATCCATCAATGTTACAACTTCTTTTGTTACGCTAACAGCTTCTTCCAATGTTTTTGCTGTTTCTTCTGCAATTTTAGAGCCATTTTCCACTGCTTTCACAGTATCTTCAATCAACATTGTTGTACTACTTGCAGCCTCTCCAGATTTTCCTGCAAGATTTCTAACTTCATCAGCAACAACAGCAAAGCCCTTACCTGCTGTACCTGCTCTAGCTGCTTCTACTGCGGCATTCAAAGCAAGTATATTTGTCTGGAATGCGATGTCATCAATGGTTTTAATAATTTTAGAAATTTCTTGTGATTTATCAATAATTTCACCCATTGCCTGCATCATTTCATGCATTTGTTCATTACTTACATCAATCTGATTACCTGCTGTTTGTGATTTTTTACTTGCCTGTCTTGCATTTTCTGCATTTTTATTAATTTGCTGTGAAATTTCTGTAATGGTTGCAGAGAGTTCTTCTACAGAGCTTGCTTGTTCTGTTGCACCTTGTGCCAATGCTTGAGAGCCACTTGATACTTGTTCTGCATTCAATGATACTTTATTTGCTGTTTCATCTACTTTCATAATCATATCAGATGTATTTTTCAGCAATGTTTCAATAGCACTTTCAATACCTTTAAATTCACCTTTGAATTGTTCTGTTAAATTAACAGTATAATTACCTTTTGCCATTTCTCCTGTAACCAAACTAATGTCTGCAATATATGCCGCAAGTGTTTTTAATGAAGTTCTCATATCATCAGCCAATTCGCCTATAATATCATTGGAATAATATGTAATATCTGCACTCAAGTCACCTTGTGACATTTTTCTTGTTGCATTTTGTACCATTTTAATTGGTCCTGTAATACTTCTTGTAATTATTACAGCAAATATTAAACTGATGATAACACTACCAATTAACAAAACAATAATTAAAATTTCAGAACTCCTAACTGTTCTTTCATTTTCTTCCAATGCTTCTGCTTGTATTGTATGTAATTCTGTTTCCAATTTTTCTGCAATTTCTGCTGATTCTGCCAAAAGAGGAATACAGCTTGATTTTAATAATGCTAATGCTTCATCATCAGCACCAGATTCCAAATATAACATAACTCTGTCTGCTTCTGATATCCATGTTACTACTTTATCATAATATTGATTTGCTTCATCAAATTGTGAACCGACATTTTGTTTTAAATATGCAATTTCTTCTTCTAACTGTACTTGTGTTTCTTTAAATTTTGTTTTGTATTCTGCATAATTTGTTCCATCATCATCAAGCAATATATCGCGTGTATACTTACCTAATATATTGATATGTAATCTTGCCTTAATCAACGTTGTTGCTTGATTGATAGGTTGATTAATTGTTTGGTCATAACTCTTTTGTGTTCTTGACAAAGCAAGTATGGATATCATTGTAATAATAGTGGATAGAACTATTACACATACGAAACCTCCTAAAAGCCTTGTCCTAATTTGTAACTTTTTCACTGGTAGTCCCCCTCTTAACTTTTTGTATTTTGTATTTTTATAAATGAAATGTATGCATAAATTTGTAATACAAATTTATGCAATATGCGACGTTTCAAAACGTCTTGTTGTTGCATGAGAATTTATACCCTCACTATAAACAACGTTAGTAATTACCCTTCCCATAACAAAACACGGGTATTACTAATATCCCATAAAATATTAAATATAAATATGTCTGGTACTTTTTACCAAACAATACCAGAAAACCCCTTATTTATCACTATCCATACTATAAGAGTTTTTCCAATTTCTATTAGCTAAATAAATTTTAGCACCATGTTATAATGTTGTCAATAGATTTCATTTTTTCTTTATATTACATTATATTTGACAATATTGTATTCAGCATTATGAATAAATATTGTATTATACGATTAAAAATTCATTTTTTGAATACTTATTTTATGTATATTGCATAAATTATCTACCTTTTTGAAATACTTGCTCTGCTACAATGATACCATCAATCGCCGCTGACACAATTCCTCCAGCATATCCTGCACCCTCTCCAGTGGGATAAAGTCCGCTTACAGTTATGCTTTCTTTTTGCTGATTTCTCACAATTCTAACAGGAGAGGAGCTTCTGCTTTCTATCGCTGTCAATATAGCGTATGGATTGTCAAATCCTTTTAATTTTTTTCCAAATTCTGTTAATGCCTCTTTGAGTGCCTCCGTCATAAAATGTGGCAATATATCATTGATATTACAAAAAGCAGTTCGAGGTAAACAAGTGCTTGTAATATCCCCCCATGTATTGGTATTTGTACCATTTAAAAAATCTCCCACCAACTGTATAGGTACAGCACCATTTCCCACACGATATGCTTTTTGTTCCAGTTCTCTTTGTAATGCAATACCTGCTAAAACGGATTCACTTTTTAAATCTTCTGGAAATACCTGCACCAAAAGCGCACTATTGGCATTTTCGCCATCTCTTTTATATTCACTCATACCATTTATAGCAATTCCGCCCTTTTCAGAAGATGCATTCACAACATATCCTCCTGGGCACATACAAAATGTATAAACCCCTCTACCTTTTTTTGTGGTATATGTTAATTTATAATCCGCTGGAGGTAATTTTACTGCATTTTCGCCATACTGTACAGTATTTATACTATTTTGTTTGTGTTCAATGCGCACACCCATAGCAAAAGGTTTTTGTTCCATAGCAATACCCTTTTTGTGCAATAATTCAAATATATCTCTTGCACTGTGTCCTGTGGCAAGTATTACTGTTTCTGTGTTAATTCTTTCACCATCATTTACAATAACAGCTTTTATATTGTTTTCTGCTATTTTTAAATCTGTCACTTTGCTTTCAAAATGTACCTCTCCACCCAATGATAATATTTTTTTTCTAATATTTTTGACAACTGTTTTCAATTTATCTGTACCAATATGAGGCTTGTTATCATATAATATTTCTTTTGGCGCACCTGCCTCTACAAATTCCTGCAATACTTTTCTGGAACGAATGTCTTTGCTTCTTGTTGTCAATTTACCATCAGAAAATGTCCCTGCGCCACCTTCTCCAAACTGTACATTGCTTTCTGTATTGAGTTCTCCTCCCTGCCAAAATTTTTGTACAGTTTGCGTTCTTTTGTCAATATCTTCTCCTCTTTCCAATATAATGGGACAAAGTCCCATTTCAGCAAGTAAAAGCCCCGAAAACATTCCTGCTGGTCCAAAACCAATTATAACAGGACGTATTTTTAAAAGTGATTTTCCACAAGGGAAATAATATGTCATATCTGGTGCAATGGTTACATTTTTTGCACGTGTATGCTCTAACACTTTTTTTTCATTTTTTAATTTCACATCAACAGTATATACATAGTGAATATCTTCTTTTTTTCTGGCGTCTAATGCTCTTTTGTATATGCTGTATTCTAATATGTCATGCTCATGAATATGTAACTTTTTTGCTATTTTTTGCTTTAATATGCTTTCGTCTTGTGTTAATTTTAATTTGATTTCTCCTATTCTAATCATGTTTATCACCTTGTTATAAAAAGTAAAGTTATGTTATAATTGTGTTCGTAAAAATTAAAGTTCTTTGTCAAACTTTCTTTCAAGAAAGTTTGTGGGTGCGGGTGAAACC
>CAJUNT010000074.1 GCA_910587735.1 uncultured Clostridia bacterium
TATGCATAGAAACAGCTCCTTTCTGGGAGAAAATATGTTTTGCTTAATTTTATTAAGCTTTCAACAAGGAGCTGTTGTCTATATCATTTTAACGTAACAGAACCATGAAATTTATTAGGGGGAAAATTAAGCTGTATGGTTTCCTGAAATGTATCAAACACACGTATAATACGGTTTTTTCTATAACTTTTATCTTTTTTATCTACAAATGAAACAAGACTATTGATATCATATTCCACAACAACTTCATTGTTTTCATTAACAGAAAAAAACAACTCTCCATTATGGATAGCTGCAATCGCTTCTTCATTGCTTTTTGGATTTACAACTGCTGTTGCTCCTGCATATGGTACATAAGTAAGGCTTTCTGTATTTGCTGCACCTGCTGTTGCCCCTGCTACCCATGCACACACTTCTTCCAGACTCAACACATTGTCATCAATAGAAACACTATTTGTTACATTGATAATACCCTCATAATTCATATCACCAGCATTTGGTATGACTACTTGTATGCCTTTTCCCATATTGTCACGCATATATTTTACTTTAGTCAATGCTGCCTGTTTGATATTTGCTGATTCTTCTCCATCAAATGGAAAACAAACGGTATTGCATTTGATAGATTCCCATGCGTCTATAAAATCAGTAATATCTGTATTAGATACATTTTCATCTGTACCGCCAGTCAGTGTTGTTCCTGCTGTTTCTCCTAGCATACCCTCTCCTTTAAAAACAACATAAGGATTATCTAATGCAATCAATTCTTCTACTGTATACAATCCTTCATATTCTGATACCTTATTTCCGTCAATATGTATCAAAACATCATAACCGCCTAATGGATTAGCGTCTATTGTTACTGTAAATTTATTTCCTCTACTGCCTCCATATTTTGCTGTTGCTGTTAATATATTTGTAGTTGATTCTGTATTTTCATTATCTTTTTGCTGTATTGTCATTGTTATTTCAGATTGTGCCTTTCTTCCTTCTGTCAATATATAAACATATACCGTTGTTGCTCTTTTGAATGCTTCTCTGATTAACAACATTTGTCTGTTCGTATCATCATCATAAATGCTGTATCCTAATGTAGCAGCCTCTGCATCAGGGCTTGCATTTGTTAATTTTATAAACTTCTTTGCAGGACCATATGTAGCTTTTGAAAGTGGTATGATAACAGTACCTCTTTTACCTGTACTGATAATATTATTTTCTCTACCGCTTTCAAAATTGATATAAGTACCTGGACGCACCTTTCCTACTAATTTATCAAACCGTCCTCCAGCCATATCATTTTACTCCCTTCTTTTTCCATTCTTCAATATATGTTTTCATTTCTGTAACAGTATATTTCCCTGTCATACCATATGTTGCACCAAAAAATGTACTTTCAGAAATACCAAATAATTTACGACAGTTTTGTTTTAATTTTTCTAATGTAAATTTTTGCTCTGTTTCAGATTTTTTGATTGTTTTATTTGCCATAATGTTATATTTCCTCCTTATTCTTCGGATTTTATAGCCATATCAATATAAAACGATTGTGCTTTTTGTATTTCAATCTCTTTGTATGGTCTGCGACTTTTCCATGTAATGGTAAGCTGTGCTGCTCCATTTTCTATTACTTCAACACTTGGGTCATTTACACGTATCCATCTATTTTCTATTACACTGCCATTTTCTGAAATCAGCGGTATCAAATTTTTCTGCTGTTTGATTGCTGCAAGTACTTTTTGTCCAAGCATAAAAGCTAGTTGTGCTGTTTTATGAAAAAAATTGATGTGCCAAGTAAAATCTATATAATATGTCAAAAATGTTTCACCGCCTGTTATAATTTCTGGTGTAGGAAAATAAACAGCAGGAATCATAAAATTTTGAGGTACATTACAATAATAAACATAGGAATTTTCTGCATTTTCTATAACGAATTTTATAATGCTTGCTGTTTCTTGCTCCAACATAATAAACTTCTCCTCACTTTAGAAAGTAAAATATTTATCCATCCATTGTTGTAATTTTATTTCAGCACTTTCTTTAAAAATTGATTCGTAAATACGCAATGCACTTTCAAAATAGTGTTTTCCATCTACCCATTTTTGTTTTAATACCATACCGCTTTTTGCACTTGAGTCGTACTCAAATTTTCCGTCTTTCCAATGTCCAGGTACAAACCGTTGTGCTGTTCCTTTAGGATTTGTCCAATGCCCTTTTTCTACATAATTTGCATAATTTACATTTGTACCAACTTCCAATGTCAATCCACCATCTGACAATTCCCATACATTCCCATTATCATTTCTTGTAAAACTGTCCAACAATAATCGACTGTCTATTACTTTTCGATTTTTAATTTCATTTTGTACTACCCTCAAAAAATCAAACCCGATTGCTTCCAGCCATATTATAAAATCTCTTTTAAAATCACCTCTTGCTACATTTTCCATATTCTGAAAAAATTGTTTTAATTCACCCATATCAAAATTAACAGTAGGCATTATAACATTTTCTCCTCTCCTACTTTTTTGATATACACAAAAATATGATGGTTTCTAATATAGACTGGTTGCTCTGCTGTATATTCTAATCCTGTCATACAGTCTATGATTTTGTCATTGATACGAATATCTGTTTCAATAGGTAATGTCAATTTTATTTTAGATTCCATGATATTGGCTGGTTCTGTTTGTGTAATACTCGTATTTTGAGAATTGACACCAAAATGACATTTTTGACTGCTGATATCTGGCTTTTCAGCATAATAAAAGGAATGTGATGTTGGCAATCCATAGTCCATAGCAATATCTTCTTTTTGTATATGGTAAATATCACAAGTATGATTTAACAAATTTTCTAAACTCATAGCATCACCTATAACTTTCTCATGCGAAACAATATTCCATTTGTAGGCTTTGTTATCACATAATCATCTAATAATGCTGCAATATCCAAACTGTCAATACTGATTTGACTTTCTTCAGTAGTATAACTATAATCGTCAAATGTTTCTGATTTCATTTCATTGCTTGATATAATAGCATTATGAGCATATGCTTCTGATAAAATTAACATTGCTGTTTTGATTTCTAGCGGTATCTGTTCCATATCTTCAAAACGATTATGTGTATACGTCATAATATATTGTTTTGCTCTCGCAATATCTACTTCAAGTCGTGTATCATTGCGCTGTTGTACTGCTGGTATTTCAGAATATTCTCTTACTTCCTGTGGTGTTATCCATGGTTTATGTATCATAAACGTTCCCTCACTGAAATTCCTGATAATCTACTTCATTGTTGTTATTATCAAATGCTGTAATTGCTTCAATATAATCTGCTTTTTTATTCAGTGTTGTTATATCAATCCCTTTTTCTTCTGCAATGCTTTTTAAATCCTCTATTTTCATTTTTTCAATTTGCTCTTTTGTGATAGGTGATGTATTTGTATTTTCTTGTTGCTTTTCTTCTTTTTTTCTACCAATTCAAAATATCCCGTATTAAGTATTTGATTTGCTGTTTCTTCATCCTCTACAAATACGTCAGGCTGTTTTTTTGTTGCAGTGACAATACCACAATAAGAAAGTGCTTTTTTTAATTTCAAATGATATTTCATAGTAACGCCTCCTTATTTCAATCCTTTTATAATTGCAGTAGCGTCTAATTCTTCAATAATCGTGTCATAATCCAAATGCGCTACATAAAAACGTTTGTCTTTCATAATCGCTTCTTTACCTTCCACCGTTTTACGAATTTTCATATCATAAGTATTTACCACAAGTGACATACTCCCACCGCCTATGCTAACGCATAGAGGCGGGGGCTTCTCGTTCGATAGTACCAATGTACTAAGCATAAGCGAGCTAACCCCGTGTGTCCCACGGTTTCTGTAATATAATATTCTAAGATATTACTAACTTTATACCTTGATTTCTAATATTTATACTTGCATTGTAATCACGATTGATAGTAATAC
>CAJUNT010000075.1 GCA_910587735.1 uncultured Clostridia bacterium
GAGCAACGGCCTTCTAAGCCGTGGGTCGGGGGTTCGAATCCCTCCTGGTTCATTTGTTTTGCGGGTGTAGTTCAATGGTAGAACGTCAGCCTTCCAAGCTGAACACGTGAGTTCGATTCTCATCACCCGCTTTTTATTACGGATCAGTAGCTCAGTTGGATAGAGCAACGGCCTTCTAAGCCGTGGGTCGGGGGTTCGAATCCCTCCTGGTTCATTTTTTTATGTTTAAAAATTATATTATATTTTTCAAAGTCTTATTATAATAAGGCTTTTTCTATTGCTATAATGTATATTACCATTTATGGAAATAGTTTTTCTTGACTTTTCTTTTCTTTTAGGTATAATAAAGGAATAGCAGTTTATTGTTATACTATGCGGATATGGCGGAACTGGCAGACGCGCTGGACTTAGAATCCAGTCCGAGAGGGTGCAGGTTCGATTCCTGTTATCCGCATAATACAAAAATAACCCTTGAAAAATCAAGGGTTATTTTTTGTATTGCAGTCAAATATGATTACGACACCATCACAGCAAATTCATATAAATTCATTTATTTTATATTCTCTTATCCCTAAGATACAGCACAATTAAAATAAATAAATATCAACAATTTCTTCATAAATAATATCATTTTTTATAATAGAAACATATACCGAATATTTAGCATTGTTATAGCATTATACTTTGCCAAAAAATGCCCTCTACTCATAACAATAGAAAGCATTTTATGAATTATACTGCTTCATAATTTTTTCCAAACAAAATGAAAAATAAGATATCGTATATTGTTCTATTTTTTTCCATTCTGAATAAGGAATTTTTGTCACTTTATTTTGATAATCTAATGTAACGCCTTGTAACTCATCAATAGAAACAACTTTACAATCCTTTTCTGAACAAAGGGAACACAGAGGATACTCCATAATAAATCTCCTTTCCAATATGTATATTTTTAAATATAATATTCATATTTATAATATGACACATATAAATATATTGATTCTATACTATACACTTACTACTTTTTATTTTACAAAAAAAATCACATAAATCACACGATTTATAAAGCTAAATATTCAGTATAAGCCTACTTATTATAAAAAAACAATATAAAAATATAAAGAAATCAGTTTGCTAAATTCTAAAAACTACAAATATAACAAAATCATACTGCTTACTGATTATAATATCACATTTCGACTATGAATTCAATCATTATAATTATTTTATAGTATTATATTTCTATAAGTATTTTTATTATATCTCTGAATATTATTCAATTACTAATTCTTTATCATTATATATCTATAAGTAAAAAAATACCCTTATCACTATTTATGATAAGGGTTCGCACAACCACAATCAATATAATCAATTATATATTATCATTATATTTATTGCTAAAAATAAATACTATTCTATTACCATTTAATTGGTTTTCCTTCTTTTTTCCATTGTCTAAATTCAGATGCTGCTGTAAACAATGCGTCTGTGGAAGAATTCAAGCCTGTTTCACAAGAGTCTTGAATTACACCAATAATAAATCCAACACCTACAACCTGCATTGCAATATCGCCAGAAATGCCAAATAATGAACAAGCCAAAGGTATCAAAAGCAATGAACCACCTGCAACACCAGAAGCACCACAAGCAGAAACTGCTGCAACAACGCTCAATATAATTGCTGTTGGAATATCCACTGTAATACCTAATGTATGTACTGTTGCCAATGTCATAACTGTAATTGTAATCGCTGCACCAGCCATATTGATAGTTGCTCCCAAAGGAATGGATACAGAATAATTATCTTCATCTAATCCCAATGATTCGCAAAGTGCCATATTTACAGGAATATTCGCTGCAGAACTTCTTGTAAAGAATGCAGTGATAAAACTTTCTCTTAAACATTTAAATACCAATGGATATGGATTGCTACCCATTGTTAAAAATACAATGATAGGATTTACTATAAATGCAACCACTGCCATAGAACCTACCAATACACCTAACAATTTTCCATAGTCTGCAAAAATACCAATACCATTTGTAGAAACAGTTGTAAATACTAAACCAAGTATACCAAATGGTGCACAGCTAATTACCCATCTAACTGCCTGTGAAACTGCTTCTGAAAAGTCCACAAGACCTTTTTTCGTTGTTTCAGATGCTGGTTTTAAAGCTAAGCCAAATATAACAGCCCATGCTAATATACCAATATAATTTGCATTTACAATAGAGCCAATAGGGTTTGCAACGATGTTCAAAAGTAATGTTTTTAATACTTCTCCAATACCTCCAGGTGCTGCACTGCCTGTTGCTGCTTCTGGTAATGTCAATGAAACTGGGAACAAAAAGCTTGCAATAACTGCAACAACAGCCGCTGCAAAAGTACCTACCAAATACAATACAATAACTGTACCCATATTGCTTGCTCCACCTTCTTTATGTTGTGCCAATGCACTCATAACTAAGAAAAATACCAATATTGGAGCAACTGCTTTTAATGCACTTACAAAAATATCACCCAATATGCCAATTGGTGTTAATGTAGGAACAGTTACACCTAATAATGCACCAATTAACATACCAGCAATGATACGTTTTACTAAACTAATATTATTCCATTTTACAAGTATGTTTTTCATATTATCGCTTCTCCTATTAAAATTTATAATGCTGAAGGGTTGTACGATTGTTTATGTAACAAAAAACTCTGTTATTTTCAATTTTATAACAGACTGGTTTAAAATACAGTTTGAAAATATCATTTTGAATCATAAAATATAATTGCGCAAAAAACTGTATTTTATTATTTTGTAATATGATTACCTCCCTTCTGCTATAAACCAAATTTACAGACAACACAATATCATTTTATTTTTTTATAAAACAATATTTGAATTATCATTTTTTAAAACACAATACAAATGACTTGTTATACTATTTTGTTACATAACCATAATATACAAATCTTAAATTTGTTTTATAAGTATAAATAGCTTATTTAAAAAAGTCTTTTTTCTCCATTTTCTGAATAGACTTTTTTAACAAAATTTAATATAATTTTAAGATTTGCTCTTATAATTATATATGATGTTTTTCTGCAAAGTCAATAGAAAAAGCAAAAATAATACAGACATTTTTTGTATGTTTCACACATTTGTCTTTAAACGAGAAACATATAATAAAAAACTGCATAAAAAATAACATTTTTATACTTTTCATTTTGATTTTACCGTCAAAAACTCTTTTTATTATTTTCTATTTTTATAATAATACAGTATTCTTGTAAAACAACAGCAACAATTTAATAATATAACTATCAAATATTAATTATTGTTACTATACTTTAACTATGCCATACTACAATGCATACAAAAAAGAAGTAATTCCATATAAAAATATATTTCATTACCTCTTTTTTATTTTATTAAATTATTTTTCTTTTATCATATAAAATCTAAAATATTTTAGAATTATTCTGCTTTTTGTGCTGTTTCTCCTTCAGCTGGTGTTGTTTCACCTTCTGTTGGTGTTGTTTCGCCTTCTGTTGGTGTTGTTTCGCCTTCTGTTGGTGTTGTTTCATCTTCAGCTGGTGTTGTTTCGCCTTCTGTTGGTGTTGTTTCGCCTTCTGCTGGTGTTGTTTCACCTTCTGCTGGTGTTGTTTCGCCTTCTGTTGGTGTTGTTTCGCCTTCTGCTGGTGTTGTTTCACCTTCTGCTGGTGTTGTTTCA
>CAJUNT010000076.1 GCA_910587735.1 uncultured Clostridia bacterium
TTACAGCTGCCACCTCTTTTCATATTATGATAAACCATTTTCAACTAATATATTTCTTTATAAATAATGTAGCTTAATTTATATGTTTAAATGATATATTCTATTTTTATTAAAAATTATTTCACGAGGATAAAGTATATGACTGAAAACAGCATTATCATAAAAATGGCATGCTCCATTCATGTATTGGACTCACCACTGTTTGAAGAGTTTTTACACCCATTGCAGTTTCACAAACTACTTGTCAAAACTTCTGTACAGCAACCAAAAATACAGAAATATAACCTAACGGCTTTAAATAAAATGATAAAAAGAATACTTACCTCCTCAGACTTTTTCATAGAATTATATGGAACAGATTATGTTTCTATTGTCCGCTTTAGAAAATATCTGATTATCAGTTTGCATACAACTTATTCCCGCTATATTGACAAGGAAAAATATTTTACTGGTATTATTAATAGTTCCTTTGATTTGGGCTATAGTTCTGTTGGATACATCTGCAGCTTAACTGAATTTTTATTGCAAAAAGATATTGATCTTCCAAGCAATTATCCCAATCCATTCCGACATATCCAGCAAATAAACTTCAATTACATAACAGATTCCGAAGCATTCAAAGAAAATTTCTATAAAAATGATGTTTGGCATCCCGCTTACTGGCAGATGTGGTTTTCGATTGATAATGATTATAATATTTTGCAAAAAACATTTTCTAACGATATACAAATTCAAATCCCTACTGGCAATTATATAAAAATTTCCTTGATTATGCAAAGGAAGATTGTTTTAAAATACGTTCTACTTTTCGCCAAACATTATATGAGAACGATTTTATGTATCCCCCTACTGTATCTATTCAACGACAAGGCAACCGATTAATCATCTCGCACTATTTGGACTCTCAGGGGCAATCTGTTCCTCGTTCTTGTGCAAGTTATTGCGAAAAATTAGAGTATCAGTTACTTTCTATGCAAACAGCTATCCTTATCAGCCGTAAGCAATTTCCATATAAATAAAAAGACACGTCGCATCAGCAAACCTTACTGATACAACGTGTCTTTCATTATAGTAATTTTATCATATTCTAATCTTTCTATCCTGCGTAAAATGTTTCGCGTGAAACATTTCTGATATCCATCCAAAAAAACACAATATAATAATCCCGCCTGCTCTGTTTGGTAAATAAACAGAACAAACGGGATGCATAGTGAGTGATAAAAGCTAAGAGAATTAGATGGTACACCTTACAACATTTTCTAAGAAATACTATAATATCATTTCCGATATTTTGTCATGCAAGGAATCTAAATCGTCTATTATTGAGAAATTATTTCCTCTTTACCCGGAAATAAAGAAAACTTCACCGTTCCATCTTCACGCAGTATCATTTCATACCGCCAACAATAAACCATCCCTATCCCCCATTGATAATTTATGAATTGTACACTGTGTTCTCCCTGTAAAGGCATATCGTAAACAATATAGTTTGATACGTTGAGATGTGTTGTCTGCTCAAGCAATTCTCCGTGGGGCGTACCCGATTCACTTGTCACATCAAATGAGAGAATTTCCAATGTATCCGGTTGATATTGCAAACAAAAATTTGTACGAAGCACCGTATACTCCATCTCGCATTTTTTTGTGTTCTGTTGCTGCACAGGCACATGCACGACAAGCGCAAGGTTTCCCTTTACCCATCTATTATGGTTTTCATCCAAATCATTTTGTGTATAGGCAATTTTTACTTTTGTCCGTTCATTCAAAAAAATATTTTCTTCTTGCCCTACCATCAACGATTCAGAACTAACTCCATTTCCATATAAAAGTGCCCCTTGCGATGCAGAATATTCATCTGAATCTCCCTGCCTATGCGCAAGCCATTGGAATCCTGCCCACAAAAGGACAAGTATCACTAAGCAAAAAACAACTCGTTTTTTGTTGATTCCTATATTATGGCATTGCATAATATACATCATAAATTGGATTGCCTATTCTATTAGCAGAAATCATTTCTGTAGATTTATATATCGTATACCGGTAATCTGTTTTATAAATAGCTCCAAAAAATTCTGTTGGAACATTTTGCGGAAATGTTTCCATTTGGGATCTAACTTGATACCATCCTGTAGACATTTTTGATTTTACAATTTCTGTAGCTATTGGCGTAAATACTGCAGCACCTACGCTAATATACGGGTTTGCTTGTGATATCGCCAAAAAAATACTCGTAGCTACAGCAATATTGTCAACATTTTTTGAGAAATCAATTTTACCTGTTGTAAAATATTCTGGATAAAGTTCCATAGGACAAAATTCTGTGTTAGAATCATCAACTGTAAAAGTTGCAATTAATTCTCCATTTTTATAAATTTCATTATAACCATTTGTTGTAATAATGAAATCATCACAAAAAATCTTATCCTCTCCTACTATTTCATAAATTATTCCTTCACAACAGTTTTCCCCTTTTTCTAGAATACATTCATACAAATTACCATTTTCTTCGTATAGAATTACTTCTTCTACATTTCCATTAGTTACATCGTCAAAAGCGAAAACAGAACCAGGAATTAAAAAAACAAAAGTCATTAACAAAATAGCACTCGTAATTTTATATAAACTATGCTTTTTTCTTGTAAACATATATAAATCATCCTTTCATTATTTTTATAATACGTTTGAAGAGGGATCTACTGTAATAGTATGTGGACCACAAATAATGCTAGCACGTATCGTTTGATCACTTATTCGACCTCCAAAACCTGTTTCGTAATCAATATATTGTATATCAACATAACAATAAATGTTTGCTTTTGCTGTACTAGCCATTGTGTAGTTAGCCGCTGAGCGATCACTAGTAATAACCACGTCATTTCCGATGTCTACAACACTGGAACTAACACTTTCTATTTCAAGTTTATATGCTCCATACTTATATTTTGCTGTTAAAAGAACACGAAATTCTTTTTTGCTGCCACCAGAATCCAATCTTCTATAAAAATCCCCATATATTGTCGTTGTCCCATTATACATAATATCAGAAGGATCTCTTGTAACTTGTTCTTTTGAAAAACACTCTTCTTGTAAAACACCCATTATAACAAAACTTCCATCATCATAAGAAATACATTTTTCTTCTCCATTGCTTAATGTAACCAACGGCAGACCATTTTCTTGAAAATTTTGAAATGCCTCTGTTTGAAAAATATTTTCATTATTTACCGCTTCCTCTGCAAATGCTGGAATGCTTACCCCCATTACCATTGTTGCAGTTAAAACAATAGCAATTATCTTTTTCATCTTTTTTTTCATAAATATTTCCTCCTTCAAATTACTACCTTCCTAAACGGTTACAGTAGTTTTTCCTTCTCATTCCGATTTCTAAACAAACCTCTGTCCTCCTTTCCTGGAATATATGCAAAAAAGCCATAGCAAACTGATACTTCTTTTCAGCTTACTATGACTTTTTTAAAGAGCTGTTTTACAAAAACCTTCTATAAAAAGAAAAGATGCTGTAGCCACTGTAACTATGACTATAGCACCTTTTTACGAAAAAA
>CAJUNT010000077.1 GCA_910587735.1 uncultured Clostridia bacterium
GGAATAACACATTCACCATGATAGAGCTCTTTTACAGTATTGTAAACAGCTTTGATGTCATAGCCTTTATCGGCTAAGAATGTACATTTATCAATAGAAATAAAGTGATTAGTTTGGCTTAGAATATGTACAGTCCGAAACATCGGCAGTTGTTGTCAATATTGCGTATAAAGCGGTTAAAAGTCCAGTATGATGGAAGTGGTTTTGTAATATTAAAACCGCAATAATAAGCAATGATAAGATTATTGTTAAGATAATCAACTAAATCTGTAATATAGGAAAAGCATTCGCATTTCATGACAATAAAAGCACAGAGCAATGCTCTTTTTGAGAAAGCATTTCTGCCTGTTTTTGCCGTAGGTTCTGGGAACTCGGATAAATCAAGGTTAACAAACAGCTTATCGTAAAACTGAGCTTTTGGTGTAGAAGTGAATAATGCAATGTCCTGTAAAATTTCTTGGCGATAGATAACAGTCAACCCCTTTCGTGTGGTTTTCTTACAATTTAATAATACCAAAATCGGTTGGCTGTTTCTATATTTTATAGTGATAAATTTATTTATTATGTCTTGCAAAACTGCTTATTTGTTGGGTTCATGAGGTTTTGCTCAAGGCTATAATAATTTTTAAAAGGAGTGACATAAACATGAGTGAATTTGTATTTAATACAATAGATGAGGCTTTAGAAGATTTAAAAGCTGGAAAATGGATTGTTGTTGTAGATGACGAAGATAGAGAAAACGAAGGAGATATTATCGTTGCAGCAGAATTTGCTACAACAGAAGCAGTTAATTTTATGGCAAGCTATGCCAAAGGTTTAATTTGTATGCCTATGACAGAAGAAATGGCAAGTAAATTACAATTTCACCCTATGGTGAAAAAAAATACAGATAATCATGAAACAGCATTTACTGTTTCTGTTGACCATGTGGATACAACAACAGGTATTTCTGCATATGAAAGAGGCATTACAGCAAGAAAGGTAGTAGAAGAAAATGCAAAGCCAGAAGACTTTAGACGTCCTGGACATATGTTTCCTCTTGTATCAAAACCTATGGGCGTATTAGAAAGAAATGGACATACAGAAGCAACAGTGGACTTAATGAAATTAGCAGGATTAAAGCCTTGCGGACTTTGTTGCGAAATTATGAGAGATGATGGCTATATGGCAAGATTGCCTTATTTAATAGAATTTGCTCAAAAACATCAATTAAAACTGATTACAGTTGCTGATTTAATTTCTTATAGAAAAAATCATGAAAAATTAGTAGAATGTGTCGCAAAGGCAAAAATGCCTACAAAATATGGTGCTTTTACAATACATGGATATATTAATAAACTAAATGGTGAACATCATGTTGCATTAACTATGGGAGATGTTTCAGATGGCAAGCCAGTACTTTGTAGAGTACATTCCGAATGTTTAACAGGAGATGCATTAGGTTCTGCACGTTGTGATTGTGGTCAACAATATGATGCTGCTATGAAAAAAATTGCTGAGGAAGGTAGAGGCGTATTACTTTATATGCGTCAAGAAGGACGAGGCATTGGCTTAATTAACAAAATAAAAGCATATGCCTTACAAGATGAAGGTTATGATACCATAGAGGCAAATATTAAATTAGGATTTCCTGCTGATATGAGAGATTATACAATAGGTACACAAATATTAGCTGATTTAGGTATACGCAAAATGCGCTTAATGACAAATAACCCTAAAAAAATAGAAGGTTTAACAAATTATAATTTAGAAATTGTAGAAAGAGTGCCAATACAAATGGAATTAGGAAAAGAAGATGAAGTATATTTAAAAACAAAACAGCAAAAAATGGGACATCTATTAACATATTAGTATTTTTTTTGAAACAAAGTTTTAAAAAAATTAAATCCATAACATAAAATATAAGGAGGATAAACATGAAAATATTGGAAGGTAATTTAGTAGCACAAAATATGAAAGTTGCATTAGTAGCAGCTAGATTTAATGAATTTATTGTTTCCAAGTTGATTAGTGGTGCTGTTGATGGCTTAAAGCGTCACAATGTTGCTGATGATGATATCACACTTGCTTGGGTACCAGGAGCATTTGAAATTCCTTTAATTGCTTCTAAATTAGCAAAGTCTGGAAAATATGATGCTGTTATTTGCTTGGGTGCAGTAATAAGAGGTGCAACTTCTCATTACGATTATGTTTGCAATGAAGTATCAAAAGGAGTTGCTCATGTTTCATTAGAAACAGGTATACCTGTATTGTTTGGTGTACTTACAACAGATACGATTGAACAAGCTATTGAAAGAGCAGGTACAAAAGCAGGCAATAAAGGGTATGATTGTGCATTATCTGCTATTGAAATGATAAATTTAAGTAAAGAAATATAAAATGTTATATAATAAATAACATTTTAAAAGTATAGGTGATGTATGAATAAAGTTCATTCATCACTTATTTTTTATGTATAAAAATAGTTGAAAATCATTTTAATTGGAGTTAGTATTTTATTACATTACAATGTAGGGAGTGATATTATGTGCTTTTATAGCAAAATATATAAAGAAAATATAAATGCAGCAACAGTATTATATAGTAGGAGAATAGGTGCTTATGGTCATGAGAATGTTATACTGATGGAAAATTTTAAAAAATGGTTAAAAGAAAATAAATTATTTGATGATAACACTATTATTTTAGCTATTCCATTAGACAATCCTAATATCATAAAAGCTGAGCAATGTAGATATGATGTTTGTATGATTTATTCTGGTAGTGATAAAATCAGTTCTGAGAAGGTCAAAATGAGAAAAATTACTGGAGGAAAATATATTATATTTTTAATAGAGCATACAAGCGAAGCAATTAAAAAAGCATGGCAAGAATGTTTTTCTGAATTAGAAAAGTTAGGTTATTTATTAGATATCTCAAAACCAATAATAGAAAGATATGTTAAAAAGTTAGTAGATAAACATTATTGTGAATTATGTATTCCAATTTTATAATATAAAAAATACATTATATATATAATTACTATAGTATTATTTTACATTTTTTGTATGCTTTTACTATAAAATAGAATAATATATACTATTTTACTATCAAGACATTGACATTTTATACAGTTTCAAATATGATAATAGAAGGAATTTATTATATTTTTATTATAATAACAGGTTCTGTTAACTTAACATGAAAATAAAAATACGAAAAAGACTTTTAAAAATAC
>CAJUNT010000078.1 GCA_910587735.1 uncultured Clostridia bacterium
GCGCAAACATAATGAGCTTTTTGGGTACACTTCCTATTGCCAAGTTTTGTTCTTCTTTCATTTTGTCAAAATCCTTTCTTTAGATTTTAATTATAGTATCAGCAAGAGAAGCCATATCAGGGTCATGCGTAATAATAATACAGGTTTTTTCTGCAAAAATAGTATGTATTGATTGCTTTACCAAATTACTTGTTTCTATATCCAAGTTTGATGTAGCTTCATCAAAAATCATTACGTCCGGGTTTTTTATAATCATTCTTGCAAGTGCAATTTTCTGTTTTTGTCCTCCCGACAGGTTTTTACCATTTTCACTTATCACTGCTTGAAGTCCCCCTGCAAATTCAGAAATATCCAATCCTGCTTTACTTAATGCTGATATAATTTCATGTCCATCTAACTGTGGTGCAATAAATCTAATGTTGTCTAATAAAGTACCCGAAAAAAGAACAATATTTTGTGCTACAATCCCAACTCGATTTCTCAAATCTGATAAAGAAACATTTTTGATTTCAATATCGTTAATGCGAATAGAGCCGGAATAATCTTTATAAAATCCTAAAAGCAATTTTGCAATCGTCGTTTTCCCACTTCCATTTTTCCCTAATAGTGCAACTTTTTCATTTCTGCTAATTGCCATATTAAAATTATCAATAACTGTTTTTTCACTATAACCAAACGAAACATCTGAAAATATAATATTTTCTATCTTTCCAACCTGCCTATTTCCACATATTTCATCTTCGGTTTTTAATTTTAGCAATTCGTTAATTCTTGTTAAAGCTGCAATACCGGGTTGTATCATAACACTAATACTTGCTAAAAGTTGCATAGGTGCAAAAATCAATAAAGCATATTGAGATACTGCACAATAGTTTCCTAAAGACATTTTTCCTTTAATGATAAAGATACCGGAAAAAACAATAAGCAGAACGGAAGCAATATTTGTAATTCCTACTATACCCTCGGAAGCAATATTCATCATCTTACCGCGTTTAACGGATTTATCTGCAACTTGTTTAAGTTGACGGGATATTTCAGATGAGCGTTGATTTTCCATTTTTAATTCTTTAACTGCTGAAATACCGCCTATATTTTCCTGTACTTTTCCCGATGTTTGGGCTGTTGTTTCAAGCAAAGCCTTTGACGCTCTTTTTATCTTAATGCTTGAATAATTAGTGAAATAATATATAACAGGTAAAAACAGCAATAAAATCAAAGATAATTCCCACCGAATTGAACATACAAGAACCAATGCGCCAACAAACGAAACTATACTTGTTACAAATTTCAAAAATACAGGGGAGAAAAATACATTTAATGACTCAGTTTCTTTTATTCGTTCAAAAATATATCCCGTTTGCTGCTTGTCAAAAAATTCCATAGGTAACTTCAATATTTTAGTAAATAAGTCATTTTTCAAATCGGCAATAAAATAGCTGCTTGTCTTTGTTAAATTTTGACTTATAAAATAATTGACCGCAAAACTGCAGATATATACAAATCCTAAGAATATACTGCAATATGCGATTGTTTCTATTGAAGTTTTAGCGACACCCTCATCTAAAATATAACTGACAAGATATGGTGGTAAAAGTGTCAATACTGATGAAATAATCATCAAAAAAAATAGTGAAAGTATTTTCGCTTGTTTAAAATAAGAAAATAGAAAAGAATATTTTTTCATGTGGTAACCTCCTTGTTCAGCATTGTTATTAACTGTGCAAAAATTAACGTATCTCTTATCAAATCAAATGGCTTAGCTGAAAATCCGGTTTTATATACTTGAAGAAGAACACGATTATCAATCGACTTTTTCCTAAGCAAGTTAACAAATTTTTCAACTGCCTGTTCTGCATTTTCTTTTTCCTTTAGCAGACAATATAAATGTGAAACATTCATATAGAGCATAAAATAAACACTATGGTCTAATTCCAATAGTCCGGCAAGAGTAATCTGATTTTTAGTAACAGCTAAAGCTCCTTGCAAATCATTTTCTTTTTGCAAATATGAAATTTTATTTCGCAGCTCATGTAATAACTGTACCCCTAAAGAAATTATTGCGGTTTCAATCTTATTTATGGCATGTTCATCAGTTCGTAATAATAAGCTGTTTGTCATATCGACAGCCGCAAAATTTTTTACTTCACTATCAGAAAAAGAAAATGGAAAATGTTTATACTGTCCTATCAGCATAAACAAATGCCCTAAAACAAAATGTTTTTGTGCCTGCACATTTTCAGACGCGCAATTTTGACAAAGAGCTATCATTTGATATACTACTTTTTCTCTTATCTCCACTTCTTGAGCCAATGCAATATATGGAATAACAGAAATTATTAAATCCAGTTTCAGCCTATCGTTTGTCGGAAACAGATAACATAATGCTTTTATTTTTTCCATTCCATTAAAATACTGTTTTTGTGCGAATAATTTCGTACATTCCTCTTTGAAATCGTTGTATTCTTTTTCTGTTAATTCATTTGAAAATCCAAATAAGCAATCTATTGAAACATTGAAGTATCGTGCAAGAATAGGAAAAAAACTTATATCGGGATACATTTGCTCATTTTCCCACTTTGAAATTGCTGCACATGACACTCCTAATATTTCACTTAATTGTTCTTGTGTAATACCTTTTGCTTTTCTCAACCCTTGCAATATTTTTCCTACCGCTAATTTTTGCATAAGTAATCCCTCCATATATATTGTACTCTAATTGTTTTACTCGTCCCATGTACTAGTAGTTAACTTATGATATATATTTTTGTAACCTATTGTTAATATAATGTGTTTTAGCAAAGTAATCAACACTTGAAGAACAAATAGTGGAAATATTTAAGCTAATGGTTGGAACTATGTAGACATATCCAAGAAGAAAGGTGAACAGTAAAATGTAGCAGGGTGAATAACTACGGCAAAAAGACCAGTACCAAAATACGACTTCAAGGCTTTTGGGGCGGCGTTTAAGGTGCTTTTCCATGTCAAAGGCGTTCTTCGGGTCTGTGTTAAGGGGATATTGTTCTCAAATACCGGGTCTGTGTACGGCTTTATGTCCTCGGCTGTCCCCCA
>CAJUNT010000079.1 GCA_910587735.1 uncultured Clostridia bacterium
AGTTTGATTTCAGCACAGAAGAAATGATTGCCGTTGAAGGGAATACGGTCTATCAACTTATGGCAGGAGGAGGGGTTGTTTTAATTGGTATGAACCTTATTCCTTTACTTGCCAACTTATTTAATGTATGACAGAAAGGAGTTAATCTATGCAAAACATTCTGGAACAGATTGAAGAATGGATAAAGGAATTTTTAATTGACTGTATTACAGGAAATCTGACTGGAATGTTTGATGAAGTCAATACAAAGGTAGGAGAGATAGCGACAGAAGTTGGAAAGACACCACAGTCATGGAACAGTGGTGTCTTTTCCATGATACAAAATTTATCAGAAACCGTTATTATTCCTATTGCTGGATTGATATTAACATTTGTTTTGTGTTATGAGTTAATCAGTATGATTATAGAAAAAAACAATCTACATGGTGACTTTGACACATTCCAGTTATTCAAATGGATATTTAAAACATTTGTTGCAACATACATTGTTACTCATACATTCGATATTGTTATAGCAGTATTCGAGTTATCGCAAAATATAGTCCATCAAAGTGCTGGTGTTATCAATGGTAATACTGCTCTGGATTTTAATGCAATACTAGGTGATTTAACAGAACAGTTAGAAAACATGGAAGTAGGAGAACTATTTTTACTTTTAATAGAAACATCATTAGTAGGATTGACAATGAATGCTGTTTCTATTTGTGTCACATTGGTATTACTCGGAAGAATGGTAGAAATTTACATTTATTGTTCTATTGGAGCAATTCCTTTTTCTACTATGGCAAACAGAGAATGGGGAAGTATAGGAAATAATTATTTAAAAGGTCTTGTAGCATTAGGATTACAAGGCTTTTTTATTATGGTATGTGTTACAATATACACTGTTTTGGTGCAAAGCATAGCAACAGCAGAAAACTTACATATTGCAATATGGACTTGTGCAGGTTATACGATTTTGTTATGTTATTCTCTTTTTAAAACAGGAAGTGTATCAAAATCAATACTGAATACTCACTAAAAAAAGAAAGGATTGAAAATAAATGAGCCATTTTTATTTACAGGGATTTTTTGATTGACAAACAAATATTAAAACAAGTAGCAGAAATATGGACAAATAAAGGAGGTACACTATGAATCGAAACAGGAATTACAAACAAAAAGAGTATTGGAAACATTGCAACAACAAAAAGAAACTACTCAAAGAGGGAATGTCAAACAATACATACAAAGGCTGGAAAACAAAAATGTTAATATTGAAAAAGAAACAGTATCGCCCTCGCTCCAGAACATAAAAAAGCCTTCTATCAAAAAGCAGTTACAGCAAAATGAAAAAAAAGCAACACAAAAAACAAATCAAAAAAATAATATCAAAAAAGAGGAAGTGAGATAAATATGCCTTTTGTATCTGTACCAAAAGATTTAGACAAAGTAAAAACAAAAGTTGCATTAAATTTAACCAAAAGACAGTTAGTGTGCTTTAGTACGGCAGCGGTAATCGGTATACCATTATATTTTTGCTCCAAAAAAACAATCGGTAATGAAACAGCAGTATTGTGTATGGTAGCGGTAATGTTACCATTTTTCTTTATTGCTATGTATGAAAAAGATGGTCTACCTATGGAAAAAATACTATGGAATATCATTCGTTCGCAAATACTTTACCCTCGAATTCGTCCATACAGCACAAATAATCTGTATTCTGTTCTTTCAAAGGAGGGAATATATGAGAACAAAAAAACAAATCCGACAAGAAATGAAATTACAAAATATAAAACAAAAACAAAAAAAATAAAAAGAGAATTAAAAAGCGAAAAAAGCAAAACACACAAGAGTAGTGTTTTTTCTTTTTTAGATATATTCCGTAAAAAACCAATACCCACCACTGCTCAGCAGGCAATACCCTATCAAGAATTATTTTCTGATGGGATATGCAAGTTGGAAAACGGAAGATACAGCAAAACAATACAGTTTTACGATATTAATTATCAATTAGCACAAAATGAAGATAAAACATTGATATTTGAAAATTACTGCGATTTTTTAAATTATTTTGATTCTTCTATACAGTTTCAATTATCTTTTTTGAATCAAAGTATTGATATTTCAGAATATCAAAAATCTATTGAAATACCCGAACAACAAGACGATTTTAATGGTATTCGCAAAGAATATGTTGCTATGTTAAAAAATCAGCTTTCCAAAGGAAACAATGGTTTGATAAAAACAAAATACATCACATTCAGCATTGAAGCAGAAACATTAAAAGCAGCAAAACCAAGACTGGAAAGAATTGAAACAGATATTCTTTCTAATTTTAAAGTGTTAGGCGTAAAGGCACAGCCATTAAACGGCAAAGAAAGGCTTCATGTATTACATAGTCTGTTTCATGCCCAAGACGAGCAAAAATTTATATTTAGTTGGAAAGATATTGTAGAAACAGGTATGACTACAAAAGATTTTATTGCACCAGATAGTTTCAACTTTCAATACAAAAATAAATTTCAAATTGGTAAAAATTATGGTGCAGTATCTTTTTTGCACATTACTGCATCAGAACTGACAGACAGAATGTTAGCGGATTTTTTGGATTTAGACAGCAATATTGTAGTGAGTATTCATATACAATCCGTTGACCAAGCGGTAGCAATTAAAAGAATAAAAAGAAAACTTTCTGATATTAACAAAATGAAGTTAGAAGAACAAAAAAAAGCAGTCATGAGTGGTTATGACATGGATATATGTGCGACTCGTTCCTGAACAAAGCCTTCGTGGTTGAAGGACAAAATCAGGCACTA
>CAJUNT010000080.1 GCA_910587735.1 uncultured Clostridia bacterium
ATGATTGGTGTAAAATAAGGGGTAGAGTATGAACAAAGGATAATTAAATATTATCGATGGTTTTTATTTTATAGCCACATGAATCTTGAGGAAAAAACATGTATATTGATAGAATTTTTGAATTGGACGAATTATTAAATTATGAAAAGTCTGTTGCTGAAGCAAAGGGAATGGATATTACTAATATTTCTTATTGGAATGCATCACCCCAATATCAGGAATATATGATAAAGTATATTAAACTTGAACATACCAAAGATATTTTTAATTATAAATATACTTATGATATACCACTTTATATTCGCAATGAGATTATCAAAAAATTAATAGGATATACAAATAAAGAAATTATGTGTTTGTTAACTTCGTCGAGCACTTGTAGCATTGTAAATATAATAAATTTTGTAAAAAATAATGGATTTCATAAACTATGCATTATAACACCTGCATATTTCTCTGTAGAGCAGAATTGTAAAATATTTCAGTTGCAATATGAAAAAAAATCATTAATATTTTGTAATGGCAAATATTATATTCCTTTAGAATATATATTGAACAATTCTTTTGATGTTGTTTGGATTACTTCTCCGATATATTCTACTAGCCAAAAATATGATGTATCACAGATTCAAGCGATTAAAGAATTAATATATAATCGCATTTTAGTTATCGCTGACGAAACATTAGCAATGCCCGGTCAAGAACTTGCTCGTATTTTGCCAATAAATAATTATTTTTACTCTATATATAGTCCTCATAAACCTTTATTTATAAATAGTATAAAATTTTCTGCCATTGTTTGCCCAAAAAAGAATGATGATTTTTTAGAACAATGGATTGATGTATTAGGAGGTGGACTTTTACACAGCAACATATCAGCTATTATGCATTTTCTTTCTGCTAATTATCAATCATGTTATCAACATAGTTTAGAATGGTATTTTAAAAACATAACCGCTATAGAATCTATCCTTAATCAATTTCCAAATGCATTCTGTAATACAATGGATGTAGGTGCCTATAAAACAGTTTATTTTCATTCAAATAAAAATGAACCTGATAAAATTGAAACTATAAAGCACTTAATTAGTTCACAATATGTTTCATATATACCTGGTTCATTTAATGGTTTTAGCGAGGATGAATATAATTGTTTTAGAATTAATTTATCACTTGATTTTCAAGAAACAAAAAATTCGCTATATAGGATCCTGTCATACTATGCCTGAATATTAATGTGATATTGTACTTCTATTTCTTGTATATTTGTATTATTATATCCTTGTTGATCATCAACTAATATATCAGAAGAATTTATTAATTGACATGTATTCTGTATTAATTCAGATACATTTTTGTCAGCTTGGCTTGAAATTACATTAATTTCCACATTTTTCCGTATAACTGTTTGAGGTTGACTTTTTTTATGTTTTTCTTTGATTTCTGAATATATTATGGGAATAGTAATTCCTAAAAGCTGTAAAAATATATTCAAAATTTCTAATCCATATTGTCCTACTTCTAAATATTCTAAAAAGGATCCTTCTTCTGTTGATATTCTTCTAAAAGTATTAGGAAAGTATTGATTTAACATCAAGTCTAATGGAATCTTCGGCTCCTCGTTATAATGTATTTTTATGTTTACTGGAACAATATCACTATTTGTTTGACCAATTGTTTTCTTTAGTTGTTCACAAAAATCACAAAAATCAAAATATAAACTATTTGAAATTATATATAATGTTTCTCTACTTTTATTAAGAACAATATTATTGTGACAATCCCCAATATCTATTTTCTTTAATTCTTCAAACAACCTATATAAAACAATAGGTGCAATTAAATTATTTATAAATAAATGATGAAATAAATTTTTTAAAAAAGTTAATTCGTCTGCCCGTAAAAGTAATTCCTTTTTAATCATTATATTTATTGCTTCTATTGTTTTAACAGCTAATTTTGGATTGATTTCGTGAGAAAAATTATAATCCACAAGTACAGCATTGATAAATAATTTTTGTTCTACACAATCAGCTAACAAATTTTGCTTTAACATATCTCCATTTAACATTTCCTTTGCTTTATACAAATATGTTATTCCTAATAAATTCCCTAATCCATAATTATATTTCAGTATATTGCTATCTATTATAACTTTGTCAAATTGACAATACTGAAATATTTGATATACAAAAGAGCCTTTAAAAATACAATCAGAGAAAGTACATTTTTCAAATCTATTTAAAGAAAAGGTACTTGAATCGGGTTTTATTTTCCTAAATATGCAATTCTTAAATTGACAATTTTTTAATCCTACTCCATTAAAGTCACATTCCTCAAAAATACAATCAGAAAAAGTTATATCTTCAATACCTGCAGCACTAAAATCAGTATTAATAAATTTACAATTCGAAAAAAACATCGAGAAAATATCTGCTCCATCCAAATCAACATTATTGAAAGTAGATGAAAATATTTTTGTACTTAGCAAGTCACAATGATTCATATTTGCATTTTCAAAAAGGCAATCTGTAATAAAAGAATTATTAATAGATACATGATGCATATTACAATCTTTAAAAGTTGACCCTTTTATATCTTTAAAATTAACATCTTGTGTTAAAATGGACAATGCTGGCGAATTCATATTTATTCCTCCCTCATATACATAAAAAGCCATTCTATTTACTATCCTATATAAAAGTAAATAGGAGTAGTATGCACTATTAGATATTACAAAGCATTTTTATTCGTGGATAATATTTAATTATCCT
>CAJUNT010000081.1 GCA_910587735.1 uncultured Clostridia bacterium
AGAGCATATAAAATAACGTTAGGTGCAAAACGAAATCTTTTAAAAGAAGCTGTTGTAAAAGTAGGGAACTTCTTTTTATAAAAGTTCGGATGGATAGTAGGAACTTTGATAGAATGTCCAGATTTTTTAGAATTACATTTAAAATGAATATAGAAGTCATACTTATGCCAAATAAATGTATTTCTACCACAAATAGGACACTTCGGATAGCCTTTTTTAGAAATTTTAGTTTTATTAGGTTCTAAAGTAAACTGGTGATAACAATTACAACAACAATATTTTTGATGTCCATATTTATCTTTTCCATAACGCCAAATGGATTGAGAAAAACAATGAGGACAAGAAATAGAAAAGTCTTTAAAAGTAATTTTTATATTTATGCATAGAAACAGCTCCTTTCTGGGAGAAAATATGTTTTATCTAATTTTATTGTACTTCTAACAAGGAGCTGTTGTCTATATCATTTTAACGTAACAGAACCTAAACAATGGTTTGGTTTTTATTAGCTAGAAATGGTTTTTACTGTAATTACAAAAATGGTTGTTTTTATACAGATAACAAAGTATCTGAACACAAATTGCATATTAGACAATTATTAGAATGTTCAGTTTTTGATCCATTCAGTAAACAACAATACTTTACTGATTAAACAAATCACAACAATCTCAGGGACATCTAAAAACATAGGTGTCCCTTTTTCTCTCCCCAAAAATATTTAGTTACTTTAACAAATAAATATGTTATAATAACATCTAGAAATAAAAGAAAGAATTAAGATATGAACTAATCTAACAATGCAAGATACAGAAAATATATTGGAGGACTAATTATGTTTTTTCACTATTGTACTTATTATGACGAAATAGAGGTTTCTCATTCTTCATGGAATGATTATGTAATTATACATTTTGAACAACCTGATGCAAAGTTTGGTTTTAAAACTATGGATTGCAAAGTACCCAATTATCAGATAAGTAATGTAATAGGATTCTCAGATGAGGAGATAGCAAAGCTGATACAATTCAGTAAAAACAATATTGCACTTATTATAGAGGGAGCAAAGGCAGGTGGTATAGAGAATGCCTAATGTATTAACTTTTATGGGATATCATATTTACTTTTGGGCAAATGAAAATGGAGAACCTGTACATGTTCATATTGCAAAAGGAAAGCCAACAGCAAATGCTACAAAAGTTTGGATAACAAGTTCTGGTGATACTGTACTAGAACACAATAAAAGTAAAATACCTTTGTCTGATTTAAAAAAAGTATTATCTTATGTTAGAGCAAATGTTAGAGATATTACTGGATTATGGTGTCAAATGTTCGGTGTTATCACATATAAATATTAAAATAACACAAATCTAAAATCTTTTATTGAGTTATTAAGGAATGGATATACTGATAAAACACCTATGCAAAATTAGCTAGTAGTGGTACTAGTATTTTTACTATTTCTAAAAGTATTTATATTTCAAAGCAATAAAGTAGAAAAAATATCCAAGAAAAAATCTTATATAATTACCAATCTAATAAGGGCTACTACACAATAAGGTACTCTCTAACAAGTCCCCAAGTTGTAGTAGCCCTTTTTTACTTCTATTTTGTATGATTCATAATTTCTTTCCATTCTCTAAAATCACTGTCTATTAAATGGGATAATTCTATATTTAATCTAAAAATTCTATCCTCATCTAATATAAATAAATTTAAGATATCTTTAATTGGAATTTCTTTCAATATATTCTTACACATTACTTTTGCAACTTTAATTGTTTTTTCTTGGTTTTCTGTAGAAACTTTATTATCATCGTCACTATTATTATCATAAAAATATTCTTCGCATTTAGTATTTATGGTAATAGTTTCTGTAGAAACATTCATTAGTTCTGCAATTGTTTTATTTCTCATATGTAAAAAGAAGTCCATTTGAAAATATCTTCTTTTAGCAAAAGCTTTTGTTAAAATACCATCTGGTTCATATACTGTAGTATCATATTGCTCGTACCCAGATTTTGTATTAAATGCACATTCTATCATAGTTTTTACAATAGTATAGAGTACTTTATTATTTCGGGTATCAGAGTCTCCATCTAAAATTTCTTTAACTTGTGCTGACAAGCAGTTTCTAAATTGTATGCTAGGAAAAGTAATAACTTCTATTTGGTTTATCTAAGTTAGATTTATCTTCGTGTTCCACCCCTATAGTTTTTATAGTTGTTAAATTTTCTATTGATCCAATATAATTACCATATGCATCAAATGAATTTTTTGCACTCTCTGCAAATACTATAGGATGCATTAAATAAAATAGTTTGATATATTAATTTACCAGTTCTTCTTCCTATCCCGTTTGTAACAATTTTATTTGCTATATAGTTTATTTGTTCTTCAGAGTTAAGCTTTTCAAATATTTCTAAAGTTTTTGATAAAGTTTTCTTTCTATACTCAAAACCAGATACATATTTGCCATCAATTTTCATATTACACATCCTTATCTACTTTTGAGTTATTTTACCATAATTTGTATTTTATTGCAAATATTTTTGTCATTTCTATTGCAAAATCACTCCTCTAATGACTATTCATAATTGTAAACATTTTAATCATAATCAAGGTTTTGTTAACTTAATATGAAAATAAAAATACAGAAAAGACTTTTAAAAATAC
>CAJUNT010000082.1 GCA_910587735.1 uncultured Clostridia bacterium
TTTAAGTTTTATGCAAATACACGCCCATTTTTACATCAATTACATCATTTATTATGGCTTGCTGATTTTCTGTTGCCAAAATGTTGCCACGCATCTATTATAGCAAATCCCCACAAATTAGCAATCCATTTTTGAAAATCCTTTTTTGTATTTTTTCGTAAAAGTGTTCCCTATAAGATATTGGCATAATATTGTTTCAAATAGTTTCTAATATCCTGTGGTGTAACAGGAATTTCCGTATCCAAAAAAGGATACTCCAAATGCACTTTTTTATCATCTGATATAATATGTACTCTATGACCATGCTCATTAATTCTCACATACCAATAATAATTTGTTCCTTCATATACTATTTTTCGTTTGTTTTTCTTGGATACCATACTTTCCTCAACTATATAAGATTTTCAACAGAAACACAATCCCGACAAGGTAGTCGATTTTTGAAATGTTACGCAATAAAAGCTATTTTTGAGGATAGAGGTATAAAATATCCTCCCCGCCCTGTTCATATTCCAAATGCCTTGTAAAATAAGGTATTCCCAAAGCCTAAAGCGTAACAACGCCAACACACATTTTCTCCTTAAACGCCTTCATAACATGGTGCTAGCACCATGTTTGTACCATCAACAAGGAAAAACATTGATTCAATAACAAGAACGTTAGTCCCACCAGCAATAGTAAACGCGCTGCCCCTCATGGGATAGTTCTGTAATTGAAATCAATTCCCCATTATCCCCAATCATAAAAGTTGGTTGTGAAAAATCTGTTTCTTCTCCAATATCACTCGGAAATATATCTTTTGGTTCATTAAAAATCTGCTTTATTTCCACAAGCGATAGTTTACTGAAAATAATCAAAGTATCTGCGGTTATAACCTTGTCTTTATTGTCCAGCCCATAAACCTGCACAAAGATTTTTGCCGTTTTATCTTTATTGATTAAATTTTCAATCAAGGCAATATATTCATGCTTTCCCTCAAGACATTCACAGCAAAAATCCGTAAAATCATCTGCCGGGTCCAGATAGTCTTTATATGAGAACCAATAATTATTTGTATAGTTGCTGCTCATTTCATCCGTTTTCAGCAACGTTAAAATAGAACCTTTTTGTAGACTATTCATATTGACGCTCCTTAAATATAATAATATCTCATCTTTCCGCTTCTTTGAAAATAAAACTATTGATTTTTGAAACAGTCAAGGTTTAATCCCTCTCCAATACACGAAACAATATCGTGGTGATTGAAGCCGATAATCCATTGATATTTTTTTGAAACAACATAATAATCTAACCAGCCATTATCTAAAAAAGCTGTATGATTTAGTAAATCAAGGGCTTTCACTAATTCAGATACATAACTTTCAAATATCCAAAATTCTTCTCCACAATACCAATCGCTGCTCTTGTCGATTAGAAAATAAACCATTTTATTTTCTTCTTTTATAATTTGAGGCAAAAAATGAAACCATGTTGAATAATCAACCGCATAGCACCCAAGAAGTTTTTTCATGCTTTTAGGACTATAACCATTCGTATTAGCCCAATGCAGACCGTTTTTCCACGTTTTTGTTTTATCCGCATATTTTTCTGCAATCTTTTGATATATATTTTCCCACTGGTTTTCACTCACTTTACGAAAACGTTCTTTCGATATGCCACACTTTGTTATTATTTCGTGTTCTAATCTAAATATATCACTTGCAGACCTGTTCATACTCTATTCTCGCTTTCAATCCATAATTTCATTTATAAAATCATCGTCTTTCAAAACTCTTTATTATAACATCTGAACAATAAAATCCTATTTCATTTTCTTCATAATCACCGACCTCATACTTTGAATTATTTTCATATCCTCTCACGGTCATATCTTTAATATAAAATCCAGAAATTTTACCACTTCCATGAAAGCGCCAAGAATTTACATCTACAAATTCTATGAAAATCTTATAATTATCTGGACTGGTCATACCTAATATTAAATTTGTATGTTCTTCCCAAGAATTATTATCTAATGTTGTTTCCCATTTCAAAAATATAATCGTATCAAACATATTGAAGTGGCTCATTTGAAAATCCGGTAAAATAGATTTGATTTTATTCAAGTTCACCTATACCCCACCTTTGCAACTTTATGATTTACGAATTTGATTATATCACTTTCACGCTCCATTTACCATAAAAACATAGGGCATGACAACCGCCACGCCCTACATTTCTTATCGTTCCAACGACTTCTCAATCTTCCACTTCTGCCCTTTCAAATCATTCTGTTTCTCATACAGACTATTGCGCTCTTTGCAAAGTTCTTTCATACGCTCCAACTGCGCCCGCACTCCCTCCCGGCAATCCGGCTCTATCTTTTTATATTCCCCGGTCAGATTGCGGA
>CAJUNT010000083.1 GCA_910587735.1 uncultured Clostridia bacterium
ATGACAAGCAAATATTAGAAGAAAAAAGTGCTTCTATAAAAGAAAGACTGAAAGCCGCTGAACTTTTAGGCAAGCGTTACGGGTTGTTTACAAGTTAAATGCTTTCATCCCACCCCTAAAGGAGTGGGTTTTTCGCATTTAACTTGTAAATCGAATCAGCAAAAGAGTGAAAAATAAAATTATGAAAGTGTTGTAAAGGTGGCTATATGCTACCTTTATTATTTTTAAAAAAAGCGAGAAAATAGGAGAAAAAAGGAGTATACGCAAGAAAGAAGCTATATTATAAAGAAAATATACATTATGCGTAATATTTTTCTTATTATGTAGAAATACTTTCGCATAATAAGAAAATTTCTTCGCAATATGGTGAAATAATGAAACATTGCTAGAAATCATTTATTTTTGTAAAACATAGGAAAATGCCTAAATTTGTAGTTTGTGCTTTCATTATTTTATTGATATTATTAGAACAAATAAAAAAAGACACTTGTAATTCTCGCCAAAGAATAACCATACAAGTGTCAACCGCCAAAATAGTTGGTACAAACATTATAACACTATACCTCTATTTTGGCAAACAAAAAATTATAGTTTGTAGAATGGAAGCTTTTTTTATGAAAAATAGTTTAACAGTATTTGAAAGTGAGCAATTTGGGAAAATTAGAACAGTATGTATTTATAGTGTACCCTATTTTGTAGGAGAAGATGTGGCGGAAATACTTGGTTATGCAAATCCACAAAAAGCGATTCATAACTATATTAATGACGAAGATAAAATGATAAATGAATTATTTAACGTCAATGGAACAAAAGGAATACTTATAAATGAAATTGGTTTGTATTCATTGGTGATATCAAGTAAGTCACCAATAGCAAAGCAGTTTGAAAAATGGATAATAGATGAAGTATTGCCTTCTATTCATAAACAAAGTAACGATATGAACAAATTAGCAGTAATAAAACAACAGGAAATACTGGGAAAACCATTTACATTGTATGGAGATTTTGAAAATCCATTGTTTTTGGCAAAAGAAGTTGCAGAGTGGATTGAATATGATGTAAGCAGTATCAATAAAATGATTAGAAATATTGATGAAGAGGAAAAGGTTCGGAACATTATTCCGACCCTTGGAGGAAATCAAGAAACGTGGTTTTTAACAGAAGATGGCGTATATGAAGTTTTAATGCAAAGCAGAAAACCTATAGCAAAGAAATTTAAAAAAGAAGTCAAGGCTGTTTTAAAATCTATTAGAAAATATGGTGCATATATGACAGCAGAAAAAATAGAAGAAGTTTTGACAAATCCAGATATGATTATTCAATTGGCTATGAAGCTGAAAGAAGAAAGAGCAGGAAAAGAAAAACTTAAAACAGAAAATTTACAACAAAAGCAGTTTATCAGAGAATTGAAACAGAAAGCAGACTATACAGATATGATATTGCAAAGCAAAGACCTTGTAACAATTACACAGATTGCTAAAGATTATGGCATGAGTGGCAATAAAATGAATCAACTACTACATAATTTAAAAGTACAATATAAGCAAAATGGTCAATGGCTATTATATGCTGATTATCATGCAAAAGGCTATACACAATCCGAAACAATTCATTTTAAACACTCGGATGGTAGAGCAGACACAAAAATGATAACAAAGTGGACACAAAAGAATAGACTGTTTTTATACAATTTGTTAAAGCAATCTAGTGTATTACCTGTAATTGAACAAAATATCGCAGCATAAATAAATATAAAAAAGACTATAATAAATACTAGTCTTTTTCACTTCCTTCCCTTTTGCTATATTCCTTTGTAAAATCAACATAAGGTATATTATAAGTTATTCCTGATTGGCTTGTAATAAAAGTCACAATAGGACGCATATAAGATAAAAGTAATGTTGGAGCATTTCTTCTTAAAAGATTCTTTGCTACATTTTCTGGAACATCTTCCGTCCATTTAAAAGGAGCTTCTAATTCTATTTCTATGTAAAAAGGAAAATTTTCATTTGATTCTCCTAATTCTCCACATAATTTTACAATAGCTTGCTTTTCATCTTTTTGTGTTATTAAATTTGTTTAAATTTTTAAGTCAAATTTATTAAATTTATTTCTATTAAAATCTTCATTCAAATGATAATTTATTTTTTTTAATATAGGATTTCTGAATTGAAAATTACTTTCTTTCATAAATTTGTTCCTTATTTTTCACTCCTCTACTAATTTTTGGTTCTGTTACGTTAAAATGATATAGACAACAGCTCCTTGTTGAAAGTATAATAAAATTAAGCAAAACATATTTTCTCCCAGAAAGGAGCTGTTTCTATGCATAAATATAAAAATTAC
>CAJUNT010000084.1 GCA_910587735.1 uncultured Clostridia bacterium
ACAAATTCTTTTTTTCTGGTATAATAAAAGAAAAAGGGGGATTTTGCCATGAATGAATTATTAGAGTGGATGGAATACATTGAAGATAACCGCCAGCAGACAAAGGTAAGGCATAAACTAAAAGATATTATTGTAATTGTGCTTTTTGCAACACTTGCAAATGTGGATGACTGGGTGGAAATGGAGTATTTTGCCCACTATCATGAGGAATATCTCAAAAAATATATTGAACTAAAAAACGGCATTCCCTCTCATGATACACTATGCCGTGTATTTGGTCTGCTGTCATCGGAAGTTTTACAGCAGCTCTATCAAAAATGGCAGGAACTGCTGAATAAAAATGAAGGAGAAACATTAAGAAAACTGATTTGTGTGGATGGAAAAACAATGCGCTCCAATAAAAGGAAAGGCGGAAAGCCCAATCATATCATTACGGCATGGAGCAGGGAAGATGGATTCAGCCTCGGGCAAAAAGTTGTGAATACGAAAAGCAATGAAATCACAGCGATCCCGGAATTGTTGGAAAAGATCCGTATAAAAGGCCATGTTGTGACAATTGATGCAATGGGGACACAGACTGCAATTGCAGAAAAAATCCGTTCAAAACGTGGAGATTATGTACTTTCCCTGAAAGAGAACCAGAAAAATCTGTATGAAGATGTAAGATTGTTTTTGAATGAGGAATCTGAAAAAAAGAAACTCCGCGAAAATGGGAAGTATAAAAAAAGAGTGGAAAAGGCACATGGACAGATCGAAATCCGGGAGTATTATCAAACAGAAGAAATCCGGTGGCTGGCACAGAAAAAAGAGTGGAAAGGCCTCAAAAGCATCGGGATGGAAGAAAAAACAATCCAAAAAGATGGGATAGAGAGAAAAGAGTATCGGTATTATATTAGTAGTCTAAAGGAAGATGTGGAATTGTTCAGCCGGGCAGTAAGGGGACATTGGAGTGTGGAAAGTATGCACTGGCATTTAGATGTAACATTTAAAGAAGATGCAAATACGACACTGGATAAACAGGCAGCCGAAAACCTGAATATCATACGAAAATGGTGTTTGAGCATTTTGAAAATGGTGGAGATATTCCGCCCAAATTTGTCCATGAAAAAGAAACGTTTTGTGATAAGTATGAATCCAGCAGAGTTTATAGAGCAGGTTCTGAATTTTTAAAAAGATAAATTTTAGAAATAGAGATAGAAAAAAGATTCATGCGTATGTCGTGTCCCCTCCATGTGTCACTATTGACAGTTTTTCCGTTGGGTTTTCATGCTTTTTGCTTACAATAAAATCAATGGTTTTATCTATAATCTCATAGCTCATAGAACATTCTTTTTTATTTTTCTCATAGCAGTAACTACAATTCATATTGCATCTATTCGTAAAAAAAACGGAAAAGTTCATAAAACTTACTCCTCCCAAACATTTGATAATAACTGTTTCTTTGCCTTACACCGCTCTTCAAATTCATCATCTGACAAAGAATACATTGGATAGAGGCAGGACCAGCATAAATAATTAATATTGCATTCTTTACATTTCAAAAATTTGTCAGGTTCATATTTTTCTATTGCTCGACACACAAAGCTTCCTTTGTTCGTGTTTAAAATATCCATTAAATTATCTATCTTTGTTATGTTTCCTAATTTAAACTCTTCTGATCCAAATAAATTACATGGAAAAATATCTCCATTTGCTTCTATAGTAATTTGATCATACCCAGCTGTACAACAGCAGCATTTTTGTTCTATATTAGAGTTGGTGTCACTTCCCTGACAAATTCTATCTGTTGTCAAAGAATTCTCCAATAATGTTTTATTATCTTTAGCTCTACCTTCATAGGACAATGCTCTTAGCATTGGAAATGTATGAAGTTTTCTGTTAAGTTCAAAAAACTGTTGTGCATAACGTAAATTGTTATTACTCAACACCATTGAAAGTGAAATATTTTCAAAACCTTTTTGTTTTAAAATATCTATATTATTAACTACTCGATCAAATACACCTTTGCCCCTTATAACAGAGCAGGATTCTTCATCAGCGCCATCAAGACTAATATCTATAT
>CAJUNT010000085.1 GCA_910587735.1 uncultured Clostridia bacterium
AAAGTTTTGTCCAACTTTTTCAAAAGTTGGTAGGAGTTTGAGGGCAAAGCCCTCAATGTCTTAACGAAACAATATGATTTTATTTGTGGGCGTTGCCCACACCCACAAACTTTTTTGAAAAAAAGTTTGACAAAAAACTTTAACTTTTACAAACACAGTTTTCTCATTATATTAGTGTCTAAAATGGCGCATACCTGTAAATATCATAGCGATACCAGCATTATCACAAGCATCTATTGATTCCTGGTCACGCACAGAGCCACCAGGCTGTATAATTGCCGTAATACCAGCATTTGCGCACGCCTCAACACAATCAGGGAATGGGAAAAAGGCATCAGAGGCAAGTACTGCACCCTTTACAGTTTCTGCACCTAAATGGTCAATACCATGTTCAATCGCCTGTTTACAAGCCCAAATTCTATTTACCTGTCCAGGACCAATGCCAACAGACTGCTTATTTTTTGCGATTGCGATACCATTTGATTTTGTATATTTCACCATTTTCAATGCAAAAAGTAAATCTTCCATTTCTTTATCAGAAGGTTTTGCCTTTGTCACAACTTTTAAATCCTGTTCAATAAGCAATTCATTATCAATATCCTGTACCAATATACCACCAGATACTTTTTTGATATCAAGTGAGCCTTTAGGCTGTTTTTGTGTAATATCTTCCAATGTCATTAAACGGATATTTTTCTTTTTCTCCAATATTTCAAGTGCTTCTTTTTCAAATGAAGGAGCGAGAACAATTTCCACAAATATTTTGTTAATTTCCTCAGCAGTTGCTTTATCTATTTCTCTATTTGACACAATAATACCGCCGAATATAGAAACAGGGTCAGAATTATATGCTTTCATATAAGCATCATATATATTTTCTGCACTACCCACACCACAAGGGTTTGCGTGTTTACAAGCTACAATAGTAGGCTCATCATATTCTTTTAACAATTCTAATGCGCCATTAGTATCATTGATATTATTAAAAGAAAGTTCTTTACCATGAAGTTGTACTGCATTCGTCAATGCGCCTTTGATATTGCCTATTTCTCTATAAAATGCTGCCTTTTGATGTGGATTTTCACCATAACGCATTTCTTGTACTTTTTCATATGTCAAACTCAATGTATCAGGGAACTGCTCTATACCTGCCTGTTTTTTCATATAATCTGCAATCAAACTATCATAATGTGCTGTATGCATAAATACTTTTGCACTCAAATAGAATTTTGTATCAATAGAAATATCATTGTTTTGTTTCAATTCATCAAGTACTTTACCATAATCAGAAGGGTCAATAATCACAGCAACATCTTGATAATTTTTTGCTGCTGCACGTATCATAGTAGGACCACCAATATCAATATTTTCAATAGCTTGTTCTCTTGTGACATCTTCTTTTAATATTGTTTGTTTAAAAGGATACAAATTCACTATAACCATATCAATAGTATCAATGCCCAAATCTGCAATTTGTTTCATATGCTGTTCATTTCCTCTTATAGCAAGTATACCCGCGTGTATAGAAGGGTGCAATGTTTTTACACGTCCGTCTAAACATTCCGGGAAATTTGTAACACTTGAAATACCTATACAAGAAATACCAGACTGTTGTAATGTGTGATATGTTCCCCCTGTGGATATGATTTCCACTCCTAAATTAGAAAGTTCTTTCGCAAATTCTACAATACCCGTTTTGTCAGATACACTAATTAATGCACGTTTCATGAAAATCCTCCTTAAATATGTGTGTAAAAAAATAAAAACCGTCTGGGTATTACTATACTATGCCCAGGCGGTCGGCTCGCTCATTTGTACTCCCTGTAGTTCTACCACTTCCGCCAGTTATACAAATGTTTTATACTTTTTTTATATTATATATCATTTTTTGCCATGTATCAATATTAAATTCTGTATTTGTTATATAAAAACCCGTTCACGATTAGGAAAACGAAGTTTTCCATAAAAGTTTTGCCCCGCTTTTTTAAAAGCGGGTGAGAGTTTGAGAGCAACGCTCTCAAGGTCTTAACGAA
>CAJUNT010000086.1 GCA_910587735.1 uncultured Clostridia bacterium
ATATTTTACCCATTATTATCTATTGGCCAAATAATTTTATTTTACCCAGTACAACTTCCCATTTGTCGCTCGCCATAACCTCCCGATAACTGTGATTTTTCACAAGTCTTTCGTCTCTGCGTCTTATGCGTCTGGCTCTGTGATGATGTGTTGTTCTGCTCGACAAATGGGAAGTTGTCGCTATGAGATTTCCTTTTCATTATTTCTTGGCGGGCGAACATGACATAACATTTCTTTTTCACAAGCACCAAATTGTAGGAAATTAAATTTTGCCTCTTTTAGAGTTATTCCATGATTAGAGTCACTTGGTTCGCTATCAGAAGTAATGAACGGGTCATTCTCCCAAAAGCAGACGGGGCAAATATACCCACAATCTTCGTTTGCTGGAACATTATAGGTAAAATATCCGCAACAAGGACATTGATATTTTTTCATTCTATATTTCAATCCTCCAAAATATTTCGATTCGTCTAATACTGAATTTCCCTACAAATTGGAATAGTTACTTTTGCTTTAACATCAAGAAGTAGGCTAATGCACAATATGTATCTTCACTTTCTATCTGAACATGATAGCCGTATTCTGATAAATGCTGATTGAGAATATCCATCTTTTCTTGCAGATTATCCATAGCGTCAATGTCTACATAAATATCTTGTAAATATTCCTGAATAGCTGTGAACGCAGTTTCCGGCAGTTTCTTTTTCATAAATGTAGTTACTTTAGAAGTAACATCTTCTTCATACCCGCCAACTAACAAACTTTCGCCCTGTACTGTTTCATAGTAAAGCCAGAATATATCTTCTTCTAATCTTTCTTCGTTTTTTAAGAAATCCTCAAATTCTTTCTGGGTTTCAACAAATAACATTGCTTGTAGTACCTTTGACTGCGTTTTATAAAGCTCAAGATAATTTTTCCCTAAAAAGAGGGTATGAATATTTTCTCGTTCACTTACACTCATGGCTTTCCTCTATATTCCGATTTATCTCTTAAATACTTTAAAACTCTTTCATTAAAGTCTTTTGCTTCTTCATAAACTGCGTGTCCATAATCCTCATATAAATATAATTCACTATTACTAATTCTATCTGCTATTTCTTTTGAAGAATTTACTCCTACAATACTATCTTGTTTTCCTCCAATTATTAAAGTATGACATTTAATTTTATCTAAATCATCATATACATTATGTGTCAAACACGAATTAGCTTGAATAATAAATCTTTTATAATCTTTTGGCTTGCTAACTCTCCATAGAATATTATAATATTTTCTATATTTCTTTAAATGCTTTTCGCTATAAGATTTTTCGGCTGTATCTATGAATATATTTTTAAAATCTTCCTTCTTTGCTAACTGAATCCAGTTTCCAACAACATTATTTATGATTTCATTAGACTTTGAAGATGTTACTGCTAAAACTAATTTATTTACTTTTTCTGGATTGTTAATTGCTATACATTGTGCTATCATTCCACCTTGAGAAACTCCCATTATATCAGCATTTGATATGTTTAATAAATTCATTGCTTCAACTATATCTTGTGCCATATTTCTTGTTGCAGATCCTTTTGCTAAATTATTTCTTCTGCTAAACACATACACTGTATATTCTTTTGCAAATTGTCTATACATAAATGCAAGTGAAATAGCCATACCTTTAACAGTCCTTAATCCATCTCCTAGTCCTGGTATTATAATTAAATTTTTATTTCCTACACCAAAACTTACATAATCCATATTACTTTGTTCTATTTTTATATTATTGTTTTTTGCATTATAAAACATTACTTCAACTCACTTTCAAATTCCTCATTTATATATTTTGCAACAAATCTATAAATCGCATA
>CAJUNT010000087.1 GCA_910587735.1 uncultured Clostridia bacterium
TTAAAAAGATGGCAACATTTTGGCAACAGAAAATCAGTAAACCAAAATAATTGATGTAATTGAAGCAAAAAACAGCGTGTATTTGTATAAGACCTAAACAAATACAGTTAATAACAACAAAGAACACGCCGGGTTCGAATAGTTGCCCAAAACCTGGAAAGCCTTGATTTTACGTTGATAAGGAAGTATACACAACAACTTATCACCAACGCTGACAAACAGGGTGCATATAGGTAGGTATGACAGATTACGTTGTACCTACTTATTTTTTGTTGCAGTTTTTATTTATTTCAGCTAAAATCAATACACAAGATTGTTAGTGAAAGAGAGTGAAATTATGAAAGAAAAGAACAAGAATGAATACAATGCAGAAATGACAATAAATGAGTATTTGTCATTACTTCAAATCAAATATGATTGCGAAACAGTATATAGTTTAGCTAAGTCTTTACAGCAAGATGGAGTAACTGGTTTTGGAATTATCCCTTATTTTACGTTAACGGCAGCTACCATATTAGAAATGCTTTCGTCAAATGAAATAAAACTTGAAATACCATACTCTGCACGAATAAAAGATATTCGCATGAAATTGAAAATTTTTGAAGATGGATACAGCAAATCTAAAAGAATGTTATTGGCGATAGATTATCTCCAAAATGAGATTTTTAAAAACCAGCTTACTTTTTCTTTTATGAAAAGCTGGAATATTCATTATAATCTGGGCATTTACACAAATAAGGATAAAATAGTAATTGGAAATACACAATATAATTACTATTTGTTACAAGATAATCGTTTCTTAAAAAAGAGCCTTAATGAAATTGCTACTGCTTATGAAATTTCTCCTAATAATTTTAACTTAGATGAGCATGTAGGAAAGGAATGTTATCAATATGCTTATACATGCGCACAATTTATAAATTCCATTCGTTCTGGACTGAAAAGCTTCGACATGCCAGTAACTATAAATTCAAACAAAAATATTGTCGATTTTTATTATGCAGATTATAATACAAATCGAAAGTCTGCTCTTTTACCACAAGGGGAAAATGGGAAAGCCATTTTTCTTTATTTACTTCATACCTTATCCACAATGAATTTTCTTCTATACGTTTTAAACGATTACGAAAAAGATGATTATGGTTGGTGGCTCAAAATAAATTATATTGTCTATTATTACAGCATACATAAATTAACTGATTTACACGAGCGTTTTGTACAAAACAAATTTATGACATAAAATATTTCTGATTATTTGAACGAAATAGATGTTAAAAATGCCAAATTTATGAACAGTACTTTTAGAAATTGTATGATGCACCCAAGTTTGGCAGATAAAAATGGAAATAGTATTATTTCTTCATCTAAGTTAGATAGACAGAAACCTCTTTTTGGATTAGTAGAAACTTGTTTTGACGGAATGGGCTATAAAGACCTTAAAGATTCTGTTATATTAGAAATGAAACGAATATCAAATATATTATCGCAATGGCTCGAAATACAATCTTTAAGTATAAAGCCACTTTAGTGCCAGTTACGCAATAGAACGCCGTTTTTGAAGGCAGACATATAAAACCCTTGCCCCGTCATTTCAACGCTCACAAAGCCGCATAAATCAAGGACAAAATGACCCCTACTGCGTAACAATCCCCATAATAAATTGAGGGCGAAAGCAGTCTGCTGATTTCGCCCTCTTGACTGCCCAACAGCAAAGACAGGAAAAACTGTCAAGGGCGCGTAGCGCAAAGTTTACCCTTGACAGTTTTTCCTGTCTTTGCTACTTCCTATCGGTCGAAGCGGAATTTCAATATGGCTTCAACCA
>CAJUNT010000088.1 GCA_910587735.1 uncultured Clostridia bacterium
AAAAAACCCTTCTATTTCAAGGCTTTCTAAAGTTTTGGGTACTACTCCCACTCGGCAAGGTTTTTATAACATTAAATATATTTATTTAACTTTCAGTATATTTTCTATCACATATTCTCTATATTATCTCTATTTTTTTCTTTATTTCAATTTTTAGTATCAAAATAGTATCACAGAAAAATAGATATAATATTTTTATTTTCTATTTCATATTTGAAAATCTTTCCATAGCTTTTGAAAATCTTTTCATAATTTCTTCTATATCGCTATTTTCAATACTTTCAGAAATACAATATTTTATATGACTTTCTAAAATAGTTTGTCCTGCCTTGTGTAGAGCAGATTTTGCTGCATTAATTTGTGATAAAACATCTTCGCAAGACACATCTTCCTCAATCATTCTGTCAACTGCCTGCACTTGTCCTATAATTCTTTTTAATCTGTTGTGCAATTTCTCATTTTCATCATTTATACAATTATTCATAACATTCTCCTTAACCTTTAATACAATAACAAGTATGTGTATATATTATATCTTAAATAACATATTGTCAATAGTTTTTTTCAATTTATTAAAAAAACTGTCTTAAAATAGATAATATTACATCTAATAAGACAGCTTTTGTTAAAATCTTATATTTTTCTATTGTGGATTACAATTTTTACAAGGAGCATAGCCTTCTTTTACTGCTTGTTTGGAACTTTCAAATTCAATTTGATTTTCTAATTTTGGTAAATTATAACAATCTAAAGTATGAAATTTTTTTGTATTTTTATTCCCTATGTAATATGTTTTTTGTTCTATGCCTTGTTGTTCATTTTCTATATTATTTATATTATTATTTTTTTCTATATTATTTTCAAAATTTTCATTGTTATTTTCCACTACAATACTTTCATATTGATTATCATTTTTTTCTTGTTTGTAAGAATTTAAAGTATTTGTATGGCAACAACTCATCAAAAATATTAAAGCAATTACAAAATAATATTTTAATTGTTTCATCTTTCATTCTCCATTCTAATTACAACTATATTATAACGATTTTTACAATGTATAAATAAAAAAATATATTAAAATAATAAGTGAAACTTTCTGTTAATACTATTATAGAGTGTATAACTATATATTTCAATATATTTTTAAAAAAATAGAGTGTTATAGAATTTTTAATTCATCATACCTCACTTTTATAATGAAATAAAAAGAGGTGTAATCATATGAAATTGGATTTTATAAACAAAAGAATTGCAGAATTGTGTGCTGAAAAACACGTATCAGAAAGAGAAGTCAGCTTAGCAATAGGAAGAAGTGAAAGCTACATCAATTATATTACAAACGGAAAAATGCTCCCATCTATGGAAAAATTTCTTAATATTTGTGAGTATTTTAATATTGGTGCAAATGAATTTTTTGATGAAGATATTGAACAACCATTACTATCAAAAGAACTTTATAATGAAGTAAAACGATTGTCAAATAATGATTTACATTCTTTTATTGATTTTATTAAAAATATTGAGCCAGAAGAATACAAAATGTTTTTACAGTTTTTACAAAAATATAGAAACAAAGAATAAAGAGTATACTGATATTAGTACACTCTTTTTCTATTATTTTATTATTTCTTGAGTATGTTCTTTTTGATTAATTTTTGATTGATAAGCTGCTTTTATTATCTCATTTACACTCTCAATACCTAAATAAGACTTTAATTTATCAAATTTACGAAGTTCAACTTTACATTTGCTGATTTCCATATTATTATCCCAATTTTCTTTTTTAAGCTGTTCATTTCTTTGTTTTA
>CAJUNT010000089.1 GCA_910587735.1 uncultured Clostridia bacterium
CCAAAATGACAAGCTGGAAAATCCCCCTCTGAAAGAGGGCGCAATTATACACCACCCAGAGGTTGGTGAATTGCGTTCTCCGAAGGCTCCTTGCCGGAGGGCTGTGATTTTCCGCAGTCATGGTCTGCTCCAAATCAAACAGGGGACGCTACGCTTCCCCTGCACTGGCTGCCGCCAGCTACCCTTTTGCCTTTGAATAATCGAATAAATTTATTAGTTTTTTGTTGTGCTTATTCTATAATGATATTGACATAAATAAAAAAATATAGTAGAATATGCACAAAAAGAGGAAAAGGGAGGGATACTGATGATTTTATAAAATAAGCCGTAATTGTAATCTATGTGTAATAATGATTAAGGAGGATACCCATGAAGAAGTTTTTAACATTTTTATTAACTTGTGTTCTTTTTATTACATCTTCAATGCCAGTTTTTGCAATGACAAATGATAAAGTTTCTACAGAAACGCAAGTTGAAATTCCAGTTTTACAGTTTGACAGTAAGGAAGATTTTGAACAATATTGTTATACTCTTTCAAAAGAGAAATCAACCAGAGGGGCAACCGTTATTTATGCTTCCGTGATTAGAGATGGCACAAGTGAGGATTGTGAGTTATACCTATTGTGGGAAGGTGACGAAATGTACAATGCTTTTAGATATAAAAAAATACAGGTTAAAAGTGCTAACCTATTATCAAGTAAAGTTTATAAAACATTTGGAGACGGCACCAATTACACTACCAAAAATACAACCGCTGCGTCTGTTGGGTCTGTAAAAATAGGTGATTTCAAATTAGATAGTGATATTGAAAAAGTTAAAGTAACTTCAAAAGGCTTACAGGGGTATAATATGAAATCTCTATCATGGTTATCAGGAGTAGAATTTTCGGGAACTGTTACCATTAATTAAGCAGGAAAAATATATATTATGAAGCAAAGATATGAATTTATAAGAAATTATAAATCTCAAATTATTCCGGGTTTTAAATCTTTTGAGGAAACATTGAAATGGTTGTCTGAAAAAGTTGATATTATAGAAATACCATTAAGTAGTTTTACAAATTTCTTTTTAGAAAGCCAAAAATTTAATGCTATAAATGCAATTACTAATAACAATTTGCATTTATCTTCAGAAGATTTTGAGTTTATAGCATACAAATTACTATCTACATCAAAAAATGAGGCTTATAATGAAAAATTAGAAGATGAAAAATTTGTTTATATTTTATTTGAGCTAAGAACAAGGTATGTTATAAGCAATAGTGCTAAACTTCAATTAGAAATAGTGATTCAGCAAGGTATTGGTCAATATGATTATGAAAATAATACAGAATATTTGTTGTATTATATTAGCTGTATTGATAGACTAAAAAACAAGGAATATTAAGCAATAAGCAGGAAATCTGAAAAAAGGTCTCCTGCTTTTTTTCTGCCCGGAATCCGGGAGAAAGGAGGGCGCACACTTGCCATGCCCGCACTGTAAAATCACAATCATTAAGCGGAGCAACAATGAATCCGCTGTTTCTGCCGCCGCCTACCAGAGCGGCGAGA